>CAKPBC010000019.1 GCA_934140155.1 uncultured Bacilli bacterium | reverse complement strand
TGGTTTTTACCGGTTTCGACATTTTCTTTAAAAGAAATGGCTGCTGCTCCCTTTCCTGGGAAATCAATCTGAAGCGGATTAAACAACAGTAAAACATCCCCGGAAAGAAGTAGCATTCCTTCACGAATTCTAGATGGAACTGAAGACATTGCAATAAGGAACTCATCAAACAATGTGGAAGATTTTCCATTTGGTAATTTATGTGGTACCGGACTAAAAAGTTTGCCCAATGCAGAATAAGTGGGGACTCTCTTGCTGTCACCACCCGAATGAATAACAAGAATACGCAATCCTGCAAATGATCCCGTTCCTTTCAATTTCTCTTCTCTTTGATAAATATAGCGAAGAACAGAAAGCGTTGCTCCACCAGATCCCACCCTGACATTTCCTTCATCCGGAATTACTGCAAAATGTGTTTCCGTCGGTAAAAAATCTTTTCTGGATTCAATCTGATTACGATAACCGGCTGCCTGATTCTCGTTAGAAGCAGTCAGAATAATATAATCCCATTTGGGAAAATTCTCCGATGAAAGCGAACGGTTATAATCTTCCCAGGTATCCTGGTAAGACTGTGACAAAAATAATGAAGTAAGATTATTCATACGTATTTCTCCTTTAGTAATCACTAATTGAACGATGTATAAATCTTATCACACTTTATCCTGGTTGTGAAGCCTTAACAAAATTCCATAATCGAGGAATTATTTTTTCATATCATTTAACTCTGCTAATTTCTTTGCAAAAAATCCCACCTGACGATTTTCATCCAAAAACCATTTTTCTTTAATATGCCTGTCAATATCAAGACATTTTTCCTCTATGTCACTTTTCTTTATTATCTTTGATATCGTAAGATTTTCTGCATCTATATCATACCTCGCCATGATCAGACCAGTTATTATATATAATGAATGATATTTGCTTTCTACTAATTTTTTATTATTTTCACGCACATAATCTACAAGCCAATTTATTGTCTCAACGATTACTTTATTCAATTCCTTTATAAAAATACTTATATCGTCTTTCGTATGTTCTTCAGAATACAATATATCTACAGCCTTAATAATTCTGTTTGATGATAAACTGATAATTGATGAATATAATTCAAATGCTATGGTATCGTTATCATAATACTTTGTAATATCATCTTCGTACTTAACACATCGTGTCAATTTTTTATAAGTTGAATAACGAAATACTCTATCGCTATCTTTAATACAGCATATAATATTATTAAGACCGATTAAATTCTTGAATATATCAAACTGTCCCTTATCTTTGGCTGCACTTATCTCATAATCTTCCTTAATAAGTTCTAATTCTCTCAAAAATGCATCATACTCATTTACAAGTATTGCTTCATTAAGATAATTATTGATCCAAACGGATTGTAATATTTCATACTGGGATAAAGCAACACTGCCTGTATTAATATTTTTAAACAATTCTGGCAGATCTTCCTTATCACCTTTGTATATGATCAGGACTATATCATCATGCACTATTCTTATATTCAATTGTAATATATCGAACAATTCTGCAACCAGATCCAAATCATTCAAAAATTTAAAAATATCCTGTTTGGATTTAATTGTGTTATAAAGAACTGTCATCTTTTCATATTCGTATAAACCCTTAAGGCCTTCATACCATTTTTTTATGCAGGTTTTAAGCTGATTTTCTCTTATTTTCAAATCGTTTTTAGCCAAAAAATTTTTAATATCATCACTTATTTTACTGTAATACTCTTTAAAACCTACTATTTCAGACGGACTTGACAAATACTGCTGCAATGTATTAATCCTCTGCAGCCCATCAATAATATAATATTGTCCTTTATCTTCATAAAGGGTTATTGCCCCTATTGGAAATCCTTTCGACAAGGAAGATATCAGCTGATATTTTTTATTTTTTTTCCAAACAAAGCTTCTCTGAAAATCTGGTATAGTTAATTTATACGCTGTCAAAAGTTTTTTTATTGTTGTCTGGTCCAATACGAACTCCTTTGTCTTATTCTCCATTAGTTTCACTTCTCCTTTTATAATATGTAAAAACGGATAAAAAAATTATCCTTGTCGAACTTTTCTCGTCATTTTTAAGTATCTCATAATATTCATCATCATTTACAAGATATTTCAAAAATTCTTTTCTACCAGTATTCAGATCAGTTCTGTCTAATTGATACATATCTCTCATATAAACAGCTTTTTCTTTCTCACGCTCTGTTAGATC
>CAKPBC010000018.1 GCA_934140155.1 uncultured Bacilli bacterium | reverse complement strand
GCTGACCTTGATAAATTGCAAGAGTTTTTAGATAAATCTCTTGAATATTGTTCTACTTATTTTGATTACAAAGCGAATATATAAATAGTTATTTATGCTTGCATCAAGTCAATTCTTTAGTTGGAAAAGGAGTTACTTTTAATGGCTTTTTCAGTAATCAGCAACACAAAACATGTGGTTCAATAGAATAAAAGATGGAAATGAAAAAGATATTTGATGCTTTTAAACTGTACGCATTTTTAGCAAACTGTACGCACTTTTTAAGGGGTGTACGCAAATTGTATCAATATAGGTAATCACACACATAATAGCAGAATAGGTCTGATACAATGTTATCAGGCTTTTTTATTGCAAAAATAACAGAATTTACGTTTAAAATGCGATATTTTACTTTAAAAATTGAATTTTATTAGTTCCATAGGATTTTAGTAGTGACAAAACTAGTGACATAATTAGTGACAAAACTAGCGACATTTTCTTTTGCTAATGATATAATATGATTGAATTAATCAATAGGAGATGCACATATGAATCTAGGAAAAGAAAATGAGACATTAGAATTTAAAAAAACAACAGGTGAACTTAGGGATGCTATGGATGATATTTGTTCCATATTAAATAAGCATGGTAAAGGCGTTTTATATTTTGGTGTTAAACCAAATGGGGATGTTTGTGGGCAATTAGTAAGTGCTAGTTCGTTGGATGATGTTGCAACTCATATTAAGACTGCGATTAAACCAATGATATATCCTTCAATTAAAGAAGAAGTATTGGATGGTATTAGTGTTATTAAAGTCGAGTTTGCTGGCACTGAAAGACCATATTCATCGTATGGAAGATATTACAAAAGAGTTCATGATAGAGCTGAAGATATGACTCCAGATGAACTAAAACATATGATGCTAAATACTGATTATTCATCTATATGGGAAAACAATTTAACTACATTTGGAATTGAAGATATTGATTCTAAAACATTAAAGAGTTTTTATACAAGAGCAGTTAATTATGGCAGATTGGAACCACTTGAAACATATGACGAAAAGGAACTATTAACTATGCTTGGATTAATGGTTGATGATAAGTTGACTAATGCTGGTTATTTCTTATTTTCTTCAAAAGAACCAACTGTTTTAAAAATGGCAGTTTATGCTACAGATCAAAGAATTAGTTTTTTAGATATTAACAGGGTTCATGATAATATTTATAATTTGATTGATATTGCAACAGTATATATTAATCAGCATATGAACTGGAGAGTTGAATTTGATGGTAAGAGCTCCTCTAGAATTGAAATACCAGAAGTACCAGTTGATGCTGTAAGAGAAATTGTTGTTAATGCTTTTGCTCATGCGAATTATCGTTCTATTACTGAACATGAAATTGATATAACTCCAACAATGATAGATATTTATAATCCTGGCGAGTTTCCAATTAATTATAAACCAGAAGATTTTGCTGAACGTAGAATTCAATCAATGCCTAGAAATAGAAAGATATTAGATGTTTTATATCGTTCTAAGAATGTTGAAGTTCAAGGTAGTGGAATAAGAAAAGTATTGGAATTATGCGCAGCAAACAATATTGAATATGAATATTATAATAATGAATTTGGCTTTAGATTCAGTTTCCATAGAAATAATGTCACTGTAAATGTCACTAGTGATGTCACTACAGAAGTACCAAAAAAAGTTAATGAATTAGATTTTAAAGTTTTGCGTCTTTTAAAAGAAAATCCTGTTTATACAAGGAAAGAAATAGCTCAAAAAGTTGGGAAAACAGCTAGAACTGTGCAAAGAGCGTTAGATAGGCTTAAAGATGATGGAAAGATAGTTAGAATTGGAAATAAAGTTTCTGGTTATTGGGAAGTAATATAATAAGATTGTGATTTTATAGTATATGAGAGAGTAAGAAAATGATTTTCAAAAAACAATGGTGTTAAAAGGTGATAATAAAATACACGATAATATTAAAGACGCTAAATTTTACACGATTTGAATTTTGAGAAAAATCCAAGCTCCATATAGATAAAAAGGCAAAAAATGCTATAATTTCTAGTAAATTATAGAAAATGTGGATGAGGAGTATTTATGACTTATAAAGAAGCAGTCAAAAAATTAATCAAAACCGAAGCGGCTTATAAAAAAGCCTTTGAACTATTTACCGACGCATACAATCTCGGCGAGAACGAGGCGATTATCAATATCGGACTTTGCTATCTTCAAGGCAACGGTGTGAAAGAAGACAAAACCGAAGCGGTTAAGTGTTTTAGGACTGCTGCTGAAAAGTACAGTTCTGGTGTTGCGTATCACAATCTCGGAATTTGTTACGAAAACGGCTTCGGCGTGCGAAAAGATTACAAGAAAGCAATCGAAATGTATGGCAAAGCAGTAGAGAACGGAGAAAAAGCAGGACTCGAAGCGATTAAGCGAGTCTACTTAAAAATGAATGTTAATCAGGCTTAGTTATTTTGAATTGTGGTGGTATTCAATATAACAAAGATGAGCATTTATTGCAAAATGGCAAGAAAATCACAACTTAAAAAGGTGGCTTTTTTTAACCTTCTATTTATTTGAGCAGTCTAAAATGTTTATGGTCATTGACTATTATCCACTCGTGAGACTGTATCGTGGGCAGTGTAATGCCTAGGATCGCGTTAAAAGGCTAGAGCACATTCGGTAACGAAAACAGTTACAGATCTCCTACTTGTTGGGAGGTTTTTCTTTTTTCAGCTGTACGCATTTTTAGCAAACTGTACGCACTTTTTAAAGGGTGTACGCAAATTGTATTAAAATAGGTTGTTTTACACAAATCAAAATCTAAGCGAACCTGGAGAATATATCGACAGCAATAAATTTTCAGGTATTGCTATTAAATGACATATGACAATCGCAAGATCAAAACGTGGAAATCCTGGATGTATTCCCTTTTTTAGTAGTTTGATTGATTGATTAGTGCAGAGGGCTTATGTATAAATTATTCAAATTTTGTTAAATCATTAAGGACCAATGAAGGCGTTCCTTTTGGATTTATCGTACCAATATCAAATAGCATAGAAGTTAAATTTTTTATTTAAATGGATTAGAAATTGTTTTGATATTTCTTCAAATAATCTTGGGATAAAATAGGTTTCAAATTTGTTGTGAATAAAGTTGTTAAATTCAGCATGTAAAGCTTAATTTATTTTTTGAAAAAATGATAGCAATAGTATAGATGAGCATGATAACATATTTATAGTGTAATCAATTTTGAGTTTCTTAGAGAAATATATAAGATAACAAACGGCTAAAGTAACGAAGAAGAATTGTTTAGTACTAGATTTGTTAAATTACGATAAACACTACAAGATAATTTAATAACGAAAAATGCTATAATTTCGACAATGGTTGAGTTTGTTGTTAATAAATTAATTATCAAGAGTAATAAAGAATAAAAAGGAGTAGAAAATAATGACGTATAATCAATTATTAAGTAAAAATTTATTGAAATATTTCAATGATGTGAAAACAGATTTTGCAAACTACATGAAAGATAATAAAAATCAATGGACCGGTGTTTTCAGAGGTGCATGTAATGTCATTATGAAAGAATATAACGTTGCACATAAAGAAATTCCTATAAGCAAAGCAATGTATAATTCTGAATATAAGACTAATCTTTATGTGATAGAATATGAAGGAATCTTTACTAATCGCAATGGGGATGCTTATTGCGTGTGTTTAACATTTGATGAAGAAAAATTTCGATTATTTACTCTTGATAAAATTGAAGAAAATGGAAAGTTATTCATTTACTTTACAGAAAAATTTATTGATGGTAGTACAAAATTGATAAAAAAAGTAACTAATAAAGGTGTATATACATTGTTTCATGAAGTCTTTATTATAATAAAACAATAAATTTTTAACCTGATGTGTCTTTTATAAAAATTATACTAATTAAATTAAATAGTTTGTTTTGTTCTCAATCTTTGATTGATTTTTATTAAAACAAATTAAAACATGTGAATAATTTTCATAAAATTTAAAAAAATAAATTTTGTTCAACAAAATTTGATAAAATTATTTTCTTTTTTTATTTAAGTGCTTATAATTTTTTTAGAATATTAGGAGGTATTATGATATTCAATATTTATGGTACCTATTCCCTTTATCAACTTCTGGGATGGGTATTAGTATTCGTTGGTTTAATCGTCTGTAATGAACTAGCGAGAAGAAC
>CAKPBC010000017.1 GCA_934140155.1 uncultured Bacilli bacterium | reverse complement strand
CATTGTTTTTTCCTCCGACACTATTCTATATCTTGTTCGATTCTTTTCTATTACGGTCGATCTTTTTCGCTTACATTCAAATTAGCCCAAAAATCTAAAAAAAATCCTCCAATCATTCTAACCTTATTTAGGTAAAATTTTGGAGGATATTTCAATTGATTTGGTGGGCGTGACAGGAATCGAACCTGCACGGTTTTGCCACTAGATCCTAAGTCTAGCGCGTCTGCCAGTTCCGCCACACGCCCAGTTAAATAAAAAGTGTAATCGTTTTAAGAAAACAAGTACACAAATAAACAAGATGGTGCCGTCTATCGGAATCGAACCAACAACCTACTGATTACAAATCAGTTGCTCTGCCAATTGAGCTAAGACGGCATTTTTTATGGTGGACGCTACAGGGATCGAACCTGCGACCTCTTCCGTGTGAAGGAAACGCTCTCCCAACTGAGCTAAGTGTCCTTGTTTTCCCTTAGCGCTTAATTATATTAACAAATTTTAAACATAATAGCAAGAAGTAAATACAAAAAAATTGAAAATTTTAATCTAGGTTTTCTAGTTAATGGGCCACACATTTAAAATTGATGATTATCGGTGAAAAAGTAATTATTCATATCTTTTATTTTAAAGCAAAAAAACACTCTCTTATGCCGTAATGCTACAATATTATTCTATTACTTCCCATTAGCTAAAAACTTTATTCCCAATTCTAACTATATTTCTAGTTTCTTTAAGTCTATCTAATATTTTTTGAATAGTTCTAGCTGTTTTTCCTACTTTTTGAGTTATTTCTTCTCTTGTATAAATAGGATTTTCTTTCAAAAGTTTCAAAACTTCCAAATCTAATTTATTAACTTTCTTATGCGTTTCTCTAGTGACATTACTAGTTCTGTCACTAGTTTTGTCACTAATTCACAGTTAACACTATTGGAACAATTAATAATTTAATAAAAAATGAAGCTCATTTTACATTTACTTTTTGTAATATTATTATCAATTAAGCAAATATCATTTTGTTATGTAAAAGTTATTGTGTTAGCTAAATTTATCAATTCACTCACTAACCAGTGTCTAGAATCAACTTTTAATTTAATTTGCTCGGATTTGGTTTTAAATTTCTTGCCAAATAATGCTTATATGATTCCCTATTGATATCCTTATCAAAATTTATATTAGTTTCGATAACTTTTTTAGTGTTATCTTTTATTTCCTATATAACATACCCATATTCTCTACCACATAAACAAGCACCATTTGATATTGCAGATATATATTATCCAATTTCATCTTTAATAAAGCAAATTTCTAAACCAAAGCTTTTTTATTTGACAAATCTAGCTTTATCATTTTTCATCATCAATTTCTTCATAATAGTAAGAATAATCAATACCTTTGATAATCAATTCTCTATTTTCAAAATCACTAGTTAGAGCATTATTAATCAACATAAATATTTGTTTAGATGAAGATGAAGAAATACTCATAGCATCTAAATATTCTTTTTTATCTATTTTTGACCAATCAACACATTTTTTTAAAGAACGAATTAATATTTGGTCTAACCATATTCTTGTTGCTCTGCCATTTCCCTCCATAAATGGATGAGCAATATTCATTTCAACATATTTATCCACTATTTGTTCTATTGTATTTTCTGGCATCTTATCAATATTATTTAATATACTTGGCAAATACAAAGCATTAGCAAACATAAATCCGCATTTTGAAATGTTTTTATCCCTAATCTTTCCGGCAAAATCATAAAGTCCATCAAATAAATATGAATGGATTTGTTGCAGTCCTCTTGTTGTTCCAACTTCTATATCATTAATTATGCCCGAATTAATCAAATCATAAGCTTTCTTTTTACTTTGTTCATCAAGTGGATCATTATTTCCTTTTAGCCATTCTTTTAAAATACTTCTACGTTTTCTTGGAAGAATATCTAAAAGAACATCCAAGCCTTTAATTGATAAACAATCAGTATCGTAAGTTTTGCCATCTGAAGCAGTCATTTTCAGTTGCTTGCAAGATGCTAATAACTCACTATTTCTTGTTTTAACTGTATACCAATATATTCTTGGATTTGCAGTTTCCACTACTGCCGCTATTAAATCTATAGCGCAAACAAACCATGATGATGATTCTTCATCCCATCTTGACCTTACAGGTTTTTTATTAAAATATCTTATTGAGGTTTTTGCAGACATATATTATCACCATTAATATTATACCATAAAACACATCAGTTATCTACAAATTGCAAGCAACTGAAATTTTAATCCATGCTTTCTAGTTATAAGATTATCGCCAATCTTACCGCCAACCTTATCGCCAACTTTTCTATTATAATCAAATGGAATAGTAACCACTATTAAATTATCTTTAAATTCAAAAGCATTTCTAGAATAGTTTTTAACAATTTTTGAAACTTCTCTTCTAGATTTATTACTTATTCTTAGTTAGGCAAAGAATCTAATAATTTTTCATTTATAGACACCAATTCTCATAAATAAAACCATGGACTATATTGTTTGAAACATACATATAGTTCTATTCTCATCGATAGGTCAAATATAAGAAAAATTGATGCTTTTTTTAATTAAAAAAGATATAAAAAATCACCATATACATATAGAATGTTTTCATCTACTTAGCAATAATTAACTACTATGATGCAAAGTGCGTAACGCCTATTTTTTGCGTAACACTAAAAATTAATTACTGTATTCACAAAATAATCACATAATACTAGATAAGTGGCATTTATTATTACACTTTTCTTCAGCATAATAATCTGATTGAGATTCCATAAATCCAAGTTCATCAGCGATAATTTTTATAACACACATATTTAAGTGCTTAATGCCAACCTAAAAATTAAATATTATTACTTATCTTAATACTATTTGTTAATTTTCTTCACTTAAAAAATTCATTATAAGTTTAATTATAACTTCTTTTTCTTCTGGCTTTGATTCTGCAGTTAAAACAGTAATTGCAACTAATGTTTCGTTTGATATTATTATTTTACCATTTTTAATTAATGCGTGATTTCTATTTAAAAATTCCAAAAATAATGTTGCCGCAATTCTTTTACATCCATCAACAAACGGATGATCTTTCACTAAAAAATATAGTAAATGAGCAGCTTTTTCTTCTAATGAAGGATAAACTTCTTGTCCAAAAACATTTTGATAAACTGCAGCAAGAATTCCATCTAGTTTTCCTTTTTCTTTTTCTACACCAAATACCGATGATGTATTTTTAAACTTCATCGAATCTATAATCGTTCTGCAATCAGAATATGTTAATTTATATAATGTTTCATTACCTTTTGGTTTAATTAAACATTGATGATCATAGTCATCTAATAAATCTAAAGCTTTAGTATATTCTTCTATAACATTAACTAATGTTTCTTGGTCGATATTTAATGATGATACAAGTTTTTTATTTTGTACGTCAATTGTTTTATTAAGCACTTCTATTCTTTTTTTATTAATAGAATAGCCTTGAATTAAATATTCTTTTAGAATTTTATTAGCCCATTTTCTAAAAATAATACCTCTTTTAGATTTAACTCTATATCCAACAGAAATAATCATATCAAGATTATAAATTTTTATGGTACGATTAACTTTTCTATTTCCTTCAATTTGAACTATCGAGGATTCCTCGACAGTTGAAATATCTAATTCATTTTCTTTCAAAATATTTTTTATATGTAAACTGATATTATCTATTGACACTTCAAATAATAATGCCATTTCCTTCTGTGTAAGCCAAACAGTTTCATTGTTTATATCAGTTCTAACATCAATTTCAAAATTATTGTCAACAAATTTTACTATTTTAAATTCATCCATAAACTATAGTCGAGTAGAAATCTCGACGCTCCTTTCAAATGTTGCATGATTAACTTTTCTATTTTCTCAATTTGAACTTGTGCGTTTTCCGCACATATTGAAATAATATCTAATTCTTTGTCTTTATAAATATTACTAATATGTCTAGAAACATAACATTTAATACAATTTCGTATCCCTTCAAAAAAGTTCGTACCCTTTTGTTGTGAAAATTTATCGTTTTAAGATGATTTTAATTCCAAGCACTCCATATTTATCAACATTTTCTTTTGAATAATACTTTAGCATATCATTTGGATTAACTATTTCATCTTCTTTATATCCAATTGAGATTTTATTATGATTTTCATAGAGGTCTTTAAAACTACTATATTTGTAAATATTGATTACTTCACATATTAGTATTTCATTAGTTTTTGTGTTTGTAAATTTTAGTTAATCACCCATCTTGATTTTATTTTTTTTCATCATTAAAACGCATTTAAATACTTTTCCACCAATCCTTAATTACTGTAAAAGAATAGTTTCATAGATTCATTTTATGACTTGTCGATGACCTCCCAGTAACCAGTCTTTTTTGATCCAATTCTCTTTATGATTTTTTTATCTTTAAGTTGTTTCAAATTCTTTTTGACACCTGGTTCAGATAGTGCTGTTTTAACCATTATTTGTTGAATAGTTATGTTTGGATTATCTCTCATTAATTCTAATATTTTTTTCTCTGTTTTATTGGATACTTTATTGGATACTTTATTGGATACTATTTCAAAACCATTAACACCAATTTTTTTAAAAGGAATAGTTACGGTAATTTTATTTTTTTCTATTTTTATTGAATCTTTACCATAGGCAGCTACAATCTTTGGCACGCCTCTTCCGGAACGTTCACTTATTCTTAATTGCAAGAATATAGATGCAAGTACTTCATTAACCGGAATGCTTGAGCCACTATAAAATCCTTCTTCATCTTGATCAATAGTTAATCCACCATGAGAAAGGATTTCTATCCTATTTGTAAAAATACTTATCTGCGGAGCATTTAATGTTAACCATTTATTATGAATAAAAGCATTTAAAATTGCTTCATGGAAGGAATCATAATCAAATAAAGGGACATCTATTCTTTCTGATATTCTTCCTCTTTCATCCGCTTGAATTATGTTAATAGCATCTCCATATTCTAATATTTTATCCATCGAATACATAATACAAGTGTTGCCGAATTCTTTTACAGAAAACAATGGTGACGCTTTATCTTTGCCATTAAAAATTGATACTCTAATAGGAATACTGTTTTGATCCGATAGAATATAAGCCATTATATTATATTGGCCATTCTTTGTTTTTAATTTGAGTGATTTAATAAATGTATCTTTTCTTAAATTGATACCTTTTGCTCCATAATATATAAATAGTTTTTCAAACGTAAGTTCTTGAGCATAATCTGGTGCTGGAGTATTGACAATGGTAGGAAAACCATTAACCAATATGTTATTTAACTTAATTTCATATTCAGGATACTTATCAAGTCTTTCTTTACTTGAACCAATTCTAATATAATCTATGCCTTTATATTTTGTCTTTACTGATTTAGCACATGGTACTATAATCATCACGATGCGTTTTCCATCATAAGTAAACTCAACAACATCAAAAGCAATGCTAGGTTTAAGATTTCTTGCAAGATAATGTTTGTATGGTTCTGAATCTATGTCTCTATCAAAATTAATATTTGTGCCAACGACTTTTTTTGTTTTATCATTTACTCCCCAAACAATATACCCATTTTCCTTACCACATAAAGAAGCACCATTTGATATAGCGGAAATATATTCACCAATTTCATCTTTAGAAAACCAGTTTTCTTTAAAATCCAGCCATTCATATTCGTCTTTCAATGATAATAAATTTTCAAAAATATCTTTAAATGCGTTCATTTAAAACGCCTCCATTAATTCCATAATTAGTATACCATATTTCGATATAAAAGTATACAATAAAGTATACATTAAATTAGTGCTATTTTCAAAATATCTATTCACCAATTTTATTGATGGTTACTTTAAATATTAAATTACAACAATTCGCATTTTGATACAATATCAGCCAGAAAACAACCAAAAACAGCCAGAAATTTATAAGACTAATCAATCTATTATTCGTGCTTTTGATAGTTAGCCTATGCTTTTTATTGCCGATTCGTGCTTTTGATAAATTGCCTTCTTCTAAAACAGGCAAAGAAAAAAAGGCTGCTTCACACTAAATTAAGCAATTTATGCCTAGAACAAGCGAAATAGCCCTTAAAAATGAAAAAAAGACTGATATTAGTATCAATCCAGTTGTTTCAATATGGCAATGATAAACTATTTTGATACAAAATGCGTAACGCTTATTTTTTTGCGTAACATTTCTATCAATTTGCGTAACCCTGTCATCATTTTGCGTAACGCAATAACGCTCCTATTTTATAATCCATTTAATTTTTTATGCAATAGTTAATTATATCTATTAATTTTTCTTTATTGGGTGTCTAATGACAGTTTTTAATTTATTATTATCACATTTTCTTGGATCACTTAAA
>CAKPBC010000016.1 GCA_934140155.1 uncultured Bacilli bacterium | reverse complement strand
CGATGGTTGGTAAAAAGCCGTGTCCTGAAAATCTCCTAAGCCATCGAATGGCAAAAATATGAGACAGGTACACAGCATAAATATTATAGCCTAGAAAGGAGAAAGAAAGATTATTCAGTCATCAAACTAGGCTCAACTGAATAATACGAACAAAATTATGAATTATAAAGAATTAAGTAACGGAAGCAAAATACCAGAATTAGGATATGGGGTGTACCGCATTCCTGAAGATGGTGTGACAAAAGATTGTGTCTTAAAAGCACTCAAGGCTGGATATCGCCATATTGATACCGCACAAGCATATTATAATGAAAAAGAAGTTGGCGAGGCCATAAAAGAATCAGGTATCGATAGAAAAGAAATATTTTTAACAACTAAGATTTGGGTAACAAATTTTGGCGATAACAAAACTATTGAATCTTTTGATAAATCATTAGAAAAATTAGGTGTCGAATATGTTGATTTATTATTACTCCATCAACCATTTGGTGATTATTACGGAGCATGGAGAGATTTAGAAAAAATTTATAAAAGCGGAAAAGCAAAAACTATTGGTGTTTCTAATTTCTGGCCAAATCGTTTAGTGGATTTATGCGTGCATGCTGAAATTAAACCAATGATAAATCAAATTGAAGTTAATCCATTTGATCAAAAAGATTATTGGAGAGAATGGAACAAAAAATATAATGTTGTAACAGAAGCATGGGGTCCATTCGCAGAAGGCCGAAATAATATGTTTTCTAACCCAACATTAGTTAATATTGCTAATAATCATCATACAGGTGTAGCTAATGTTATTATTAGATATTTATTAGATAACGATATTGTTGTTTTAGCAACAACTACTAAAGAAGAAAGAATGAAAACAAACCAAGATGTTTATAGTTTTGAATTAACTAAAGAGGAAAAAGAAGCAATTAAAAACTTAGATACGAAAACAAGTTCGTTCTTCCCTCATGAATCTCCAGAAACCGCGGAATTCTTTTTAAACTTAGAAGAACAAAGAAAAAATAAATAGAAGTGATTTTATGAAAAGTTTAGTTATATATTTTTCTCATACTGGTGAAAATTACACCAAATATGGTATTAAAAATATTACAGAAGGTAACACAGAAGTAATTGCTAAAAAAATTGCTAGTATATGTAATGCTGATTTATTTAAAGTGGAAAGTGAAAAACCTTATCCTTATAACTATAGGGAGTGCTGTGACTATGCTAAAGAAGAATGGGAACATAACTTTCGCCCAGCATTAAAAAATGTCTTAAAAGATATTTCTAGTTATGATGTGATTTATATTGGCGGACCAGTTTGGTGGTCACATTTTCCAATGCCAATGTTTACTTGTTTAGAAAAATTAGATTTTAAAAACAAGATTATTATGCCTTTTGCTACACATGAAGGTTCACATCTAGGGAGTATATTAGAAGATGTAAGAAAATTATGTTCAGGTGCTAAAATAAAAAACGGATTAGCAATATATGGAAGCGATGTTCATGATGCTTCTGTTATTAAAAAACTTAATGATTGGATGAATAAAGAATTAAATTAATTGTGACGCATAATTAGTGAATATGGTATACTGCATTTGGTGATAAAATTGAAAAATATTATTTTTAGTGATGTTGATGGTACTTTGTTGAATTCCAAACATGAAATTCCCACTAAAACATTAAATATTTTAAAAGAAAAGATTGCTACTGGAACATATTTTGCTATTGTTTCGGCAAGAAGTCCTTCGGGTATATATCCGATAGTTAACACTTATAATTTGAAATGTTTTATAATTTCTTATAGTGGTGCTCTTATTCTTGATGAAAATAGAGAAGTTATTTTTAGCAAAGGTATGACAAAGGAAAATGCTCAAGTCATACTTGATTTTATTGAACATAATAAGTTCGATTTATCCTGGTGTGTTTATTCCATGGATGATTGGATTGTTAAAAATAAATTAGATCCTAGAATAATAAGAGAAGAAACAATTGTTAAAGCCAAATCAAAAGAAGGAGATTTATCATTTGTTAGAAATAACATTGTAAATAAGATTTTATGTATTTGTAATCCGGATAAGATTTTAAGTATTGAAGATGCACTTAAAAATAGATTTCCTGATTTTTCGATAGTTAAATCATCACCTATTTTATTAGAAATAATGGAAAAAGGTATAAATAAGGCCGAGGCAATAAAAATATTATGCGATAAGTTAAATGTATCTTATTCTAATACTATTGCTTTTGGAGATAACTATAATGATTTAGAAATGCTTAAGTTTGTTAACAAAGGTTTCTTGATGGGAAACGCTCCTGATGAGTTAAAAAATGTTTTCCCTAATCATACACTTAGCAATGATGAAGATGGCATTTATTATGCTTTAAAAGGACTTGAGAAATATGAATGATTACACGATTAGTTTTGATAATGAATATAAAGGACGATTTATTGACCAAATAAAAGAAAAAGTATCAACGCTTTTAAATGGCTTATTAGTGTTTGTTATTATTTTGTTTTCTGGATTATATATTTGCTTTTTTCGATTTTATTATGTTAGAAATTGGGAAATGGCTGTCGGAACAGTATTAATAGTGATAGGCATATTAGGAATTCTTATTACACCTATTTATAGTTTGTTTCATAAATTTAATTATGGCTTAAAAGGGCGTATTGTTATTGATTTTCATATTGAAAATGATGAATATTATTATGTTATTAAAGGTAATAGAAAAAACCAAGATTTTATGGAAGAAGGTATCATTGATCTTATTGAAATTAAAAAGCATATAATAAAGGTGAAAACTAGAAACACTAAAACATATGCTTTACCAGTAAGAGAGTTATCTAGTAATGATTTTTGTTTTCTTAATGATTTAGCGATAAAAATAAGAAATAAACGTGAAAAAGAAACTATAGAGCGTAATAAAGAAAGGAAATAAAAACAATGAAAGTATTAATGTTAAATGGATCTCCACGTATTGATGGAAATACCACCATTGCATTAAAAGAAATGGAAAAAGAGTTTTTAAAAGAAAAAATAGAAGTTGAAATTATTCAGGTTGGTAATTTAGCAATTCGTGGATGTATCGCTTGTAATTATTGTTATAAAAATGATAAATGTGGTATTAATGATATTGTAAATGAAATTAGTGAAAAATTTAAAGGTGCAGATGCGCTGGTGGTAGCGAGTCCAGTATATTATGCTTCCGCAAATGGAACACTAATTTCTTGTTTAGACCGATTATTTTATTCGAGCCATTTTGATAAAAGAACTAAAGTTGGCGCTAGTGTGGTTGTAGCAAGACGCGGCGGATGTTCTTCAACATTTGATGAACTTAATAAATATTTCTCTATATCTGGTATGCCAATTGCTACTAGTCAATACTGGAATAGCGTACACGGAAGAAAAGTAGGAGAAGCCGCTCAAGATTTAGAAGGACTTCAAACAATGCGTACTTTGGCTAAAAATATGATATTTTTAATGAAGTCCATTTCACTAGGCATTCGAGAATTTGGCCTTCCTGAAGTAGAAAAACCAGAACACACAAATTTTATAAAATAATTATATATTTAATTAACTTAAAAAAGCACGATTTTAACGACGAAATCGTGTTTTTTGTACATAAATCAACATATTAATTGCATTATCTTTTAAAAAGGGTTAATATATGTTTTCGGGATTGAATATAATCTTTGTTTAAGTGGATATATTATATATTAGAAAGGATGATTAAAATGAGTATAAAAATATTTACCGATGCAGCTTCAAATTTATTTAGCTATATTTTAAAAGAAAAAGAATTAGATATTAATGTTCTACCTATGACTTTACAAATTGGTGAAGAAAGTCATTTATGCTATGAAGAAAATATTGATGTTGAAGAATTTTCTAAGACACTTTATGAAAAATTATTAAAAGGAGAAAAAGCTAAAACATCTTTAACTAGTCCTGGTCAATTTGAAAAGGCATTTACTGATGAAGTAGAAAAAGGAAATCAAGTTATTTTCGTTTGCATAGCAAGTGGCATTTCTGGTAATTATCAAAGTTCTTCATTAATTGCTAGTCAAATAAATGAAGAACATGGAAAAGAATTAGTAAAAGTAATTGATGCTAAAACAGCAAGTTTTGGTGAAGGTATGGTAGCAATGTATGCTTATAAACTTGCTAAAGAAGGAAAAACATTTGAAGAAGTAGTTTCTTTGACCGAAGAATATGTTAAAAGAGTTCGTTCTGAGTTTACAGTGGATAACATTAAATATTTATCTAATTCCGGTCGTGTATCAAGTATTGTGGCTACGATTGCAAGTATTTTATCAATTAAACCATTGCTATATGGATCTGATGAAGCAAAAATTGAAGTGTCTTCGAAAGTCCACGGAAGAAATAACGCTATTAAAACTTTGGCTCAACAAGTTGTTGATTATATAGCGGATAAAAATAGCAAAGTATTTATTGCACATTGCAATTCTCTTGATGATGCCAATAAATTAGCGAACTTATTAAGAAACAATGGTATTAATGATATTGAAATATATTATTATGATATTGTCACTGGTGCCCATGTTGGTCCAGGCACTCTAGCAGTGTTCTATGAAGGAAATAATAGAACTATTGAAAAGAAGAGTTTAATTAAAAGTATTATTGGAAAATAATTAAGTAAAGCGCTTAGAAATTATCGTAATTTCTAAGCTTTTATGTTACACTAATGTCGTACAAGATTACGACTTAATTATGTACAAAGGAGTTATTATGAAAAATATTAGACCAATTACTGATTTAAGAAAAACAAATGAAATATCTGATCAAGCACATCTAGATAATAAACCGATATTTATAACTAAAAATGGTTATAGTGATTTAGTAGTTATGTCTCAAGAATATTATGATTCAATAACTTGTGATGAGGTTTTTAATAGTTTTAAAGAAGAAAGTTTTGTTCAAGCTAGTAAACAATCGGAAAATATGGGGTTTGTAAAAGTGGCTTGTGCTACAATCAATACTGTTGTTGCGGATGTTTCTAAAAATAGTGAAGCTATTATTGGAAAAACTAAAGAATGCGCGGAAAAAGGCGTAAAATTACTTACTTTTTCGGAATTAACTTTAACGGGATATACTTGCCAAGATTTATTTTTACAAAACACTTTGTTAAATAGTGTTGTTGATGGTGTTAAAAATATTTTAATTGCAACCAAAGATATTGATATGGTTATTATTTTTGGTGCACCAGTATTAGTGGAAAATAAATGTTATAATGCGGCAATTGTAGCATTAAAAGGAAAAATTTTAGGAATTGTGCCTAAAACAGCTTTACCAAATTATAATGAGTTTTATGAATTACGTCACTTTGCTCCAGCACCAAGTAAAAACTATATGATAAGCTATGCTGATCAATATGTTCCATTTGGAAATAAGTTATTGTTTAGAAACTCTAATTATACAAAGTGGGTTATGGGAGTTGAAATTTGCGAAGATTTATGGATTCCTAATACGCCATCCACAAATCACGCCATTGCGGGAGCAACAATCATTTGTAATTTAAGTGCTTCAAATGAAATTGTTGGTAAAAAAGAATATCGTGAAATGTTAGTGTCTTCGACATCGGCTCGACTTGTATGTGCTTATTTATATTGCAGCAGCGGTAACGGAGAATCGACAACGGATCTCGTGTTCTCTGGAGCTAATATCATTAGTGAAAATGGTTCTATTATTAAAAAGTCGGAACTATTTACTAATGAAACAATTATTACCGAAATTGATTTGGAAAAATTAGTAAACGAAAGACAAAAAATGACTTCTTATCCAAAAGAAAATAAAGAAGGATATAAACTTATTTCATTTGATTTACCTTTAAATACTTCGACAATTACGCGTAAGTTTTCTCCAACACCATTTATTCCTAGTGATGAACAAGAACGTTATCAAAGAGCTATGTGGATATTAAAATTACAAGTAATGGGCTTAGTAAAAAGAGTTGAACATACCCATGCTAAAACATTGGTTATTGGTTTATCAGGCGGATTAGATTCTACTTTAGCCTTATTAGTGGCTGTAGAAGCTATGAAAGAATGTAAACGTGATTTAAAAGACATTCATGCGATTACTATGCCTTGTTTTGGAACTAGTAAACGCACAAAAAACAATGCTTATAATTTAGCTAATGGATTAGGTGTAACTTTATTAGAAATTGATATTAGTGCAGCAACTAAGCAACATTTAAAAGATATCGGTCAAGATGAAAATGATCATAGTGTTACTTTTGAAAATGCTCAAGCTCGTGAACGTACACAAGTTTTAATGGATTATGCTAATAAAACTGGCGGATTAGTGGTTGGAACAGGTGACTTAAGTGAACTTGCCTTAGGATGGGCGACTTATAACGGGGATCATATGTCTAATTATGGCGTTAATTGCTCAATTCCAAAAACATTAGTAAAACATATTGTTTATCATTATGCTAAGCATCATAAAAAAGTAGAAGCTACTTTATTAGATATCTTAGATACACCAGTTTCACCAGAACTATTACCATTAAAAGAAGGTGAAATTGCTCAAAAAACTGAAGAAATTATCGGACCTTATGAATTACATGACTTCTTCTTATATCACTTATTAAGAAATCATTATTCGGTTAAAAAGATTTATTTCTTAGCAAAATTAGCATTTAATGGCTATTATGATGAAAAAACAATAAAGAAATGGCTTAATAATTTTATTCGTAGATTTTTCTCGCAACAATTTAAGCGTAGTTGTTTACCAGATGGTGTTAAAGTTGGTTCAGTATCTTTATCACCACGTGGTGATTTACGTATGCCAAGTGATGCATCTAGTAATGTTTGGTTAGAAGAATTGGGTGAATTATAATATGAAGCTTAAAGAAGAAAAGATCTCCGCTAAAAAAGCGTATATTGGGACAGTTTTAAGTGTTGAAGAAGCCCAAGTTAAATGTCCTAATGGCAATTTAGCACCACGCGAAATAGTGCGTCATACTCCCGGTGCAGCAATACTTGCATTTACTAGTGATAATAAAATTATTTTAGAAAGACAATTTCGCTATGCTTTTGAAGAAGTACTATATGAAATTCCAGCTGGTAAACAAGAAATAGGTGAAGAGCCTTTAACTATTGCTAAAAGAGAATTAGAAGAAGAAACGGGCTTTAAACCAAATCATATTGAGTTATTAGGTAAAATTTATCCAACTTGTGGATATTGTGATGAAATAATTTATTTGTATTCCGCTACTGATTTAGTGAAAACTAAAAAGCATTGGGATGAAAATGAGTTTATTGAAATATCTTATCATACTTTAGAGGAAGTAGAGAATATGATAAAAGAAGGCATAATTGTTGATGCTAAAACAATATGCGCTATAAGTCTATATAAATTAAAAATCAATAATAAGTAACGAAAAAGCAGTTCATTTTGAACTGTTTTTGTGTGTCTAAATATAATTATTTTCTTTTAAGTAATTGATGAGTGCGACACTTGCTAATCCACGATGTGAAATTTTGTTTTTAATTTCTTCACCTAAAACTGCAAAAGAAGAATCATATCCATTAGGAACAAAGATTGGATCATAACCAAATCCTTCTTCGCCACTTGGAGATAAAGCAATATTTCCGCGACAAATTCCTTCAAAAAATAGAGGCTCATCTTTTAAATTAACTAAAGTAATTACACAATGGAATTGTGCTCCACGTGGTTTATCTTTTAATTTATCAAATATAGCAAGAAATTTTTCTTTATAAGGGTGACCTTCCATAAAACGTGAAGAATAAATACCAGGAAAACCATCAAGACTATCTATTTCTAAGCCAGAATCATCGGCAATAACTGCAAAACTAGTTAATTTAGCAACAGCGCTTGCTTTGATTAGAGAATTTTCTTTAAATGTAGCACCATTTTCTTCTGGATCAACATTAATATTTAAATCTTTTAAAGAATATATTGTGACATTAGGATAATCTTTAAATATTTCTTTGAATTCTTCAATCTTATGTTGATTGTTACTACTAATAACGAGATTTAATTCTTTTCTCATATTTTTGTTTTTCCTTTCAAAGTATTTATTACTTTCAATTTTTACTTTGGTTTTTAGATAATCACAATTACGCTTTTTTATTAAGTCTAAATTAGGTTGTTTATTCATATTATCACCAAGAAAGAGTATAACATAATATTTATTAAGTAGATAAAGAAAACTTCGAAAAATATATGGGTTCGAACTTTTTTCCTTGCGTTTTTCCCTTACAAAGTAAGCGAAAAAGATCGACCGTAATAGAAAAGAATCGAACAAGATATAGAATAGTGTCGGAGGAAAAAACAATGGA
>CAKPBC010000015.1 GCA_934140155.1 uncultured Bacilli bacterium | reverse complement strand
AAAACTTACGATACTGATTGTTTATCAATTAAAGGCTTGGATGTTCTTTTAGATATTCTTCCAAGAAAACGTAGAAGCATTTTAAAAGAATGGCTAAAAGGAAATAATGATCCACTTGACGAACAAAGTAAAAATAAAGCTTATGATTTGATTAATTCGGGAATAATTTATGATATAGAAGTTGGAACAACAAAAGGACTACAACAAATTCATTCATATCTATTTGATGGACTTTATGATTTTGCCGGAAAAATTAGAGATAAAAACATTTCAAAAGGCGGATTTATGTTCGCTAATGCTTTGTATTTGCCAAGTATATTAAATAATATTGATAAGATGCCAGAAAATACCATAGAACAAATAGTAGATAAATATGTTGAAATGAATATTGCTCATCCATTTATGGAAGGAAATGGCAGAGCAACAAGAATATGGTTAGACCAAATATTAATTCGTTCTTTAAAGAAATGTGTTGATTGGTCAAAAATAGATAAAAAAGAATACTTAAACGCTATGAGTATTTCTTCATCTTCACCTAAACAAATATTTTTGTTGATTAAGAATGCTTTAACTAGTGATTTTGAAAATAGAGAATTGATTATCAAAGGTATTGATTATTCTTACTATTATGAAGAAATCGATGATGGAAAATAATACTTTTCTTTTTGTATTAATCAACATACCGATTTCAGATTTTTATCTAAATAATCGTGCAACCCACTAAAATATAGTATAGTTAAAAAAATGACATTAAAAATCAAACACATATACTTAAAAATTTGACTAGTTGTCCGATAAATGATATATTATTTAGGACAGAAGACAAAGCATATGAATATTTCAGAAATAATTGAAACTAAAATTAATAATGCTCAATATGGTACTGTTTTTATCGTTTCAGATTTTATTGGCATTGCCTCATATGATACAACAAGAAAGATTTTATCTAGATTATCCAATAAAAATATAATCAAAAAAATCAGTAGAGGAATGTATTATAAGCCTAAATTTAGTTCACTATTAAATGAATATGTTGAGCCAAATATTAATCTCGTTGCGGAAGCAATTGCAAGAAATTATGGTTGGACAATTGCACCTACTGGCGAAACATCACTTAATTTATTAGGAATATCAACACAAGTTACAAGTCATTATGAGTTTATTTCATCGGGTCCATATAGAAAATATTGTATTAATGGAATTACTATATCTTTTTCACATAGAGTGGATAAAGATTTTACTGGTATGTCATATAAAACAAAACTATTAACACAAGCAATTAAAACAATCGGAAAAGAGAAAATAAATGACTATATATATATTATAAGCAATAGACTTACCGAAGAAGACAAGCAAGTTGCTTTTGAAGAAGCAAAAAGAACAACAGCTTGGGTATATGAAGTTATAAAAAAGATATGCAAATATTAATGAAATCAAATTAAGGTAATACACATGGAAATAGAAAATTTATTATTAGAAATTAAAAATTTAAGAGAAGAAAATAATCGATTAAAAGCATTATTAACCAAACACAATATTTCGTATGAAATTACTGCTCAAAAAGAATTTTCAACTGCAGAAAAGCTTAAAATTTATAAATCATACTTTAAAGGAAGAGAAGATGTATATGCCGAAAAATATGTGCAAAAAGATGGAAGAAAAGGTTATGCCAAAGCTTGTAAAAATCGTTTTTCTATCTTATGTGATCATAAAAAATATAAGCAATGCAAAGGATGTCCTAATGAAGTATTTAAAGAACTAAACGATGATGCATACATGATACATTTGCAAGGTAAAAAATCTTTAGGAATATATCCGATTATTGATAATAAATATTGCTTCTTTTTGGCAATCGATTTTGATGATGAAGAATTCAAAGAAGCAGCTTTAGCTTATAAAAAAGAATGTAAAAAAATCGGAGTAGATTCAATAATTGAAACATCACAATCTGGAGAAGGAGCTCATGTTTGGATTTTCTTTAAAGATAAAGTTAATGCCAAAAATGCTAGATTATTAGGGGATTATCTTTTAACACAAGCAATGTTAAATAATAAAAACATATCTTTTAAATCTTATGATAGATTTTTTCCATCACAAGACTTTGTTGATGATAATGGATTTGGTAACTGTATTGCTCTTCCCCTTCAAGGAGAATGTGTAAGAAATAAGAAAACAACAATGTTTGTAGATGATTATTTTAATGTATATAGCAATCAAATTATTGCTCTACAAAATGTTAAAAAGATATCCGAATTAGAATTAGATTTACTCTTTAAGGAATTAAAAATTAACGAACCAAATGTAGAATTAACAATAAAGAATATAAAAAAATGCAATCTAATGAAATCTGATTTTAAAGATGTTGTTGAAATCATTTTGAAAAATGATATTTATATTAATAAAAAATCTTTATCAGACAAAGCAATAACTTACATCAAGCGTTTAGCGGTTATTTACAATCCAGAATTTTATGAAAAGCAAGCAAAAAGAATGTCAACTTATGGCATTGAAAGAATAATAGAATTATACAAAGAAGATATTAATTATATATCACTTCCAAGAGGCTGCTATGATGATTTAATTTATCTTCTTAATTACATTGGCGTTCCCTTTGAAATTAATGATAAAAGGACAAATTTACATAATATAAATATTAGTTTCAATGCAACATTAAGAGATAATCAACAAAAAGCAGTTAGCGAATTACTCAAATACGATTATGGCCTATTAGTAGCGGAAACCGGCAGTGGCAAAACCATTATGGGAATGAGCGTAATCAACAATATTCATAAACCAACATTAATCCTTGTTGAAAAAGTCAAATTACTTGAGCAATGGAAAGAAAGAATAAAAGAATTTATGAATTTTGATGCTGGAGTATATTATGGTGCCAAGAAAAAACTTACAGGTATCATTGATATTGCTTCCATTAAATCACTTAATGAAAATGATTTAATATACGACAAATATGACACGATAATTGGTGATGAAATCCACCATATAGCAAGTGTAACTTATGAAAATGTAATTAGACGATTTAACGCAAAACACATATATGGATTTACAGCAACCCCTCATCGTTCAGATCACCTTGAAAAAATAATTTTTAAATGTGTTTCACCAGTAAGAGCAACTCTAGAAAAAAACAAAGTCAGTTTTTCTAAAATATTAAAGCCTAGATTTACCAAATTTAAAAACAAGAAAGAATATGCAATGTTATCTTATTCGGATTTGTGTAAAGAATTATATTCTAGCAATATAAGAAACGAGCAAATAATTGAAGATGTTATTAAAGAATATGATAGTAAAAAGAATATTTTGCTTTTAACAGAAAGAAATGAGCACATTGAATTATTGTATAAATTGTTACAAGATAAATGCCAAAATATATTTAAAATAAATGGAACATCTAAATCAAAAGAAAAGAAAATTTTCTCAGAAAAGATAAAAAGCGTAGAAAATGGTTTTATAATTATTTCCACAGGCAAATATCTTGGTGAAGGATTTGATTTGCCTTCTTTAGATACATTATTTCTAACTATGCCATTTAAGTGGAAAGGATTATTGTCTCAGTATGTTGGTAGAATACAAAGAGAATTTGAAGGTAAAAACAGAGTAACTGTATATGATTATGTAGATATTAAATGCGGAAAATTCTCACATCAATTTCAACTTAGATTAAAAGAATATAAAAAAGAAGAATTCAAGATTGAAGAAAATGACGAAAAAACTAATCTTCTATTTTCATATAATAATTACAAACATCAATTACAAAATGACCTTGAAAATGCTAATTCAGTAATATTTATGTTCAATTATTTTAACGAAAACATCTTAAATAATTTAATTGAAATGAATGGAAATATTAAAATTATTACTGATTGTAAATTAGATAAAAAGTTAAATATAACAAATGAACATTCTGATTTGAATGTAATCATTATCGATAATAGAATTATTTGGTACGGAAGTATTAATCCATTTGCATATGCATCAAAAGAAGATACAATTTTAAGAATTGATGATATGGAATATGTAAAAGAAATTTTGAATTTTTGATTCTAGTTATTAAAATATCTACAATCATCAATCGTATAATATAATCTTTTTAGAACAAAATATACATTTTTGTATTTATTTTTCTACTTTTGTGATAAAATAGTAATGAATATGGAAAGGTATTAGGTGATAGTTATGAAAAAAACATTTATAAATAAGTTAATTATTAATGGAGTAAAAAACATAAATAAACCTATTGAATTATTGTTTACTAATAAAACAATTAAAGATAATATGGATTTTTATAATTCAAATGTAAAAGCCATTTATGGTCCTAACGGATCTGGTAAATCAGGAATCATATCAGCTTTATATATTTATAAAAGATTAATTAATGACACAGATGGTATTACTGATAAAACCTTTTCAAATTTTATTTATGAAACTATTAATAAAGATCTTAAAAAATTATCTATAGAAGTAATTTTTACTATTATGGATGATACTAAGTTACATAAAACAAATTGCTATAAGCATTTAATAGAATTAACTATTAATGAAAATGACACTATTTCTATTAGTAAAGAAGAAATATCTATTTTAAAAGATAAATCTATTAAAAATGAAAACTTTAAATCATTAGTTTTAGTTGAAAACGGAATGCTAAAAGAATTGAAATTAAGCCAAAATAAAGGCTTAAATTATGAGCCATTATACATTTATAGTTTAAATTTATTAGACAAACATTCAATCACAAGTACTATTTGGAAGTTAATAAAAGTTGATGAAAATGGTAATGCTGGTAATTCTGAAGTGCTTTTCTCATTAATGTCTATTTTATGTCTTTCATTTAATATAACAGTAGTATTAAATAAAGAAGATTTACATCTTGATTATATGATTAATAAAGATAATGAAACAAATTACAATAATGAAGAAAAAGTTAATGAGTTATTTAAGAAAATGATTAATGATTTTTCGTCAAAAGATTATCTTATCAATTTATCTATGAAAAATAGAGATGTAATATCTATTAATAACTTTGAAAAGTATGAAGCAAGTATAAAAAAATTAGAAGGTTTTATTAAAATATTCAAACCTGATTTAGATGAAATTATTATTGATAAAAAAGTAAAAGATGATAAATTTTATTGCGACAAAATATTTAGATATGGTAAAAAATACATAAATATCGAATTTGAAAGTACAGGCATAAGAAAACTAGTAAGATTATATTCAGCATTAAAAGCATGTGCAAATGGTGGTATTGTATTCATTGATGAAATGGACACTAACTTACACGATGTATATTTTACTCGTCTTATTGAATTTTTTAAAAACGATTCTAAAGGACAGTTATGTTTTACTACACATAATTTAGAGCCAATTAATGTATTAAAAGATAATGCTCATTCATTAGATTTTATTTCTAATGATTCAAGAGTATATTCTTGGACTAAAGATGGAAATAAATCACCAATGAGTAAATATATTAATGGCTTAATACCCTACTCACCCTTTAATGTTGAATCATTTGATTTTGATGTTTTATTAGATGAGAAATAATCCTATGAAGCAACTAATATTTGTTGTTGAATCTGATGCAAAAAACAAATCAGATAATCGTTATATAAGAAAACTAATTTTAGAAAGATATGATTTAACAAATAATGATGTAAAAATCCAATTTGTTAATATGGGAGGAAAATACAAATACAAAAACACTTCCACAGCCACACAAATAAGTAAATATATAAAGGATAATAAAAAAGGACAAAATTTTGTTATATATTGTTTTGATACCGATAAGATTGATTGCAGGCAAGACGACAAAACTGTTTTTACATTAGAACAAGAATATTGTACTACGAACAAATTTCATTTAATTTGGTTTAATTATGATATTGAATATGTTTTATTAGGAAAAACTATTGAATCAAGTAAAAAGAAAGAAGAATCTATTAAATATCAAAGAAAAGCTATAAACATTGCTTATAATAAACTTTCTTGTAAAAATGAAAATCAAAAAGGTTATAGCAATATTTATTTAGTACTTGATAACTTATTACCGATTAAGAGTTAAAAACTCAATGTCTTTATCACATTATAAAAACGTTTACCTGAATTATAAGAGGTTTGCAAGACATAGAAAATATGCCAAGCCTTTTATTTTTTTATCTTCTTTTTTATTGTTATAAACTGTTAGTATGCTTCGTGTAGAGATTCTATTGACAGTTTTTTATTTTATCTCTACACAATTTAACTTTAAGGTTGCTAAAAGTCTACATGATTTGATTACATGATTAAAAAATCTCAAAATTAAACACAATTTGAATTTTGAGACATTTTTGAGACAAAATCAAGCCTCTATATAGATAAAGCACCAAAAAAATGTTATAATTCTTGCAGGATTATAAAAATTGTAGATGGGGGGAGTTATTTATGACTTATAAAGAGGCAGTAAAAGAATTAATACTTAAACTGTTAATGGCTATAGAAAAATTTGCGAAATTCTTAGATACTTCCTTTTCAACTATAAATAAATGGACAACTGGTAAATATGTTCCAACTATTAAAACTAGTAGACAATTACAATCATGTTTTGAAAAGTATAATATTGAGGTGGATGAATAATTATGAAAGAACTTCCAGAGCAACTTGCTAGAATTAAAATTGATAAACAATTAAATGAATCAGGTTGGGAAATTGTAGATCGTTCCAAATATATTCCTAATCATCCACAAGCTGTTAAAGAAGCATTGATGACAGGATCTACTGAAAGTGATTATTTGCTTTTTATTGATAATAAAGCTATTGCTGTCGTTGAAGCAAAAAAAGAAGAAAATTTACTTGGCAAAGATGTAGCCAAACAAGCTGAAAATTATGCATATAGTCCAAGAAAATGGTATGGATTATGGATCGATAATTTTATTCCTTTAGTCTATTTGGCAAATGGTAAAAAAATTATTTTCAAAAACCTTTTAGAACAAAATAGCGAATATACGGAAATCACAGAGATGCATTCACCAAAAAAGATGTTAAAACTAATAAATAAATCTTCTTTTTATGGCGCTTTACCTAGAATAGAAAAAACAGGATTAAGAGATTGTCAATATAATGCTGAGGTATCTTTTGAAAATTCATTAATAAATGGAAAAAAGAAATCACTAGCTATATTAGCGACTGGTTCTGGAAAAACATATTTAGCTTGTTTAGCATCATATAGATTGCTTAACTATACACCAACTGATAGAGTTTTGTTCTTGGTTGATAGGAATAATTTAGCAAAACAAACAGAAAATGAATTCAGTACATTTGACGGAACTGAAAATAAAAAAACTTTAAGCTCTTTATATGTCATTAATAGACTAAAGAAAAATAGTGATATTAGTGGAAATGTTGTTATTTCTACTATTCAAAAACTTTTTTCAGTATTGACAGGTAATAACCTAATAGATAATGATGAAGATGAAAATGATGATTTTTTTGAAGATGATAATAACACTGTTGCTGTTACTTTAGGTGATACATTAACCTTACCTCCAGATTATTTTAAATTTATTGTTATTGATGAATGCCATCGATCAATTTATGGTAAATGGCGTGCTGTTTTAGATTATTTTAAAAATGCTGTTGTTCTTGGATTAACTGCTACTCCAACTCCAGAAGCTTATGCTTTCTTTGATAATAATGTGATTGAAAAATATACTTATGAAGATTCTGTTTTAGATGGTGTAAACGTTCCTTTTAGAATTTATGATATCGAAACTAAAAGGACTTCTCAAGGTGGCAAAATAAATGCCAATACCGAATTAATAGAAGTTACAAAGAAAACAGGAAGAGAAGACATAATAATTCCTAATCAAACAGTCATTTATACTAATAAAGCACTAGATAAATCAATTGTAGATAGAAACCAAATCAAAGAAGTTTTAGCAGCATTTAGAGATTCTATTTATACAGATTTATACCCAGAAAGAGATGAAAAATGGGAATTTATTCCAAAAACTCTTATTTTTGCTAAAAGCGATAAACACGCTGATGAAATAATTTCAGCTATCAATGATGTGTTTAAAGAAAAATTTTCTGATGGAAAATTGCCAATAGGATTTGCACAAAAAATTACTTATTCAGCTGGTGATTCTAATCAGTTGATTAAAAGTTTTAGAATAGACAAAAATTTCCGAATAGCGGTAACTGTTACTCTTGTAGCAACTGGAACAGATGTAAAACCACTAGAAATTGTTATGTTTATGGCTGATGTTAAATCTGATGTACTATATACTCAGATGAAAGGAAGAGGATGTCGTACTATCAATGAAGATAAATTGAAAGAAGTAACTCCTAATGCAAATTATAAAGAATGTTTTTATGTTGTTGATGCTATTGGAATTACTAAAGGTGAGAAAAAGATTCCTAGAGTTAAGCAAGGAACATTAAAAAAACTTTCATTAAAAGATTTGTTAGAGCATTTATCGCATGGTGATGTTTCTGATGAAAATTTGGCTTTACTTAGAGATTATTGTTCATCAATTACAAACAGGTATATAAATAATTCATTATTTGAAAAACATTTAGATGAATTTATAACTTCGTTTGGTTATTCCCCTTTGTTTATTGCAGAAAAAATTAAAGATGCTTTAGATAGTAATTTATTACCACCTTTTGTATGTTCATCTGATACAAATCAAGAAAGAAATAATTTGATATCAGATTTCATTTGCAATAATGATGCAAAAGATAAACTTTTAGAACTAAAGAAAGGATATTTTGTCTTTGCACCAGATATTCCAGATGAATTACTTTTTAGAGGCTTTTCAATTGAAACATCTAGGACATTTATTTCTAATTTTGAAAAATATATCTATGATCATAAAGATGAAATCGAGGCATTAAGAATTATTTATAATTCTGAAGACAAACTTATTACATATTCAATGCTTGATGATTTGCAAAACAAATTATTTGCATATGATAGACAATTTACGCCTTATATGATTTGGAAAAGTTATAAACGAATTGATAGTGATGGAAAAGTTGATGAACTTAACATGAAAAACAATGTAAATGCTTTAACAAATTTAATTCAAATTATTAGATATGCATATAAAAAAAGTGATACATTATATAGTCTCTTTGGAGTTTGCGCTCAAAGATTTAGTTTATATGTTGGAAGTAACAATCATTCTTTGACCGAATCACAAATAAAAATCATGCGTAAAATCACTGAATATATAGTAGAAGAAGGTGCTATAAATTCTTTAGAATTGAATAGTATAGACACAGATTTATGGCGAAATGGTATTTCTGCATTTGGACCAGCAATATTCGCATCTGAAATACAAATGCTTTCAAAATTTATTATAGGAGCAGTTTAATATGGCAAATGAACAAACATTATTAAAAAAAGTTGATGGTATAGCAAACGTTCTTGCATCAGCAGGAATAGGATACACTGATTATTTAACACAACTTACATATATCCTTTTCTTAAAGATGGATTCAGAAAGAGAAGAATTGGGGCTTGGAAGCAAAATTCCTGAAGGTTATAAATGGAAAGATTTTTGTAATTTAAATGGTGAAGATTTAGTTGAAAAATATGAAGAAATCTTAAAAAAACTTTCACAAGAAAAAGGAATTATTGGAACGATTTTTACTAAAGCACAAAATAAAATTGATAGGCCTGTCCATTTAGCAAAAGTAATTGAAATGGTTTCAGAACAAAACTGGTACATGATGGAAGGCGATTTTAAAGGCGCATTATATGAATCAATTTTAGAAAAAAATGGATTAGATAAAAAGAGTGGGGCAGGTCAATATTTCACACCAAGGCCATTAATTAAAGCGATTGTCGATTGTGTTGATCCTAAAATTACTGAAACTGTAGCAGATCCAGCTTGTGGAACAGGAGGCTTTTTACTCGCTGCTTATGAGCATATGAAAGGACAAAGTCGAGAGATTAACAAACAAGAATTCTTGAAAAAAGAAGCCTTTTTTGGTGCTGATAATACTTCATTAGTTGTAACAATGGCATCTATGAATCTTTATCTACACGATATCGGAGTTGATAAAAGCCCTATAGTATGTCAAGATTCGCTTATTGATAAATCCGAAAAAATGTATGATGTAATTTTGGCAAATCCACCATTCGGAACTAGGCCACAAGGAAGTGTTGATGTATCATCAAATAGACCTGAGTTTGAAAAGACTTCAGATAATCAAGTTAATTTTTTGCAACATATAATGTCTATTGTAAAGTCTGGTGGTAGAGTTGGTATTGTTTTACCAGATAATGTTTTGGCTGATACTGGATCAAGTGCAAGAGCCACTGTAAAGGTAAGAAAAAAATTATTAGAAGAATTTAATCTTCATACAATTTTAAGGCTCCCAACAGGAATTTTTTACGCTCAAGGTGTCAAAACAAATGTTTTATTTTTTGAAAAAGGAAAACCTACTAATGATATTTGGGTTTATGATTATAGAACTGGTATTCATCATACTTTGGTACAAGATCCTTTAAAGCGTAGTGATTTAAATGATTTTGTTAATTGTTATTGTGTTGGACATATTAATCAAAGAAAAGAAACATATTCTTTAGAAAATGCAAATGGAAGATGGAGAAAATATTCTATTAAAGATATAGAAAATAATGAATATAATTTAGACTTTAAATGGATAAAAATTGAAGATGATAATGACAATCTTACATTAGAAGAATTACTAGAAAAATTGAAAGAAAAATCTAATAGTATTGCAAATGCTGTAGCGGAGTTAGAAAAAATTATTGGTGAGGTTGATGAATGATGGATATTGATAAAATTAAACAAAGAATTCTAGACCTTGCAATAAGAGGAAAACTAGTCTCACAAGATCCAAATGATAAACCTGCGTCTGTTCTTATTGAAAAAATTAAGGCTGAAAAAGAAAAAATGATAAAAGAAGGAAAAATAAAACCTTCAAAAGATGATTCTTATATTTATAAAGCTTCTGATAATTGTTATTATGAGAAAAAAGGTAATACAGTTAAAAATGTAACTTCTGAAATACCTTTTGATATTCC
>CAKPBC010000014.1 GCA_934140155.1 uncultured Bacilli bacterium | reverse complement strand
GTAAACCTCCTTGCTTTATATTTCTTTCAATGTTTTTTTAAAATATTTACCTAATGAAAATTCAGCTCCAAGAAACTTAATTTGATTGGTAGCACCTTCCATAAAACTTTCTCTGTATGCTTTGATAATATCTTCTATATAATTTATATGAGGTTTAGAAGATGGAAAGTTATCCATAATTCCAGTTCTACCACTACCTTTAGCTGTAACAATTTTACGACTATCATTTTTCCAATCATAAGTTTCATAAGTTTCTTCTCTATAATGGACTTCCATATTACTAGATCTTTTCTTATTAAATACTGAACTTTTCATATATTTTTCAAGATAAGGGTTAATACTACTATCAGCAGAATTAACACCAGAACCAAAAACCTTTATAAAAGCCTGAACACTTTCAGTATACAAGCTATCAATCATTATTTTATACCCATAACCTGACGAATCTTGTTGTTTTTCTCTCTTTATATCTTTCCAAACTTCTTTATCAGCTCTACTCATAGCATCATAAAGAGCATTATAATGAACATCTTCAAATATACTATCTAATTCAAGCATAAAAGCTGTTTCATCAAACTCAAATACTTCATAATATGCCATATAATCACTCCCTGTAATATGTCATATAGGCAGAAAAAAAGTCTTTTTCAAGTTCTTCTATGTCTGTAATTTTATATCTATCACTACCAATATATAGTATGTCATTTTTTTGTATATCATATTTTGACAATGTAATAATTTTATTTACAGAATTACGATCAATACCAATATCAACTTGTCTTTCTCTTGCACCAATACGTTCAACATAACAAGGGATTTCTTGAATAACATTAGGTTGATTAGTAATTATATCTCCATCATCATTATAAACATAACCATTTCTTCTTCTTTGAGCTGTAGAATTAAAAAATAAAACAGTAAAATAATAATCTACTGGGGTTCTATTTGGGATAGAAGTTACAAGACCTTTATTAGAATAGGTATCAACAACATTTGTCGAGCCATCAACAACAAGACCTTGATTGTTTAATGTTTTAATAATTTGATTATCATCAGAAACAATATAAGTCAATTCAGAAGTAGTAGGTATATCAGAAGTATTTTCGTCACCTTCCATTTCGACATACGAACCACGTCTTACAGGAACATCTAACATACAAGTCATTAATTTTGAATTTTTATCCTGCATAGAATAAGTACTATCAGCATCTTGTGCTTGACCTCTTGTTTCTTTTCCATCAATCTTAATAGCAACAGAAATATATTCACTCTCCATAAGTTCTTCATACTTAATTCTTGCTTGTTTAATTACATTGCCAATGGTTTTACTAGTTCTATTTGCCATACCACAATTACCTCCTAGTTAAAATAACCATTTTTACTAAACATTTTAGCAACACCACAAAGAGAGTTAGAACCTGTTATTTGACTTACAAGAGAGTTGATATCTTTATTTATTGAATATATAGAATCGTTAATTGCTTCTGGTCGTTTTTCCAAAGACTTGATTTCGAACGTCAAGGTTTTAAAGTTAATAGCATCACGATTAAATTCATCTTTCAATCTTATCAAATAAGCTTTATATGAACACATTGCACATAAATAAATTTCAAAACTATTAAGATCTTCTTCAATACTATATTCAACAACTTCATTCCCATCATCAGTTGTATTTCTTTCACTCAAAATTGTGAATTGTTTATTAATTAATACACTGGCTTGATTAGAACCATAAACACATAAATCAATATCAGTTTCAATATCAGTTTTATAATCATCAGGTATTAAGGGCAACATCATAGCTTGAATACTTTTAAGACTTGTCATTTACATACCCCCACAACTTTAATAAAATTATATTAATAAACTACCATCAGCAAGAATATCAATTTTTGTATTGATTTCAGACATATACTTATCTGTTTTGTTAAGTTCAAGTGCTTTTGAATGAATATCTCTTATAAGTGGTAAAGAATCAATTTTAGAAAGTTCTTTTTTAAATTTTGCTAGTGGTAAATCAAGAAGTGTTACTATGTCATTATCAGTCATTACATTAGAACTTTCCACAACATCAACATTTTTAAGTTCATCAGGAATGTTCTTCACTTTAAAAAACCCTTTTGTAAATAAGTTAGGACAACTTGTAACAAGATAAGAGTATTCATCTTCTGTAAGTCCATAAGAAACGTTAGGTTTAATAGTAACAACTTTTCTAGGTGTAACAAAATCTAGATTAAGATCAAACGGATTTCTTGATATATTCTCAATATTAATTTTTGCCATATTTTTACCTACCTTTTTTAATTAATAATAAGTAGGGTTACTATCAAAAGCAACCCTACATTTGAACTTTTGTTATTTATTAATCTGTAACTTCAATAACAAATAATCCCTCTGGTTTAGTAACAACAAAACCAACTTCCATATCTGTTCTTGAACTCCAAGATTTATCATCAACATTTGTTTCTTGTAATGTATCAGGTGTACCATAATCAGCCATATTACCAATCTTTCTACCAACAACAAAGAGTTTATCTGTAGGAACGATTGATTTCTGTGTAACAGGATCAAGAACTTCTGGAATGTAATATAAAGGACAACCTTTGTATGTACCTAAATAACCATTCTGTCTAATTTCATCCTGAACGTGAAGATTATCAGAATAACCATCAAAAGTTTCAATGATTGTACATAAATCAAAATCTCCAATTATAACAGGATTACCACCAACCTTCTTTCTAACGTGATTGATAGCTTTTTCAAGTGTATCTTTGTTAAGAGCATTAGTAGTAGCAAAATTATCTGTATTCTTTGTTGCGTTATATGTCTGTGCAAGAACTTTATAAACTTTTTCATAAAGAGCATTTATAAGAGCTTCTTGACCATCAGCAACAAGAGAAGCAAGAGAATCAAGTCTACCTGTTTTTAAATCTGAAAATAAAGCAGTAGGACGAACACCAAGACTTTCAAAAGTCATTGTAATTTCTGTTGAATAATTTTCAGATTTTGGAATATATGAATTAGGTGCACTCCAATAAGCCTTGATACCTTTTTTATGTGTTTTAAATACTGGCTTATCTCCATAATCAAAATGTTTCTTATCAAAAATATAAGGTGCTAAATCAAATTTGTTATAAGCATCAACAAGACTAACCTCAATAATTTCTGCAAGTTGAACTCGTCCATCTTCTGTTTTCATCATTTCGGCTATAATGTTTTGTGCTTTTTTTGCGTCGGCATTTGCAGAATTGATTTTGCCATTAGCCATTTTTTCTGCAATAACCATAATATCGTTAAATTCCATAAATGAAAGTCCTCCTTTAATTATAATACTTTAACTGTAAGAAGTGGATCTTCATAACCACCCATAGCAGGTGTATAACCAACAACTTCAAATAGTGCTGTGTCTGAACCACTAGCAACAATAAGTTTACCTTTGTTCTTTCCTTCGTAACCAACAGAAAGTTTTGTACCATATTTTAATGTACTTTCTGTGCCGACAAATTCTGTAGTAGCCCATTCATTATTTTTAACTAATGTATAACAAACAGCTTTTGAACCAGCTTCAATAAGATCATAAAATTTTTCAGTTCTTAACTTATCATCAATTCTTAATGTAACAAAACCATAAATGTTTTTAGCTTCATCAGCAGTACTAGGAAGTTTATAAGTAATTTCACCAGTATCGGCATTAATAACTCTAACAACAGCAGAACCTTTGTTTATATTTTCTTCAACAGTTCCTAAACCATCTGGAATAGAACCTAAATCTCGTCTTTTCTGTAACATAAATTTACCTCCTGATATTATTTCTGTGCAAGAACAGATAATATATTTAATAGTTGTTCTTTATTATCTTTTGTTTCACATATAGAAGCAGTTTCTATCGCAACTGAACCAACACCATTTGTTAATTGTGATGAAGGTACATAAGCATCAACAGCTTTTTCAAGTTTGCTTAAATAATCTTCTTGTGTTAATTCAGCAAGTTCTTCATTACTTTCAACAACCTTGCCATATTTTGAAAGCTTTTCTTTTCTAGTTTTTCCAAGTTCAAGTTTTTCTGCATTTTCAAACTTTTCTTTGTAAACCTTTAAAGTATCATTCTGTGTTTCTAATTCAGCAATAGTTGTCTTTAATTGACAAACCTGTTCTCTTAATTCATTCTCAACAGTTTCTTTATCATTAACAACTTTGTCATATTCTGTTTGTAAGTTGGCTTTTTCAGCTACTAATTTTTCAAACTTAGAAGTAGCTTCTTGATACATTTTTTCAAAATCCAAATTTTGTTCCTCCTTTTTTTCACTAACTTCAATACTATAAGAGTTTATAAATGCTGGACGTTTAACTATACAAAGTCCTGTAAAATGAATCTTTGTACAATGTTTTATCCCATTATCATCAATAAAATAATCAGCCAAACACTCCATTGAAAAATTAAGTTGACCTTTTGCGTGTAGCTCTAATAGTAATTGACATATTTCAGGCTCATACTGTTTGTTTAAAACAAGTTCACATATTATACGATATTCACCATCAGGAATGTTACCTTTTTCAATTTCTGATAAATCACCATCTTTAAGCTTTATGATTTTATTATCCTCTGTAACTATACAAGGATAAGCATCAACAATGTGACCAATATGTTTTCTTGCTTTTTCATTAAATTTATGAGTCGTAAAATTGTATGCGTGTCCAGAAGGTAGATTATCTTCATCAATCACAACAACAACTGTTTTGTCAATAAAAGAATGATAACTTTCTTCCAACACTTCTCTGGGAAATTCAGTTCCATTACCATTGATACCTTCGTGACAACCAAAAACTTTTAATCTCATAAGGTCATTATCAACAGTTTCAGCAACCTCAACACTAGGAAGAACATAAGAAAAATTTTCCATTGAATTATTCAACTCCTTTGTGTTTATATATTTAAAGATATTATAAAATTAAAAAGTAACATACTGTAAATGTTTAAAATTATTTACAGTATGTTTTGCTTTCTATTTACTAAGTGGTGAACGTGGATTTTTGTTATTTGAATAATTTTTGTCAGACTTTCGTTCATTCATTTTTTTCTCTGGTCTACCTTTTGGCTTTTGAAGATTAACTTTTTCGTTTTCGTTTTCATTTTCATCATCAATAGATTTATCATCATCATTTTGTTCAACGTTTCCAAAACCTTGATAAGCTTGTTGTCTTAACTTGAATACATCTTCTGTACTATTTTTGTTTTCGTTTTCTCTAATTAGTTTTATTCTATCATAGTCATAACCACATTCTTCAAAGAGAACTTCATAAGGTAAACCACAGTTTGTAAATAAATCTTTAACTAAATCATATTTAGCTTGTTTATCAATAACAACTTCATTAAATTCAAGTTCTGGTGCAAAATCAGGATTTTTGCCATTACGAATAAGTTCTTTTCTAAATAATGAATGAATCATACTAGGGATATTCATTCGAATATTATCAATGGTTTTTGTAAGTCCTGAAAAACTTATTATACCATCAGAATATGAACCAGAACCCTCGCCACGGATTAATGTAAGAGATACTCCTAATGTATTTAATATATCTGTATCAACTTGTATAAATTTATCTTGACCAAATACATTTGTATTAGGTTCAATCCAAGAAATATCAACATAATAAGGAACAGATACATTAACACTACCATTCATATTATCAAATAATCCAGCATATTCATCAATAAGGTTTTTACTAGGTTTATTGTCTGCATCACCAACTTTAATACACAAAATCTTATCAATAATGTTTTTAGCTGTGGCTTTTTCGGCTTCTTTAAGTAAAGACTTATGAGCCAAATCATCAAAAGCAGGAAGAAAAACAGGAACTCCATATCTTTCATATTTGCTTGAATTGATTTTTGAAAAATATACATTATCAGGATTTAAAATAGCAACATTCAATCCTTTGTTTTTTGCTTCTATTATTTCAGATGGATAAGCAACAGATAGAAGCTTGTCTATTTCTGGTGTTGAATTAAAATAATCAGAATAATTATTAAACGTATTTAAAATATCAAAACCAATAAGCCACTTACCATTAGAGCTTACAGGTAATACTTTAATAGAACTTATAGGGTAAATATCTATACATTGTTCTCTATCATACATACAAAGATTACCAGTAAGAACAAGTTCGTGCATCATATCTTTTAATAGATTGTCAAGTTCAATTTTTTTACAATAAGTTGCAATAATCTCTTTTGTTTTTTCATCTTTTTTAGGATAGTTAAGTTTATAATCACTACAACCAAAATCTCTCATAAGATTGGCAACCCTCATTATAATGCCATACTTCCTATAACAATATTTTGAATAATCAACAATTTCTTTTATATGATCTTGTGGCGAACAAAAGATATTTTCAAGATCTATATCTTTTGGTGTACCATTAGAATTAAACCTATTTTCGAAATAGGTTGAATAATTTCCAACAGATTTTATAGAACCAACAATCATTTCGTTGTTTTTTATTTCCATAAAACTTATTTCCTCCTTATCTGTAAGTTCTTCTTCTTACACTTATTAATGCGTGTTCATTGGCTTTTTGTTCTTCTCTATCTTCAAAAAGAAGAGTAGCACCATATATACCCATTCCAAGAGCTGACCATCTATCTTTTCTTCTTGATCTAGTTCCGAATTTAGTCCACTTTCCACTTATGCCAAGAACTTCAATATTAACAACTTCCATTCTCATTTTTTCAGCTTCTTTAACAAGTGAATCTTCTTCTGTAGACAAATCACGTTCTTCTTCAATATTAAAAGGATAGAAGTGTACCCACGTTTTTTCTGTGAATGTTTTTACAGCCATACCCATTTTATGATTAATTTCAGGACTAGCAGTAATACCATAAATAAGTGGAAGAGCATTAGTCCTATAAATATTCCTCATAGCTTGTTCATCATTACAATCAACAAGTGGAGGATAATATTTCTGATCTTCTTCATCAAAATAAGGTTTGGCTAATTCATCAGCAAGACCTTGTCCGATTGTCATAGTATCTTGAAAGATTTTTATAATATTTGGGAACTTTTTCATAATCTCACGAACAGTTTTAGCTTGTTCTTCAAAAGTACAACCATTTAAAGATTTCATATATACTAAGTCAAGTTCAATATGATCTTTAAGCCAATAAACTTTAAATACATCAATAATAGTATTATCCTGTCCTTGCTTTCTAGCAACATCAATACTCATAATATATTCACAATCTTTATTACCTTTAGTTTCAATAAACTTCAAATCAGAACATTTTTGTAAATCTTCATATTTAATCCAAGAATGTTCAACCAATTTTGGGAATCGTCCTAAATATTCCATTTCAAATTGCATTTCAGGCATAGTAGCCTTTTGTTGTTTTACAATTTCTTCATCAAATAAACCACACTTTACACCTACAGCATAAGGTAATGTCATAGCAAAATACTTCGTATTATCTGGTTTAATCATTTCATTAAAGTACAAACAGAAGATTTTATATAAAAAATTGAAACGATAATTAGCAGTAGAACACATAAGAACTTTATTTCCTGAATAATCATCTTGCTTTTCACCTACTTTATAACCACGTTTAACAACCATCATAGGTTTAACAACATTGTCAATTATCATTTCAGGTACATAAGCTGTTTCATCAATCAAACAGATATGAAGTCTAGCACCACGAATTTTTGCACCATCTGTACCAACTGGATAAGCTTCAATCCACGAACCATTATAAAATTCAACTTTAGCTTTTTGGGTAGAACAAGTATACGCTCTTTCTTCTTGTGCCAAAAATGGTGACATAGAACACAACTCTTGTTTGTATTTTTCATCAAGAGCTGTACGAGCCTGTCTAAAAGATGGTGCAACAATACCAGCTTTAGTATTACCATAAAGCAAACAATATGTAACAATACAAAGAACACCTGTAAATGTTTTTCCTGTACCACGACACATTATCCAAACCAAAAAGCTATATTGAAAAAAAGCTCTTACCAATAACATTTGATATAAATTTAATTTTATACCCATCACATCATTAACGAACTCATCTGCGTGTTGTCTGTAATAAAAAAGAGCTTCATTATAAAGCTCACGTTTAACTCTTGCTTGTCCTGAATATTCCATTAACTCATCATCTCCCTTGCAGAATCAATATAAGTTTCAAGCAGAAAATCTACTTCATCTTTTGGATAAGTATGAGGTGTAGGTTTAAATTCTCCTTCTTTAACCATTGAATCAAGCCATACAGTAAATTTATTCTGTGCCATATCTTCTCTGGCATTTCTTTGCTTTTTAGTCCATTTCATACTTTCAAGACAACTATTTAGAGCATCAGACAATTTAAGTTCTTCTTGTATATTTACTTGTTGTCTACTAGCACGTTTCAAATCTATTCTGTGTAATGCAATTTCGTATGACAAAATTCTCTTTAATAAAACTCTATCAGCACCTTCATTAATTTCATATACATCAAAATAATATGTATATCTTTTCATCAAATAAGCACGTTCGTGACTTTCAAAAAGATTTATCCAATCAATGATTTCGTTGGTATCTTGAATATTACCATCTGTATAAACATCTGCAATAACCTTTTTTGACTCTGATAATTGTTCAACAATTCCTTCTCTTTTTGCGACAGCTTTTTGTTTCCAACCATTCATATTTGCCATTTTAAAATACCAACTTACAGGGTTATCACTCCAAAATCCTTTTCGTTTAACTTGTTCACCTGTTTCAACATTAGTATAATATTGAGTTTGTTCAGCATCATTAATAGCTTTTTCAACACACACATTCCATAATTCTTCAAGAAAAGGTAATTCAATGTCACAATTTCTTTCTAAATATTCAATAAGTTCTTCACGTTCTCTTAAATTTTTTGGACGAACCCTTCTAGTTCGTGCTATCTTTTTCTTTGCAGGCATTTTATATAACACTCCTTTTTACAAAATTAAAAAAGCTACAGGCAATAAAACCTATAGCTTCAATGTTTATAATCTTATAATAAATAGCATCTTGTTTCGTTTATATCCAATTTACCATCTTTAAATACACACAAAGCATATCCTAAATCTTGTGGTGTATATGTAAGTTTACCATTGTTAGAATATTTCATTTCTTTACATAAACAACCTTGTTCAATACCATATATACCATAATATTTAATTCTTGCTGTTTTGTGTGTATGTGCAACAAATATATTTGAAAACTTTTTGTCTTGTTGTATAAAGTATTCGATTGCCATAGTAGCAACTTTACCTTTAACCTTACTAAAAGAAATAGGGTGGCAAAAGATAGTATCTTTATATAACATATACCAATTATCAATAATAGTATAATTAGTTAATGGTTCACATTGAATATAACTATTATTTTGATGATTATAAACATCAAACCCTTTTACTATTTCAGATAATATATTGGTAGAATGTAACTTCACAAGAGGTGTTTCATTAGTAGCAAGATATTTTTCCCATCTTACTTCGTGATTTCCTTTTATTAAAAACTTTGGAATATCTGGTGCAATTTGTTCAATATGTTTTAACATTTCGTGACATTTAAGCATTTCTTCTGTAATTTCTACTTTACCAACAGCAGGGAAATTACTTATTTCGGCACAGTCTATTATGTCACCATTAAAAACAATAGAACTAATTTCATCTTTGTGTTTTTCAACTATTCCATATACCAACTCTTTATCAAAATGAGGACAATGTATATCAGATAAACATAAAACTTTTGATATTCCATCTAGCTCTAATTTTTCAACCATACTTAATTTTTTTTGGAACTTTCTTTTACAATGGTATCTTATGCAATCATCACTAATACTAATATTAAAAACCTTTTTACATCTTTCTGTTATATCGTGATAACTAAAACCTCTACAATAAAGATCTTTTATATACTCCATTTTTTCTTTACTTAATGACATTAAATATTTCCTCCCTTAAATCAAATTCCATTACAAAAATGATTTTTTCAAGATCTACAAGTGTCCTTGTAGCAATAATAGCATCTATATTACTTATTCCCAATTATCAAGATTTTCAACAATCCACTTGCGACCTTTTTCAGTCCATTTAAGCATTTGATGGTAATTATCTTCATATATCTTATAATCTGCATAACCATATTCGATAAGCCAATCATACCTTGCGTATGTATAATAACAACCATTCTTCTTATAAAGAATTTTGTTTTGAACTAACAAAGAGTTTAACTTTCTTGCTGTCATACCTAAATCTTTTGCAATATCAGTGGTAGTAAGTAAACTATTCTTGTTAAGTACATTATCACAATAATCTGCCTTTGGTTTCATCATCTGATTATCTTCAAGCAACTTTGTATTATGTTCTTTTAATTTATTAATTGTCATATCTGCCATTTTTAAGGCTCTTGCCATTACCTGTTCTGGTGTGTTCCAAGATTTCTCTAAGTCGATTAAATATTGTCTACACTGTTTACCCTTTTCAGTTCTACTCATTAAACAGATATGTTTTGCCATATCAATAGTCATTTCATAGTCCTGTAAATCCTGTTCTCCACCGTAGCGATTAGCCTGTACCTTTAGGTACACCCTATGAAAATCTTCACCTTCAACGAATCCCTGTGAATTTGTTTCAAACCATACTGAAAATCTTTTATTAATTCCAAGTTCTTTATATAATTCTCTTGCTGATACCATTTGTGTATCAAAATCAACTGTTATTAAATTGTTCATATTTTTGTCCTCCTATATCTTTTTACTAAATTTTACATATTATCATTTATTGACTAACAAACTAAAGAATTATTAATCAAACAAAGCTTTTTAAATAAATACTCTTGTCCTTTAGGTGTTACTAGTGTTTTGGGTATCATCTTAACTCCACCACTAATATTTACAGCCACTTCAATTACTTTAAAATATCCAGCATCTATATATTTCTGATATGGTGTATTATTCTTCATAAGAAAACCATTGTTTCTTAAAGTCTTAAACATATTGTTAGTTCCAAGTTTGAATTTAGAGTAAGTCATTTTTGCAAACTCACCCACAGAAATAGAAGTGTCAGAACTCAACATAGTATTAAATAGTTCAATTTTTGGTTTTTGTTCTTTAACAATCTGCTCTGCTTGTTTTCTTGCTTCTTGTTCTTTTTTTAATCGTGTTGCTAATTGAATTAAGAAATCAGGTGATGTTAATACTTTTTCAATAGTTTGTTCTGTCATATATGCACCATTTTTCCTAATTGTAGGAAGGACTTCGCTTGTTACCCAATGTTTAAAATTTCTTGCATTAGGCATTTTACTTGAAAGCACCAAACTGTATAAACCTGACTCATTAACAACAGTCATACTTTGTTTTCCACCAAGGGTGTCGAGTTTTTCGACTCCCTTATCTTCATAATCAACATATCTATTAATTGCATCTCTTGGATTACTATAACCAAGTACAGTTGTTACATCTTTTCCAACAAACCAAATTTCGTTATTGATTACTAATGTTCTTATCTGTCCAAATTCTTCATTGTTAAAAATAGTTATTTCATTCATATTTTGTTCCTCCTAATATTTAAAAATTATTTTCGTTTATTTCTCACTTTTTGGAGAAAATTTAAAAAATTTTGATTTATTTTTAAAAATTCTCCTTTTTTTTAAAAAAGATATTACTCTCAAACAACAACAATTATTACATACTTAAAATTCTATTATGTTTAAATTGTTATCATTAAATAATTCAGAGTGTTTCTTTTCATATTCTTCTTTGTATTTTGATGTAGCTCTACCAGTAGCAGTAGTTTTTAAAAATGTCATATAATGTTTACCGTTTTCTTTGTTAGTTCCAATGCTTACAAAGTCAGCACCATTTTTAATAAGGTATGCACCTTTCTGTACATTATAAATATAAACAAGATCTTTTGTGTCATTAATTGTAACGTTTTTAAAATTTAACATAAGTTTTTCTCCTTTTTAATTACTATAAAATTTGTGTTTTCCTATTGTACCTTTGTAAGTCAAGTTATTTTCAAACCAAGTTGATATACCTGCATTGGGATTATAAAAATATTCAATATCATCACTCAAAACCCATTCACCTTTTAAAACAGTATCAACAGCTAAATAACAATCATCACTAGGTTGTAAGTTCATTCTGTAAGTACCAACAGAAGAAAATTGATTATGTGCATAAACAACATCTGATATAGAACAATCATATTTTAAACTTCTGTATAATACTACTTGTGCTACAGCAATCTTACCTTCAAATGGTTCACCTTCTGCTTCTGCCATAACTATTACAGCTAACAAATTTTTGTCACTATCAGATAAGAAATATCTGTATTCATTGTTTTCATTTGTTTCTTCAATGTTTTCTTGTGTTGGTGTTATATCTGTTTCAGCGATAGTAGTAGTTTCTTCTTCTATAGTTTCTTCTAATATTGGTAACTCAACAATATCAACTGGCATACTATAAAGTTCAGGAACTTCAATATCTTGTTGAACATTTACAACACCAACAATCTTTTCTCTTTTATTATTCGTTGGCTTAAAACAAATAATAAAATATATGGGGGATAGTAGAACTAACAATAAGAACTTGCAATTCTTATTTATCAATCATTCCAACCTCACTATCTTCAAGATGGCTAAAAGGAATTTCTCTACGTTTGTTTCTACGTTTGCCCCATTCAGTGATTACATTAACTAATTTGTATTCACTAGCATCATATATATATTCCCCCATAATAGATAATCTGTTTTCTACTTTTTGGCAAAAGTCATAATTATTACCTTTATCAGGAATAACATATTCAAATTCTTCTGGATATTTTGCAATTAAATCTTCACAAAATTTAATTCTTTCTTCCAGTTGTAAGTCAGTTGGTAATACAATCGACTTTTCAGAATTTAGGATAATCTTATAAATCAAATCGAAATACCTCCTGTCAGTTGTTTTGAAACTTTAGTGCAAACACCCACTATAGAACGGTGTACAGCAATCCTAGTAATTCCCAACTTTTGAGATATTTCAATTTCTTTATACCCCAATCGCCACAATTCCAAACGTTGTTTTTGAAGTTTATTTAAGTGTAACATTTCAAGAGCAAGCTCAATATCAATGCACATATCATATATTTCAAAATTTCCTTCTGAAATTGATGAATCCTTAATAATATCAAATTTACTAAGAAATCGTTTGATATATAAAGGATTGCTGTAAATAGTTTTAGCAGGAATGTTCACTTTGTTAGATCTTTCATAAAATATATTATCTAACAATTATCGAACCTCCATTCTATTTTATCTGTGGTAATTGAGGGTATTACCAATTCACAAATACATTATAACACAACTTTCAAGGTTTGTCAAATTATTATTAATCGACCTTATATGTTGAAAATAATTCTTGACATTCTAATACACGAATGGTATAATCAAACCATCAAACAAAATGAAACGAGGTAAAGAATATGAACGATTTAACAACATCAAACAATAATATGGAAATAGCAAAATTTAATAATGAATTTCAGTACACGAATACATTAACTGACAAAACAAAAAATAGTTATGTTGGAACTATCAAAGAGTTTTTTTGTGTAGAAGAGCTCAATGAAATATCAATGATGCAAATTAAAAATGTTACTCCTGATATAGCTAATGCGTGGGCTACAAATTTAGTTGAGAGTGGCAAATGTAAACCTGTAACAGTAAACAGAAAGTTAAGTGCCTTACAAAACTTTTATAGTTATCTGTGCAGACATACAGTAAATATTTGCGAATACAATCCATTCTCAACAAATGAAGGTTGCATAAGATTTAAAAATGCCACAAAGAACTATTCCGACAAGAGAGCATTAAGCCCACAAGAAGTTAAAGATATATTTAACACAATAATACTTCCACCAAACAAGCATTGTGAGAAGTGGTTATTAGGACAAAGAGATTTAATCATTTTACAGCTACTTGCTACAACAGGTATGCGTAGAGGTGAGATTGTCAAAATCAAACTAGGCGATATTATGAAAATTAACGAACAACACGTTTGTGAGATTACAGGAAAAGGAAACAAGAAACGATTAGTTGTAATAGCAGAACCAATATATAACAACATTCTTGAATACATCAAAGTTAGAGGATTATCTTTGACTGACAAAGAAAAACCTTTAATAACCAATCACAGTAGTAATGCTGAACCTGATAGTTTTTTGAATGAAGTTACAATCTATCGTGTGGTTAAGAAGTATGCAGATAAAGCTGGAATAGATGTTAGTGAGATAGCACCACATAATTTTAGACATACATTCTGTACACAAAGTATTGAAATGGGGGCTGATCTCAATACTGTTAGTGATTTAATGGGGCATACATCAGTAAATACAACAAAGAGATATGAACATACATTGAGAGCAATTAAAGACTCAACAAGCAATACATTGTCAAAATTATATGAGTTATAGGACTTGACAAAAGAGTGCTTATGTAATACTGTGAAAAGTAAAAAAATACATAACCTAGTATAATAACATATATACACTCATTACATTCGTGTATATATATTATTATTATATATTATTATATATACTTAAGAGTATTATATTATATTATATTATATTATATTATATTATATTATATTATATTATATTATATTATATTATATATAACTAGTATTAATATATAATATATAATATATAATATATAATATATAATATATAATATATAATATAACTAGTATATATAATCAAGAGAGTATATAATATATAATACTTAACGATAATATAAATATTATCTGTTGTGCTAAGTTAAGAGAGTTAAAAAAAACAAAAAGTAACCATACTGAAAAAATTTTCACGCAATAAAGTGTTTTGATACTTTAAGTTCTCCTTGTTAGTCCAAAAAACATATTACAATATCCAGCTTATGCAGATACCCTTTAGGCTTCGTATAAGCCCCATACAGACGCTTTTAGTATTTTAAGGATAAATTGGTAGACTAATGAATGATAATTTGAAATAAGACTATTATAGAGCTTAATTTGAACATATATACTTTTGCCTATTTTGGGATTGTGATAGAGCTATGAAAAAGTTTAACTAACAGCAGGTAAATAGTTCAAATTAATCTACCTGTTCTTGTCAGTTATAGATGCAAGCCATTGTAAATACTGGCTTTTGTATTTGGCTTGAAATTTTTTGCTCATTATAATATAATAGTGTTTGTAAGGTGAATGAAACACAGAATACTTGAAAGAGGGCAAGTGATGTGTTATTTTTATTTAACTTGCAAAAGGTCTACAAATGACATATTGGAAAACTAAATGCTGGTAAGAGTTGAACTTGTGGATACACCACTTATAACAAAAAAGTTTTTGTTTGTTTAAACTCTAGTTAAAAATTAATATTTAACTCCAGTATTTAGTTTCCAGTTTCCTAACTCCTATTAGTATATTTTCCTTTTAGGGGTAGACCTCTGAAAGCCTTGATTTTACTAGGTTTATTTTCAAAAAAACTCCTTTTTTGTTCGTCAAAAGGAGTTATTTACCTTTTATTATTTATCCACTCTAAAAAGAGTTTCCTCATTCTTAGGGTGGATAAGAAAAGATATTAATTGGCTTCGGTCATTGATATATATAGTCTTTTACTTTTGAAGCTGGATAAGGTTTTAAGAGTAAGAACACCTAATAAATTTAATACCCATAAAACAACATAAGGAAAACTTGTTTTTTTCATTTAATCTCCTTTTGAATAATACTATTGTTTTTCGTTATTGCACCGTTTACTTTCATTCCTTATGTTGTTTACCCTTGTCCGTTAGCCAAATGGTAAGGCACAGGAATTTGACTCCTGCATTACAAGTTCGAATCTTGTACGGACAGTTGGTTCTTGATTAATTAAGGGTTAGTAAAGAGTGGTCACTTGAAAGCTTTATATGATTAATTGAGAACTGATAATAGACATTTTAAATTTTCTTTCAAAGTTGATTGATTAGTTGTTAAATGTTGTATTCTTCTTAATAATCTCCTAAGATTGACTAGCAGAATGATTTCCAGATGTTATTGTTCTGTTAGTCATAACACAAATGTTTTGATATAATAAATTTGTTGTTCATAGTGTTATAATCCTTTAATACTCTTTAAATTTTTTAAGGACTTGATACTTAATTGTATCAGGTTCTTTTTTTATTGTCTAAATTTAAAAACGTAAAATCAAATAACAAGCCACGTCAAAGAAGTACGACAAATGCTGGTAAATACTAGGTTTGAAGCTATTTTATAAAGTACTTTTTGTTAGTCCAAAAGCCACGCAAATCCACGTTAAGCCACGTCAGGTAAGCCACGAGGAAACTAAAAGTATGGTAATGAGTTTCTATTGTATAAGTGTTGGGGTAAATTAACGGACAATTTTTCAATCATTTAAGAAACGTGTATTAGAATATAAATGCAATTTTGGGGTTCAGATTTTTTTAAGAAGTGATTATTGTAAGAAGCTGGAATAAGAAATTGGAAACAAAATACCCCCAGTATAGGACAGAAACCTAGGAAATACAGGGTTTGAGAAAAATCCTAGAGCTGTGAGAAAACTAGGTAGCACGTTTTGGCGAACATTTGTTTTGATTTTTTGTAGTAAAATACCCCTATGTCGTGTATTAGAATATACATATTAATACACGTTTATAAAATCGGGGATGCAGTAGGTATATTTTGTCAAGGAAAAACACTTGACACGTATTGTTTACTACAAAATTTGTATGGTTTACAACCAAAAATAGGAATGATTACTATTTTCATAAAAAATTACTCTTTTCACTAAATTTTAACCAAATTCAAATATTTTAATCTAAATAGGCTTGTTTTGACTTGCTTTATCAACCCTTTTATACTTAAAGTGCTTTAATAATGTATAATACAATTTATATCTTAAAATAATCACACATTATATATAATTGTTTACTATACAGATACAATTATATAGGTTTTTCCAGCTCTAAAATTAATTATCTGACAATTTATTAAATAATCTTACTACAAATGGTGCATATAATAATTGTATATATTATCATATATAATTATTATACAAATGTGCTTATATATCCCTTTTGTTAGTCAATATATACCATACAACTAATATAATTATATTATTCTGTATATAATCAATATATCAATCTATTATACAATAACTAACTATATGTTAATCTTATATATATAACTAATATACATCTATAAAGTGTATATTAACTTATGAATTAAAAACATTATTTTTTGCTTTATATAGAAGGAATACAATTAGCCAAAAACTTTTTTTAAATCTTGCAAAGCAAGTAAATAAGCTACTTTCAAGGCTTTTTTGCACATATTTTTAAACTAACAAAAAATTTTTTTAAAAAAGTTATTGACATTTTGAAAAATGGGTGCTAGAATGAACTTGTTCCTAAGGAACACCCCAAATCGGGGGGGTGACAGACCC
>CAKPBC010000013.1 GCA_934140155.1 uncultured Bacilli bacterium | reverse complement strand
CCCAAAACTCCTGCAATAGCCATAATGCCAAGTGCAATAGCGAAATAAATCAAAAGCTTTTTTCTTTTTGTAATTTTTTTAGTATTTATATCTGTTTTATCCATACATGCTCCTTTTTTTATTTATAAGATTTCAGACTTTTATAGTCATGATTTAATATAATTAACATAAATCCTTAATAAAGCGTATAGTTGAACAAGCTCCCACTCAGTAGGAGACTTGTGAATGTTTAGTTGTCGAATAAGGAATATAGTAACAATGGTTCAACTTCGCTTTTACCAGTGCAAAGTCTTTATTTTGCAACTCGCGCACAGATTCCTAAACAATCCGATTATTTGAAATCCGTTAGTCTTTGAAAATGTTTATCCCTGAAAACATCTTATTCAATCGTTGCTCGTCAAATGGCAGATACTCAGCCACAGTAAAACCGACAACATTACTATTTTCTGTAATCAAATGAAGCACTTCTGACAGCTTTTCCATGGTCATCTTTCCTCCGCTAGAACCATCACCGACAAGTTCAAGATTTGCAAAATAGGTCGAATGAAAAAGGTGTTCATCCAACACATCGATATCAAAATGAACGAGGATATGATCGAAACGTCTCATAAAAGCCATGATTTCCTCGTCGCTCAAAAACGACTTATTCTGAACTTTATAATCAACGCCCATGTTTTTCAAAAATACTTCTTGATAATCGTGAAGGGGTTGTAGTCCAACATAGAGAATTTCATCTGGCTTAAATACTGGGTTTTTCATTTGCGAAGAAAGTTGCGCAGCCCCATGTCCCATAAGACTACCGAGCACCATTGCATGGGCATTTGGATAACCATCATTTACAGTGGACACATCAGGATGTGCATCAATCCAAATAATTCCGACATTCTCATATTTCCCGTGCAAATAATCAAAAGGAGCAAGTGATACTATGCAATTGCCACCTATGGTAATGATTCTGTCAGGTTCTTCTGCTGCAATTTTCTTTTGTGCGTCTTTGATTCCTTTCAAAACCTCATCTTCGGAATAGATTCCGTTCGTTACTGCTTTTTCCTTGTTATCGGGAGGCAATATCTCGACCTTGATAGTCGGTTGATTAGGATTCTGTGGCAAGATATACTGGAGCAAATTGGCACCAAAATAATATGTGTCCAACCCGCCACTGACATGATCTGGGTATAGCAATCTAATTGTTTTCATTTTATAAGCACTCCTTTTCTAATTATAATTTTTGGATTTTTATGCGATATCAAACTAGCTATAGCAACAATCGCGTCGCCACTCCTATCTTCGCTTCGGTAACTAAAACCAGATTGAAGTCGTATGCTTTCAATCTTTTTTCTTCAATTGATATGGTTTCTGCCTTGGCGATCTATACAACAGAGTTCAAATATCCACTCAAAAATGCTTATATTTATTTTACCATAAAAAACTCGAAAAATCCACTTATCTGAACCGTATTTTCCTTGTCCTTTTACAATAAGTCGTTTTGTTTTTTCATTTAGTATTTTTCTTTGACAGATTGCTTGACTATTAAGCCTTTTAAAATGAGATTTTATAAAAAATATCAATCGTTCCGTAGCAACACCTATCGTCCCGTTGATGAGGCTTTCGTTCCGTAGCAAAATATAAAAAGAAAAAGAGCCTCGTGAAAATGCCGTTTGACACTTCTACAAAGCTCTAAATGTTGCTGGCGGAAAGGATAAAAATTCCTATCTGCAAAGAAAAAAGGTCTGACACAATTTGTATCAAACCTATGCTTTTCATTTCTTATGGTGGAGCTGACGGGGATCGAACCCGCTACCTCTTCCATGCCATGGAAGCGCTCTCCCAGGTGAGCTACAGCCCCAAATGCTTTTTTTACGCTTTATAATGATAGAATTAATGACAAGAAAAGTCAACAAATTTTCTTTTTTACATAAACTTTACATTAATATTAGTACATTACTGAACATTATTATGGTATTATATGTGCGCGTATATAAATATAAAAGGAGAAGATAAAAATGGAAAACGTTATTGAAATTCAACATCTTATAAAAGATTTTAAAGATGTACGTGCCGTTAACGATTTATCATTTAAAGTTAAAAAAGGCGAATTTTTTGCTTTTTTAGGTGTTAATGGTGCAGGTAAGTCTACAACTATATCAATAATGTGCGGAAAGTTATCCCGTAACAATGGATCTGTTTTAATTAATGGTCTAGACATTGATAAAGATATGGATCAAATACGAAAAGTATTAGGAGTCGTTTACCAAAATAATGTACTTGATAAAGTATTAACTGTTTATGATAATTTAAAATTCCGTGCTGGATTATATAACATCACTGGAGAAGAATTTAAAAAACGTTACGAATATCTCGCTAGCATTTTAGATTTTAAAGATTTAAAAGATCGCGTATATGGCAAATTATCTGGTGGACAAAAACGACGTGTTGATATCGCTAGAGCCTTACTTCATAATCCCGAAATATTAATTCTTGATGAACCGACAACTGGTTTAGACCCTCAAACAAGAAAATTAGTTTGGGAAGTTATTGATAAAATTCGTAAAGAACGTCAAATGACTGTATTTTTAACCACACATTACATGGAAGAAGTTAGTGACGCTAATTATGTTGTCATTTTAAACAAAGGCGAGATAGTTGCTTCTGGTACTCCTCTAGAATTAAAAAATAAATATACGGGCGATTTTATAAGCATTTATGGCATCAAAAAAGAAGATGTTGATAAGCTTGGCTTAAAATACGAAATTATTCCTAATGGCTATCGTATTGAAGTAAAAGACACGGAAGAAGCCACAAAATTAATAACTTCTTATCCAAATTTATTTAAAGATTATGAAGTTATAAAAGGGAAAATGGATGATGTATTCTTAAATGCCACTGGCATAAAGTTAGGAGGCGAGTAATATGGTACTTATGAATTTATTAAAAAGAAATATAAAATTATTTTTTAAAGATAAAGGATTAGTAATATCATCTCTTATTACTCCAATGATCTTAATATTACTTTATGTTACGTTCTTAAAGAATGTCTATGTTGATTCATTTAATAGCGCAATTGCTAATGTGGGAATAACTATTGAAGATAAATATGTCAATGGATTTGTCTATGGTTGGTTATTTTCTTCCTTATTAGCGGTATCAAGTGTTACGGTATCATTTTGTTCTAATTTATTAATGGTACAAGATAAAGTAACTGGTTCCATTAATGATATTGAAATTGCTCCTATAAAAAAGACCACCATTGCGATAAGTTATTATTTAGCAAGTATGATAGTTACAATGATTATTATATTATTAGAAGCCTTAGTAGGATTTATTATTATGTCCTGTACGGGATGGTTCTTATCTCTTGGTGATGTGTTACAAATTTTATTATCTTCATTCCTATTAGTTAACTTTGGTACAGCATTATCTTCAATTATTCATCATTTCTTAACTACTCAAGGACAAATGTCCGCGGTCGGAACACTTGTTTCATCAGTTTATGGATTTATATGTGGCGCCTATATGCCAATTAGTCAATTTGGTTCTGTATTACAAAAAATACTAGGTTTTTTACCAGGAACATACGCCACTTCATTAATACGTTCTTTTTATGAACGTGGGGTATTAAATAAATTAGTAAATGAATGTAATTTTCCTAAAGAAGTCGTGGATAATATGGCCGCTAACTTCGACATCAATGTTTCATTTTTCTCTCATCAAGTGCCTGTTTGGTGCGAATATTTAATTCTTTCTCTTAGCGTTGTTATCTTAATAGGAATATATATTTTAATTAATGTCAAAAAGAGAGCACAAAACAATTAAAAATGGATTTGTTATTAAAAAACATCGACAAAATTCATACAACTTTGCTTGGTGATAAAAGAATTAAAAAAAATCTTAAGTTAGAAGAAGATATTGATTCAGTTGAGTTTTGTAAAGAAATTATTCAAGACAACGAAACAAATATTATCCATATTGGTAAAAATTATTATTGCTTATATAAGAATATTAAAATTGTTATTAATTCATATTCATTTACAATTATAACCGCTCACACTATTTAATTAATTCAAAAAAATAAGATGTTATTTTTTCTGGTGTTTCAAGGCAATTATTTTTAAACCAATAATCCATTACAACTACAAATAATTCAGTAACTTTATTTAAAGACAATTCTATTGGCAAATTATTATTAGCAATAGAATTGTTTTTTATTATGATGTTAGAAATAGGATTTATGACATCTCTCATATTGTTAATAAATATATTTTTACTTTCACTAGATAAAATTGCACTAATGAGTTCTTTTTCATCGTGCAAATGATAAAAAATGTGTGTGATTAAATGGGAATAATCTAAAATATTAGCTTTCGAAAAATCATGAGTTTTTTCTTCTTTTAAAGAATGTGAAAATACATGTTCAAAAATATGGTTTGATATCGAAGCTAATAATTCCTCTTTCGTTTTAAAATGAGAATAAAATGTTGATCTAGAAACTTTTGATTCTTGAAGGATATCTTCAATAGTAATTTTTGAGAATGGTTTTTCTTTAAGTACTTTAGCGAATGCGTCATAAATTGCATATCTTGTTTTTACTATTCTTTTGTCCATGATGTAAAACTCCTTGTTTGGTATATATATAATTATAATACACTTTGTTTTGTAATTAAAAGATTTTATCGAACAAAATAGCCAAATTGTTGCAATATCTTTGCTATTTTGCTAGACTTTTCATTGCAAATGGAGATATTATGAGTGACGAATTAGAGTTAAAATTAAAGAAAGGAAAAAGTAAAAAAATACAAATCATTATTAGTTTAATAATAATGGTTATTCTTTTTTTTGTTGTTTCTTTATTCGTTGGTTCTTCGAGTATGACAATCAGTGATGCTTTTAAAGCATTATTAAAACAAAGCACTCCAGCTTATAACCGTATTATGTGGAACATCAGAATGCCTCGCGTATTAGCAGCACTTATTGCTGGCGCGGGTCTATCTGTTTCTGGACTAATTATGCAAACGGTTTTAGGTAATCAAATGGCTTCTCCTTCAACATTAGGAGTATCAAATGCTGCAGTATTTGGCGCTAATGTATCAATAATTGTGTTCGCCGGTGGATTTTTAGTTACTGGCAATAATGTTAATAACTATCTTAATAGTGCTAATCCATTTCAAACATCATTAATGGCCTTTATATTTTCTTTTGGCTCTATATTATTAATATTGTTATTATGCAAAATTAAAAATTATTCACCAAACACCACTGTTTTAGCGGGTATTGCTATTGGATCAATTTGGACTGCCGCTACAACCATATTACAATTTTACGCTACCGATGTTAATTTATCCGCGGCAGTAATATGGAATTTCGGTGATTTAGGAAGAGCAACTTATCGTACAGATTTAATAATGTTTATTGTTATAATCATATCTTCTATTTTCTTTATTGTATCTAGTTGGAAATATAATGTTTTATTAAGTGGCGATAACTTTGCTAAAAGTACTGGTATTAATATCAATGTATTAAGATTTGTTTCTCTTTTATTAGCCTCATTAATTACATCAGTTTGTGTGTCATTTTTAGGAATAATTGGATTTGTGGGAATTATTTGTCCTCATATTATGAAAAAAATATTAGGGCAAGACCACCGCTATTTAATTCCTTCTTCGATTCTTGCCGGAAGTGTCTTACTTTTACTCGCTGACACATTATCAAGAAGTATTGGAAGCGGAAGTGCTCTTCCGGTAGGGGCTATAACTTCTCTTCTTGGCGCTCCATTCTTCTTATATATTATTTTTTCTTCTAAAAGAGGTGAAGTAAATGCTTAGTGTTCAAAACTTATCTTCATCTTATGATAAAAAAAGTAATATTATAAACGATATTTCTTTAACACTTAATGATGGCTTAATTGGTATTGTATTAGGAAAAAATGGTGCCGGCAAATCAACATTATTTAAAACCATCTTGAATTTAATGAAATTTAAGAATGGAGAAATAACATTAAATGATATTCCTATTAATACTTTATCTAGTAAAGAACGAGCCAAAAAAATAAGCTACGTACCACAAGATATTAAATTCGGTGAATTAAGCGTTTATGACACAATCTTATCTGGACGTATTAGTTCATTTAATTACATAGCCACTAAAGAAGATAAAGAAAAAGTAATGCAAATTATCCATGATATGCATTTAGAAAATATTATGCTTAAAAATGTCACTTGTTTAAGCGGCGGAGAAAAACAAAAAGTAGCTATTGCTCGTGCTTTAGTTCAAGAGCCAGAACTCATTATATTTGATGAACCAACTGGTAATCTTGATATTAATAATGAACATTTAATATTAAAAGAAGCCAGAAAAATTGTTAAAGACAAAAATATTATGATATTAATTGCAATTCATGACTTAAATTTAGCACTTAATTACGGCGATAAATTTTTCTTTTTAAAAGAAGGAAAATTAATTAGTGAGAGACTTTCAACAGAAATTGATGAAGAAATTATTAAAAAAACATTCGATATTGATGTAGAAATCAAAGATATCGATAAACAAAAAATTATATTAACTAGATTAGATTAGATGAGACGAGGAGATTTATTTATTATGAGAAAAAACAAGTTATTTATTATTTCTTTACTAGCACTTACGTTGTGTGCTTGTAATTCTACTGGAGAATCAAATTCCATTAGCACTAGCAATAATAATAGTATTGAAATTACCGATTTAATTGGAAGAAAAAATACAATTAATCCAGGGAGTTTCAAACATGTAGTTTGTATCGGAGCAGGTGCATTACGTTTATATAGTTATGTAGGTGATGTATCTATTCTTAGCGGTGTTGAAGATATTGATAATACTTCACTTACAAATCGTCCAAAAATGTTTGATGGCGTTGCTCGTCCTTATGTTATTGCTTATGGAGATACATTTAGCAAATTACCATCATGCGGTGTAGGTGGCCCAATGGCTCAACTCGCTGAAGCTGAAAAAATACTAAACTGCAATCCAGATATTGTTATATCGGAATATGAAGATGTTGATAAAGCTAATGCTTTACAAGAACAACTAGGCGTTCCTGTTATAACTTTAAGATATGGCGCTAAAGGAGTATTTGATGATAATATCAAAAATAGTATTGATTTGTTAGGAAAAGTATTCAATAAAAATGAAAAAGCTACTGCTTTAAATAATTATATTGAAGCACAAAAAGAAGAAATATTTAATAAAACCAAAGACATTAAAGAAGAAGATAAGAAATCTGTTTATATTGGCGGATTAGGAAACTGGGGAACAACTAATCAATATATGACCGCACAAAATTATGAACCATTTAATGTCGCGCATATTAAAAATGTTGTTAATGATTTAAGTAAAGATGGCATTCAAGAAATTGAAAAAGAAAAATTCGTTGATTTAGGAAAAGATATGGATAATATGATTCTTGATGCTGCGGCAATCAAAAACATTAAACCACTTTATAAAGAAGATCCAACAATATTTGATGAATGTAAAGCTTGGCAAAATGGAGAAATTTATCTTCAAATGGCTTATAATGCTTACTACACAAACGTTGAACTTGCTTTAGCAAATACTTGGTACAATGCAAAAATTGTTTATCCAGAAGTGTTTGAATACATTGATATTGAAGACAAAGTAAATGAAATTTGCACACAATTTTTAGGTAAAAAATTATATAGTGATATAATTTCTTATCCAAATAGTTTTGGTGGATATCAAAAAATCAACACTAAAACATTTTTGGCTTAGGTGACAAATATGAACGAAGTTGAAACCTTTTTTGACAAATGTGCTTGTTCATGGGATGAAAATGAATGTCACTCTATTGAAGAAAAAAAGTATTTATTAGATAAAGTGGATATTAAACCAAATTCTAAAATTTTAGATATTGCCTGCGGAACTGGGGTTATTACTCGTTTGTTACATGAATATTCTAATTTTGTAGTTAAAGGTATTGATATATCTCAAAACATGATAGATATTGCTAAAAAGAAATACCAATTAGATAATTTGGCAATATTTGAAAAATGCGATTTTATCAATTTAAAAGAACAAGACTATTATGATTACGCTATTATATATAATGCTTATCCACACTTCTTAGATGTTGAGGCATTCGCCAAAAAATTAAGTGAAGTACTTAAAAAGGGCGGCAAATTTGCAATATTACATTCCTTATCCCGCTTTGAATTACAACGTCATCATAGCGATAGAGCGGTTAATGTATCACGAACTTTAAATGCTCCGCTTATTGAAAGTAAAGTATTTGAGCCATATTTCGATATTATTGAAGCAAGCGAAACCGAACATACATTTGTGCTTATAGGAAGAAAAAAATAGAACAAAATCCAAGATTACTTATAATTAGTTAGTCTTGGATTTTTAATTTTATTCTTTGTGACTACGATTATATAATTCTTGAATTTCACTAGGTAAGTTATTTGGTATCATTTCTTTTAAATGTTCTTCATTACCATCTTTTATAGCAGTTTCATAATACCAAGACTTAAAATTTAACATATCAAGAGTTTTATTTAATTTTTTAATTTCTTCTTCTACTAATTTCTTTTGATTATCAAAAAGTGCTTTCCTTTGTTTATATGTTTTAGGACCTTCTTGACACATTTTTATAAACTCTTTGATTTCTTTAATTTCTAGTCCAGATTTTTTTAGACATTCAATAACTCTAATTGTTTCTAGTTCGCGGTCACTAAATTGTCTAATACCAGATTTACGGTTTAAATTAGGAAATAATCCTTCCGCATCATAATATCTTAATGTCGAAATTGATAAGTTTGTCATTGTAGAAATCTGTCCAATTGTATAAAACATATTTTTTCTCCTAAAGTATTGACCTAAAGTTAGGTTTAGGTATTATTATTATTTTAGATGACATAATAAGTGTTGTCAATTTTAAAGGAGAAATCAAAATGTTAGGAAATTTTTGCTATTCTAATCCAACTAAACTTTATTTTGGAGATAAGTCGTTAGATTATTTAAATAATGAACTTAAGCATTATGGAAAGAAAGTTATGCTTATTTATGGTGGAGGATCGATTAAAAAGAATGGAATTTATGATGAAGTTATCAAAATTTTAAAAGATAATGATAAAGAAATAGTTGAAGATCCAGGTGTTATGCCTAATCCAACAAAAGAAAAATTATTTGAAGGCGCTCATATTGCTAAAGTTAATAATGTTGATTTAATTTTAGCTGTCGGTGGAGGTTCTGTTGTTGATTATGCTAAAGCGGTATCGGTATCCGCGCATTGTCCTACTAACCCTTGGGAAAAATATTATTTAAGAATGGAAGATGTTGATAATAAGATTATTCCAGTTGGCGTAATATTAACAATGGTAGGAACTGGTAGTGAGATGAATGGTGGCGCTGTTATCACCGATCCTAGTACTGGATTAAAAATCGGTCATGTTTTTGGAGATAATGTTTTTCCAAAGTTTTCTATTTTAAATCCAATATTTACTTATACTGTTCCACATTATCAAATGGTCGCTGGCATTTATGATATTATGAATCATATCACTGAACAATATTTTTCTGGAAACGATGATTCAACATCGGATTATATTATGGAAGGCTTAATGCGTAGTTTAATTCATTCTTCTTTAATCGCTATTAAAGATCCAACTAATTATGAAGCAAGAAGTAATATTATGTGGATTGCTACTTGGGCTTTAAATACTTTAGTGGGTAAGGGTAAGTCTCAAGACTGGATGGTTCATATGATTGGTCAATCTATTGGTGGAGTTACTAATGCCACTCATGGTATGACACTTTCTAGTATTTCTATGGCTTATTATCATTTCATTATGCCGTATGGCTTACATCAATTCGTTAAATTTGCTAAAAATGTGTGGGATGTTGATGTAACTAATAAAACTAATGAACAAGTTGCTTTAGAAGGCTTAGATAAAATGGAAGAATGGATGAAAGAAATTGGATTAGTAATGCATATTGGAGAATTAGGAGTTAAAGAAAGTATGTTTGATCAAATCATTGAAGGAACTTTCATTTCCGATTCTGGTTATAAAACATTAACAAAAGAAGAAATAAGAAAAATTCTTGAAAAAAGCATGTAAGAGAGAGAGACGCCCATTGGCGTCTTTTTATCTTTTAGAAAGCGCTTTACATTTTTTTTATGCTTTAACATATTGATTTTCTAATTTAGCAAAAATATAATATTGGTAATTTAAGTCAAGGAGATAAATTTTTATGAAAAACAAGACATTTTTGTCGACTATTTTGTTATTATCGCTTTTAACCATTACTGCTTGCGATAATAATAAATCATCAAACTCAAACAGCAATGGCGCATCTGACACACCAGCAAGCGATAGCAAAATAAGTGTCAATCCAAAACCAACTTCAAGTGCTAAAGAAGTATTTGATTTTCTAAAATTGGCTGGATCTTCCACTAATTTCACATTGGAAATTCCATATGATGACACTACATCATTACATATTACGTATAATCCTCATTACATTTATTATGATTTAAGTGATGCTGGCTATATCCAAATTGATTCTTACAAAGGAAATAATGAAAAGTTATTATATAATTTCTCTAATAAATCAAAAGTTCAAATTGAAAATGCTGTTAGTTATAATGATCCACTTGGTAATCGCTTTGCCGTTTCTTCTCCAGAAGAAATGAATGCTTTAAATGACGGAGTAAAAGATTTAACCGAAGCCGATATTAGTTTAAATTGGAACTATTATTTTACCAAAAACAAAAATTTAATTACTGGATTTGCTTATGTTATGAACGCTACAAAATATGTTGGTTCCATTGAAGCAATTAACTTTGCCCTTAATGAAGAGAAAACTGAATTAAGTTTCCAATTTGTTCCAAATTTTTCTTCTCTTGAAGATAGCAAAGTTGTTGATACTTTAAAGGGAAAAATTACTAAAGTTGGTAAATCAAGCGTTTCTGAATTAGATGCATTCTTAGCTTCTTATTCTTTACCAAGCGAGAGTTTATCTGACTCATTAATTACTTCATTAGCTGGCAAACAAGCATTCCATAGTGTCGTTAATTATAATTATGATGGAAAAGTTAGTGTTGACCAAGAAGATAAAGTAATTATGGAAGAAGGCAAAAAACAAATTGTCCGTTCTAGTGGTTCATCAACTAATTCTAAATCATTTTATTACACAAAAGATTCTTCAACAGGTCATGCAATAAGAAGATACTTAAATTATAAAAACGTAGTTGTCGATGAAGACACTGGCGATATGTTTGATAATATCGCTCCACATATTTCATCATTAATTGAAAAAGATGCATTTAGAAAAACATCCGAAAACACCTATACATATTTCGGATATAATGGTCGAGGATTTATTTCTAAATTATTAGATTATGAACCTGGCGAAATCCTTTCAATGACTTTAACAACTTCTGAAAACAAAGTATCTAGCATTCATGCACTATCAACTTTAAGATACGATACTTATGGTAAAAAAATGTATTATGATATTACTATTGATTTTGGCCAAAATTATGAATATAAATCATTTACTCCTCATGAAGAACCAAGTGATAACATGCTTAAGTTTGCTTTAAATGCTTATGATAATGAAGGAAAATATTCTTCTTATGTAGATTTCCAATATTCATTTAAAGCCACACTATCCACTAATACCGGAGTTGGAGTAAACAATTATAAAAAGACTATTTCTGTTGTAAAGCGTAGCGGTGTTACTTCTAAAAGTTATGGAATGAATACAATTATTATCGATCAAGAATCTGTTGATACTGAAGAAGGTACAACAGGAGATCCAATCCATATTATTACTGGCTTCTTTGAAACATCCACAGGACTTGCTCCTTTCAAGGTTACAGAAGATAATAAAGTAATTGCTTCAGGTCCAGAAAGAACTGGTAAAAAATTAAAAGATTTCTTCAACATGAATATTTCTTACCAAGCTTTTGAACCTGTTGAAGTAAAAGAAGATGGTACTCATACATTCCGTTTATATGATGATATTGAAAATGTTAGTGATCATGTATTTGGCTATAATAACATCAATTCAATTATTCCTTCATCACTAACTATGGAAACTAAAGAAGTAAAAGTTGATGAATATACATCTAATAAAGCATTAACTAAAATCGAATATGAATTTGATGGCTATGGCATGTTCAAAGGTACTGAAACAATTGAATTTAGTGATTATGGCACTACCGTACTTCCAGAAGAATTAGATTTCTCAACATTCGGTGATTGGGTTGCACCTACAACATGGGAAAAAGGTGCCGCTAACGTATATGAAAAATTGATTGGTGAAGAAAAATTCACTGCTGAACAAATTGCCTTAGTTCCATTCTTATATAGCGATAAAATTGAAGGTAACTGGGATGTTGATGTTACTAATGATGGAACATATTTATGGGCTTGCATCTTTAACGATACATATGCAGCAAGTGATTCTGATACTTATAGTGAAGGTTATTTAGCAGATTATGTTCAATTATTAAAAGATAATGGCTTTGTAGAAAAAGATTACCCATTAGCTAATAAAGGCGATGGCACTCAATTATATAAAGATGGCGTTTATGTTCGTATTCCTGGTGATTCATTAATGTCTGGAATTCGTATTCTTGTTGAATTAAAATAAAGAACTTAAAAAAATGATGCATTCTTAATCGTTTGCATCATTTTTATTTTTGTTTTGATAAATAGTCATCAATATATGTCCACACATAGTTATCATAATTCCCAAAGAAACTATAGTTATCCATGTTAAATCCATGTCCAGCTCCTTTAATTACATAAAGTGTGGAATTTTCATATGTTTCATTAGCTTTCTTGGAATAATCAAGTGATACCGTAGTATCTGAATCTCCATGAATGATGATTACATCTTTTTTAAAATTAGCAATATGTTCATAAGGATCATAATCTTTTAATGTTTCAAAATACGCTTTGCCAATACCAACAATTGACATATAATCACTATAGGAAGAATCTTTAACTTGATCAGGAATATTAAATGCTGGATATAATAGCATTAATCCTTTTATATATTCGTTATAATCATTCGCGGTAATTGCTGATACTAATCCGCCTTGACTTGTACCAAATAAATATATGTTTTCTAAATCAATCTTTTCATTATTTTTAAATGTGTTAATAACTGCTCTTAAATCATCAACTTCGCTAAATATGGTCATATCTTTTACTTTACCATCGCTTTTTGATGACGAGCTACCGCCACAAAAATCAAATGTATATGCCATATAGCCACGATTAGCAAATTCTTTTGCATAACTTTTTAATGCGTCTCCTGTTAAAAAAGCACTATGAGAAAGAATAACTAATGGGTATTTTTCTTTTTGCTCAACTGGTGTATATAATTTACCATATATTTTTTGTTCGTTTTTATAAACATACTGTTCTTCAACAATATACTTTGCTGGTTCACTAGGAGAAATAGAATTTGAAGTAGAACCTATATCACTAGAAGTTGAACTAGTCGAATTATTAGCGTTACAGCCAAATAAAGTAAATAAACTTAATATAAGTAATATTTTTTTCTTCATAGCCATTTAAATCATCTCTCTTTGCTAGAATTGTAGCACTCATCTATTAAAATATCCATAAAAATAATTAATCACGGAGCATATTAATTGGCACAACATAAATACCATCATTTCTTTTATAACATGGTCCATATGCGGTTAATATCATCATAAAACTCGGCGCTTGCGTATTACTTTTTTCAAATAATTTATTTTTCAATGTATTGAGCCTTTTTGCACCATAATCAATTAACTCATTTCCACCTAATTTTATTTCAATTGCTCCCCATTTTCCGTTATTTAAATGGATTATTGCATCGCATTCTAAGCCTGCATTATCACGGTAATGTCTAATATCTCCATCCAATACACTGGCATATACTCTTAAATCTCTGACGGCAAAATCTTCGAAAAATAGTCCAAACGATTTTATATCATTTAATAGATCATTAGGAGAAACACTTAATGATTGGCAAGCAATTGAAGTATCAACAAAGTGTCTAGTTGGAGTTGAAACTATTGATGTTTTAGATCTTATATTAGGATTCCATGCTTTCATATCTTCAATAATATATAAGTCTTTTAAAGCTTCTAAATATTCATTAAATGTTTTTTCATCCATTGTTCTTTCATTTGATTGCTTAACATCATTTATAATTGACTTTAATGATGCTTCTGTAGAGATATTTCTAGCGTAACTTCTAATTATCATTCGTAAAACCTCTGGCTTTTTATTTCTGAATTTTTCATTATCACTATCTTCAAAAGTAAATAATCCATCGTAATAATTTTTAGTTATATCAAGCGCAACATCTTTATCTCCCATTAATGACAATGGCCATCCGCCACGACAAATTAAAAAAGCAATATCTTCTAAAGTTATTTTTTCATTAGCGGATACCACATTTAAATCTTTGTTTTCAAATAATTCACGTAAAGAAATCATACCATTAGATTCTAATGATTCAAACAAAGACATTGTTCTCATTTTCAAAGTAACAATTCTTCCTGCTCCATCGTGTTGAATTTCAGTTTTATCAGCAGGAGTAGAACTGCCAGTCAAAATATATTTACCAAATTGATAATCAATATCTAAATCTTCTTTTATGTAGTTCCATGTATCTGGTACTTTTTGCCATTCATCTACCATATGTGGAGTGTCACCTATTAAGGCAATTTTAGGATTCATTCTTGTTGTAGTTACTATGCTTTTGGTGTTTATGCGATAAATACTTTTAGCAAATAAAGAGCATGTTGTGGTTTTACCACAAAATTTTGGTCCTGCGACAAGAACAGCACCTGATGATTTAAGTTTTTTCTCTATTAATTTTTCTACATAGCGTTTATAATACTTTTTCATAACATTCACCCCTTATAATATTAACGTAATAAGAATAACAATTCAATAAATTCCTATGATTTTCAATAAAAAACTCCCACGATTTTCAATAAAAAATTCCTATGATTTTCAATTTTTATATAAATTTAAACGATTTATTGAAATCAATTTGTAAAAATTTTATATATTTTTACTCCTATATTAAAAATATGTTAAACTTTAAGCGGAGATTTAATGTATGATTAATGAACTTATTAATGCAAATGAATTAGAAATCAAAGAATTTGATTACAATACTTTTTTAAAAGAAAAGAAATATCCTGTCGTCGCGGCTTTATCCGCACTTAAAACCACTAATGAGATACAAAAGTGCTATTTTTCTTTAGAAGATAAAACAGAAGATTATAATGTGATGAAATTATATGCTTTACTTCAAAGTTTATTTGTTTCCATTGACTCATTGTATGCTTTATCTTATTCGTTAACCGGAACAAAGAATTATATTAATATTAATAAGAATCAAAATTTACGTAATCTTAAATATATTCGAAATGATGTGGTTGGGCATCCTGCAAATAGGATATTAGATTCTGATGTTTTAGCTTATTGTATTTTAGACTCTAAAAGTATTAATAAAGAATCATTTGCTTATGATATTTATTCTAAATCTAAAGTAACTAAAAGAAATGTAAATCTTATTGAATTAATATCCGCATATTATCAAGAATGTAATATCTTTTTAAACGAATTACAAAATGTATTAAAAGGAAAAAATATTAATGATATCTTAGAAAATGCCGCAGTTGAGGTGCTTGAAGCATTTAAAAATAATGATAATTATTTAGAAAAACTTAACGCTCTAAAACTCAAGTATTTGTCTTTCCATAAATTAGCAAAATCTAGTCAACATCGTGTATTATGGCGTATAGAAATCATTTATGACTTATTAAAATTTAAAAGTGACGATCAAGATATAAAAGAATTACATAATTATGTAATCGGCTTAGAAATAATTAAAATATGTCAATTATTATCTAATAATCAAAAATATAGTTTAGATACAAAACTTCCAAAATTAGTAGTTACTTTCTATCGTTTTTTAAATCAAAACAAATCACTAATTAAATATATTGAAAGAATTGATGACATAAAAAATCCATTATTTGTTAATTCTATTGAACAAATATATGGGTTAGCTAAAATTAAAAAAGTTGAAAATGTTTGTAAATATTTAGAATTGTTATACTCTTTGTTTAAAGAAAATAGCGATAATCTTTTATATGGATTTTCTTTACCAATTCGTGAATATCGAAAAAAATTATAGTAAATTAATAATGATTTTTATCAAAACCAGTACATTTTTGTATCATTATTAGTACAAAATATTATTTTTTATTCTTTTTATATATGAATAATGATAAAATTATGTTGCAAGCCAATTTCGATAAGGCGGACATATTTTATTTGTCGCAGTACACGAGAAATATTTCGTAGTGTATACTGAAACACTTGTGGGTTAAAGGCAAATCCCTCTACGGACAAATTGTTGCCACTGTATACCATAAAAGTATACGTATAACGTGGGTTCGAATCCCACTTGATTGCCTCGGTAATCAATAGCTTAGTGGTAAAGCAACAGTATTGAAACTGTATAAAAAAGATCTGGGACTTTATGTACCTAAACTAAAAAAAAGAAACACCCGCATCAAAGAAAGGCTAGGCTCGTTTAGCTAGTTAAGTACGTGATAATAAGAATTCGCCTTTGTTCAATGAGGATACCGTAAATATGGAATTTAGGCCATATGTAATCATCCCGCCTAAAGGAGTATTTACTTAATCAAAGACCGTCCTATTTTTATAGGGTGTTTATCGTTAAATTCACTTTTTTAAGTGTTAAATATAGGAGGAAGAAAATATGAAGGTTTTAATTAAAGAAGGCTGTAAAGGATTTTTATTTAAAAAAGGAAAATTCATTAAAATGATTGGTGCTGGTGTATATAGCACTTTAGGTGGAAAATCTTATGATGTTAGTGAAATTAGTAATGCTCCAATCAAAACTAATACTATTGCTGATTTAAGTGTCTTTAATAGTGATGAAAACTTTAAAAAAGAGACTTTACAAATTGAAGTAAAAAGTAGCGAAGTAGTTGTTCATTTAGTTGATGATATTTTAGAAAGTGTTCTTACTCCAGGAAAATATTATTTTTGGAAAATTAACCGTGAACACCAATTCATTCACATTAATTTAAATAGTCCAGAAATACCGGAAGATTTACCACGTTATTTATTAAGTAGACAAGCATTAGCTCCATATGTTTCTAAATGTGAAATTGATTCAAAGAGTGTCGGTGTTTTATTATACAATCATAAATTTGTTAAATTATTAGAACCAAACACTTATTACTTTGTAAAAGGTAGCGTCGCTGTTACTGTTAAACTTGTCGATACATGTCTTGTATCACAAGATATTGTCGGCCAAGAATTATTAACTAACGATAAAGTATCTTTACGTATTAATTGTGTTATTAATTATAAAATTACAGATTATGTTAAAGTCATTACCGAAATTGATGATTATAAAAAACTCCTCTACACTTATGCTCAATTAGCATTACGTGATTATATTGGAGAAAAAACACTTGATGATATTCTTGTTTCTAAAAAAGAAATGTCTGATTATTTATTAAAAGTTCTTAAAGAAAAAGCAGCATCTTTATACTTAGATATTAGTGAAGCATCTATTAAAGATATTATCTTACCTGGTGAAATTCGTGACATTATGAATACTGTCTTAGTTGCGGAAAAACGCGCTCAAGCAAATGTCATTACAAGACGTGAAGAAGTAGCGTCCACTCGTTCATTACTTAATACTGCAAGATTAATGGATGAAAATGCCACACTTTACAAATTAAAAGAACTTGAATATGTAGAAAGAATTTGTGAAAAAGTTGGAAATATTAATATTAATGGCGGTAGTGATGTACTTAGCCAATTAACTGGTATGTTAAGTTCTAATAAGAATACCAAAAAATAATTAGTAAGGTTGTCTATTTATGGATTATAATTTAGCAATTAAGGCATTAACCAATTATTTTGGTACAAGAGGATTTCAAAACGATTTATATCCAAAGATTTTAAAAAAGGCGGAATTGTTAATTGCAGCTGGAAAAGTTGATTTTAACGCTGCATATAAACACGCAAATGACGTGGATAATTATTATAAAGAAGGATGTTTCGACAAATGGGAGTATTATAATTATTTAACAAAAGAAAGACAAAAAGATATAAGTATTGTACCAATTATGAATGCAATATCAACAAAATATGATGATTTAATTCCATATACTAAAAACATTTGTGATGTCATTGGTAAATATTGTCATAAAGAGGTTGATAAAATTTATGATAAAATTGCCACTCTTGAATCAACTGAATACATGAATAAAAACACAAACATGCGTAAAGAAATTATTGATAATTTGTTTGATGCCTATATGGTTTATATTTACACATTAGCCACTCGTATTATTGATGGTTCTCTTCCGGTTATTGATTAATAAATTAGCTAGGTTCAACACCTAGCTTTTCTTATACTTTCAGAAAAAACATAAAGTGAAATACGGAAAAAAGTTAAAGTACTAACTTACAATAATTTTATTTCATATATTTTTCACGATATTCATAAAAAATATATGAAATGCTTTTAAAAATATATATACTAAAAATATAAGCAAAGAAGGAGGTTGATAATATTATGACAAAAGCAATATTATTACTACATGGATTCGCCACTAATAAAACCGATTTTGATCCTATAATTGATGAATTAAATAATCTCTATGACCATGTTGAATGTCATAACCTCCCTGGGCATAATGGTGAGCCCCGTTTAAAAGGATTTACCGCTCATGCAACTATGAAATATGTTGATAACGCGATATCTAAATTAGAAAAAAAATATGACATTATTGATGTATTAGGCTTTTCTATGGGTGGAGCATTAGGAACCTATGTTGCCGCTAATTACAAAGTAAGAAAACTAATATTACTTGCTCCCGCTAATGTGTTTTTAAACGCTAAATATCCCTTAATAAGAATAAAACAATTTATACAATATTTAGATGCTAAAATAAATAATAAAGATAGTAGTGAAGAAATTATTAAAGAATATGAATTAGTATTAAAAGAAGATGAAGATGCTATGAAAATAACAAAAAAATTCATCTTGCCTAATTATAACATTCGCACAATTCGTCAATTTGTTGAAGTAATTAAAAGTTGTAAAGAAAATATGAAACCTATATATTCTAAAACTTTAGTGATTTTAGGAGATATGGATCAATTAGTACCTGAAAAGACAGAAAATTATATTGCACAATACACGAAAGATTTAACAGTCATTAAATTTAAAAATGTTTCCCATATGATGTTAAGATCAAAAAAATCAAAACAACTAATCAATGCAATAATAGAATTTATTAAGAAAGAAGATAACAACGATGAATCTAATTAAAAAATGTTATTATCGTTCTTTTCAATTTGCCTTAAGATCAGCATCTTATTTTATTAATTTTCGTGAACCTTCAATCATCAATAAAGAAAATGCTATTTTTGAAATTAAAAACATATTAAAAAGCAATAATAAAAATAATGTATTTTTAATAACTGGTAATATTATTAAAACTACCACTCAATTTAATAATTTAGTTAATGACTTAAAAAACAGCAATATAAATGTCACTATTTTTTCTAATGTTATCAATAACCCCACTATTGAAAATGTAGAAGAAGGATTAAAATTTTTTTTAACTAATCAATGCGATTCTATTATCGCTGTTGGTGGTGGTTCAGTTATTGATTTTGCTAAATTAGTTGTGGCCCGCGCTACAAACAAAAAATCAATCGAGCAAATGAAAGGACTACTTAAAGTAAAACATAAGCCTGCTTTTCTAATAGCGGTACCCACTACCGCAGGTACTGGTTCAGAAGTTACAATTGCTTCTGTAGTTACTAATGATATCACGCATCAAAAATACGCTATTAATGATCCAAAATTAATTCCGCTTTACGCAGTTTTAGACCCGATGTTTTTATTAAGCGCTCCAAGTAATATTACATCTACAACAGGGATGGATGCTTTAACGCACGCTATTGAAGCTTATATTGGACGTAGTAATACTAAAAAAACTAAAAAAGAAGCACTAACTGCCATTAAACTAATCTTTGATAATTTATATAAATCTTACGCTAAGCCAAATGATATAGAAGCAAAAAGTAATATGCAAATTGCTTCACTTAAAGCTGGATTAGCATTCACAAGAGCGTATGTTGGTTATGTTCATGCTCTTGCTCATGCCTTAGGCGCAAAATATAATATTTCACATGGTTTAGCTAATGCAATATTATTACCAGAAGTATTAAAAAAATACGGAAAACATGCTTATAAACCACTTAGTGAAATAAGCGATTATCTTGAGTTAACAAAAAAAGATTTATCTAAAAAAGAAAAAGCAGAAACGTTAATTTCCGCTATCAAGAATTTAAATAAATCTATGAATATTAATAATGTTTTAAAAAGCATTATTAAAAAAGAAGATATTAATTTTCTTGTTAATCATGCTTATAAAGAAGGAAATCCTTTATATCCTGTTCCTTGTATTTGGGATAAAAAAGATTTTAAAGATTTGTATTTATCTTTATTAATATAATTCTTTAAATGTAAATTCTACTTTTCCGTCTTCTAATTCAATAATTAAATATGTTCCATTAGTATTATCTCTTGGCTTAATTAATGAGCCAGGATTAGCAACATAACAATCGCCCACTTTTCTTAATGAATGAGCGTGAGTATGTCCTGATAAAAAGATAATACAATTTTTACTTTTAATATAGTTATCTGTTAAAGTATAGCGATGGCCATGTTCCATATAAATATTTCCATATGGTGTTTTAACGATTTTATTTTCTGGATAATCTTCAAAATAATCACAATTGCCTTTAACACTAGCAAAGCCATCTAACATATAACTAGGAAGTTCAGAATCTCCTAAATGTAAAAACATATTTGCATCACTATGTAATTGACGTAATTTCCTTAAGCACTCATAGTCTCTATGTGTATCACTTACAACAATTATTTTCATAATCTCACCTTCGTATTAATGATAGCACACATGTCAAGAATATGTGTTATTTTAATATATTAGCGCTAAATATTATAAGCAAGCAATATACAAACACTTTGCTAATATTTGTTGATATTTTACAAAAAGTCACTTGATTTTTAGTAAAGAGTAGCCAAAAAGTCACTTGATTTTTAGTAGCAGACAATTAAAAACTCGCTCCATTTTTAGTAGTAATGTATTGAAAACTCGCTCCATTTTTAGTATTATATAGTTGAAGGGTGGCGTTTTTATGTATTTAAAAAGAAAAATTGATAAATGGCTTTACCATTGGAAAAACAAAGAAAAGCATTTACCAGCTTTAATTATTGGCGTTAGGCAATGCGGAAAAACAACAAGTATAATGAATTTTGGTAAATCATATTACAAAAATATAATTTATATAAATTTTTGGACAAATCCAGAATACTCATCCGCATTTGATAGCGACCTATCAGTACCGACTATCATTTCTAATATTTCTATAAAATTTCCAGACATTATAATTAATCCAAAAAACACATTAATTGTTTTTGATGAAATACAAGAATGTCCAAAAGCAAGATTATCACTTAAAAACTTTGCACTTGATGGTAAATACGATGTAATCGGCAGTGGCTCATATATAGGAATTAATGGATATGTTATTGGCGATGCCACACCTGTTCCAACAGGATACGAAGATATCTTTCAAATGAAAACAATGGATTTTGAAGAATTTTTATGGGCTAATGGATATAAAGATAAGCATATAGATATGCTATTAGGGTATTTTAACAAAAAAATTCCTGTTCCAAATTCAACACATACACTTTTTAAAAAATTATTCAACCAATATCTATGTATTGGTGGTTTTCCTAAGGCCGTAAGTGCATTTATAGCGAATCATAATATTATGGATGGTGTTAGAGTTGTACAAAACACTTTATTTGATATGAAAGGTGATTTTGGAAGGCGCGTGGATAAAAACGGTGAACCAATTTTTAAAACTGGTGATGTTGCTCGTATACAAAATGTTTTTGATTTAATTCCAACATTTTTAGCAAAAGAAAACAAAAGGTTTATATCTTCAAAAATCATTAGTGGTAATAGTATAGATAAAGTTAATGCCATTGAATATTTAAAACAAGCTGGAATTATTTATAAAGTCTATAACCTAGAAAAACCTTCATTACCTCTACTAGGAAATAAAATTAGTTCACAATTTAAAATATTTACCACTGATATAGGTATATTAACATCTATGTATGGTCTAGATATGATTTCTAGCATTCTTAATGGAAATTTAGGGCAAGGAAAAGGAGCAATTTATGAGGCTCTAGTCTTTGATCCTTTATACAAAGCAGATATTGATACTTTTTATTTTTCTAAAAATACTGGTTTAGAAATAGATTTCGTTATTTGTTATAATGGTTCATCTTATTTAGTAGAAGCAAAAGCAAAAACTGGAAATACAAAATCCTCAAAAACTGTTATGGCTCATCCTGATCACTATGGACATACAAAACTATTAAAAATTGGTGATTATAATGTTAGCGAAGAAGGAGATATTATTACAATTCCGCACTATATGACTTTTTTAATCGGAAAAAGTCAAAAAGAATATATCGAAGACTTATCATTCAAAGATAATATTTAATTAAACAAAATACTTATCAAAATAGCAGCTTTTTGTATAATAATAAGGAGCGTGCAAATCGACAAAGCAACTATAAATATTGCTTTTTTGTCAATCAATAATATATTATATATATTAGAGGTGACGAAAATGGCTATTTTTGATGTCGTTCGTTTTGAAGGAACGGGTAGTGACTGGCTTATTTATAAACATCCAGGCACTGAATTTAACACTCGTTCAAAATTAATTGTTTCTCCAGGACAAGTAGCAATCATTGTTCATAATGGAAAAATCGAAAAGATTTGTGAAGAAGGTAAATTTACTTTAGACACTGAATTACTTCCATTTGTAAAAACTTTTATTAAAGGTCTTCATGGCGGTAAAAATCCTTTTCCATTAGAAATTTATTTTATCAATAGAAGATTAAAATTAGATTTATTCTGGGGCACATCTGATCCAATTAATATCTTAGATCCTGTTTATAAAATCCAATTAAGATTAAGAGCTAGAGGTCAACTTGGTATTAAATTGACTAATTATCAATATTTCTATCAAACTCTTATTGGTACTTTAATTAAAAATAATTTCATTACTTTTGATATTATTCGTGATTATTTTAGAGGCACTATTAATCAAAAGATTAAAAAGATTTTATCTAATTATATGATTTCTAAAAAAATCACTTATTTTGAAATTGATCCACACTTAGATGAAATTCAAAAAGAATTTGAAGATTCATTAAGAGTAGAAATTGAAAAATTTGGTTTTGAATTAGTAAATTTAAGTATTGAATCTATTAATGTTCCTGATGAAGACTTAAGTAAACTTAATGACATTCTTCATAAAAAAGCAGAATACGATCAACTTGGTGATAATGTCTATCGTACCACTCGCGGATATGATGTTCTTGAAAGTGGGGCTAAAAACCAAAATGGCGCAGCTGGAACATTTATGGGTGTTGGTTTAGGTATGGGAATGGGCGCCGCAGTTAATGGCGGATCTATTATTCCTACTCAACAAAAAGAAGAAGATCATGGTGATTATCATTGTCCAAAATGCGGTAACCATATTTCTAAAACCACTAAATTCTGTCCGGAGTGTGGCTGTAAAATTTTAAGTAGTTGCCCAAAATGTGGAAAAGAAGTTAATCCTAATCAAAAATTTTGTCCGGAATGCGGACAAAAATTATATGAATAAAGAAAGGTAAACAATTTATGAAAAAGAATATTTATTTTGCTATTTTCTCCTTCTTAGCTTTAGTATTAATCGTTGCTGTTCCTTGCTTATTAAAAAACACATTCCTAAATAACAATGCTTTAACTGCTTTATATGTAACAAGTAAAGTTATTTGGGGACTTATGTTTGTTGGAGCAGTAAGTTATGCTTTATTTGCTAATACATCAAATGGTGTATCTCTATCTTTAGTTGGTATTGCTAGTTTATATCAATTTCTCCCATTAGCGGTTCGTGCTTTATTAGGTGTAGATAACGCTACTCTATGGGTTCTAGTTTTATTAATTGCTTCTTTAATGATTTTTGTTGCCCTCGTTGGTGGAATTATAACCATGAATAAAAAAATGGTTAAATCTGAAAAAGCATCTGAAGGTAAAACTATCGAAATATTTAAAGACTAATTGAGGTAATATTATGGAATGTCCTAATTGTGGATATATGATGAGTAAACGTGATAAAAAGTGTCCTTATTGTGGCACAGAAAACGCTGAATACTCACCAATTAAAAATGTTATAAATGATACTTTTACACCAGTATCAACGGCATTAAATACTCCTAGTAAAAATAATGCAACACCAGTTAATAATTACAGCACTCAAACTAAAAGTAGCATTAATTGGCTATTAGCAATTATCTTACTTATTGTATTTTGGCCTGTTGGTTTACTTTATATTGTTTTAAAACTTATTGGAAAATAAATTTAATTAGCTTATCTAACCCTAAATAAGCTATTATCATACAGCTATGGCGGAATTGGTAGACGCGCTAGAATCAGAATCTAGTATTGAAAGATGTACGAGTTCAAGTCTCGTTAGCTGTACCATCAGAAAATCATAGGTTTGATACAATTTTGGTATTAAGCCTTTTATTTTGATTTAAAATTTATTTAAGTGTTACAAACTCAAAATATTTTTAAATTTGTAACATATTTTTTAAAAAATGGTATAATATAAGTGAGGTGGATAGTATATGTTTATTAAGAGAAAAAAATATTTAGATGAAATCAGAAAATATTATGATTCTAATTTAATAAAAGTTATAACAGGTATTAGAAGATGCGGAAAAAGTGTTTTACTATCTCAAATTCAAGATGAAATAAAAGAAGGCTTTGCTTTAAATGTCGAACATATAATTTGTGTTAATTTTGAGGATTTAAAATTTGCTAAGTTAAACACAAGTGAAAAATTGAATAATTACATTTTAAGTAAGATTTCAGATAATCATAAATATTATATATTCTTAGATGAAATTCAACATGTTCGTTCCTTTGAAAAAGTATTGGCATCATTAAAGGCAACTCAAAATGTATCATTATTTGTTACAGGAAGTAACTCGAAGTTATTATCTGGTAGACTTGCAACCTTATTAGTTGGTAGATGCAAGGAATTTAAAATTATGCCTTTTAGTTACTCTGAAGCAATCGATTTTTATAAGGAAAATAATTTAAAATTACCAAGCAAACCTTTTAATAATTATCTAAGATTTGGTGGTATGCCTCAAAGATTTGATTATGAAAACGAAGAAGACATTAAATCTTATTTAAAGGATATTTTTTATGGAATAATTAATAAAGATATATGTAATTCCAAATCCAAAATCAATAAAAATAACTTTATTACTATATCTAAATATATTATTAGTAATTGTTCAAAAGAATTTTCGGCAGATAATATTGTTGAATATTTTAATAAGTCAAATACAACTAAAATATATAGAGAAACCATATATAGATATTTAGAAAAGCTTGAACAAGCTTGTTTAATTAATAGAGTTAATAGGTATGATATTGCAACAAAAAGAAATTTAAAATCCATTGAGAAGCAGTTTGTTATAGACAATGGTTTTTTACTTGCAACTAATGATAGTAATCAGATATTACCTGCTAGATCATTAGAAAACTTAGTTTATAACGAACTAATTTATAGAGGTTATGATGTAAAAATTGGCAAAACATATAAAGGAGAAATTGATTTTGTTGCACTAAAAGATAATAAAAAATGTTTTATCCAGGTTGCTTATATGCTAATTAGCGATGATGTAATAGAAAGAGAGTTTGGTGCATTTGATTCAGTAAAAGATTCCTCACCAAAGTATGTCTTAAGTTTAGATGAAATTGATATGTCTATGGATGGAATAATTAATTTGAATATAGAAGACTGGCTTTTACATAAAATAGATTTAGTACTATCGTAATTTAGCTGTTACAAATTTTAAAAAAATCTTAATTTGTAACAGTTAAAGACATTATGGATTTTATTTTAGAACTTAATATATTGGTGTTGTAGAATTAGATAAGGTTTCTTTGAGCAAAAAACTTCACTAGAAGCACCATCAAGAAAATCACTTGAAGAAAAATAAAATCTTTAGATGATAAGTAATGAAGAAACTAGCAAAAAGACTAGGGCCGTTATATCTTACACGATTACAAGAGAATTTTGCACGATTACCATTAGGGGTGCTAAAATTGTATCAATATAGGTAGTTCTTTCCATTTAGAAGTATTAATCATTTTGCATATACATCAAAAGAAGACACAATTTTAAGAATTATGATAAAAGAAATTCTAGATTTCTGATTATAATCAATAATATCGATAGCATTAAGAGTAAAACAATAATTATAAAAAATTCAGTTGCTTGCAATTTGTAGATAACTGATGTGTTTTATGGTATAATATTAATGGTGATAATATATGTCTGCAAAA
>CAKPBC010000012.1 GCA_934140155.1 uncultured Bacilli bacterium | reverse complement strand
TCTTTTGCCTTGGAATTTTAAAAATCGATTCCCTTTATCAAAATAAGATTCGTTATGGTCGATCTTTGACGCTTACTCTTTTTTTATAGTATTTATATAAAATAAAAACTCACGAACTTTTCAGTCCGTAAGTTGATTTTAAATGGTGCCTCATGCCAGCTATATAAAATTTTTAATTAGATATAAATGTATGAGTCTTATATACATTTATACTAGCATATACAACATTGACTTTTAGACGAATTAAAGTAAACTACTACTTTTTTACTTTTCGTTTTCTCAAAATCGTATCAAACTAACCCGATTAAAGGCGGGTCTTTTTGCCGTGTAAATTCGTAACGACAAAATAACAAAAAAGTTAATTCGCTCTATATCTATTAAATAGATTAGATTATATTTTTTAATTACTAATTAATTAGTAATTAAACTAGATAAGAAGTAGAACTTTAACTACTAACCTTGTTATTAGTTAAATAGATTATAGTACAACGGAACAACAAGTTACGCATATGCGCAAGCGCGTGGTGCTGCGCTCCTGGTAACTTCAAGCTAATGCTTGACTGCTAAGAAACGACGTAATTATAAAAATGATTGATATTGATGATATACAAAGCTGTATGCGTAGTTAATCATCAAATGATGTTAGCAGTAATTTTTAGTTATACGCAGTGATTCATCACTATATATAAATATCGCTTTTTCGGTAATAGATTCATGGCGCGCGGCGGGCCCGCGCCTGAATCCCGAAAAAGCAATTGTTCATAGAAACATAACATATTACAAAAAACTAGCGTAGCGACGTTTTTTGTCCGCGTTGATTTTTAGCCGAAATGACAAAAATTAGATCCATAATAAGCACCATCCATTTACTAGAAATAAACTAAATCATTTTTAAAATATTGCAATAAACTATTGACATAGTGATATCACTATGATATAATTATAATGTAAGGAGGTGATAGAGATGGAAAAGAAAAATTCAAATAATTATATCAAGTTCATTGAAGAACTAAAAAAGGTAATTGATAACCCTATCGTTGGAGACGCAAAAGTTACAATTACCATCAAACTAAAGAAGTCAAAATAAAGGCTTCTTTTCCAGGAGCCGCTAGGCGGTTCCTGGTTTCTATCATTATTTTATCACAAATACTAATTTTGTCAAAATGAGGAGGTAAAACAAATGACATCATTATTTGAAACTAAAAACGGATCATTTGAAATTAAAGAAAATCAAAAATCATGGACAATCAAAAAAATCATTGATTCAGATAAACTTACAATTAATTTTAAATGTTCCAAAGAAGATTTTAAGACTTTGGATGAAGTTAAAGAATTTATTTTAAAATCATTATAGGAGGTTAACACCATGCAAGAAGATAAATACGCAGCTCAAAAGCGATACCATGAAAAAATCGGTATGACTGGTTTTTACTTACATCTATCGCCAAAGACTGAACAAGATATAATTGATATGCTTAACTCAGTATCAAACAAAGCCGGTTATATCAAGCGTTTAATTAGAGAAGATATTGCGAAAAATTCTAAATAACTACTTAGGCTCTAAAAATAGAGCCTATTTTTTTAATTGTTAAAAAATCATTGAAAAGCAATTAAAGATTAGTTAATATCAATAACGGAAGAGTTACGAGAAATCGTGAGCGAGTCCGCCTTTCTTAATTGGAAGGTGGTGATCTTTATGAGTACTGATCAAATACTTTCAATCGCGTCAGCGGTGATTTGTTTAATTATTACCATTGTAACATCAATTATTGATACAAAAAAAAGATAGCTCACTCATCCAAAGTTTGCAGCTATCTTTTTAGCAAAACGGCGGGCTCGCGCCTCTTCCACCATTATTATATATCAAACTATCAAAATTATTCAATAGTCAGCGATGGCTATTTTTCTTTTGCTTTTTTATCTGCATTTGACTTTCTTATAGCATAAATCAGCAATATTACAAAAATTAATACGCCTGCAATTATCAAAAATAGCAAATCCCTATCTGATGTATCATGCGGTTCTGGAACATTGTTTGGGTAATCCCAAATGTTACTGCTATTGCTTATGCTTGATAAGAAACAAATTAAACTATACATGGCTAAACCTCCGTAAATTTTAAATAACTATTTTTTCTTGTTCATATTTTCAATTATTCGTGCTGCATGTAATAAAACGTTATATTCTGATGAACTTACTTGTAATTTTGTTTCGCGTCCTACTAATTCATCTAATGACACGCCAAAGTAATCAGCCAATATAACTGCCTGATTTATAGACATATTGCTTAAGTTGTTTTCGATTCTAGAGTATTGCGCTGTTGATATATCAAGTATTTTTGCTAACTCTTGTTGTTTTACATCGTGATCTTCACGAATTGCTTTTAAATAGTTTTTCATAATTCAATAATTACATAAAATGCAAATGTATGCTTGACAAATTACATTATATGTAATATTTTGTTTATAGAATTGCGTTAAATGTAATTTTCTTTGCTCAGTCCCTGTTCAACTGACGAATAACATTCAGGGATTGAACAAAGTGAATTAAATAATGTGCAATTCACTTTGATACGGCGGTTGTTCCAGCTTCCAGCCGTATCATCTCATTCTTAATAGCTGGAAAATTCAATAATAGCTGGAGGAAATAAAAATGACTGTTGAAGAATTTAAAAAATTGTTACACGCTGATCCATCGCGTAACGCCGAACTTAGTAGCTATAAAATTTTACTTACTAAGTCAGGTAACTATGGCTTAATTGCTTTTAAACAATTTGATGAGTTTCAATTTGTGGTTGGTGAAATACCAGAAGAATATAAAGCAATGCTTAATGGCTCAAACATTCCTGAATATTTTAGCGGTGTTTACTTTTGTGACTTATTCGGTGCTATGAATTACTTTTTAAAGGTGGTGAACAAGCATGAATAACGAAGAAAAAAAGCAAGCCGCTGAATACAACAAGAAATGTGAAGAACAAATGAAAGTTGATGTTGTTGGTAATAAAACAGAAAAGCCAATAACTGCTGAAGATAGAGAGCGACTCAAGAAACGTGCTAAAAGATACTACTTCTTGAAATTGCCATCAGGCTTTTCAGGTTGTGACGCGATGTATACGTTATACACCAGCGCCGATACAAAACAAGAAGGACTACTTATGCAATATTGCTATATGCGTATGTTAGAACTTTCAATAAAACATGAAGGATCCTTAATGGCTTCTTCAAAATACCCATATACACCTAAAACTTTAGGTTTAGCGCTTGGCGGCTTTGATGAAGCAATCGTTAAAAAGGTTGTATCAACATTGTCTGAATGTGGATTCATAGAAATAAAAGACAATGCTGTTATATACATGAATCAATTACCAGAGTTAATAGCTTCTTCTTCTGAACAAGCAATTCAAAAACGCAAAGAACGTTTAAGTAATCAAACTAGCGAAGAAGAAAAAGCCGAAACTGAAAGACTCGTGAAGCTTGCCAAAACAAAATGGCTTGATGATTAGAGGTGACGCCTATTGAGTGATGAAAAAATTGAAGATAAAGAAAAATCAAAAAAGTTAATTACAGAAGATAACGTTACCATGACTGGTTGTATAAATGCTTTAAAGAAACTACGCAATTGTGTTAATTGTCCATTCCGTTTTGATAAAGAAAAATGCAAAGAACATAAATGCGTGCCACAACCGGTTATAAATGTTATTGAGTTTGCCATCAGACAATACTTCTTACATCAAAAAGAAATAAAAGCAATGAGCAAACAACAAAGCCGTAATAGTAAAAAGCCTGATTCAGTTGATCCAACGATAACTGAAAGAACTGACGTTGTAAATGATTTGAATATTTAGTTTGTTACAGTGCGCGCACTGTTTCAATAAAAATTAAGAAAGGAGACAAACAACATGGCTAAAAAATCACCTTGGATGAGAGTTGTTATTGGTGTTGGTCTAACTATTGGTGCAATTGGTGTTATTGCTGCTGGTACTGCTATCGGCAATAATGGCTTAAAAAATCAATTAGACAAGTGGAAAGAAGATATTAAAGACAAACTTGATGACAAAAAAGATGACTCAACAAAAACATCTACACAAGCTGCAATTGTTGAAAAAGTTTACTTTCAAGAATAATTATTGCCGTTAATTCTACTACAAAGCGCATGAAGATTTGCTACACACACGCTTCGTGCGCTATTTTTTTCAAAAGGAGGAAATGAGAATGGCAAAAAACAAATTTTTAAAAACAATTTTAGGCTTATCTATTGGCGCATTAGGAATAACTGCAACACTTTCATTAATTCAAAAATTAAATAAGCCAGGCAACGAACCATCAATTAGTGTTCCTGCAATTAACGGTACATACAAAGTTAATTTTTATCGTGGCGATGAAAAAGTATTTAACAGCCAGGAAATTAAAGAAGGTGAATGCGCAACTGATCCAGGAGCACCTGTCACTAGTGATACAAAAGTATTTAAATATTGGATGACTGAAGGTGATGAAAAATTTGATTTTTCTACACCAATAACTAAAGATACTAATTTATTTGCTAACTTTGTATATGCTGTTTATTTTAACGCTAATGGAGCAACTGGAACATTACCAGAAGCACAAGAATATAAAACAACTAAAAGAATTACGCTTCCTAAATGTAACTTAACAAAGACAGGCGAAACTTTCAAAGGTTGGAATGATGGAACAGTGACATATCAAGCTGGCGATAATTATGTTGTTAATCGAACTGTTACATTTACTGCCATGTGGTCTAATTCTAATTACAATGATGGCTTTAAAATAACATATAAACCAGGTGAACATGCTGTTGCTAATAGTGAAGAACGTTATGGACATACTAGCGCACTAGATAATTCTATTGTGCTTAATAGTAGTACAACTTTTAAAGCTCAAGATGGTTATGTATTTGATAAATGGAAGAATCAAGCCACAAATGAAACTTATGAAGCTGGAACAACACAATATTTTACAAGTGACACAACACTTGTAGCTACATGGGTTGAAGCAACAACTGAATCAGGCGTTGGCGCTTATACAGCTGATTATACAGCAGGAATATATTTTCCTAATGTAACAGATGGAACATATACCAATGGTGAGTTTTATTCCGGTGAGGATTTTAACTTAACATTCGAATATGTAGTCAGTGGCAATGCAATCACATTTAGCATTGCGGGAACTAGTTATAGCTGCGAAATTGAAAATAATGCAATTAAAACAGCGTTAGTAATTAATTACAATGGCACATCTTATAACTTTGGTGGAACAACTAACTAGGAGGAAATGAAAATGGCAAAAAACAATTTACTTAAAAACATTTTAATGATTAGTGGTATTGTTGTAGCTTCTGCAGCAACAGTATCGTTAGCAAAAAATCTAATTAAAAACAATCGTAAAGACGCAGTTGTTGAATTTTATAGCAAAGACACATTATATGGTAGTGATTATATGCAACCATTTACTAGCATATCTAAGGGCGCAAAATATAGTGTATTTTACGACAAAGAAAATGGTACTGATGAAGAAAAAAATCTTCGCAAGCCATCATCTGATGGTAAATGGACGGCTAGAGTTGATATTACTGAATCAACACTCTATAAAGCTGGTTCATTTAAGAAAGAATTTAACTATGTCAATACATCATCAGAAAAAATAAAAGGCTATTTTGACATTAGTTCTGACTCATGGGGTGGCGATAGTAATGGAACATCAGTTAATTGTTCCGCTGATAATGTTGTTATCAATGATGAAGCTGTAGAACTAACAATTGATAAAGACAATGAAACTAGTGCTTGCTTAGATAGTAAATTCACAATGTTTGATGGACGTTTCAAAATCATGTTTAAAACGGATTTAAGCGATTATGGTACTTTTGCATTTTGGTTAACTGGTGTTCAAAACGAACAAAATACAAAAGATGAAATCACTATAGAATTATGTAGCGACAACAAAGTTATATTTGGTCACGCTGTCGGCGATGATTATACATCAACTGAAGAAAAGATTGATATTAACTATGCTGATGGGTATTGGCACAGTTTAGAAATCAATTACAATCACGCTACACCAGAAGCTAATGTTAAATTAGACGATCAAGTTATTTATACGTTTGAAGGCACTTTACCATCAGTTGAGTATGTAAAGCCACATATTGGTTTACTTTACCCAATTAACCCTACATGGGCTGGAAAGAAAACAAATAAAGTTAATAAGGCTTGGGTTGCTAATTACGAAGTTTACAAAGTGGATGGTGACGCTCAATGATGAAAAAGTTATTATTACCATTAATGATGATGTTGGCTACTATTGCTGTTGCTCCTGGTAATAGTAATGAAGCTGTTAAAGCTAGTGCTGAAGAAACAAAAGGCGATGTAACTAATAAAACTAAAAATGTTGAAAAAGGTTATATTACAAACAATTTACTTGATAAATCCAAAGGCTATATAAATTTTACTGATTCCATTCAAACAAAATTCAATGATAATTTTTCAAAGGTTTCTGCAAAAAAGAAATCATATGATGATAGTTTGTTTAAATCAGCATTTATACCATATTGGGGAACACAAAGCGCACATCGTAGCGATGGCTATATTATTAGATCAGATTATGATAATACAAAATGGCAAAATACTTCTTATCTTTTAAAAAATAGTAGTCAAGGCTTATCAAAAGCAACGTTAGAACGATTTGTATATACTAAGTATGGACTTGATTATTGCTTTGAAGATTGGGACAAAGACAAAGAACAACCGCTTGAACTTGCTATTGATATTAACTTAAAAGAAATTGAAACAGGTATATTATGCTGTTATCCATTTGTTCAGTTTCCTGATGCGGAATCAATAGAGGCGCCAACGGAAGATTTTGAAAATACTTTCCCGATTATATCAATTAATGGCTATGATTATTTTAATGCTACTTTTTCTTGGAAGGCTGAAGATAATAGTTATACAATTAAATATTCATCCAATAATTCAAGAGCATATGTTACATATAATGGTGTAGAATATGCAAATTATGTGTTTTTAGAAATTCCATTTACAAATTATGTTCAAACAATTGATGTTGCAACTTATATTAAAGTTGAAAATGGACAGCCGCAAAAGAATCCAATTTTATCAAGATCAGTTTATTTACTAAATGACGCTAAGAACTCTAGTTTTAAAGCACCTATTGTAATAAAAGATATTGATTTTAATAGAGGCTTAATTACTACTATTACATCAAATAGTGTTTACCTGGATTCTGATAATAATGCAACTATTAATGCTGTTGATACTGAATTTATTAGACTTGATTCAATTGTTATTGATGATTCATTAACACTTTATGTTAGTAGTACTGGAGAACATCCATCAGAAAGTGAAGAAGTTTACGCATTATATACTGACACAACACGTAAAACAAAATTTAATTATTCTTCTAATACTGAATTTGCTAGAAAGTTACAAGCAGCACAAGATAACGTTGAATTTAAAGTAACTAAATATAATTATTCAATATTAAAAAAAGCAAATGAAGAAGATGAAGATTATGCAACTACTACTGATTTTGTTAATTGCGGTAATTATTACGGTTTTAAAAAGATTAGCAAAGAGCAAATACATATAGCCGTATTTGATTGTATTACTGCAAAAAATTCTTTTTATTCAAGACTAGCATTCAACGTATATGATCAAACAGCACAAGTAATGTTAGAAAAATTAAACGCCTTAATGTTCACTTATACATTTAAAAATGAAAGTATGTCATTAAGCATTACTGGTAAAGATGTTGCTGATTCAATTGGTGGCGAAATGTCTAACTGGATGTATTTATCACCACTAACAACAATTATTAAAACAGTTGGTGATAAGAAAAATACATTTTATGCTACTGATAAATATAACAATAAATTCGGTTTGCATGGTATGAAATCAACTGATTATGTTTGTTTTAATTGGAAAGGTTATGAAGATTTAAAGAAAACTAACAAAAGCAATATGTTTCTTCTTTATACAGAATCAAATGTTGTCTTTGATTCACTTGTATCAGCAGTATATGTTGATAAAGTCGGTGATATCATTAATTGTTCAACAATCTTTCCTAATGGTGTAGAAGCACCAACAGCAATTATTAATGATGATGGTAGTGTGTCAATTAAAGATGTTCATGGCAAAATCATAAAAGGTACAGTTAATAAAGATGGTTTCTTTGTTGATGAAAAGGGCAATAAATGGGATTACCCAGATAATGTACCTGATCCAACGAATCCATGGGATGATTTTTTAAAGTCATTTAAGAAAATAGTATCTGCAGCAACAACTATTGCTATTATAGCTGGAGTCGCATTGCTGATATCAAAAGTAGGTCCAACACTAGTAATGATATTTAAGAAAAAGGAATGATAAACAATGGATGATAGAATAAAACTAAAGAAAGTTGATCATCTAAAATTCTTTTTAACAATAGTAATTATTATTGTTGTCTTAATAATATCGTCTATATTTATCACAGCTTTCAAAATTGGTATTAATAATAATCATAGTTTTACTTTATCTGGTAACACATATTTTGACGAAACTACAACACTTGTTTATCGTTTCTTTGATGATTCAGGAAGATTACTTGCATACGAAAAAAATGAAGATGATGAATCATCAACATTAATTGATAACAAGTCATTCACTTATGTTGTAGATGAAACAAAGTACAGTGTAACACTTACTTTTAAAGATGATGAACAAACATTCTATTTTATTAATAATGCTTTATTTGATAGTAACAATAACTTATATCTTTATTTACTTAATTAGATTTAGAAACACGACTGGAGGTGCTTTCTATGATTAAACATTTAAAACAAGGAGTAAAAGAAAACTACAAGCAATTAATATTAGTTGCGGTTGTTTTAACATTGCTTCTTGTTTTTTGCTTTAATTCTCATTTTGTTAGATTCTGGTTAGCTTTAAAAAGTTTTGTTCAATCAGTCATTTACTATTTTAAATGTATCTTCGCTGATTCTGATGTTGTTATACCAGAACCATTAATTAGTTATGATTATTTAATAAAAAACGCTGGTGGATCCATTTTTGATTTATTACCGATTGATTTTGAAATGATTGGCCATCATTTAACTATGATGTTTAAGTTATTAATAAATAAAACATTCTGGTTAAACTGGTCAATGAACTTTTCAAGTATCACATCTATTGTTGTTTTAGTACTTAATATATTACTTTGCTTAGTAATTATATTAGCGGTCTTAACAATTAGACACTATAAAAAAGACAGTGCGGCGGAAGATACAAAAGCCTTAACCTGGTATAAACGTTTTACAGATAAAATATCACCTAAAATTATTGCTATTAAAGAAACTATAAAACGATATTTTAAAAAATGGCTTTTAATCACTTTAGCAATACTAGCGGCGTTTTACTTTCAACTTTTCACTATTGGCGTTGACTTGATTGGCAACTACTACCATTTTCTTGCAAAGTTTGATTTTAATATTATCTGGAAAGGATTAGTAATTCATTTTGTCGATTTTTTACCCATCTATTTTTCAATACCGTTTATTATAAGAATCATTCTTGTATATTGGTTGTTTGATGTAATACGCTTAAAAATGGCAACTGATGGAATCAAAGACAAAGAAAATAAGATGGTTGAATTCCTTGAAACATCAGGAAATGAGATTTTAATAAATGGCGGTTCCAGAGCAGGTAAAAATGCACTCGCGGTAACATTTGCAGTTTGTTATGTTCAAATACTTTTTCCAAAGATGATATTATCGACAATGTTAGATATACAAAGAAAGTTTCCATTTGTTAATTACGCAAAACTACGTGCTTATGTAGAAGAACAAAAAAACAATGGAACATTTACGAATCAATTAGATATCTATAAAGATATGTTCCTGCGTCAAAAAGAATATAATCAAACAAAGGATCCAACGATATACTTTTGTGATAAGTATGTAAAACTCAATAAATGGGACGGACTCACGGATGAATTTATAGGACACGCTTTGACTGATTATATGCTAGTTTACTACTTTTACATTCATAAAAAGCCGTATTCAGTTAGTAACTATACAATCATGTTTAATGATGGCGTGAACCCTAAACAGCATTATTTGAATGTAAATCATCTTGATCCAATTGATGAAACTATTAAAGAATTTAAGAAGCGTAATTACAACGTAGTTATTAACTATGACTATTTACGTTTAGGTCATAAGTTTAATTACTATGATTCACATGAATATTATGTTCCTGATGTTGGGCTTTATACAATCACTGAAATTGGTAAAGAGCGCGGAAACACTGACAGTGTAAAGAAAGCTGATGGAGCAGCAATGAATGTTAATCAGAAAAACGATAAATTCACTGAACGTTTGAAGATATGGAGTCATGATTCAACAATCAGGTTTAAAACAATGTTTAAACTCATTGCGGACGAACAACGCAACGTTGGGCTTAACGCTGATACACGTTCAACGTTTGAAACTATCATCTTACTTGATAAACGCAAGATGAAGAAAAAGACGTCACTTAAATTATGGAGTATTGAGCAATACTTGTGTATGTGGCTACTTAACAAATATGATGATTATTCTTTAGAGCGTGACGAAAATAAACAAGAACAATCACTTATTAATTACTTTATTAAAAAGATAATTGAAAAAGTTAATAACTACTATTACAAGCGCATAAATAAGTATTCTTACACTGAATGTAACGTTTACGCGCAAAATGGAACAACTGAAGGTGTTAATGATGATGTTGAAAGTAAGAAAGTATTTATAATTGATAAACTGTCTTATTCTGGTAGATATGAAACTACATCAATGAAAAAGTTATTCTTAGATGAAATGGCTAAAGCAAAATTATCTTTTGATGATCAACAAACATTTAGCAATTTAACGCCATCACCGCTTAACTGGCAATCAATGCGAAGTTTTGCAGCGCAAGAAATGTTTGGTTTTAAATATGGAGGAAATAAAAATGACAGCACAACAACAAAATGATTTATTAAATATTCTTATTGATAATAGTTATCTTAGTCCTGATAACACTATTTTAACTTGTATTACTTTAAATAATAAAAAGTATGTTCAGATTGTAGCAATGATTGTAGTTTTTGAAAATGGTAAAAATCTATGCTCGAATAATTTATTAAAAACAATAATTGAGCATGGTTGGATTAATTGCAATGGTACAATCTGGTCTAGCATTCCATCACGTAATGAACATTATGAAGAAATTAAAGAGTTAATTAAGGAGAAAAGATACAATGACAGATAATAATAATGAATTATTAAAAACTATGATTGAAAATAGTTACTTAAATTGCAACGGTATTATCTGGATGAGTATTAACAAAGATAATAAAGACTATGAGAAAATCAAAGCAATGATTTTAGAGTGTGAAAGTAATGAATAAAACTCATTCACTAAAAATCAACTATGATTATTATTTAGCAATCAAACAAGGCCTTAAACAATTTGAAATACGAAAAAATGACAGAGATTTTAAAAAAGGCGATTTTATTAAATTTGTTGTTTTATCACAAGAAGGCAATGCTTTATCAGAAGATACAGAAAAATATGAAATAACTTATGTATTGAAAGATGTTCCGCAGTATGGCTTAAAAGATGGCTATTGTATTTTAGGTATTAAAAAAACAAGCAATGAAATTAGTAAGTTGGATCTAAAAGCATTAGAGATTATTAAAGAGCATGTTAGATACTTTAAAGATAAAAAATGGGATGATGGTTCATGGACAAAAGAACGTATATCTATATATTTTTATAAAGGTGTAATGAATGCTGAAAAATTCAACACAATGTATGAATGGTTAAAGCAAGTGGAAAAAGAACGCGGGTGGAAACTATGAAACTAGTTATTAAATACCTAGATGACAATACCAGAAGATTACACACGCGCCGATTTAATAATGTTATTTATGGATCATCTTTTGAACAATGGCCGGCTGAGGCACAAAAGTTAATTGATGATATGAATAATATTATTGTTAGCATTTACTTTCAAGCTGATCTATTTGAACGATTGGAGCGCAACGAACATGGCTAACATATATAAATATAAAACAGCTTCTGGTACTAGATTCTATGTAAAAATCAATAGGCACAACATGCAAATAACAAAGCGTGGTTTTATAACTAGAGAAAGCGCATTATTATTCTTAGCAAGGTTTTATGAATCAAGCCAAGATATAATTAAAGGTGATTTTGCTTTAAAAGACTTAAATGATAAGTATATCACTTACATTTATAACAATGTGAAAATCACTACTGCATATAATAAAAAGTTGCTATTAAAAAAATACATTTTTCCATTTTTTGAAAATTATAAACTTAATAGCATAAATACATCTGATATAGAATTATTTGCCATGAAGATTAATCAGTCTAATTATTCTGATAAAAAAAGAATCTTTTGGCTAACAAAAGAATATTTAAACTATTTAAAAGCGTATGGACTAACAAACATAAATACTACTTGTTTATCAGCACCATACGATAGCAACGCGCGTAGTAGTCATTATGATTACTACACACGTGAAGAGTTTAACAAGTTTCTTAGTGTGATAGATTCAAGCATGTACCGTTTATTGTTTCTTCTTCTATTTAACTATGGCTTACGTATTGGTGAAGCTTTAGGACTACGACACAAAGACATAACGCCATCTAGATTGTTTATAGAAGGCTGCATAACAAACAAAATTGGTCAAGGTAAGCAAATGTATATATCAACTAAAACAAAGTCTTCTAGACGTGATTACCCTATGCTAGATTGCATTTATGAAGCGTACAAAAAATATATATCAGAACTAGAAAGCCGTAAAAGCACTGATTTTATATTTAAACGGTCTAACGATCATTTTACCATCGGCTTTACACCTATACGTTTTGCGCAAAAAAAATATGAAGAATTATCAGGCTTAAGACATATCAAGCTTCATGAGTTCCGACATAGCTGCGCAACTGAATTAATTAACAATGGTTTTCAACCTGATCAAGTAGCCGCATGGCTCGGTCATTCGTCAAGTAATGTTACTACACGCGTATATGCTCACCTGTTTCCATCACGTAAAATGGCTATAGCAAACTACTATAATGAACAAAAATCGTATCACTGTGAGAAGAAAACTTCTCAAAACTTCTCACGGAAAAATAAAAAAAGCCGATAGAATCGGCTAAAATGTTCAAATGGTGCCTCATGCCAGAATCGAACTAGCAATAGATCCTTACCATGGATCCGTTATACCACTTAACTAATGAGGCTTTACTTCATTAAGTGTAGTTATAATGCGTGCTTTTGTCAACACTTTAATTACTTTTTCTGGGCGTTTTCAGCAAAAAATTCTTCTACTTTAAGAATTAATTCAGTTAAATTATTAATTTTTAGGGTATCATCATCAATCTTTCCAAATCCATAAGCGGCATGAATAAACTTAACATGCGCCTTTTCTGATTCAATTTTATCTTTTAATGTATCACCCACATAAATTACTTCATCTATTTTTTCTTTTTTCTTAATATATAAAATGTTTTGCCATTTAGCTAATCCTAAGTCACCTGCACAAATATGGCCATTAAAATATTTTTCTTTATTACAAGTTAAAAGATAATTTTCAATGTATCCTTTATCTGAATTAGAAACAACATATAAGCCATATTTAGCACTTAAAACTGATAAAACCTTGTCTTCATTTTCATAAATTATTCCCGGGTGTTTTGATAAATAATTAATCTCTTCTTTTACCAACAAATGAAAAATGTCTAGTCCTTCTTTTAAATCCTTATCCTTAAATAATAATTGGCAAGTTTCTTCTGGAGTTAATCCCATAATTGATTTTACTGTTTCTAAATCAAATCGATATGGGTAATGAAATTTTTTCATAGTCAAATTCCAACTTATTGTTATTTGATTTAAAGCATCCCATAAAGTTCCATCTAAATCAAAAAAAATTGCTTTTTTCATGTTAACCACCCAAAAAATTATAATTTATCATAAATTAATTAGCAATTTATTTAATAATTTTCATTCAAAAAAGCAATTTTTATCGCTTGTTCCACTAATTTGATATTATCCTCTGATAAGGTGATTTTACCATTTTCTCTTCCAATCATTCGAGCAATACGTCTTTTAGAAATTGATCGAATTGCATCTAATTTTAAATATGAATGAGTATCTGAATCATCTTCATTTAATTCTGGAATAACGCCAATATCAAAAGTTAGATTGCTCCCAATTGCGTCACGACTTGATAAAGGTATAACGACGATGTTACCTAAATCAACGGCCCATACTAAAGCATAATGTCCTTTAGTATTAAAATCACTTAATTCTGTACCAACATTAATTCCAAATTCCACCCATACAATATCGCCACGTTGAATATTATCTGGTTGAGTATTGTAACCAGTTTTATTAATAGAATCTTTAAAATAAGTTGTTTTTTTATCAAGCCAAGCAATAAATTCTCCTGCTATTTCAGAATCAATTGATGATAGTTTTTTATATATATTGTTAAATGCAGCTTTTGCATCTTTTTGTTTAGATTTATCTAAAGAAAAACGCACTATTAATCACCACTATTAATATATGCGTTATTTTAATTTCTTCTCTAATTTAGTTTGATTCCATATAAATCATAACTAAAGGCATTAGATATTTTAACTTTTATTTTTTGTCCTATTTTTAAAGGCTCATCAGATGTGATTATAATCTTACCATCAACATCATCTGGAGCATTCCAACCTGATCTAAACTCATATTCACCATTTTTTAAAGTCTTAGCTACTACTAAACCTTCCATAATTTCGCCAATTCTTTTTTTATTTAAGTCATAGGAAATCTTTTGTTGAATTCGCATTAAACGATTTAATCGAGATTTTTTTACTTTTTCATCTACTTGATTATCCATTGTATCGGCGACAGTATTTTCCTCTCTTGAATAAGTAAAAGCACCAAGATGATCAAATTTAACATCTTGAATAAAGTCTAACAATTCTTGGAAATCTTCTTCTGTTTCACCTGGAAATCCGACAATAACAGTTGTTCTTAATGTTGGATTTTGAATAATTTCACGTGTTCTTTTAAATAAATCATATAAAAATTCTTTATCACCACGACGATTCATCGCTTTTAAAATACGTGATGAAGCATGTTGGATAGGTAAATCAAAATATGGAGTTAATCTTGGTTCATCATTCATTAAATGAAGTAATTCATCGCTTACTTCATTAGGATATAAATAAAGCATTCTAATATATTCTAGTTCTTTAATCTTTAATAATTCTTTTAATAAAGTAACAATGGTTGTGCCATCTTTAAAATCAGAACCATATCTCGTTGTATCTTGTGATATTACAACAAGTTCTTTCGCACCATTTTTAGCTAACATTTTAGCTTCGCTAATTAAATCATTTAGTGGGAAAGAGCGGAATCCTCCACGAATAAGCGGAATAGCGCAATAGGTACAACAATTATTACAACCTTCAGATATTTTTAAATAGGCTGTAAAACTTGGTGTTGAAATAACTCGACGCATTGGACATAATCCTTCTTTTAAAGAATCGTCATTAAATAATGCGTTAATACGAGCATTAATAGTTGGATAATCTTTGATTGAAACAAACAAATCAACTTCTGGAATTTGTTCTTTTAATTCTTGTTCATATCTTTGAACTAAACATCCCACTACAATCAATTTTTTATGGTATTGAGCCATTTCTAAAATTGTATTAATTGCTTCTTGCTTAGCGTCTTCAATAAAGCCACAAGTATTAACAATTATTCCATCTGCTTGAGAAGGATCAGTCACAATCTCATAATTACCTTCTTTTAACATACCAAGAATCATCTCAGAATCTACTAAGTTTTTAGCACATCCTAAAGATACCATCCCTATTTTTATCATAAAATCACCTAATTTCAACTAATTTTATACTAAATAATTTCTAACTTCAACTCTCTTAATTAAAAGAAAGTGCTTAAATTTTTCATATTTTTTAATTCATAGTCTGCATATATTTTGTTATATTTATTCATAATCCATTGATCTTGAATAAAAATCGTTTTAAATTTTCCTTTTTTAGCGGCTTTTAATCCATTAATCGAATCTTCCACAACCACAATATCTTTTGGTTCTATTTTCAAACAACTTTGGGCTTTTAAAAATATATCTGGGTTCGGTTTACCTTTTTCGACCATATCATTAGTAACAATAACATCAAAATATGGATATAAATTGGTATAAGCAAAGTATTCATCTAGTAGTTTTTTAGAAGTTGAGGTTGCTAAAGCTACAGGAATGTTATGTTCTTTTAAATACTTTAAAGTTTCAAGAACATATGCTTTTAAAGGTAACGATTTTTGTCTTTTTATATATTCAATAGTTTGCACTTTACGATAATTAGACATTTGCTCATATAAAGAATAATTACCTACTAAATTATAAAAATAACTAATAGCTTCTTTTTTTCCTAAGCCTAAAGAAGCAGTAATGTCTTTTTTGGATAAATGAAATCCTAATTTTTTACTAAGTTTCAACTTATAATGAACATTTAATCTTTCTGTATCTAAAATTACACCATCTAAATCAAATATTACAGCCTTAAACATAATGCATCACCAACTATAAATATTTTATATATAATATTTATAAATAGCAATTTTTTCTTGTACTAAGGTTAAAATATTATTATAATATAGCCGTTGTTTACAAATTTACTAGAGGTGAACTATATGAAAATTAGAAATATTGCTATTATTGCCCACGTTGACCATGGCAAAACCACATTAGTGGACCAATTGCTTCGTTGTTCTGGAACATTTAGAAGTAATGAGGATGTTGCGGATCGTGCAATGGATAGTAATGACATTGAAAGAGAACGTGGAATTACAATTTTAGCTAAAACCACAGCAATTAATTATAAAGACTATCGTATTAATATTCTTGATACTCCGGGACACGCTGACTTCGGCGGTGAAGTTGAAAGAATTATGCACATGGTCGATGGCTGTCTATTATTAGTCGATGCTTTTGAAGGAACTATGCCTCAAACTCGATTTGTTTTAAAGAAAGCATTAGAAGCTGGTGTAAAGCCTGTTGTTGTTGTTAATAAAGTTGATCGACCAAATGCTGATCCAAAACGTGTTGTTGATGAAGTATTAGAATTATTCATTGAATTAGGTGCTAGTGAAGACTTATTAAACTTCAAAGTTGTCTATGCTTCTGCTTTAAAAGGTACATCTTCTTATTATCCTGAACCAAGCGACCAAAAACCTGGTATGGATCCAATATTTGATACTATTATTGAAGAAATACCTGAACCTAATGTTGATGAAGATGGTACATTCCAATTTCAACCAGCATTACTTGACTATAACGATTTCGTAGGTCGTATTGGTATTGGTTGTATCAAGCGTGGAAGTGTACATGTTAACGATATGGTCAGTTGTTTAAGATTAGATGGCACAACCACAAACTTTAGAATTCAAAAATTATATGGATTCCTAGGATTAAAAAGATTAGAAATAACTGAAGCTCATGCTGGTGATATATGCGCTATCGCGGGACTTCCTGATTTAAATGTAGGAGAAACCGTTGTTACCGTTGGAAGCAAAGATGCTTTACCACTTTTAAGAATTGATGAACCAACATTACAAATGACTTTTGGAACTAATACTTCTCCTTTCTCTGGTCGAGATGGCAAATTATTGACAGCTCGTAAAATTGAAGAAAGATTATTCCGTGAAATTCAAAGAGATGTTTCTTTAAAATTTAGTCGTGTTCCAAATAGTGAAACTTGGATTGTATCTGGCCGTGGTGAATTACATTTATCTATTTTAATTGAAAATATGCGTCGTGAAGGATTCGAGCTTCAAGTTAGTAAACCAGAAGTCATTTTAAAAGAAATTGATGGCGTAACTTGTGAGCCTTATGAAGAAGTACAAATTGATGTTCCTAATGATTACTTAGGTACTATCATGGAAACAATGGGTAATCGTGAAGCTGAATTAGTTACTATGGATTCTAATGATATAACAACTCGCTTACATTATATAATTCCTTCTCGTGGCTTATTAGGTTTTATGACAAACTTTATGACTCTTACAAAGGGTTATGGAATTATTAATCATTCATTCTTAGAATATCGTCCAATGGGAAGTAAAAAAGTTGGTGAACGTCCTGTAGGTGTTCTAGTTGCTACTGAACCAGGACAAGTTACTGCTTATGCTTTACAAAAATTAGAAGATCGCGGAACAATGTTTGTAGTTCCTGGTGATGAAGTATATGAAGGAATGATAGTAGGAGAAAATAAATACGAAATAGATTTAGCAGTTAATGTTGTTACTAGTAAAAACTTAACTAATATGCGCGCTGCTGGTTCCGATCATACTGTAGTATTAAAAGCAGCACGTAAAATGTCTCTAGAAGCTTGCTTAGACTATATTAATACTGATGAGTTGGTGGAAATTACTCCTTCAACTTATCGCTTAAGAAAAAAGATTTTAAATACCGTTGAGCGTAAAAAATATGATGCCCACCAAAAAGAACAAAAATAGCACAGTGCGTGCTATTTTTTTTGTAGACTAAATCATAAAAAAATCTCGACTAATGCCGAGATTTTTAAATTTAGATTTAACTACATTTTAGCTTTTCTAGCTTGACGATTTTTAAGTTGTTTTGCGTAATTTACATTACCAACTTCGCCTTGAGGTAAACCTTTAGATTCCATTAAATCTGCAATCATCATTTTTGCTCTCTTAATTGATAAAGCTGATTTAACTTTAATCATTGTTGGAGTATTTGCAAAACATTTTTTCTTGCTTTCATCACGTGCAGGAATTGTAGTTCCTTCATATTTCTTTGGATCAGTAGCAAGATACAATTTTAAGTTTTTACCAACAAGAGTAATACGAGCATATTCTTCTTTTCTTAATCTGAATGTGTCGCTACCATGAGATAAACGAGACTTAACACCATAACTTAATAATTCATTTTTTAAGATATTGTAGTTCTCTTTGATTTCAGAACTTGCCTTTGTCATTTTTTCATCAAAAGGTCTTCTAACAACTTTTTTTGCAGCAACTTTTGCATCAGCTACTATGTCAGTTTCAACTGAATCCTCTTCTGATTCTTCTTCTAAATCTTCAGGTTCTTCTTCATCTTCAACTTCATCAGCAACTTCTTCTTCAACAACTTCTTCTTTTGGTTCTTCTTCGACTACTTTTGCATCGATGTTTTCTTTTACTTCTTCTGATTCTTGAATTTCTTTACTTTCAATTCTTGCTGCCTTGAAAGAGTAAATTAATGAAGCAAGTGCACAAATTGTATAAATTGCTAAGAAAATTAATTCTAATACAACTAACAATTTGTCTGAATCATTCCAAACTCCTAAGCAGATACCACGATAGGCGCATAATAGAATCATTGGCAATGCTATTGAAGTAATAGGTGCTAACACTTCTACCATAGAAAGTGTACCTTTTTTACTAGCATGAATAATCCAATAAATTAATGATGCTAATGCTAATGCTGCTATTCCAAATGCGATGAATGATTTGTAATCAATTGGTCTTACAAATGTGAAATAGTAGACATAGTGGCATCCTCTACCGATGTAACTGAAGAATTCTCCACCTAGCATAGCTAAGCCGAAAATTACAACGAACAAGAATGAGAAGATGTTCAATAAAACAAATGCAGCGGCTTTACCTTTAACTTTAAATTCCATATTAAACTCCCCTTTTTTTTAAAGTACACTAATATTTTACATTATTTCTTTAAAATAACAACTATTTTTACAACTTTTTAACAAAAAAAACTATCTTTTTCCGTGTAATTTGTTTTTTTGAGCGTAAATTGTTATTTTTAAAGCGCGAACGGATATTTTTGTAACAATACTAGATTAAATTTTATTTATGTCCGGCAAAATCCGATCCTTAATTTTAACGATTTTGCGATCATATGTTAAAATTCCATTAGTTTCATCTTCAACATCACTAATTTGTGTGTAAATACATCCTGATAATCCTTTAAATGCATAAGGCAATATTTTTTCTTGATACAATTTATTCAGCGACTCTTGATATTCTTCTTGCGTTTTAAATAATTTATAACCATATGTACGTGATAAATTATATGAATGTTCAATAACTTTATAAACATAGCCACCAAATTCCGATAAAATAATTGGTTTCATTTCTTTATTGAATTTTATATCTTTAAAATAAATATGTTCTGAAATCACATCTGACTTATTTGATTTAAACCATCCTGAAGTTGTATCAACAATACGAGTATTATCTAATTCCTTTACATAATCATACATTTTATCAGCGTCAAATTGGCCCCATCCCTCGTTAAAAATTGTGTAATAAACAACTGATGGATGATTATAAAGCATGGCAATAGTTTCTTTTGTTTCTTTTTTAAACTGTTCTTTAACAATGTTTCTAGTCGTAAATCCTTTTTTTAGTCTTTTTGTTAATCCTATATTAGGTAAGATAGTATCGTTTAAATAACTATAACTTCCATTATTAACAAAATCTTGAAAAACAATCATTCCTAGTTTGTCGCATAAATAATAAAAATAATCCGGTTCAACTTTTATATGTTTTCTGAGGGTATTAAACCCTAGTTTTTTTACCACATTAATTTCATCTTCATATTTTTTATACGTTTTAGGAGTTAATAATCCATCTGGATAATATCCTTGATCTAATAAGCCATTAAAAAAATATGGTTTATCATTAAGTAACAAGCAAGGATATCCTTGGAATTCACCAACTTTAATTGTGCGTAAAGCAAAGTACGATTCAACATAATCATCTTCACCTTTTAAGACAAATTTATATAAATAAGGATTTTCTGGTGTCCAATTAATGGGATTCTTAATTTTGATTTTGATTTCTTCATTTTTAAATCTATAAATTTGCTTTTTATTTTCTGAAAAAATAATTATTTGTTTTTTTAATATATCCCCATTAACTTTAATCGTTACTTCATCTAATGTCGTATCAATCTTTATATTCTTAAAATATTTATTAGGTACGCTTTCAATCCAGCATGTTTTCCATATTCCAGAAGTTTTGGTATACCACATTCCTTTTGATTTAATAGCTTGTTTTCCATAGCCATACATTTTATTTAAATCATCTTGTACTTTTACAACTAATTCATACTTTTCATTTTCTTCTTTAATGCAATTTGTGATATCAACTTCAAAAGGAAGGTAACCGCCTTCATGATGCATAACTAACTTTTCATTAATATAAACATCACTTATTTGATCTATTCCATCAAAATGGAGAATAATTTTACCTACATTAAATGATTTTGAAATATTAAAAAAGCGACGATAATAAATATATTCTCCTTTTTTTAACTCTTTATTTACTTTTGATAGTTTTGATTCAATAGGAAAAGGAACTACTACTTGCGAAGAATATTTAGTAGGTAATTCTTTTGATTTTGTAATTTCAACATCCCAGACACCATTTAAGCATAAATAAGATGCTCTTTTAAATTGCATGCGAGGATATTCTTGAAGCGGTACATCTTCAAGCACATTATCATCTAAAGATAAGTCATTATACTTGTTTCTCATTTTGTTTTCCTTTACTCATGAATCTTTATAAAAGCTAATTAGAATAATTGCTTTTAACTTTAAAATTATATTCTCTTAGGGATAAAACATTACAGCATTACTAATAAATTTCATTTAATAAAAGTTAATTACTAAATAAAAAAATTAATCATTAAGATTTAAGCCCTATTTATATTATTATTCATTTAAGCTATTTTTAAAATAAATTTAATCATTACATTCATCACCAGTAGGACTTACAATACTATTTCCGATGTTTACTAAATGGTCCGCAACTCTTTCTAAATTTGATATTGTAGAAATAAAAAGAGAATTCAATTCTATTTTGCAATCTCCCATCGATAAGCGTGTATAATGCTCGGAAGTATATTTTGTTTTCATTTCATCAACGGTTTCTTCTATTTGATTTAAAGAATTTAAATGGTTAATATCATATGTATCAAATATTTTTAAAGCTAATGTGTACATTTCTTCTACCTTGTTAAACATTACGCTTATGTCATTCTTTCCAGTTGCAGAAAAGTCTCCTTCTTCTTTATCTAATACTTCTTCAATATCAACCATATTTTCAGCATGGTCGCCAATTCTTTCTATATCATTAATAACATGGAAATATGACCCAACAATTTTTTCATTACTACCATCCATCAAAGGAGCTAGTTTAATTAAAAACTTTGTAATTTCTGTATTCATAAAGTTGATGTATTCTTCATTTTGTTTAAATGTTACTAAATCAATTTTTTCATTATTTAGTAGTCTATTCATTGCTGCATTAAGGTTAGTCTTAGCAATGCTAGCCATATAATCAACTTCTTTTTTGACTTGGGTAATAGCAATTGATGGTGTGCGTAATAAACGCTCATCAATATATTTTAAACTTAAATGAGCACTATCACTTTTCTTATCTTTAATAATCAATGATGCTAATTTTACTAGCCATTTAATAAAAGGCAATAAAACAATAGTTGTAACCACATTGAAAACTAAGTGAAACATTGCTATTTGAATTTCTGCATTACCACTAAAAAGGGTATTTAATAAATTAACAACCTCATTTTGAAGTGGCCAAATAATGCTCGTAAACAATATTGTACCAATTATATTAAATAGTAAATGAATAACACCTGTTCGTTTAGCATTTGTACTTGTACCAATTGTAGCAATTAAAGCGGTAATACAAGTGCCAATATTAGATCCTAAAATAATGAATAAAGCATTTTCTGTTTTTAAAGCACCTTGTCCGACCATAACAATCACTAAACCAGTAACCGCTGAAGATGATTGAACAATTGCGGTAAATACTATTCCTAATAATATTAATAATAAAGGAAAATCAATAGAAGCAAAAATATTAGTAAAGGTTATTTTAATTTCTTCATTAGCAAAAGCATTACTCATTAAATCCAAGCCAATAAAAATTAATCCTAAGCCGCATAATATCGAGCCAATGTTCTTTGCCTTCTCATTTTTAAAAAATGTCATCATGACACCAATAAATGCCAAAACTGAGGTAAATAGAGAAATATTTAAACTGGATAGAGAAACTAATAGTCCAGTAACTGTTGTGCCGATATTAGCCCCCATAATAATGGATGCCGCTTGCACTAAGCTCATTACACCAGCATTAACTAAACCAATAGTCATAACACTGGTAGCCGCCGAACTTTGAATTAACGCTGTTATCCCCGCACCTATTCCTACTCCTACAATTGGGTTATTCCCAATTTTCTCTAAAAGCTTTTTTAATCCTTTTCCTGTGGCACGTTCTAAAGCGCCACTCATCATATTCATACCAGCAATAAAGACACCACTGCCAGCAAGCAAAGACAATATACATACTAAAATAATTGGCATAATTTAACTCCTAAAAAAGACATTAATAATATTAACATATTATTGAGACAATTAAAACGAAAAAAGCGCTAATTAATAGCGCTTAATTTTCAAGATGGTGGCTCAACCCAGGATCGAACTGGGGACACAAGGATTTTCAGTCCTTTGCTCTACCTACTGAGCTATCGAGCCAGATGGCGGAACTGACGGGAATCGAACCCGCGGTCTTCTCCGTGACAGGGAGACATGTTAACCGCTACACCACAGTTCCATTGGTTGCGGGGGGAAGATTTGAACTTCCGGCCTCCGGGTTATGAGCCCGACGAGCTACCAGGCTGCTCTACCCCGCGATAATAAGATGGCGGAGACTAAGAGATTCGAACTCTTGCGGGACTTGCATCCCCTACCAGTTTTCAAGACTGGACCCTTCAACCACTTGGGTAAGTCTCCATAAAATAATATTCGTTGGTGGACCCTATAGGATTCGAACCTATAACCAACCGGTTATGAGCCGGGAGCTCTGACCGTTGAGCTAAGGGTCCATATTGGTAGCTGCGGGGGGATTCGAACCCTCGACCTGCCGGGTATGAACCGGCCGCTCTAAACCAACTGAGCTACACAGCCATTGAGTAAAATAAATGGTGGAGCCAAGGGGGATCGAACCCCTGACCTCCTGAATGCAAATCAGGCGCTCTCCCAGCTGAGCTATGGCCCCACGTCATTAAGCGTAACTTGTATTTATCTCTTACGCAATAAATAATATATCGAATTAATACAAATAATGCAAGTATTTTTTTTATTTTTTTCAAAAAAATTTAGTTGTTTCACCAAACGATTGAAAAAGGTGGCATATTTTTTTAAATACGCCACCTAAATTACATTTTTTTATTCAGCTACTGTATCGAAGAAAGCAATTAAAGTATAGTATCCACTTGTTGTACTACCAAACATAACAACTATAGTTGTTTTTCCTGATGGATCAACGCAATTATAAGAAGTTCCATTAGAAGATTGGCTGACTGACCAATTACTAGCAATCAAATCTTTTACAAATTGTGTGCCTGCTTCTACGCCATCAATAGCAACTGCAAAGTATGAATCATAACCTTTTTCACTAAAAATCATATATTCAAAACTGCTAGCATTAATTGTTGGCAATTCTAAATCAGGATTATTAGTTAAGAATATACGAACATATTCTAGTGGGAATGTTGTAGAAGTAAGAGCTGAATTAGCACCTAATAATCTAGCAGGTGCATTTTCACCAATTGTTATAGATAACATAGCAATTGAATTATCTGTTGCAGGAATTAAAGATAATGACACATTGACTGTGTTTTTATTACCATCAACATATGTTCCTTTAATTACTCCATCTTTAATTTCACTAATTTTCAAAATATTACCATCAATATTAACAACATATTTGCTAATTGATACGCTAGTGCTACCATTTAACCAAGTATTTACCATATTACTAGGAATATTTTTAGCAATCTTAAGATTTTCTTCCATATCGTTTAATTTTAAGAAAGAAATCGCACTATCATCATAGTCACAGAATGTCATCACATTTTTAGATGTTAAAGTTGTTGAACTATCGCTAATTGTTGCTTCGTATTCATAAGATACTTTCATGTTTTTATCTTCATCTAATTCGATAGATATTTCAGATACATATTCTTCTGAGCCATCATGTAATAAATATGCGCCAACATTGGAAGCGTCATCAGCATTTCTTGTAACATATTTGCCATCTTTATATTCAAACATATCTGGAGAAATTTGACTCATACGTGGATAATAGATTGTTTGTGATAATTTTACATTTTCATAAGCATTGGTAACTGATAAATTGCCATCTTCATCAGATGTAAATATTACTGTACCACCAACTGCATCAGAATGGGCAAGTCCTTGTCTAGATGTTACATTAGTTTTTAAGTTGTTATTTTCAATGTAATATAAATTTTCATTCATATAAACATTTGTTTCTACTTTTTGTGATTGTGAACCGCCACCACTTACTTTATAAGTATTATTACTAGTAATCTTAGCTTGTGTTCTACGCCCTATTTTATCAAATGCTTCCTTAAGAGCATTAGCTTCAGTATATGAATCATATGGCGATAACTTGCATTTTACTTCTGTTGCACCTTGATATGTAAAAGTAAAATCACCAAGATCTTTATAAACGATCTTATTAGTACTATCAGTTGAAACATATTCTTTTGATTCAAAAGTAACACCGCTAATCTTATCGTTTTCGACAGTTACACTCATTTTAGCAATTTCTAATTTACTAGGATCAAAGGCACCGATTTGAATAGCGCCCATAGCTACTGCAGTAGCAATTGCTGTTCTTGTGTCAGCATTAACAACCGAATAAGTACCATCTGCTTGCTTGACAAAGTCTTTTACTGAAACAATACTATCAAAGTCATTATCGAATGACCAAGTTGCTGCTCCGCTTCCGCTTGAAGAAGAAAGGTATTGGAGTTTAATAGTGTTATCAGCAGCATGATACCATTGAGCAACATAGCCATTAGAATTAACAAATTGTGCATTAACATCTACAACTTGAGAACTTGTTTTAGCATAAACCGATAACTCGATACCACCTGTTTGGTATCTAGTTTTTAAAGAAATATTTAACCCTGTTGCAGAAAATCCTGATCTTTGAGCATAAGTATACTTTCCTTCAACTGTATAAGAGTCAAAGATTGATTTTAAGGCTGTAAGAGAAATATACTCTTTTTTATTTGTTGGAGTTGGAGTTGGAGTTGGATCTGGAGTAGAATTACTACCACCATTATCACAAGCAACTAAAGCCATCATCATAACAGGTATTAATAAAAATATTTTTTTCTTCATAATTTTATCCTCCTTTTAATTCATAGAAAGAAAATAATTGTTAACATTATAGCGCTTTATTAATAAATAATAAAGCATTTTTTTATTTTATTAATCAAAATGTTAAAATTACTTATTTATTAGTGTTATTTTTTACTCTGTTTTCAACTATTTCTTTCAGTTTTTTCAAATAATTATCATCTAAACACATTGTTTTTCCATCTACATCGGATAACTTAGCAACTGGCTTTCCATTTACTCTTTGTAATTTGATAACAATATTCAACGCTTGTTCATCAGTATCGTTTGAACAATATGTTCCAATTCCAAATGATACAATTGCACAATCTTTAAAATAATCAAATAAGGCTTGTGCTTTATCAAAGTTTAAGCTATCACTAAATAGCAATGTTTTTTCTTTGGTATTTATTCCTAATTTTTCATAATGAGAAAGAATTTTTTCTCCCCATTCATAAGGATCACCAGAATCATGTCTTACACCTTTGTAACGACTTGCATTATTAAAGTCAAAATCCAGCAAGAATAAATCAGTAGTTAATGTATCTGTTAATGCTATTCCGTTTGCGCCTTTATATTCTTCATACCAATCATCCATTGTATATTTATTATCAAAAGCGATGTCTAATCCATCAATTCCTTGATACATTTGCACTAATTCATGAGCGTATGTACCAATTGGTGTAACATTGTATTTCATTGCTAAATAAACATTAGATGTACCAACACAATTTTTAGTTTTGGTCACAAACTCTTTAACCATATAATCTTGGAATTCACGTGATAATCTTCTACGGCATCCAAATTCCGCAAATTTAAAAGTATATGTGCCGTTTTGCATTTTGCTTATTTTAATAGCTAAACGTTCTTTTGCTTCTTTTAATAATTCTTGATAATCATATTTTAAGCGGAAATATACCTCATTAATTATTTCTAATAAATAAATTTCAAAAGGCATAGCTAAATAACATGGTCCTTTAACCACACATACTAGTTCTTTTTTATCATTCAAATGGCAATCAACATAACTTCTGTTCAATTTAAATGTTGATAAAAATTTTATATAATCATCTTTGATAAAAGATATTGAACTTAAGTAATCTAATTCTTCCTTTTTAAATGTTAATGTACATAAATGATCAATTTGCTCATTTATTTCTTGTAACATTTCTTCGCTAAATTTAACATCTTTATTACGACACTTAAAATGATATTCTCCTATCGGTTCTTGATATTTATGAAACATTAATTGATTCATATTAAACTTATAAAAATCGGTATCTAAAAGACTTTCAATAATTGGTTCTAATTTCATTTCTTTCACTCCCCATTACGCTAGTAATATATCATATATTTTTTTAAAATGCATTCTAGACCGCTTACATTCAAAATAATTGTTGCAAAAGTAGTAAAAATCAGTTAATATTCATTCGTAAAAGACAGTTCGTTGTTGCCATCCTGTCTATAAATAAAACCAGGAACAAAGTATCTTGACTAATATTTTCAGGTCCTTTGTCTTGGACCTGTTTTTTTTGTTATTAGGAGTGTGTTATTTATGAAAAACAAATTAAAAAAAGAATGGAATGAGTTTGTTACTCTCACAAGAAATATTCCATCTATCTTTGTAACACTATTTATCGTTAGTGTTGTTGGTATGAATTTATTAGCGAATAAAAGCATTAATATGCCTGTATCTTGGTTAGCTTTAGATGCTGGAATATTATTATCTTGGGTTTCGTTTTTAACAATGGATGTTATTACTAAACATTTTGGATTAAAAGCCGCGAATCAATTAGCGGTCTTAGGTGTTGTTATTAATCTATTTGTGTGTTTAATTTTCTTTATTGCTAGTATTATTCCTGGTGTATGGGGCGAATCTTATGTAGAAGGAAGTCAAGATATTATTAATAATGCACTTAACAATACATTTGGTGGCACTTGGTATGTGTTGTTAGGATCCACTACTGCATTTTTGGTTTCTGCAATAGTAAATAATGTCATTAATTTCACTATTGGAAAAATAATTAAAAAAGATAATTTTGGTACGTTTATTTTCCGTACTTACATTTCAACAATGATTGGACAATTTATTGATAATCTCACTTTTGCTTTAATTGTTTCTTTATCTTTCTTTGGTTGGTCAATCACTCAATGCTTTACATGTGCCCTTACTGGCGCTATAGTGGAGTTGCTATTTGAAGTAATATTTTCTCCATTTGGTTATAAAATCACCAAAAACTGGGCTAAAGATGGTGTCGGAGAAAAATACTTTAATTTATTAAAAGAAAACAAGGAGATTTAATATGGACAATATTGTAATTATCACCGGTACTAGTAAAGGAATAGGAAAAGCTATTGCAGAACTATTTTTAAAGAAAGATTTTATTGTCTATGGTTTAGATCGTTTAGAAGCATCTTTAGAAAATAAAAACTATCATCATGTCTTAGTGGATTTATTCAAAGATGAACTCCCTAATTTACCATCTTGTAATATTTTAATTAATAACGCTGGTACACAAAATGATAATGACATCGATAATAATTTAAAAGCTGTAATAAGAGTAACTGAGAAGTATGCTTTCCAAGATAAAATAAAATCCGTTTTATTTATCGCAAGTGCTTCCGGAAATACTGGCGCTGAGTTTCCTGAATATGCTGCTAGTAAAGGCGGGGTAATTGCCTATATGAAAAACGTTGCATTACGTCTAGCTAAATTTCATGCTACTTCTAATTCTATTTCTCCTGGTGGAGTTATTACCGATTTAAACGATCATATCTTAAAAAGCACTGATTTATATGAACAAGTATTAAATGAAACTTTATTGCATCGATGGTCAAGCGTAGAAGAAATGGCTAAGTGGGCTTATTTCATTACTGTTGTAAATGAATCTATGACCGCACAAGATATTTTAATTGATAACGGAGAAGCCGCTAAATCAAACTTTATTTGGTAATGAGAATCGATTAAGTTCGATTCTTTTTTTGTCTTTATTGATAATAATTTGATGCGCTATAACAAAATTTTATTAAAATAATGTGTTATATTTAGTCGAAAGGTCATTTATAAACAATTATGAAAAAATTTAAAATTGGACAAATTGGTATAGGGCACAACCATGCCGCCGGTCATATGGAAGCATTTCGTCTACATCCAGACTTATTTGAAATTATTGGATATTCAGAAAATAGTGAATACTGGATTAAAAAAAGAGGAAATTTACCTTGCTATCAAGGTATTGCCCGTTTAAATGAAGATGAATTAATTGAAAAATGTGATGCACTTCTTATTGAAACCGAAGTTCCAGACTTAATGAAGGCGGCACAAAAATGCATTGATCATAATAAACATATTCATCTCGATAAACCCGCTGGTGAAAACTTAAAAGAGTATGAAAAACTACTTAAAGACGCTAAAGAAAAAAATCTTGTTGTGCATTTAGGATATTTATATCGCACTAATCCAGCAGTAAAAAAAGTATTTTCTATTGTTGAAAGTGGTACAATTGGAAAAGTACTTTATGTTGAAACCTCTATGTCTGCGCCACGCAGTAAAGAATATTTAGAATATCTTTCAACATTCAAAGGTGGAACAATGTATATTTTTGGCGGACATATTATTGATTTTGTCTTACGTTTGATGGGCGAACCAAAACGTATTGAGCCAATATTATTCCGTTCAGGGGCGGAAGGTTTTAATGGAATTGATAATGCAACTGCCTTATTTTACTACGATAAAGGAGTAAGTGTCATTCGTACTTCCGCAATTGAAACCGGAGGACATTTAAGAAGAGAATTAACAGTTGTGGGAGAAAAAGGCACTGTTTCTATTTCTCCATTTGAACGCCCAACAATCAAATGGCTAGCCATACAAAATGGATTAGAAGATCCATATGACAAAATGGCGGATACCACCACTATTGAATTTCCTACTGATTATAATCGTTATGACGCTTTCCCAGAAGAATTCTATGAACGTTTATGCGGAATAAAATCTAATGTATATGATTATGACTATGAACTAACTTTACACAAATTATTATTAAAAGCTTGTAACATCATTAAATAAATTATTATTTTTTTAAATCATTATAAGTATCAAGAACAATATTTTTTAAAAGTTCTTTATCATCAACATTACTAACTAAATACATTGGTTTAGCACCAGGGTATGGAATGGCTTCTTTCATTCCATACTTTTTATTTTCTTTAACAATTTTTACAAGTAATCTATCATCATATATTCCACCAATTAGAACTTGGTGATAATAAAGTAAAAATTCGCCCATCATTGAGCGGTAGGTAATATTATCTAATAAATCAAGTTGTTTAAGCACAAAATCTAGATATTCCATTTTGCTAGCCATAAGTTAAATCTCCTATTTTTTGATTCGGTCGTATTTTTTTATGTTCGACCATTTTAGTAATATATTAGTAAGCGAAAAAGATCGACCGTAATAGAAAAGAATCGAACAAGATATAGAATAGTGTCGGAGGAAAAAACAATGGA
>CAKPBC010000011.1 GCA_934140155.1 uncultured Bacilli bacterium | reverse complement strand
TTCCATCGTATTCTGAATTTGTAGGTTTTTATCAAGTTAATGTGAGTAATATGATTTAATGAGGAGAATAAGTATGAAAGTAATAAAAAAATGTATATTCTTAATTATAGGATTATTATCAATTTCTTCTTGTGGAAATATTAGGGAGGGTAATACATTGGAAAATTCTAAAATAATTGAAAAATATAAAGAGTATTATCAATATGGTGATGCTATGAAAGGCATTGAAGTTTATACTTGGAAAGAGTCTTCTGACTGGTTTTGTGTATTAACTGGTGGCACTAATATGCTTAAAACTACTTATGAAATAAAAAAACTACAAGATGATTTACCATGCCCAATCAACACTATGAAAGAAATATTGAAATATTATAATAAGACATTTGCTATTCCCTATGTTGCTAAGGTATCAAATCCTCCAAAAGAAGAAGAATTATCACATAATTTGGATGTCGATACATTAAAATCGGATAATGAATTTCTTGAGATTCTTTTAAAACTTGGTTTGTCTTCTGAAGATTATTTTAATCAAAATTCTAATTATCAAAACAATAGTAATGAATCAAGTGACAAAAAAAATGAAACAGATGAAACATTTTTGGTTAAAACTATACCTAATAGTTTCACATTTCATGGTTCCGTGTATATTAATAAAAATATAAGAGTTGATAATAATCGAATAGGACAACTACTTGGCTATATTATCCGTCATGATGATATTGATGATTTTTTAAAGATATATCCAAATAATGAATACGTGATTTATGATAGCGTATTCGATTATTACAATAATAATAGGGTCCCATTCTTTAGCATTAAAGATGATGAATACTTGAAATATATTTGTTGTAATAATGAACTATATGTAAAAGAAGAAATATATGTAGAATAAACAAATTATGTAGTTTATAAAAGATTTATTAAAACAAATTTAATCAATATTTTATTGATAATTAATTAATTCTAAGTCTACTTGAGATTTAATTTCTTGAGTAGACTTTTTTATTGCTTGAATGAGAAAAATTGAAGTTAATTGTTCAAGGAAGGTTGAAAGAAAGCATAAGCAATCTCACAACAAGCAAAAAAATAACAAGTAATTAAATTAAGTGAGACAGGATTGTCAAGCTTATTACCACAATTTTTGCAAAAATTATCTTGTGGCTTATTAAATTCAATATTGTATCTATGACAGAATGAACTTACTACATTTTTGGATATACCAAGTTCCATAGCTATAGCACCGTATCCAAGACCACTATTTCTTAATTCAATTATCCTTTGTTTTTCTTTATAAGTCATAAAACTCACCAACCTTTGAGAGGTTTTGTCCTTTCATAAGGAGAGAGTTATTAAGAAGGCAGGTTACATTATTTATTATCGTGATGGAATGATAGAGGATTTTAGTAAAATTACAGAATTTGTTTTACAATCAGGAACAGAATGTGCAAAAGCAAATCCAAATTTAAAGTGCATAACTCCAGATTATTGCTATATTAGTTATTTAGATGGAGAATACAAAGAAAAAGATATTAAGATTAGATATGCACAAGCAGTAGAAAAATTAGGAAATGAAACTGATAGTGTTAAATTTATGAAATCAAATTCTATTACAGCAGTATGTATTTATCATAAAGGTGCTTATAATAATTTAAGAGATTCTTATAATATTATTTTAAAGTACATTGAAGATAATGGATATGAGATAATAGAAAATGCGAGAGAATGTTATATTGATGGATGTTGGAATAAAGAAAATGAAGAAGATTATTTAACAGAGATTCAATTTCCTGTTAAGAAAAGATAAATACAAATTATAATTTAGCGAGGTGTTAAGTGAGTAAGTACGAACCATTATGGAAGTATTTAAAAGATAATAATAAGGAAAATTATAAATTATCTTATGAAGAAATCAAAAACATTATAGGATTTGAAATAGACCATTCATTTTTAACTTACAAGACAGAAGCAAAAGAATCTGGATATGAAGTTGGTAAAATATCTATGAATGAAAAGACAATAATTTTCAATAAGACATAACCCAAAATTACAATTTATGGAGTGAATCAGAAATGGTTTACTCTTTTTTTATACAGAAAATAAAAGGAGTGAAAAAGATAGCAACGGCAGGAATATGGAAAATAGGAAAGAGATTAGATAATGTAATAGATTATACTACTAATATTGAAAAGACTACACGATTTGAGTAGGGGTGCTAAAACTTTACACGATTACAAGTAGGGGTGCTAAATTGTATTAAAACTGTTTTTATTAGGCATTATTGATTAACAAAGTTCGATTGTATCGAACTTTTTTTGTTTTTGCGAGGGTTCAATTCCTACCGTTGGTTCGAACCCACGAACTTTGATACATTGAAAAACTATTCATAGGGCTTGTGATACTCGACAAAACCGACGACGAAATCTGACCGACAACACACCCAAATATAAAGAAACAGGCAGTCGCTTACTCGCGGCTGTCTTTTTTTTGCAAAAATTTTTTCTAAAAAACACAAAAAACTTGCCAAAAGGGTGCCATTCGGTACTCCCCCAAGCGCATACCACCTATGATAAAATATATATACAGATAGTGTACGCAAAGGAGAAAGGATATGAAATGAAAAGAGTCGTACTCGCAATCAGGAACAGACTTGTTTTGGAAGCGGTGACAAACGCCCTGAAACGCGCCGGGTTCTTTGTGGAAAAATCTTCTTCGCAGGAAACGGAGCGTATCCTTACGCTGACGAACGCGCTTGCGGCAACAACCCTTGTAATGGACGTTACAAGGTCGGGCGACGGCACGTTTGATATGCGTATGGACACCGTGAAAGAAATCAGAAGGCAGAACACCGAAATCAAGATTGCGCTTCTTTGCGACAACGTGTCGGATGAAAGCAACGCATACAAAGTCAAATGTGCCAAAGAAGACGGCAGTATCGACGCATTCTTTTATGAATCCGTCCCGTCCGACTATCTTGCCGACGCAATAGACGCACTTTAAGAAGGAGGAAACAATGAATAAAAAATCGTTAATTTTCTTTACATTTTCGCTTTTTTTCGCGCTGTGTTTTGCGCTGGTCGCTTGCGGTGACAAAAACGGAGGAACAAACAAACTGACTGCCGAAAGCGGCATTACCGCGGATGGCGCGTTTGAAAACAACTCCGTGCTGAAAGCAGAAGCTCACGCAGCCGACAGCGAGAAAGGCAGGGCTGCGATTTCGGCAATCGACAAGCCTTACGACAGCGCAAAGGTTGCCGTTTTTGACATCAGCCTTACCAAGGGTGGCGAGAAAGTACAACCGAGCGGCAAGGTGAAGATTACCATGCCGAAACCGTTCGAGGCGGACGTTTACGTCACCTATCATATCAAGGGCGACAACACGGCGGAAGAACTCGAAACCGCGATTGACGGCAATAATATATCTTTTGAAACGATAAGTTTTTCATACTTCGTGGTTACGACGGAAAAGGTTGCGCACCGCACGAAACTCAACTATAAGGGCGTGTGGTATCAATCGTTGCAGGGCGAACCCGTCGACGAAACGTATAGTTTCCAAAACGATCCGTATATGATTGAAAAAAAGGGCGACGCGTTTAAGATTGCGGACGCCGTTGAAGAAGACACGACATTGAAACTTTGTTATAATCCCGATAACTTTAAGTACGACGCGCGCGCAAGAGATAACGTGGGGTATCTTATCGAGAGAGGCAGAGAATTCTGGGAGTTTCGCGCCGAACTTCGCGTAGACTCGCCGAACGGACCCGCGCTCGCGAAATGGCACGGCTACGAAATTTATGGTTATTATAGATACGAAAACTACGATGACGGCAACGAGGTTGCGTGGACGGAAAGGCATTTTTTGAATTTCATCGGCGATGTTCACCCAAAGCTTGAATACATACAGTTCGTTTCCGTTAAAAACGTTGATGGTTATACGGACGAAAACGGCGGGTGGATTTCGGAAAAAGACGCCCTTGACGTTTACGTCGTGCGTACGGTGATAGGCACTTCGCACAGTTTGAACAGGGAGTTGATGGCAAGTCGGTACGGAGTTCCAAAAATTTCCGAAAAAGCCGTAAACACCAGAATATCTTCCTACGCGGGATATCCGCGCTACTGGTGGTACTTCGATATCGATGAAGGGAAGCCCACGCACTGGCTGCTTATCAACGGAAACGTCAAGGCAACGGTTTTCAACGGGCGCGGTGAATTGGTCAATTCGGCAAGCAGTATGAGAATGGATTTCGATTACGACGAAAAACTCGATGTGGGCTTTTCCGAAAGCAAGTGTAACAGATATTATATTCTGCTGGAAGAAAACGGCGTTGAAAAACCCGATTGTAAAATGGATTTACAGTTTTTAGAAAACTCGTAAAGTATGGAAAAATATTATTACGATATACTGAATAAACATAAGCCGTCCGAACGGTCGGCGGAACGTATAAAAAAGGTGATGAAGTGACTATTACCGCAAACGATCCGGAAGAAGGAAAAGTATTCAAAGGCTGGAAAGATGAAAGCGGAAAAATCGTCAGCACCGAAAAGAGTTATACCTTCAAGGTAACGGGCGCAACAACTCTTACGGCTGTGTATGAAGATGCTCCCGTGGCAAAGAAAGGACTTTCGGGCGGCGCGATTGCGGGTATCGTAATTGGCTCGGTACTGCTTGCCGGAATCGGCGGATTTGCAATCTTCTGGTTTGCAGTTAAGAAAAAGACTTTTGCAGACTTGGGCGTAGTATTGAAGAAAGGCTTTACGGCTATGGGCAATGGTATAAAAACCGTTTGTCGTGCAATTGGGAACTTCTTCAAAACTCTCGGAGCAAAGATTAAATCATTGTTTACCAAAAAGAAATAATACTGAGTGATTAGACAAAATTAAATATCAACAAAAAGGCTAGAGGGACTAAATCATTCTAGTCTTTTTTCAGCTGTACGCATTTTCAGTAAACTGTACGCACTTTGCATCATAATATGTAATCTTATACATTAAAAAAGCATTAGTTTGATAAAGTAAAATGCATCAAACTTTTTTATTTGCGCTTGGTCAATTCATGCCGTTGGTTCGAACCCACGAACTATGATACTTAAGAAAACGATTCTTGAGATTTTGCGGTTAGATTTGGAATATGAACGATTGAGCGGTTATGGGATTTATTGAACCTTTTTTTAACCATTGAATATTCTTTGATTTTAAAGCTTTTTTTAGTTTAAAATAGGCACTTTTTGTACTTGCTTAATTTTGAGAAAATACATAAATATGTTACAATAATTATGACATTATAAGAAAGAGTGATAATTATGCATTATGAAAGAAGGGCACTCTATTGGGGAATTGCAATTAATATCTTTTCTTCAGTATTAGGTATTTTGTTTTTTGTTCTTACTAAAAGCCAAACTTTATTTTTGGATGGTTTTATTTCTTTGATTCTATGTGTATCAACTATAGTTTCAGTAGTAGTAACAAAAGTATTAAACAAGAAGGATTCAGAAAAATATCCTTTAGGAAGATATGCAATTGAAAATATATTTTTAATTTTTAGAGCCATTTTAATGTTAGGAATTATCACTTATTCAATCATTGAAGGTTCAATTACAATCTATAAATTTTCTAATGGAACATTGGTAGATGATTTAAATATTAATTATTTAACAATGATTATTTATTGTATTTTAATGGTTGGATCTTGTTTAGCAATTACCTCTATCTATACTCATTATAATAAGAAATTAGATACTCCAAGTGAGATTATAAAACTGGAAATTATTTCATCAATTTATGATGGATTAGTAACGTTATTCGCAACAATTTCCTTATTAGTTTTTACATATGTTCCATTTTTAGAACCAATTCAACCAATAGGAGATAGTATAGTTGTTATTGTTTTATCTTGTTTTTATATGATTATTCCTATTAAAGAAATAATTAATCAATTCAAAATATTAACTGATAAAAGACAAAATCAAGATATTGAAAAACAGATCAAAAAATTTGTTTATGAAGAATTTACTAATTTTAAAATTTATGATGTTTATGTTTCTTATTCTGGAGATGTCTGCTCAATTTATATTTGCTTATATCCGATTAATGATTTTAAAACAAGTGAAATAAGAGAAGAATTTATTGAAATAAGACAAAAATTATACGATAAATATAAAAATCCAAAAGTAATGCTACTTTTATCACAACAAAAATTACATAATATGTAATATAAGTTAAATGTTAAGTCATAAATTAAATACCATGTTTTTTTATGTTTTTACATTTTAGTGTAATTGCTAATTATTGCTAAAATTCATTCATAAAAATGATAATAGGGGTGCCAAATGACACTTCTTATATTTATATCTAGTTGTTAGAATGTTCTTGATATTGAAAGGAACATTTTTAAATGAAACATAAAAAAATTATATTATCGTTAGTCCTTCCTTTGTTAATCTCCTGTGGTCAAAACAATCATAATTTTTCTACAAAATGGGAAAATGATGAAAATTATCATTGGCATGTTTGTCAAGTTGAAGGCCATAAAGATACATCTAAAAAGGAAAAACACATTTGGAATGATGGTGAAGTTATGAAAGAACCATCTAAAACAGAAACCGGGATTATGAAATATGTTTGTACAACTTGTTTAAAAGAAAAAACTGAAATAATTGATAAATTAAAAGAGCAAACTACTTATACAATCACTTTTGATAGTAAAGGTGGTAGTGAAGTAAAAAGCATTACTGCTGAAGCAGGAACAAAAATTGAAGCTCCTAATAATCCAACAAAAGAGAATTACATTTTTGTTGGTTGGTATGAAAGTAATGATGGTGGAAAGACTTTAAATGATAAGCAATTTGAATTTTCTTATATGCCTGCAAGAGTTTTTACTCTCTATGCAAAATGGGGCATTGAAAGCATTAAAGGGAGAACATATAATCACACTTCATCTATAATAACATGGAGTGGAACAGAAAAAGAAAAAAATGAATTTTTAAATGAAATGGGATTTACTGAAGAAGAATACCAAAAGATGAATGATTCCTCTATCATTAAATTCACATTTGATAATTTACAAGAAAAAGCCAGTGTTGAATTTGGGGTAGAAGTTAATGGTGAAGCAGATATGAATTCATGCACTGTACTTTATAAGATTAATGAAAATGCAATTGTCTTTTTTGATACTGAAGAAGATATGAAAACAGGAATTCCAGCTCATACTTATGGTTTATTTATTGGTACTACAACAACTCTTTCTAGTGATAGATCTAAATTGATTATTACAGGTACAACTGGAATTGTAAAATTAGAACATATCTTATCTATTGTTGATTAACCAAAAATTCCCAATCTTAAAGGAGGTTAAGCACTATTGGGAAATAAAAAATAAATAGTGTAAAATAATATGTATAAGAAAAAATCATCTATTATAGCCGCAATGTTTGCTTTATTGTTAACTTGTTCTCTTGTAAGCTGTGGTAATAAAAATAGTACAAGTACAAGTCAACAAACATCTACGCATGTTCATGATTATTCTAATGTTTGGACTCATAATGAAACACAGCACTGGCATGAATGTAAAGATTCATCATGTACTGAAAAGAAAGATGTGGCTAATCATACTTTTAATTGGACTGAAAAAACTCCTGCTGGAGTTCATAAAGATAAAGTAGAAGAAGGTATTTGTTCTATTTGTAATTATAAAACTACTAGAACTATTAAAGATACAGCAACACATAGTTATGATACTTCTAAATGGGTACATGATGAAAATAGCCATTGGCATGTTTCTAATTGTAATGAATTAACTCCAGTTCATGATGTAATGAAAATTGATGAAGCTAGCCATAGTGGTGAATGGACTACTAAACCGGCAGGTTATGGTGTAGCCGGAGAAAAAAAATTCACTTGCACAATATGCGGATATAGCCATAGTGAAGAAATTCCCGCTCTTGACGCAAAAAACAATACTATTTCGTTTGCTAAAGATTTAGTTACGGAAAAAACCTATGATGGTTTGGCTTTTAGCATCGATCCTTCAAAAGTCAATCGTCAGGGCGATGGCGAAATTATCATTACTTACAAAGGCGAAAATGACACTGAGTTTTCTACAACCGCTCCAATTAACGTCGGTGAATATACCGTGAAAGCAACCGTAAATGGCACTGCGGAATGGAAAGGCGGAGAAATCACCACGTATATCATGATTAACAAGCGCGAAGTAACTTTACCCGCAGGTGTTTTTGAAAGAAAGTTAGGGGAAAACCTTGAAAGCGGAAAGTTCGGTTTGACATGCATAAATGTCGCAGAAGAGACAAATAACGTCGTAGAATGGGTGACAATTCTCGCTCCCGAAACATACTATGCGATTGGTATGCATACAATCGGCGCTTTTGAGTTAACTTTGGACAATGACAACTTCGAACTTAACAAAGGCGCATATGGTACGGTTAGATTTACTGTTTATAACGCTCCTGATTCCTTCTATGCTGGAATCCAGGACATATTCACCCTTTCTGGTACTGGCGATGTTATTATCACAACAAAAATCGCTAATGGCACGGTGAATAAAGGCGACCAACTTTTAGTTAATGAAATCGGCAAGATAATCACTGTGAATAGAATCGAAAAGGGCAAAGGTACGTCGGCTATACAGGTTGAAACTGCAACCGCTGGTGATGAAGTAGGCTTGCTTATCGTAGGCGCAACGAAGGCTGAACTTAGTCGTGGATATATGCTATCTAAGCCAGATACGATTATTGGTTATAGCAAAGTTATAGCAACAATAAGATTGTATACAAAAGAAGAAGGCAATCAAGTTCCGCTTGCTACGGGAAATAAAGTGGTTGCCTTTGCCGATACATTCGGTGAAACAACAGGTAAAGTTACGTTACCTGAAGGCACCGATATGATTAAACCTGGTGAAATGATTGAAAACGTTACTATCGATTTCCAAGGTAAAAAAGTTCCTGCGTTTGTCGGACGCAGATTCACACTTAAAAGTAGTGCAAGAACTATTGCTGAGTGTATAGTCACCGCAGTTCCTCAAGCGACAAGAGTTAGAAGTGGTAGGATGGCGTTCGCCGCAATCGAAGGCAAAGATTTCATTGAGCCTATCGAACTTGGTGAAAAAACATTTGCAGTCAACTTAAATAGAAGTGATGTCGCCGAGATACTTAAAAATGCCAAAGATACCGATGAAATCACCATAGATTTTTATGCTATCGGAAAGACCATTGCTAAATACCAACGCATCCCTGGCACCGGTGGAGTGGCATACAATGAAGTTGGTGGTAAAGTAGATGGTTCATATCTCATTGTCGATTTGTATAGAAATGCAGGAGCAGGAGAACTCGCTTATTCTACTGGCGAATGGATTTACACAGGCGATGATATATTTATCGGAGTTAATGTTATAGTTAAGTCAAAGTAGGGAATCTGAGCGGTGACGTTACCGCGACTATCAAAGCAAATAGTTTAAAAATTAATGCTCTTTAAAATCTAGGTGGTCTAGAGTTGAGTCGAGAAGAAATAATTACAAAACTATCAAATCGGAAGTGATGTATCTTGGTGGATGCATCACTTCTTTTTTGGCTCGGCGCTTTTGTAGTTTTTTTTATAAAAATTTATAGATGTTAAACATCAACGATTGAGCGTTTTCACATCAAATAATTTGTGATATTTATTTAACAAAATAATATTAGGGGGGGTGCCAAATGACACTTCTTATATTTATATCTAGTTGTTAGAATATTCTTGATATTGAAAGGAACATTTTTAAATGAAAAATAAAAAATTATATTATCTTTGTGCCTTCCTTTGTTAATTTTTTTTGGGCAAAACAATCATAATTTCTCTACCAAGTGGGGAAACGATGAAAATTATCATTGTCGTTTTTGTTAGTTGAAGGTCAAAATATAATTTTCCTAATCTTAAAGGAGGTTAAGCACTATTGGGAAATAAAAAATAAATAGTGTAAAATAATATGTATAAGAAAAAATCATCTATTATAGCCGCAATGTTTGCTTTATTGTTAACTTGTTCTCTTGTAAGCTGTGGTAATAAAAATAGTACAAGTACAAGTCAACAAACATCTACGCATGTTCATGATTATTCTAATGTTTGGACTCATAATGAAACACAGCACTGGCATGAATGTAAAGATTCATCATGTACTGAAAAGAAAGATGTGGCTAATCATACTTTTAATTGGACTGAAAAAACTCCTGCTGGAGTTCATAAAGATAAAGTAGAAGAAGGTATTTGTTCTATTTGTAATTATAAAACTACTAGAACTATTAAAGAAACAGCAATTCATAGTTATGATACTTCTAAATGGATACATGATGAAAATAGCCATTGGCATGCTTCTAATTGTAATGAATTAGCTCCAACTCATGACGTAATGAAAATTGATGAAGCTAGCCATAGTGGTGAATGGACTACCAAAGTGGAAGCTAATTATGGTGTTGATAAAGTAATTCAAAGAGATTGTGATGTTTGTGGATATCATGAAGAAAAAACATTAGAAGGAAGTAAGCTTGCTCCTAAAACTAGAGAAATTAAAGCTAATATTCCGGAGTTAACTTATAACGGAGTACCTCAACCAGTTGACCCTTATCTTACTATGACTAATAATATAGGTGGCTTAACTGTTGAATATAGAAAAAAAGGTGATAATCTATTCACTAATAATGTCCCTCTTAATGCTGGAACTTATGAATATGTTGCTAAATTAAAAGGCACTGATGAATGGTTAGAAGCTTCTACTTTTGGCGAGTATACTATTAATAAGGATACTATTTATATATCTGATGGTCCTTATACAATAAATTATGTAGAAAATTCTGATGTTAATTATTTGGAAATTACAACTGGTACAATTGATACTAATAGTATATCATTCTGTGTTGCTGCTAAATATAATGTTGTAGGTAGAGCTAGCATTCCTACTAGTGAATTATTTATTCGCTTTTCCGGGTCAATTAATTATAATGCTAATTATCAAGTTGCTATCGAAGGAAAAGATAGTTTTGAATTAGTTGTTTTAGATGCTTCTCCATTCTATTGTGGTATTAAAGATGTATTTAAAGTAGGAGATAGTACAATTATTAGTACTAAGATTGTTAAAGGTACTGTAAAAGTTGGTGATAAACTCTTCGTTAATAATATTTATAAAGAAATTACTGTCACCGATGTTTCTAAAAACAATGTTAAAGTAACATCTGCCACTATTGGTGATGAAGTTGATTTAAAAGTCACTGGTGTTGATAGATCTGAATTATCTAGGGGATATATTATTTCGGCTTTAAATACAGTTAAAAATTACGATGTATTTAAAGCTACTGTTACAATTTTATCAAAAGATGAAGGTGGTAGCAGAAATACTCCAATAAATAATGGATATAATCCGACATTAAGTTTCACTAATACTTCCTCACAATTTAGTGGTAAGTTTACATTCCCAGAAGATATTGAATTAATAATGCCGGGAACTACTGAAGAAAATATTACTATTACATTAGATATGCCTAAACCACTTGTTATTAATGGTGAATTTAATATTTATGAAGGTGGTAAAACTGTTGGAAGAGGCGTTATTACTAATTTGCATGAGCATAATAATTTATATTTAACTACTGGTAAATGTGATTTATGTAATTTAAATAAACAAACTGAAGCTTCATTTACCGACCTTAAATTCACTTCCACTAATAATACATTCTATGCTAATGAATATAAATATTATTTAGTAAAAATGGTTAAATCTCCAATGGCAAATTATGTTTATTATTATGATTTTGAAATAAGTGATGCAACTAATTTTGAATTTAGTGTTTACACAACTTCAGGAGCAGAATTAACATTAATTGATGGAAAATCATATCAATGTACATATCCAATGCAAGTAATTATGAGAGTTAAAGCTAAAACAGAATCAACTATTGGTGATTGTACTACTACAATTACTAGAAGATCTGTTAAAGTAATGAAGAGCTAATTATTATATATTTCTTTAAAAAAATCTAAGATTAACTTCGACTCTTTAAAATCTAGGTTGGTCTAGGTGGAGTCGAAAATCCAAAAAAATTTAAATTTGAAGTGATGTATCTTGGTGGGTGCATCACTTTCTTTTTTATATGAAAGTGCCAATTTTTTAGATTTTATATTTAAACAATTATTTACACAGGTAGCCTAAAAACACTTAAATTATTTTGATTATTTTAAAATAAATGATTCCCAAAAAGTGATATTTCCTTAAGTAAAGCTTGTGTGATCCATTCAAATATCCAGTAATAACATTTTTTCTAAATTATCTACGAAAATAAAAATTTAAAAACATGTAAATAATTAATTTTCTATTTAAACAAAAAAGAGCTAACTACCCATTAACGAGTATTTAGCTCTTAATTATTTTATGATATTATCATTGAATATTAATTGTTATTTTTCTACAACTTTATCATTTTTAGATAAATTGAAGAATGATGCTATAGATAAAACAACCATACTAATAAAATACATAACAAACGATGGAGCGCCTGTATTCATTGCTGCAACAGCATATTGATTTGATTCATCAAGTTTAGTAAACCATAAAGTTCCCATTAAATAAGTTCTAGATGAAATAACAAATGTAAAACATATTCCAGATAAAACCATAGCAACCAATAGAGGTGCATATGAGAGAGCATTATTTTTAAATTTAAATGATAATAATGCTGAGCCAATTATACAAATAATTGAAATAATTGAAAATGTTACAATTAAAGGAAGCTCATCAATGCTATATCCAAGATTTGTAGAACTTGAAATAGCAAGTATCATAGAGACAAAAATAAGAACAAGTGCAATAAGACTAATGTAGAAACATAAACCGCATTTTTTAAATTTTTCTAACATAATTATTTACGTCCTTTCTTTTTATCAAGAATTGATGTTAATACAGTTACTGCTAAACATAATCCTGCTAATGTAGCTGATGTTACTTCAACAGCAATATAAGATGCTCTCCACCAAGTCATTGTATTGACATATTCACTATTTACATCAACCATGTTCATATAGTTACTTTGAATTAATACCCATAAATTACAATGAACAGCTTCTTTAACATTCTTTAATATTGTTGCATCATTTTTGATTTTATCAACAGTAAAGTTATTATATTTAACATCATTTAATTTATCTAAAGTAACAGTTGAATCGAAACTAGTAATACCAGCATATAAAGCTTGTGGTAATAAGTCTATATCATCTTCTAAGTCACTAACAATATATCCTTTGTAGCCCCATTCGCCTCTTAATATATCAGTTAATAAACCTCTTGAACAAGTTACTTCAACTGGTCCAATTTTTGAGAATGATGTCATAACACCAAGTAAACCAGCATCTCTTTCATCGGTGTCATATTTTGTAGCTTCAAAAGCAATTTGGAAAGCTCTTAATTCGATTTCTCTTCCTCTTTGTTCAGTTAAATATGGAGATACACCAGATCTATTTGTTTCTTGGTCATTGAAAGCAAAATGTTTAGGAGCGGCAATTAAGCCTTTGTCTAAAGCACCAATGCTATATTCCATACCAATTGTTCCAGTTAAAACTGGATCTTCTGAATAATATTCGATATTTCTACCATTATATCCTGTACGATGTGTATTCATTGATGGACCCCATAAAATTGGTAAACCAACAAATAATGCATCATTACCCATTAATCTTCCTTGTTCATAAGCTAAACGAGGATTAAATGTTGCACCCATAACTGGTCCACTTGGGAAAACAGTCATTTCAAATTTAGCATTTTCATCTGTATCAGCAATTTTCCATTGTGGAACTGTTTCACCATAGTTGTTATATGATAAAGTTTTAAAAGCACGATCACCAACACCATTAGGACCATTTTCTGTAAACTTACCTGCAATAAATCCTACAGAATCCATTGCTAAATAGTCTCTATTACCATGAACAATAAATTCAATAGCTTGAGTTAAATCTAATTGATTAAGTAATTTATCCCATGCTTCATCATTGTATTTAGCGCCTTTTAAATTAAGATATTTATCATTACCTTCTTGATTAAATAAAACATCTGATACATCATCATTTTCTTTAACAGTATATGTTTTACCATTAATTAAATCTATCATTTCTGGTTCAGCAGTAAAATCTGTATATTCTAAAGGCCATGTTCCATTCCAATCAGTTCTTGATAAATATTTGACAGAATCTTTCTTAAAGAAATTTGGATCAGCATATTCAATTGAATTTTTAACTGTTGTACCACTTTTTGAAACATTAAATGTATCTTCATCTGGGGTGTTATTTTTTGTGTTATAAGTATGTTGATATACTTTTGATGCATCACCAGCAGTGGTCATTTTATTTTCTGGAGTTGCTTTAACACCTTGAGCTGCTAAAACATTATCTAATGCTTCATGTGCTCCATTACCAATCGCAAAGTAATACATACCAGCATCTAAAATATATGAACCATTACCATTTTTAGCCGTTGAATCCCAACTTGCTAAATTTTGCATATCAACTTGAATATTTAAAATTTGACTCTTTCCTGGTTCAAGTTCTTCAGTTTTATCAAATGCCACTAATTGAATTGCACTCTTTTCAACATTGTGTTCTTTATCATAATCAGTATAAGGTGCTTGTCCATAAATTTGAACAGCATCTTTTCCTTTAACATTTCCAGTATTTGTTACTTTAACTTTAAAATCGAATACATAATTATGACCATCATGTTTAAGAGCAGGCTTTCCAATGATTTCTTGTGAGAAAGTAGTATAGCTTAACCCATATCCAAATCCATAAGTTACTTCTTTACTATATTCCCAGTTACTACCTGTATAAGAAGAACCAGCATTAGATCTAGCGTTTCCTAAATTATTTACATAATCAGCATAACGAGTTTCATAATATCTATATCCTGTATAAATATTTTCTGCCTCAACAACATATTTTTGTCCAGTGCCCTTAGAACGTGCAAGAATTTGATCTTTATTTGTGTAAGTATAATCACCATAGTTAATCATTGCAGGAGCGCTTAAACTACTTTTTGCATAAATATCACTTAAATGTCCTGATGGATTTGTAGCGCCGCTTATAATATCAACAACAGCTTTTGGAGCATAGTTAGCACCAATACCCATCCATAAAATAGCACCGATTTTTGGATCATCTGCTAATTCTTGAATTTCCATTTGGTTAACAGCATTAATGATTACAATAACTTTTTTACATTTTTCTTTAGCAAGTTTAATCATTGCTTTTTCTTTTAATGTAATTTGCATTGGATTAGTGATTCCTTCACTAGGATCACATTTATCGCCTTTTTCCCAGTCAACACCTTCAGAAGCTGCTCTACCAAGAACAACAACGCCTAAATCGTTATAATCATCAATTGAAGTAATTGCATTGGCATTTTGTGCAATTAAATCATCACTACTGGCTTCTAATGTTTGGAATTTACTAATTCCAGCCATTTTGCCATACATACCCATATATGGGAAATCATTTTCAGCTAATAAAGCAATTCTACCAGTTTGTTTTGTTTTAATATATTTTTCATATGCTTCATTCAATACTGGGTTTACTTCATATCCTGCTTGTTCAAATGCTTCATCGAAATGAATGGTTTGATTATTACCAGCTGCCTTATGTCCTATAAATGCGCCAGTAATTGTACTTGAACTACGAACACCAAATAAAGATACTTTGGTTTTGTCAGTAGTTGTAGTTGGGCATGGTAAAGTATTCTTAACATTTTTTAATAATACAGTACCTTCTGCTTGAATTTGTTTTGCTAAATCTTCATGCGCTTTAACAATTTTTTTAGAATCACCTTTACCGTCTTCAGTAAGATATTCTTTGTCTGGTGTAAATGTATCAAATAATTTTCCACCATCTTTTTGGACTAATGTTGAAGAATGAGTTTTCAAATAACTATCAACAGCATCTTTGTTTGCTTCTAAAATTGAACCACATGCAATACCGAACACGAGTACAGTTCCAAAAACAAACGTAAGTCCACGAGTAGTCCTATTCAACTTGCTCATATTTTAACTAACCTCCTATGTCGTTAAAAAAAGTTTCTTTACGAAACCGTTTACATTGTTTATATATCACATTATTCTTTCTTATGCTATAGCAAAAAAGAATTAATGTAATAGTTGCAATACAATAAGTAAAATTTGCAATGTTTTATAAGTGTCAAAAGTGTAAAGTGAAAAAATAATTTTAGAAATTGAAACATTTAATTTAATAGGAATATTATTTGACCAAAGAATAAGATTATTAAAAAGAGAAGATTTCTTATTGGATTTAGTTAAACATTTATTATATTGCTTTTATATATAGGAAAATAACTCATTTCATTTAAGTTAAAGTATTAACAATAGTAACGTTAGCATTTTATTTTAGATGCGTTTAATATTGAAAATGTTATTTTAAATACTATATCGGTGACAACAAATTTTTTTGCTGTCTATCTTGTTTTTAGAAAAAGCCCATTTTATGTAATAGCATATTCTTAAAATGATATTATCTTAATTGTCTAAAGGTACTTAATATCATATTTATCAGTTGTTGCTTTTTTTGTTGTACTTCTTGCTAATGACATATATAAATTTATACGTTGGTAGAAAATGAAAAAAGTCAAGCAAAGCAAGCAGATTAATAAACCTTATTTTTATTTCGATTTCTAGTGGTAATTTCATTTGAATTGTATTAATCTCTAATTGATTAAGGGAGATTAACTTATTAATAAGTTAATTACACCAAAAAAGAAATCATATATCTTCTAGGTGTATGATTTTTTCAAAATGAAAAGACTGTATTTAAATACTTATTTTTCAGTATTTATTTCTTTACAGCCTATTTTTACATTGCTTTGGCAAATAATTATTTTTTAATTAGTTTATTGTAACAAAAAAGAGCATTGTTTTTTGTAGAAATGCTCTTTTAATTTGTTTAATATGATTAATCTTTTTAACTTGTTGCTATAAAAGTAATTAATAATTATTTTATAACTGATTTGTTTAGAGCTTTTTCTCGTCCAGTTAAGTTTTTTTCTTTAACATATTTATCTACTAGTGTAAAATGTTATTTACTAGCAAGTTCAATAACTTCCGCAACGGCGTATTGATCCACTTTATTATTAGGTGGTTTTTTAATTGGATGATTTATTTTTTCGCATCTTACTTGCGCTCTAATTTTAAGTGACGAGGAAGTCCATCCACCCACAAAGGCTCTATTTCTGCTTGGATTAACGGCCTTATAAAATGAATTAATTCTTCTTTTACATATGCACCATCATCACTAATCCATTCAAGAGGAACTTTTTTCTCAATATTGGCAATGAAATGAACATCTGCAGGTTCAGTAATACACATATATGGGTCATCACTAACTCTTTTTAAAGTAATAACATGTCCAGTTAATCCATTAAAGGCAGCTTTAACTGCTGCACCACCAGTGTTAAAAGCTTCGGTAACATCAATACGTGAAGTTAAATGACCAGCACATCTTTGTAATGATGACAGTTCAATAGCCCTAGTTTTAACATTAAACTTGCTAGCAACGCGTGATGCCAAATATCGAGCGGTACCAGATAATTGTTTATGACCAAATGTATCGACATATTCAACGTGATCCAAAAGTTCACACACATATCTTCCGTCACTAACTTTAATACCTTCACTAACGGCGATAACGATGGATCTATTTTGCTTTAATAATTCACCAGTTTTTTCTAAAAATAAATCAACATCAAATACTTTTTCTGGTAAGAAAATCATATCAACACCTTCGGAATCTTCACCTTTTGCTAAAGCAGAAGCAGCGGTTAACCAGCCAGCATTTCTTCCCATAATCTCGATAATAGAAACTACAGGATAATCATAAACTAATCCATCGCGGATTATTTCTTTTGTTGTTGCCGCAATATATTTAGCGGCGCTACCATAACCCGGAGTATGATCGGTAATAGCTAAATCGTTATCAATTGTTTTAGGTACGCCTATAAATCTTATAGGAGAATTAATAGAATTTCCATAATCTGTTAGTTTCTTAATGGTATCCATTGAATCATTACCGCCAATATAAAAGAAAGCATAAATTTCGTATTTTTTTAAAATATCAAATATCTTTTTATATGTATCTTCATTTCCTTCGATATCGGGAAGTTTATATCGGCAAGATCCTAAAAAAGAAGAGGGAGTTCTTTTTAATAAGTCCATATCTAAATCATTTTTTATTTGCTCTGATAAGTCAATTATGTCTTCATCCAGAAATCCTTTTATTCCATGTACCATGCCATATACTTTTCTTACATTCATATCTTTAGCGGTTTTAAATACACCAAGCAATGATGAATTAATTACACTTGTAGGACCACCAGATTGACCAACAATAATATTTTTCATAATGTACCTTATTACATAAAGTATGTAATCCTTTCTATTGCTTTAATTATAAATAATTGCTTTTTGTGTAACAATTGCATTATAGATAGTGTGATTTGCAATGTGTATGGTAGTGCAAAATTAGAAATAGTAACAATAGAGTGCAGTATAAGCATTAATAATTGTTGCATAATATTATCTAGAATAAACAAATTATTAATTTTGCTGATTTGCATATAAATTATACATATTGTAATGGCATTATGTCGAGAAAAAGAAAGCAAACACCATAATGTAATAGGATGGAGGCATAATGTATGAAAACAATAAAATTAAATATTAGAATTGATAAAGTAGTAAAAAAACAAGCGGAAGAAATTTTTAATGAACTCGGTCTAAACATGACAATTGTCATAAATATATTTTTAAAAATTGTAATTTGTGAACATGGTGTTACTTTTGAGTTAAAACTAGATATACCAAATAAAATAACTGCATCAGCGATTTATGAAGGTAGAAAAATGGTGACAAATTCTTCAACACCTAGATATAGTAGTATGGCTGATTTAAAGAAAACTTTAGAAAAATGAAATATGATGTGTAGTTACAAGTTATCTCAAAAAAATATGCTATGGCGTAGTAATAGATTTTATAAATAGAAATGCTAAAAAAACTTTAACTAATAAAAAAAATCAACATATTTAAACTTTTTGTTGTTAGATTATAAATATTTAACTATAATATTTATAGTTTTTACGGGGGATGAATTATGTCGAAAATTATTATTGTTACAGATTCTAATTCTGGTATTTCAAAAGAAGAAGCAGAAAAAATCGGTGTAGTAGTCATACCGATGCCTTTCTTTATTGAAGGTAAAACTTATTACGAAGAAATATCTCTTTCACAAGATGAATTTTACCAAATGTTAGTTACTGGAAAAAATATATCAACTTCTCAACCAAGCATTGGCGAAATATGCGCTTTATGGGATGGATTATTAAAAGAATATGATGAGATTGTTCAAATTCCTATGTCATCAGGTTTGTCAATGACTTGTGAGACCGCTACTACATTTTCACAAGAAAAAGAATATTTAGGCAAGGTACACATAGTTAATAATATGCGTATTTCTGTCACTCAAAGGCAATCAGTTTATGATGCTTTAAGACTAGTTAAGGAAGGTAAATCTGGAGCGGAAATAAAGAACATTCTTGAAAATGATGCTTTAAATTCTTCGATTTATATTACTGTACAAAATTTAAAATATTTAAAAAGAGGTGGAAGAATCACACCAGCCGCAGCGGCAATTGGGTCTTTAATTGGAATAAAGCCAGTATTACAAATTCAAGGTAAAAAACTTGATGCATTTAAAAAGTGTCGTGGTATGAAAGCTGGCAAGTTAATGATGATATCCGCTGCTAAAAATGATATTAAAAATAGATTGGGCAATGATAACTCTAAAATTCATGTTGCTGTTGCGCATTCTAATAATGAAGAAGAAGCAAAAATATTCTTAGAAGAAATCAAAAAAGAAATTCCTAATGCCAAAGACTATTATATAGATCATTTATCTTTATCTGTTTCATGCCATATTGGTCCAGGATCTTTAGCTATTGCGTTATGTAAGGATTTAGATTAATAAATTTATTATTAATGTTGGTGAATTTTAATGCGTGTTATTGATTTAAGTAAAAGAAAAATAAATTTAAATGCTTTTATTAATTATGGATTTAATAAAAATGATAATTACTATTTTTTTTATAAGTCTTTACCAAATTATCCTTTCGTAGCGCATTTCTATTTGAAAAACAATGAATTAGAATGTTATTTAATTGATGAAGAATTTAATGAAGAATATAATCTTGTTGATGTTTTAAATTTATATGGATATTCAAAATTAGTAAATCTTGAATATGAAAGTATTATTAATGATATTATTTTAAAATGTAGTATTAAAGAAAAAACACAATTAGAAAGAATAATTGATTATGTATGTCATAACTATAATGATATTTTAGAGCATTTATGGGATAAAAATCCCACTAATGCGATTATAAGAAGAAAAGATAACAAAAAATGGTATTGCCTTTTTATGAAAGTAGAGGCAAAAAGATTAAAAATAAATAAAGAAACAGTGCTTAATGTTATTGATTTAAGAGGTAATGAGGACACAATTAATTCTATTGATAATAAAATAATATTTCCAGGGTATCACATGAACAAAAAACATTGGTTTACCCTAATTCTTGATGAAAGAATGAGCGATGAAAGTATTATTAATTTGATTAATAAAAGTTATTTGCTAGCAAAATAATGATGAAGCGCCTTAAATAGTTTATATTGATATTTTTGTTAAATCTTTTGTTGATATTTTTGTTAAATCTTTTTTATGGAATTACTTATTGTAAATTGTTATAATTGTTTGATTGATGTTTTTATTAACCTTAGTAATGCATCAGGAGGTTGAAGTAATATGTTAGAACATGCTTTATTATTTTCTTTAAGTGCAAATAAAAAATTAACACAAGATGTTGCTGATAGACTTGGTATTGAACTTGGCAAGGTCGCGGTTAATCATTTTTCAGATGGAGAGACAATTTGTGAGCCATTAGATTCGGTTAGAGATAAAAATTGCTATATTTTACAATCAACTTGTTCACCTGTTACAGAAAACCTTTTTGAAATACTAATTTTTGCTGATGCTTTAAAAAGATCAAGTGCTAAAATGATTAATTTAATTGTGCCTTATTTTGGCTATGCTCGCCAAGATCGACAATATAAACCTAGACAACCGATCACTTCTAAGTTAGTTGCGGATTTGCTTGTTACTGCTGGTATTAATCGTATAATTTCTTTTGACTTGCATACTCCACAACTTCAAGGATTTTTCTCTTGCTTGGTTGATGAGTTAACAGCAATACCATTAATTGCTAGCTATTATAAAAAAGAACATCTTGAGAATGTTGTTGTCGTTTCTCCTGATCATGGTGGTGTTAATAGAGCGCGTCGAGTTGCTGAAAGACTTGATACTCCTCTTGCTATTGTTGATAAAAGAAGACCGCAACCAAACATTTCTGAAGTAATGAATGTTGTTGGTGATGTTAAGGGTAAAAATTGTTTAATAATTGATGATATGATTGATACAGCGGGAAGTTGCTGGGAGTCCGCTAAAGCATTAAAAGAACATGGAGCATTATCGGTAAGAGTTGCTTGCGTACATGGAATATTTTCTGGTCCAGCTAAAGAAAGATTATTAGATGGTACAATTGATGAAATATTATGCACAGATTCAATACCTTTAAGAAAAGATATGAATGGAAAAGTAAAAGTTATTTCTTTAGCGCCAATGATTGCAATGACGATTGATCATATTGAAGGTGGAATTCCTTTATCTTCTGTATACGATATTTATAATAATGATGAGCAATATTAATAGTTGTTATAAGTACATCGTTTTAGAAAAAATAAATCTATAGTTTTTTTGAAATTTGCTTATTCTATGAAGTGTGGTAAAATAAATACATGAGGAAGAAAAAATGCAAAATAAAAAACTTATGTTAACTGCCTTAGCAGTATTAATGGCTACAGTAATAAGTAGTTGTGACAGTAATTCATTATCCACTAGTGCAAATTCAAATGCAATGGCAAATGAAAAAGAGTGGAAAGAAGTTTTATCATCCACAACTAATTATACAATGGAAATGTCGTTACTAAGTAATGATAGTTTTGTTTATATTAACACAATTTATTTTAGTGATGACAAGGTAAAAAATGTTAGAGTAGATAATAGTGTTTTGTATACAATTAAATGTGACAACAATAGTGCCAAAGATTATACTCTCAATGATAATGGTGAATGGATACAAAATGGAACAATTTCAGTGTCTTTTGATGTATATGTTGCACATCAATTTCATTTCATTCCATTTTTTAAAGACGAATATTCACAGTTTAATTTTAATGAGAGTACTAATACTTACGAATTAGATGAATTTAGTTATACATTTAATGAGAGTAATGAAAAAATTGATTTTTCTAATATTAGCATAGGATTTGAAAACGGAAAGTTAATAAAGTGTGATTATATTGTAACTTTTCAAAGTTTTACTTTAGAAACGGCGCGTGCAAGTATTTCAAATATTGGAACAACGGATTTTGAATTACCAGAATTAAAGTAGAAGTTGAGTTGCATATATTTATAACATAAAAAAGCAAAGGAAACAAAAAAATGCAAAACAAAAAACTTATGTTAACTGCCTTAGCAGTATTAATGGCTACTGTAATAAGTGGCTGTGATGAGAGTAATAGTCTATCTAGTAGTAATAATAATTCGACTTCAAATGTCATAATAAATGAAGTAACTGAAGCTATATGGAAAGAAAATCTAACTATAGAAAATAATAATTTTACTATGAAATGTGAAACTACTAATGATGGTGTTAAAAGCGATGAGCATACGTATGTTACAAATGATAAGATAATGATGGAAGCGAAAACTACTGGTAATGCAGATGTAACGATACTTTTTGTAAAAAGCGACACCGGATGTTATCAATATACGCTCCAATCAAGTGGAGAATGGAAGAAAGATAATTATCCTGAAGAAGCATTTTCGGCTAATATGGTAAATCTTTGTGTTTTTACAACTTTTAAAGACGAATACTCTAATTTTCAATATATTTCTAGCAGTAAATACTATGAATTAGATTCTTATACTTTTGAAACTGGTGAAGGCGAAAATAAAGTTCATTCAGATTTTTCTAATATAAAAATAGGATTTGAAGATGGTAAATTAAATTTTGTTGGATTTTCAGTAACTGTTGTTTTTTCATTTGTAACAACAAGCGGAACATATACTATCGATAACTTTGGCTCAACCACAATTGATATGCCTACAAATATTAAATAAAAAAATCAAATTCTTCTTACATCAATAAAAAAATTGTGCTAGTATTTTTTTAACAACGCGTAACGAAATGTGTAAGTCCAGTTGAATGGGATTTGCACATTTTTTTGTTGTAAGGGAGAATTATTATGGAAAATATTGAACAAAACAAACTAGCTGTAGCGCCTATTAGAAAACTAATATGGCAGTTAGGATTACCAATGATTATTTCAATGGTTTTACAAGCGTTATATAATGTAATTGATAGTGTATTTGTCGCTAATATGGAAGGAAGTGGCGCTATTGCAAATGAGGCATTAACATATGCATTTCCCATCCAAATTCTAATGATTGCAATTGGCGTAGGAACTGGTGTTGGCATTAATGCCTTATTATCAAAAAGTTTAGGTGAAAAAAATAAAGAAAAAGTAAATATTATTGCTGGAAATGGGATATTTATTAGTTTGATAATATTTATATTCTTTTTGATTTTTGGATTATTCTTATCTAAATGGTTTATATCTTTATTTACTAGTGACAAAGAAGTAATTCAAATGGGAGCAAGTTACTTAGCAATTTGTGGATCATTATCGTTTGGTTCGATTGGCTTTACTATTTATGAAAGATTTTTACAAGCAACTGGAAATACTTTATTATCGACAATTGCTCAAATATCAGGTGCAGTTATTAATATTGTTTTTGATTATATTTTTATTTATCCACTTAATATGGGTGTAGAAGGAGCGGCTTTAGCCACAGTACTTGGACAATTTGTTTCTTTAATTATTGCGATGCTTTTTCATTATTTAAAAAACAAAGAAATAAGTGGAAATTTAAAATATCTAAAACCTAATTGGAGTATTATTAAAGAAATATATAAAATTGGTTTATCAGCAGCTTTAATGCAAGGACTATTATCGGTTATGATGGCGGGCATGAACGCTATATTAGGATTAGCAAATGCGAATACGACAATTTTAGTAGGAGCATTTGGAATATATTATAAAATTCAACAAATCGCTTTGTTTTCTTGCTTTGGTTTATCAAATACGGTTATTACAGTGTTATCTTTTAATTATGGATTTGGCAATAAAGCACGTTCAAAAGAAAGTATTAAATATGGCATAATTGATACTTTAATTGTTTCACTTGTTATTACGATATTATTTGAAATAATAGCGCGCCCTTTAGCAAAACTATTTGCCCTATCAAATACTTCATCATTAGAACTTATTGATGTATGTGAAAAAGCAATTAGAATAGCCGCATTTGGCTATATATTTATGGGATTTAGTGTAGCGTCGCAAGGAGTGTTTCAAGCATTACGTTATTCGTTAAAGCCACTTTTTACCGCTTTATTAAGATTAGTAATATTTGTGTTTCCTATTGCTTATTTATTTACCTTATCTACAAATGTCATGAATATTGTTTGGTGGACTTTTCCAATCGCAGAATTATTAACTGCAGTTATATCGATAATTTTATTAAAAAAAGTCATCAAAAAGTGCATTAATGTAATGGAAAATTAAATTATTTAATTAATAAAATTTAACATTATTTTTAATGAATAATGAAAAAATAGTGAAAAAATAGTGAAATTTTAATGAAATTTGGAAGTCTACATTCAATAATGATATAATTAATCGAAAGGTTAATTTCATATGAACAAAGATGAATTATATCCAAATAAAAGTTAAAAAAATATTTGCTACATTAAAAATGTTGTTAATGGTAAGAATGTAATCGTTGGTGATTACACTTATTATAATACAACCAAAGATCCACATGATTTTGAAAAAGATTGTATCACTTATCATTATGAGTTTTTAAAAGATAAATTAATAATTGGAAAGTTTTGCTCACTTGGTGAGAATATTAAATTTTTAATGAACGCTGCAAATCATAATTTTAACGCAATCTCTACATATCCTTTTACTGCGATTTTAAATGATAGCAATAAAATTAACACTAAGCATTTAAATGAACTTCCTAATAAAGGTGATACAGTAATAGGTAATGATGTATGGATTGGTGAAAATGTTACAATTTTACCAAGTATTCATATTGGCGATGGCGCGATTATTGGCGCTAATTCGGTGGTAAGTAAAAATGTAAAACCTTATACCGTTGTTGCAGGTAATCCCATTAAAGAGATTAGAAAAAGATTCACGGGTGAACAAATAGAAGTACTTGAAAAAATCAAATGGTGGGACTGGAATATTGATAAAATACTTAACAATCTAGATATAATTTTAAGTAGTGATATTGATAAATTAGCAAAGATATAAAGTTACTAAGATTCTTTAATTAATTTTCTTTCCTTGACTAAACTAAAAAATGTTCCTCTTGATACTCCAATTAGTTTTGTTGCTTCATCATGTTTTAGCTCTTTATTAATATATTTATTTAAAATTTCATTGGTGTTAACTGGTAGTTTTACTTTTGGCCTACCAAACTTAACACCTTTTTCTTTGGCAATTCTAATTCCTTCAGCTTGCCTTTGTTTGATATTTATTCGCTCATTTTCTGCTACAAAAGATAATACTTGTAAAACAATATCTGATATAAATTTTCCTACTAAGTTTTTACCTTCAATTCTTGTATCTAATAATGGCATATCTAATACTTTTATATCTGCGCCTATAGTTTTAGTAATTCTAGACCATTCTTCTAATATCATTTGATAATTTCTACCAAGACGATCTATTGATTTTATTATCAATAAGTCGTCTTTTTTTAGTTTTTTGATTAATTTTTGATACTTTGTTCTATCAAAATCTTTTCCTGATTCTTTATCAATATAAATGTATTTATCATCAATATTTAATGCTTTAATTTCTTCGTATTGTCTATCAATATTTTGTTGCTTTGTTGATACGCGAATGTATGCGTAAATCATAATAATCACCTCGCTATTTGTATAAACGAAAATAGTGTTATTATCAAGAAAATGATGCATAAAAAACAAAATAATTACGGAAATGTATACTTTTTTGTACATGTATAAATCTAATTCAATTATAACAACTTTTGAATAAATATCAAAAAAAATCGTAAGAAAATTACCAAATGGACTTATATTTAGACATTTTACAAATTCCAACAATTTATAAGTTTTCGGAATAGGAAGATTGTGAGTGGCTTATTTGAAAGTAAAGAGAGATTTAATAGCAATATGAATAATTTTTATGCAAATTATTCTTGCTTTTATAATTGATTTTAACAAATTTAATACTCCATTCAATAATTTGACAATTCCTTTTAAAATGGAGGGACAAATAGAATGAATCAAAAACCAACTTATGAAGAGTTAGGAAAAAAGATTGCCGAATTAGAATATGAATTAAAAAGCACAAAAAAATATGGCTTAGTTTGGGATAAGGAAGATACAAAAGAAGATGTTGTTTTACAGTGTGAAAATAATATACTCGTGCTAATTCAAGATAAGTCAAAAAAGATAGTACTAAATGAAGGGGAAAATAGCATATTAATTGAAGGCGATAACTATCATGCTTTAACAGCGCTAAACTTCATAGCAAAAGAGTCAATAGATGTAATTTATATAGATCCACCATATAATACAGGACATGAAGATTTTATTTATAATGATAATTATGTAGATTGCGAAGATGGTTATAGACATTCAAAATGGCTAAATTTTATCAACAAAAGACTATCATTAGCAAGATCATTACTATCCAATTCTGGCATTATATTTATAAGTATTGATGATAATGAATTAGCTGATTTGATTTTACTTTGCAATCAAACTTTTGGCAATAGCAACATGATTTCGGTTGTGCCAAGAGTTATTAAAAAGGGTGGTAAATCAACCGATAAAATTGCTAAAAATCATGATTATTTGCTAATTTATGCCAAAAACAAAGAATTAGTAAACTTGGGTAAAATATTTGTAGAAGATGATGAAAATAAATTAGAAAAAGATGAATATTATTCTGAAAGAGGACCATATCGTCTTAACCAGTGCCTTGATTATGATTCACTTCAATATAATGAATCAATGGACTATGAAATTTCTATAAATGGTGAAAAATTTTATGCAGGTGGTTCGCAGGATAAATGGAAAGAAAGGCATAATGGGAATCATAAAAAAATCGATTGGGTTTGGCGTTGGTCAAAACCTTTATTTGAATGGGGTCTTAAAAACGGATTTATTGTTATAAAAAATGGTAAGAGACGAAGAATATATACTAAGACATATAAAAATGCCAAAATTATTAAAGATGGTGATACTTACAAAATTATAAGTACATTAAATACTAGAGCATATGATAGTTTATTTTTTATAGAAAATAGATTTTCTAATGATAATGCGAAAAAAGAATTGGATCGTTTTCAATTGACAAAAAAATTTGATTATCCAAAGCCAAAAAGTCTTATTTTAGAACTTCTTTTAATGGCTAATAATAAAAATGCCAAAGTCCTAGACTTTTTTGCTGGCTCTGGAACCACTGGACAAGCTGTTATGGAACTAAATAAAGAAGATGGGGGACATCGTAGATTTATTCTTTGTACAAATAATGAAAATGGTATTTGTGAAAATGTTACTTATCCAAGACTTAAAACAGTTATTACAGGAATAAGACCAGATGGTAGCAAATATAGTGATGGACTTCCTAATAATTTGTTCTATTTTAAAACCGATTTTGTAAAAGATGAAAATAATACTGAACAAGCAAGATATTGCTTAGTAGAAAAAGTTGATGGACTACTTTGCATTGCTGAAAATATTTATGAAGAAGTAGAAAGAAATGGTTATTCATCGCACTATAAATCTAATAATAATCATTTGTTCATTTTTAATGATTATTATTCTAAAGAAAAATTTGATGAATTTAGACAAAGAATATTAAATTCAGAAGGTAAGAAAATTGTATATATTTATTCCTCTGATAACAACATTGATAATACTTTAATTGTTGATGAAAATGTAACAATAAAACCAATACCATCAAAAATATACGAAATTTATAAAGAAATTGTTGAAGGAATTAAAAGAGGTGAGTAATTATGATTTATACACTAAAAAATTATCAAAGAGAAGCAGTAGATGAGTTAAAGAAATACATCAAAATAGGATTAGATTCCAATAATAGAAAAACTATTGTATTTAAAGCACCTACTGGATCAGGAAAAACTTTTATGGCTTCTTCGTTGTTTGAAGAAATTGCAGAAGAAAATAATGATATTAATTTTTGTGTTATTTGGGCATGCCCTGGCAAAGGAGAATTACATAAACAATCGTTAAACGCTGTAAAAAAATATTTAGGAGGAAATCCTACTTGCTCATTACTTGAAGACGATTTCTTTGGATCAAGAAAGTATATTAAAAATAAAGAAATAGTTTTTATAAATTGGGAAAAATTAATTCAAAAAGATAAAGAAACAAATAAATGGATTAATAACTTGATGCAAGATCAAGAAGGTAGGAACTTTATTGATGTAATTGAAAGAACAAAAAGAAATGGAACAAAAATCATTCTTGTTGTCGATGAATCGCATATTGGTTCTTCACAAAAAGCAAGAATTAAAGAATTTAAAGAAACAATAATTATTCCACATATCACATTAGAAATGTCTGCAACACCATTGAGCGAAAATATTGATGTAGAAATAGATCCTCAAGAGGTAATAGATGAAGGAATGATTAAAGAAGATGTAATAGTCAATGAAGGGATTTCTAAAGAAGATTTGTCTTTAGCGGAAATAGATAGTGAAATATTAATTTTAGAAAAAGGATATGAAAAAAGAAATCAAATACTAGCGCGATATAAAGAATTAGGTGTTAATGTTAATCCTTTAGTTTTAATTCAAATACCAAATGTTGATGAAGGTGAAGCTAAAAAACTTGTTATAACAGATTTTTTAAGAGAAAAAGGCATTACAGAAGATAATGGCAAACTTAAGTTTTGGTGTGATAATAAATGTGATTTTGATAAACAAGATATAAAGAAAAATAATAATATAATTGAATATCTTGTATTTAAAACCGCAGTAGCAACAGGATGGGATTGTCCGCGAGCTCATATATTAATTAAATTTAGAGATGGTAAGTCTGAAACTTTTGAAATACAAACTATTGGTAGAATATTAAGAACTGCTGAAGCAAAATCATATGATAATAATTTATTAGATAATGCTTATATTTTTACAAATCTTGCTAATTTTGAAAGAAAGTCAGACACATATAACCCTAATAGAATTAAAACAGAATTTTCAAAAATGCTTGAAGGCTATGATAAAAATACTGTGTGGAATTAAACACAATTAATCTCTTTTTATAGATCTAGACGAGGCGATTATAACGCGGCAGATTCCCGCTTTAACGAATACTTTTTAAAAAGTTTTATGAAATTTTTTGAATTTGATGAATCAGATAAGTATCCATTAGGAGATGCATTAAGCGAAAGATTTATAAATAAAGGAATGAATTTATCAATAAAGGCGTCTGATGAAATAATAGAAGAAACAAAAATAAATGTAAGTGAAGTTGATACTGAAGGCAAAACATTTAATGATTTAGCGATTGTTAAAATGTCGGAAAATGATATTCAAGCAGCTTATAATTCGATAATAAGAGAAAATCTTAATGGTTTGGCATATGTAAGATCTAAATCACCGATTAATTCCGCAATTATTAATGCTTTTAGTGTTTTTTATAATGTATTTTCTCGCTCAGATAAAGTGAAATGTATTATGAAATTAGTTGTAAATAATAGAAATGTTTTTTCGGAAATATTATCAGAAGCAACAAGAGATTTTAGAGAATTATTAATTGAAGAATCAGGTAAAAAAGGTGAAAAATATTCCTTTAAAATAGACGAAACACGACCTTATTCTTTAGAAACACATACAAGATTAGAACCGGCAATTAAATCTTTATATCAACCATTATTTGTTTTAAAAGATGGTAATGATTGTCCGGATAATAACTTAGAAAGAGATTTTTTATTGTATCTAGATACGCAAAAAGAAGTTGAATGGTACTGGGAAAATGGAACCGAGCTTATGAGGATTAATTTTGGTATTCCGTATAACAATGAAATGAATACTTTTCAACCTGATTTTATTGTAAAGTTTGCTGATGGCACAGTCGGTATTTTTGATACAAAACCTATTAATTTAAGAGTGGAAGATACGACAATTAAAGCAAATGCGTTAAGTGACTATATATCTAAAATTAATTTTAATCGTGGCTATGCACCTAAAGTAATAGGAGGTATAGTTGTTCAAGAAGGAACACAATTTTATATTTACATTGGTAAAAATTATCATGATTATAGTGTGTCTAAAGATGGTTGGGAAAGCTTCAATTCAATCATTCGTAAAATAAAGCAAAATTCCAATTAAAAAACAATTACTATAAATAATTATAGTTGAAAAAGCGATTACCATTTACATTATTGGTAAATCGCTTGTTTTTTATTATAATAAAGATGGATTTATTAATGATAAGCACTGATTAACTGGAAAGGCGTTACTTATGAAAATAGAAATGATAGGATATAACGATACGAAAACTATAGCAATATATGGAAATATTAAAATGTTACCATTTTGTATTTCTTCTTTTGTTATATCTGTTTTATTATTAATACCAAGTTTAATCATTCAAATTTATGAACTTTTGTTTGTATTTATATTGCCTACTTTATTGCTACTTATAATGCTAATTCAATATCTTGTTAATTCAAAATATAAAACATTTTTAAAAAATGCTAAAACGAAGCATAAAATTTGTTTAGAAAATGGTAGGCTTTATAAAGATGGAAAAGTAATAAAAAACATTGATGACATCAAATTATATAAATTTAAAAACTTTTTATTTTTAGAATTGAAAAATTCATATTATCGCATTGATAATAGTGATTACTTAAGTGGAAGTAGAGAAGAATTTCTATCTAATGTTTGTTATTTAAATAGACATCATATTTATTTTGATTTACCTAAAAAATCTGATGATGAAATTATAAATTTACTTTTCAATGACATTAATTTAGATGGAAAAGAAAGATTGTTTTATTCTAATGATAAAAGAAAAATAGTTTATATTTATAAAAATACTAGTGGTAGTTATTCTATTGGTTATGAAACATTAACGATATTTTATGATTATGAAAGAAAATATCTTCATGAATATGGTATGTGGGAGCCATCATTAGAAGATAATTTTGCAACATTTTATGAATCAATAGAGGCAGCTTATAACGATATAAAAGCAACTATTAAGGATTATACTGAAATGATTTAAAAAGAAATATATGATTTTTGTACTAGTCAATATTTATCTTTGATATAATAAATTCAGGGAGGAAATTATGAATACATTGATAAAAAATAAAAAAGAGTTTTTTATTATTATCGGAAGCGTTGCTATGGCTTTAGCTATGATTAATTTGGTATCATTTTTTGGACAATCTGCTACAGATGAAAATGTTATACTTAATTTTATTTATGCTGGAGTTATTTTAACAAGCGCAATAATGCTTTTAGTTAGTGGAATTAAAGACAAATATGAGCCAACAGTATTTGTTTCTGAAATTCTTCTTGCATCATCTATAATTGTGCGATACTTAAGCCCTTTAATTAGTAGTGCAACATATTCAACAGCATTTAGGCTTTGTATAGCAATCGCTTATTTGGTATTTTTGGTTTTAACATTTAAAAATGAAAAATATCAAATAGTTAAGAAAGTTTTTACTTACATATTAGGAACTTTCTTTTTGCTTGAGATAGTAAGTAATGGCACATTTCTTTCAATGGCTTGCTTACTTATTTTAGTTGGTAGTTTGTTTGATTTTAATGGAAAGAAGGAAAATAAAAATGAAAATTAAAAATTTATATTTAAGCGCTATTTCGTTTGTATTGGCTATATTAGTGTTTGTTGTATCTGGTGCATTAATTAAAAATGATGGACATGGAATGGGTATTGCTGCAATTTTTGTGGGACTAGCAATAATCGCAGTAGCCGTATTAGCGCTACTTAACTTCATATTAGGTAAAAAAGATAATTTTATGATAATACCATTGTTAGCTTTATTTGTTACGCTTATGGTTTTCTCGACTGTTGTTACACTTAGTTCTAGTTCTTCATCAATAACTTCTGATGAAACAACTATTCTCCAATTAATAATATTTGTTTTAAGCGTTGTTTCGTTAGTCTTTGCTACTAAAAATAAAAAATGGGCTAGTATTTGTGGATTAGTTGTTGTTTTATTAACTATTTATTCTTCAGCCGCTTTGATAATTACTAGCTGGGGTAAGATTATTGAAATCAAGCAAGCAGCAACAAGCCCAAGCGAAAGTGCAACCTTGCCATATCGTATGAGTGCATGTCTTGCGTTAATTCCATTTATGGGTAATTTAATATTCTTATTCTACTATATTTTCAATTTGGTTTTTGGACTAAAAAAAGAAGAAGCAAAAGAACAACCAAAATCAATAGAAACTACAACTGAAGAAGTAAAAGAAGTAACAAACGAACAATAGTTTATAAAACTGTAAATTATGTAATTTAAAACAATTTTGACTTATGTTGAAATTGTTTTTTTTAGAAAATTTCATTATTATCAAATTATTAAATGGATTGTAGAATAAACGCATAAAATTGCAAGTGAATGAAAATTAGCTTATTCTTTGGTATCGTCTATTTTTATTTCCTGTTTTATGATACTTATTATATAATTAGATTGTAAGTAAGATATTTTTGGTTGGTGATAATGATGTTTGATAAAGAACTTATTAAAAAAATATGTGATGTTACATGTTTAGAGGACGAAGTGCGTAGAGATCAGACTACCATTAAATATGATACGCAATACCCATTTAAAAAATATTTTAGTCTTGATTCAATAGTTAAAGCAATTGGAATGTACACAAGCAATAAATGGAATGATATCACTTTAGCATCATGGTTTTGTATTTATAATTGGATTATATGTGGCGGCTTTTCCGATGATTTAAAAGAAGATTTAACACCGCTTGAAGAATTACTAAAAGAAGTAATATCTTGGGACTTAGATGGTTTATCTTTTTTTGATGAAAGTATGTCGGAAGGAAACATAGATTTTACAGATGATATACAATCATTTAAAGATTTTTTACATATTTTAAACACAATAAATGACTGGAAATGCTATTATGCTTGTGTTGGTTTAGAATGCAAATGGAATAACGAAAATTATATTGTTCTAATTAATGACAAAACAAAAGAATATATGATAATTAGTTCTTCTTTTCTTGAAATTGAATATTCTGATGATATTTTTCATCATTTAAAAGATAAAGAGTTTGTTCAATTAACTAAAGAACTAAAAAGCAAAAAGTATAAAAACTTGTCTCATTCAGAGTATTGGTACAATCAAGTTATTAAAGAAGAATATGCTAACATTGATTTTTAATATTTGAGGAGGTGATTAATATGGAATTTAGTAATACAACTCAGTTAATTGGTAAAAGAATTATATGGAATACTGTTATGTATTTGTTATATGCCATTATGTTTATTGGGGTTAGTATTTGGCTTTATATAAGCATGAAAGCCGCAAGTAATCCAGATACTTTTTTGGTAGCTATGTTTTATCTAACACTAGGAGCATCAGTTGTGTTCTTAACTGTTACTATTTTCATGTTCTTAAGAAAAAATGATGCTATATATGTAGATCTCAATTTATTAATTATTAGAAACATAAAAGATATTTCCATTCCATTTACTGATATTGAAAATATTCAAATGGCATTTTATAAACATCCTATTAATAAAAAGATTTGCAAAAGATATACATCTGGAATAATTGTTATAACACTTAAAAACAACAAAAAAATCTATGTTAGAGATATAAAAGATTTAGAAAATGTTTGTTATTCATTAAGAAAAATAGTTTTAAATAGATAGTGAGTGTTTTATAATAAAAATGATATTTGTTTCAAGAAAAAACAGGAGGAAAAACAATGGAAAGAAAAAAGTTTAATCGTGGCACAATGACTGGTGGTATTATTAGAATTTTTGTTGCTACTATGGCTATAATTATTGCTTCCATTATCTTAAGTTCAACAATAGGCTCATGGGATAAAGATGAAATGGCTGGAAGTATCTTCATGTGCTTTATTGCAGGAGTGATTATTTGTGCTTCGATTTATTTTATTGTTAATGGAATAAAAATGATAATTGATGGAAAGAAGTCACTAGAAGTTTTAAAAAAAGGACATCAGGAATCTGGAAGAATACTTGATTTAACAGAAACAGAAGTTACAGAGAATCATAATGGTGCGGTATCGCATTATATTATTTATAACTTAAAATTTGAATATACCGATGACTTTGGTGATTTAGCGGAAAGTGAAGAACAAGTAAGTAACAAAGTTTATGACAAACTAAAAGAATTAGAATTGATTCCAATAGTGGTTTATAAAGAACGTGCAGTTTTTGATCGAAAGAAATTCGAAAAAGATAATTTTTAATAAAAGAGTGTGTTTTATATGGGAAAGTTTAAAGAAATCGAAAAACAAATTTGTTAATTTATAATTGCTAAATTCAGCTTTCATTTATTTGAAGACTGAATTTTTATATGCAAAAATATGCAAAAAAGTGCAAAAAAGTGCAAAAATGTGCAAAAAACATGTAATTTAAAGAAAGGTTAATTAGTTATATGACAATATCATTCAATTTCTTTAATACACGAAAAAATGTTCCACGAGATATTCCAAGAATTTTAATTGCTTCTTTATTGGTTAATTCTTTATGCTTATATTTATAAATAATATCATTGGTGTTAACTGGTAGTTTTACTTTAGGCCTACCAAACTTAACACCTTTTTCTTTGGCAATTCTAATTCCTTCAGCTTGCCTTTGTTTGATATTTATTCGCTCATTTTCTGCTACAAAAGATAATACTTGTAAAACAATATCTGATATAAATTTTCCTACTAAGTTTTTACCTTCAATTCTTGTATCTAATAATGGCATATCTAATACTTTTATATCTGCGCCTATAGTTTTAGTAATTCTAGACCATTCTTCTAATATCATTTGATAATTTCTACCAAGACGATCTATTGATTTTATTATCATTAAGTCGCCTTTTTTTAGCTTTTTAATTAACTTTTGATACTTAACTCTATCAAAATCTTTTCCAGATTCTTTATCAATATAAATGTATTTATCATCAATATTTAATGCTTTAATTTCTTCATATTGTCTATCAATATTTTGTTGCTTTGTTGATACGCGAATGTATGCGTAAATCATGATAATCACCCTGTATCTATATAGCAATTAATTTTGAAAATGTAAATTAAAATAAAAAAAGTATCAAAAATCTTACATTTTG
>CAKPBC010000010.1 GCA_934140155.1 uncultured Bacilli bacterium | reverse complement strand
TTATACTTTTCTATTCTTTAGTAGGGGGTTGGTAGATACTTTAGACCCTTTTTAAAAACCTTTTAAAAAAAAAAAAAATATAAAGAAGTTTTATAAAACCCCCAAAACCCCCTACCAACCCTCTACCAAATTGTTATTCATTGCTCTTGACAACTTGAATTTCTTTTTATATATTTATAGTTGAAAGAAGCAAACTAACTGCAGGTTTAAGTGCAGGTTTTTACTTATTTGAATGTTAGGAGATTTCAAATTATGGATATTGTGGACAAAAAAATAATTGATTTTATCGATAATCAAAATTGGCGATTTGCTACGACTTACGCTAATTCTCATCCTCACGAATATTTGGTCAAGAGATTGTGTGAAGATAAAGAGGGTTTTGATGCTTTATGCAATGAGATTAAAAATAAGGGCGTACAGCAATACTTTTTTAGAAACAAATATATTTACCTTACTATTGGTGATTACACTTACTGGGCAATGGGTAATATCATTAATAGACGATGGAACAAAATTTATTATGTGAATGAAAATGGTCAAGTTTGTAAAATCGATAATTGGAAAGAAGTATTGGAGGAAATTAGAAAAAATGGCTGAGTTTTGTACAGGTAGAAATGTTTTTGAAGCATCACTTGAAAGAGTGAGATGGTGCTTCGACAATTTCGATGAAGTAATAGTCAATGTGTCGGGTGGCAAAGATAGTACAATTTGCTTAGAGTTGGCTATTATGGTTGCTAAAGAAAAAAATAAACTTCCAGTGAAAGTCATGTGGTTAGACCAAGAGTGCGAATGGCAAGAAACTGTAGATTATGTAGATGAAGTTATGAGAAGAAAAGAAGTAAAGCCTTATTGGTTTCAATTCGAGTTTGACTTTACCAATTCATTATCAAATCAAAAGAATTTTGTAAAACTTTGGGATGAAACTAAAAAAGATAAGTGGGTTCATCCTAAGAGTGATATTTCAATTAAGACTAATCCAACTAAAGAAAATAGATTTCATAAGTTAATCAGCGCTTTACATTATCCAATGCTTGAGCCTACCACTAAAAATGCAGTGGTTTTAATTGGAATGAGATGTGAAGAAAATATCAACAGAAGAAAAGCAATTATGTATTGCAGAAGCAAAAATCGTATTAAACCTTGGATAGCAAAATGTGATACTAAAATCAAAGAGGCTTACCCAATTTATGACTGGACTTTCGATGATGTGTGGATAGCACTTTGTAAAAACCAATGGAAGTACAATAAAGTTTATGACCAATTCTATAAGTGGGGAGTTCCAAAAAGTAGATTTAGAGTTTCGGCAATGATACACGAAACTGCATACTGGCAAATAGAATACCTCCAAGAAATTGAACCTAAAACTTACGATAGATTTTGCAATCGTATAAATGGAGTTGATTGCTATTCTCATTCTTTTGAAAATAAAAGCGTTCAAATAAAAGAACTTCCTTATATGTTCAAAGATTGGAAAGAGTACAGAGATTATTTGCTAGTTCATTTGGTTAAAAAAGAATACTGGGATTTATTCAAAGAACGTTGGAAAGACCAAAACGATGACAAGTGGTATAAAGTTCATATCACTGAAGTTTTAGCCAATGATATAGATGGCACTAAAAATCGTAATACTATTGGTCAAAGAAGTTATGACGAAAGAGCAATTGAAAAGAAAAAAATATTAAAAAGTTTGATTAATAAAGGAGAGATAAGATGATTAAAGACCAACCAATAAATGAAGTTCAATGGATACCAATTGAAAAGGTTTTCGCTAATGATTATAATCCAAATAGTGTCGCTACACCTGAAATGAAATTACTTTACATCTCAGTTAAGGCTGATGGCTATACACAGCCCGTTGTAACGATTTATGATGATAAGAGAGATAAATATATCATTGTAGATGGTTTCCACCGCTATTCGATTATGAGGCGCTATAAAGATATATATCAATCTTGTGAGGGCAAATTACCTTGCGTAGTTTTAAAAGGTAAAACTCAAGCGGATTTAATGGCTTCTACAGTACGACACAATAGAGCAAGAGGAAAACATTCAATAACTGGAATGAGCAATATAGTAATGGAAATGTTACTAGATGGAGAAACAGATGTTGATATTTGTACTAAACTTGGGCTAGAGCCTGAAGAATTAGTCAGATTGAAGTATATCACTGGTTATGCAAAACTTTATGAAAATAAAGAATATTCAAAAGAAAAGTATACAGATTATCAAGTAGAGGGGCAAAAATAAATGATTGGAGTAAAAGTTAAATTTGTAATTATTGGAGTTCACGAAAGAGATAATATCATTAAAGAAATGCAAAAAACTTTATTCAATAAGGCTGAAGTATTTTATGACCCAATTAAAAACAAGAATTGTCTAGCAAGAACACTAAAAGTATTAAATGAAGAAGATGTACACAAATATACCCACATCGCTGTATTATGTGATGATTTAGAATTATGTATTGATTTCGATAAAATAGTTGCGATTATGTGTAAAATGCACCCTGATGCGATATTCTCACCATATAATTCAAGATTACATTTTAGTGATAGACTTTATAACAGCCCTTATGTAAAGAATAAAGGTTGTGGATGTTATGGTCAATGTATTATTATTCCTGTAAAATATATCAAGTTGTTTAACGATTGGGTAAAACAACGATGTCCTAAAGATTACCCTCACGATGATGTAGCAGTGGGAGAATTTGCTAAAGACAATAAAATAGAAGTCTTTTGTACTATTCCAAGTATCTTACAACATATTGAACCATGTAATTCGATATTGAAATATAATAATAAAAATAAAATATCAAAAGTTTACATTGATAAAGTAGCACCATTGATGGAAGATTGGTATAGTACAACTTATTCTTGTGTAAATATTGGTAATAGCAAGTGTATGGTAGATGAATTAATTAAAAAATGAATATCATCAAAAGAATAAAACATGAGGAAGCAAAAGAATTTGCTAAAACATGCGAATTAAAGGTGTTAAATGTTGATAAAAACAATAGTTATTATGGATTGTTTATAGACAATAAGTTAGTATCGATTGCTTCTTACAAAAGAGTAACAAGTAAAGATTTAAGATTAAAATCGAATTATACACTTGCGGAGTACAGAAGAAAAGGTTATTGTACTTTATTGATAAAAACAATAATGAAATATAACCCAAGTGAGATATATACAGCATATTGTGAAGAATCAAGTTTGAACATATACTTAAATCTAGGATTTAAATTAGTGAAAATTAGACAAAATAAAAATTTTAATTCATTTTTTGTAAAACTTAAAGGAGAATAATAAAATGGAAGTTGTAAATCAAATAGTAATGAAGAAATTAAGTGAGATAAGACCTTACTTTAGAAACCCAAGAAAGAATGACAAGACTGTGGAAATGCTTGTCAAAGTAATTCCACAAGTGGGATTTAATGTTCCAATTCTTATTGATAAAGATGGAATTATTGTAAAAGGACACGCTCGATATAAAGCAGCATTTAAATTGGGGATGGAAGAAGTCCCTTGCGTAATTACTAATGCAAGTGAAGAACAAATTAAGTTAGATAGAATCACTGATAATAAAATCAGCGAACTCTCAGAATGGCTTGATGAGGGCTTACAACATGAACTTGATATGTTAGATATTGGTTTTGATGATGTATTAAAAGGGCTTGATTTAAAGACTGATGTAGTTGAACAAGAATTCGATTTTGAAAAAGAATTAATTGAAGAAGAAAATGAAGAAAATAGAGCCTTAACTGATGAAGATAAACAAAAAATTTATCAAGAAATGTTACAAAAGCAAGAAGAAGAAGCAAAGGCTCGCTTACAAAAGCAAATAGAAAGCGCTCAGGAGGCTCATCAAGAAGCGAAAGAGCAACCAAAGAAGAAATATATCAAGTGCGTATGTTCTAAATGTGGAGAGGTGTTTTACATTGATATAAACAAGGCTTATATCGTTGAAATGTAAAGATTAGAAAGGAGATGATTTAAATGTCAAGAACAAAAAATTCAAAAAGGGGAATTTATGGCAATGGTATTGATGAAAAAACATTTGAAAAACTATGTGCTATTATGTGTACAGCACCTGAAATATGTGGTTTTTTTGGAATTTCCTATGACACTTTAAATCGTTGGTGTAAAACTCACTATGGAGATACTTTCAAAAAAGTATTTGATGAAAAGAGTTCTTTTGGAAAAATCTCGCTAAGAAGAATTCAATTCGCTCAAGCCGAAAAAAATCCATCTATGGCAATTTTCTTAGGTAAGCAATATTTAGGTCAAAAAGATTTCGTTGAAGAAACTACTCAACAAAGAATAGAAGTAGTAGGTGGAGTACCACTTGAGGGCAATGATGAATAGTGATGATAATTTAACTCAAGTTCTAAATATTGCTAAAATCATTGGAAAAGGCTATGGCAATGGTTGGTTCACTAATAATCAATGTCGTTATAGAGTGTTTAAAGGTGCTAGAGCCACTAAAAAATCGTATGTAATGATTGGTGTGGAAGTTTTAACAAAAATCATCACATGCCCTTTAAGAAATGTTATGATTTTAAGGCAAGTTGGGGGTAGCAATAGGTTGTCAACTTTTGCTACTCTTCAATTACTTATTCATAGACCTGATGTTGCTCATCCTGAAATAACTCTTGATAGTTATTTTGATATAAACCAATCTACTATGACTATTAGATATAAACCAACTGGTCAATTAATAGTTTTTGATGGATTGTTAAACCCAACGAAAATCACCTCTACTCGTATGCCAAGAGGCTTCTTGACTGATATTTATGTTGAAGAAGCGTTTGAATTAAAAAATTATGAAGATTGGCGTAGAGTGGATGGTACAGTTAGAGGCAAATTACCAAAAGGTTATTTCTTTCAAATTACATTTTGCTTCAATGCTTGGAATAAAGAGCACTGGTTATATGAACACTTTTTTAAAGGAAGATTGGAAGATGATTTGGAGTATCTTTTAACTCATGATTATCAAGATTGGTGTGACCCAAATTTAATTATTGATTATGGTAAAGGATTATATCTTCATACTTCCACATACAAAATTAATGAGTTTAGAGATACTGAAATCTATGACCTAGCAATGGAGCAAATGAGAGAAGTTGCTCCAGAGATTTACAAAGTAGAAGCCTTAGGAATGTGGGGCAATGCAAGTGAAAGTTCTTACCCAGAAATGAGCGATGCACTTATAATTGAAAGACAAGAAGTGTTTAAACATCGTTACGCTTGTTATTCGATTGGTATCGACACTGGTTTATCCGATGGTGAGGGAAGAATTAAAAGAGGTAAAGATGTAAAATTAAGAAGTGCTACTACAATGCAATTAATAGGATTGACTAGTGATTATAGCACTTTAGTATGTATTGATGAATTCTTTTATTCAAATGAAAACGAATTTATCAAAAAGACTGAACCTCAATTACAAGTAGAAATGATACAAAAATTAAAAGAATGGCAAGATTTATACTCAAAAAAACATCCTGATTTATTCCATAAAGATTGTGTGGTTTATGTTGACTGTGCTGATAGAGGCTTTAGAGATGGTTTAGAAGTTGAAGCAAGAAGACAAGGATTATTTGGATTTGTATTCACTGGAAGTTCTAAGAGTGTTAGAGTCGTTGATAGAGTTACTTTTATTCGTAGAATTATGGCTTATGGTGAATTTTTAATTTCAAAAGCCTGCCAAAACCTAATTAGGGAATTAAAAAGTGCTAGAAAAGATGAAGAAAAAGGATTATTGAGAGAAGATATAAACGACCATGCTATTAATGCAAATGAATATGCTTGGATACCAATTATTGGACGACTAAAAAGATGGGGAGAATATAAAAGACAAGGGTGATTATTTTGCTTTTGTCTTTTTTTTGTGTATAATTGTGTTATAATTTTTAAAAAGGAGAAAATTATAAATGACTTTATTTGAAAAAATCGCAATGAGAATTTTAAAATTTTTGGGAGTCAAAAAGTTAGGTGAAAATCCGAACGATGATAGATACACTTATATCAGTAGCGATGAAACCGTTAAAAAGCAAAAATTACAAGAATTTCGTTATTGGTATTATGGTGATAGTAATGAGTTATTGAATTACTACACTAATATGACAACTTATGGTAATGCAGAAGAACCAATTTATAATCGAAATAAATCACAATATTTTTGGGCGTTAAATTCAAAAGAATGTGGAATTAAAAGAGTTCATAGTGGAATACCTAACGCAATTATAACTACACTTGTTAATGTTATCGGTGATGTTACTATCACAAATGATTTATATCAATCATTTATTGATAAATTAATCGAAGTAAATGATTTACCAAGATTATTAAATCAAGAGCAAGAACCAATGACTTTAGCACTTGGTTATGGAGCGTTTAAAATTGTTTATGACCCTAATTTAAGCGATGTTCCACTGATTCAATGGTATAATGCCGAAGATGTAAAATTCATTGAAAAAAACGGTATTACAATAGGAATTATTTACCAAGATTATTATAATTACAATAATCGTGATTATGTTTTGATGGAAACAAGAAGAACTGCTAATGGTAATTCTTATATCGAATATGAGTTGTTTAGGCTTGAGAAAAACAATGAAGTCACTAAAGTTCCACTTGATACTATTCCTGCACTAAGCGATTTGAATGAATTGGGTTATGAAATACCAGGTGTAAAATTTCCTTTTGGAGTAAAAAGTGTTTTCTTTTATGATATGTTGAATAAAGGTTATGGACGCTCTATCTTTACTGGTAAAATTGATTTATTTGATGATTTAGACCAAATATTATCTCAAGATAGTCAAACAGTTAGAGTTTCAACTCCAGTTGAATATTACCCTAAAGACTTATTAGAAAGAGGCAAAAATGGTCAACCTCTTATGCCAAAAGTTTATAATAGACAATATGTTGCGCTTGATGTTTTTCCAAATGGAGATGGAAATCAAACAGGAAAAATCGATACTACTCAACCTGTTCTTAATTTTGAACAATATAATCAAGACGCTATCGCAAAATTATCTTTCATTTTAACTGGTTTAATGAGTCCTGCAACTTTTGGTATCGATATTGCTAAAAAAGATAATGCTGACGCTCAAAGAGAAAAAGAAAAAGTTACTATTATGACAAGAAATAATGTAATTTATAGTCAACAAAAAATTATCAAGAAATTAGTTTCTCAATGTATCATGTTTAAGGAATATATGGATACTGGAAGAATTACTATTCAAGATTATGATATTAGTGTTAAGTTCAATGAATTCGCAAATCCATCATTCGAAAGTTTATCAGCAACATTAACACCAATGTGGACTGCCGGTGCTATTTCTACTAGATTATTCGTTGAAAAATTATACGGTGATAGTTTAAGTGAAGAAGAAAAAGAACAAGAAATCGCTCAATTGGAAGAAAATAAAAGACATGATGATTTATCTATAGGAGATTTCAATAATGAAAACGAAATTACAAAAGAGTTGGGAGAAGAAACAAGCGGAAATGAACCAACTGATGAGGTTGAGAAATAGTTATCTTACTAGTATTTATAGTGGGATGATTGAAAAAAAGACTGTAAAAGAAATCCACAAAGAACTTTATGATAATACGATGAAGTATCAAAAGTTGGGCTTACCAATTGATAATCGTATGTATGATAACGCCAAAAAATTAACATCAAAGATAAAAAAGCAAATACCAAGTGGATTAGGTATAATTGAATTACCTTTAATAACTTTTGCTTTATTAGAAAAAGAAAAATCTTATGAATATTTAACTCAAAATATTTATAAAGTTGCTACTAATCATGAGAACGATAGAAAAGTTGATATATTGAAAAGTACAATAAAAAACAATCGTGAATCGTTAATTCCAAGTATCTTTTATCTAGCCAGTGAACATAATGATAGTGCAAGCGACCACAAAGATTATCAAGGTAAGATTTATATTGATGAAAAGTGGCGTTCATTAATTAAAGATAAAGAATTAAGAAAACAAATAAATATTTACATCAATAAAAACGATATAAAAACGATTCAGTGGGTTACTTTTAGACCAGTTTGGTTCGTTACTAGACCAAATTGTAGACACTATTTTCGTACTATTCCAACTGAGAAAGTTCTTAATATTAGTCGCAAAGATTTAATTGAAGAATACAACATGCATACCGCAATAGGTAACAGAGAATATCTTCAAACTATTTCTCACTCAACAAATAAAAAATGGTATGAAGATACCCGCAACGCTGAACTCATTTTAAAGCGTTATAAAGAGCGATATAAGTATCACAATGAACTATTTAATCAATACCCTTGTGAAACGCTCTCAAATGCCCTAAAAAAGGACTTATATTTGATAAAGAAGTGGAAAGACTACATCGAAAAGAAAATGACTATTGCAAATAAATAAAAAAGTGTGGTAAAATGTAATCACTTGATAGAAAGGTTAAAAACTATGCCAAATGAAAATGAAAATATTGTGGAAGAAAAAACCACAGTAGATGATGGAAAAATTACTCCTGAAACATCACAGGAAACTGAAGTTGTTGAAAATCCTGTCGCAACTGATGAAAAAGAACCAACTTTTACTCAAAGCCAAGTAAACGAAACAATTTCCAAGAGATTGGGAAGATTATATCATCGTTATGGTGTGGAAGATGGCAAAGGACTAGATGATTTAATGGGCAAGGCTCAGGCTTATGATGTATTAAAGCAACAAAAAGATGCACTTGAGAATGAGAAAAATCAACTAGTAAAACAACTTGCATATCTTGAAAATGAAATTAATCCTGATAAAGTAGGAGATATTGAAGCATACTTTAAAGGAAAAGAAATTGTATTTTCAAGTGATAATCTAAAAACTGAATTAGAAACACATCCAGAATGGAAAATAGTCAAAGAGGAAAAACCACAGACTACAATTCAACCTATTCATAGTGATAGAGAAGAAAAGTCACCTTTTGATGAAGAAAAGTTCGCTGCTAACTTATTTGGTTTTAGAAATGGTTTCGTTAAAAAATAAGGAGAACATATGGACGAAAAAGAAAGAGTTGAAAAAGTCGATGATAGTGTAGTCGATATTAATTCAATCATTGATGCATTGCGCAGAAAAGGCTATAGTGCGGATGATGTAATGAAAGAATTAAAAATTCGCTTGGAAAAAGGCGAAATCACTGAAAACGATTTTAGAGAGGCTATTGAAAAACTTGAAAAAGAAGAAAAAGGTGAAGCCGAAAAATTGTTTGATGTAAAATTTATTTAAATTAAGAAAGGAATAAAAAAATGGCAAATTATTTTAGTACAATTCAAAAATATTTAACAAATACTATCGATACAGTATTTGCTATGGAAAGTAAAACAGCATTATTAGAAAATGGTCAAAAATGGATTGACTTAAATTTCTCTGAGGCTGGATATGTTAAAGTTTTATCTATTTTAATGGATGGCTTAAGTGACTATTACAGAGTAAACCATGAAGCAAAAGCAGATTCATCCGCTTATGCTCACGATAACTCTAATAATGGTGCAGGAGCAAGAGATGGTTACCGCAGAGGAAATACATCAGCAACTTGGGAATTATTTAAATTAGAATACGATAGAGGTAGACAATTCTTAGTCGATAACATGGACAACGAAGAAATGGCTGGCCAAGTCATCGCTAATTTATTAACTGAATTCTTAAGAACAAAAGTTGTCCCAGAAGTCGATGCAGTTAGATTTTCAAAAATTACAAGCAAATGTAATTCAACTTTAGGTAATTTAAAAACCGAAACAATCACTGCTAACACTATTTTACAAAACTTCAATAGCGCTTTCGAATGGTTAACTGAACACGAAGTACCACAAGATGAACAAGTTATTTACATTAGTCCTGCAGTTGAAACATTACTCTTAAATTCTACTGAATTAACAAAATTCATTACTCAAGGTGACTTCCAAAGTGAAAAAGGAATTACATTCCATCTCAAAGCATACATGGGTAGACCAATTGTAACAGTCCCAAGTGATAGATTTTATACAAATATTATAGTAGGAGATAATGGTTATTACCCATCAGCAACTTCAAAAGTTATTAACTACTTAGTATGTTCTAAGAAAGCAATTGTCCCAATTGTTAAATTAAATAAATCTAAGATTTGGACTCCTGAAACTCAAGATGATTTCGATGGTTATAAAGTCAACTTAAGAATTTATCACGATGTTATTATTCCAAAAAATAAAATTGTTGGTTGCTATTGCTCAGTAAGTGAAACTACTGCTACTACTAAAACTTCAAAAGTTGATGTCGCATTAAGCACTGGTTCAGTACAAAATGCTTATGTAGTTGATGGAGTTTATACTACACCTGCAGGAATGTTAGGAACATTAGTATCTTCTAAGAATACATTTACACTTGGTACACAAGTCGTTGTAGATGGCACTATTATTAAGGCTGTTGATGTAGATGGTGAAGATAATGTAGAAACTGAAGCAAAAGTTTATTTCGCTTTAATTGATGGAGCAAATAAAGTCATTGCTGTAAGCCCACAAATTACCTTAACTGGTATTAAACACGCTTAAGTAAAAATCAATAACTAAAAAATAAGTAATGTGAGTAAAATTGCATTACTTTTTTATTTATGTTAAAATTTTTTTATCAAAGGAGAATGAAAATAATGGCTTTTACAAGTAAAAAGCAATATGCAATTCTTAAAAGTTATGGCAAAAAAGGTGAAGAGATACTTTCAAAATTAGATAAAATGACTGACAAAGAATTGTATAATGCAATAGGAGAATTAACTCAAAATGATATAAAAAACACATTAGTTGATAGTAGGGGTTCATCGTATCTGATGGATGATGGAAGTGTTATTAATAATACTAATAAATTTAAAAATCATGAACATATTTTAAATCAATTTGGTGAAAGATTTATAAATGAAAATAAAGGAATTCCAGTAAATAGTGGAATTTTTGGTACTAATTTTGCAAAAATAGATTTAACTAGTGTAAATCCCAATGGAGTACAACTTGAAAAACTTAAAGAATGGTTAGAATCAATCGATTATGATTCAAGAATATTTGTTATTGGTAAAGAAAAATACATAAAAGATTTCAACTTTAAAGATAATGATGTCGATGATATAATAAAAGCAATAAAGGAGAACAAAAAATGATAGAATTGCAAACAAAATATATTACTTTAGATGATTTTAAAAATTATTTTGGAATTGATTTAGAGGCTGAAATGAACGATAGTGATAATTTGAGTAATAATGGGCTTGCTTTTTTAAAACGAATTGAAAACCGTATGGAAACCTTTTTAAACGCTGAATTTTACAGGAATATCGATATTGAATACCCTAAATTCACTGAGTATCAAAAAGAGCATTATAAAAGAGCGTTACTAGAACAGGCTTTATATGTTTATAAAAATGGTGATATTTCAGTCGATAGTGGACTTGACCTAGATAAAGGTGAAGTTGTAAGTCGTGAAACTATAAGAAGAAATATTATAGGTGAAAACGCTCAACAAGAATTAATCTTATGTGGATTATGGTGCAGAAAGATTAAGAATAGAGGTTTTGATAACTGGTTCAATGGATGGTGGTATTAATGATTGATATATACGCAAGAAGAAGAGGCAAAATCTTAAAATGTGAATGGTACAAAGCAAAAACCATCTCAAAATATGATTTAACTGATTTAATAGCAAAAAATAAACCTAATGATATTTTTTATTCAATAAAAGTTACTCCAAAATACGATAGAACGGAAATTGTAAATGATACTTTCAAATATAGTAAAGATGAACTCATGATAAAAACAAGCGATAAAATTGAGGGTATTGAAGACAATGATGTTGTAAAAATTCAAGGTAATTTATGGAGAGTTACTGATGTGCAAGTTCAGGATGTGTGGAAACAATCAGAATATGGGAAAGATTATTCCAAAGAAACTTATTTGAGATTGAGAAAATGATAACTAATGATATGAAAAAGGTATTGGCTGAATTAATTGTAAGGAATTTAAAAAAGAATTTTGAAGTAATTCATTTATCAGGTAATTTGGCTGATACCATTTTTATTGAAGAAACCCTTGAGGGTTATAAAGTACACATACCTGCACAAATGTACGATTTAAAAGAGTGGAATAAATCAAAAGTTATTATTTACACTGATGAGGGCAGTTACGCTCAAAAGGTAAATATAACTGGTGGTTTTTCAAAATTACATAAACATTATGTAGAACAAAGTATTTTTGAAGCAATTGATGAATGGAAACATATTTATAGATTGAAAGGAGTAAAAACAAATGAATACTAAAATTGATTATCAAAACATAACTGATTTAATTTTTACTGAATTTAGTACGATTATTAATAATAATCCAAAATATAAAGATATAACTTTATTCGTTGATAATGAACAAGAGTTCATACATAGAGAAAAGATTGATAATCCACAATCTTTATATGTAGTTGTAAAATTTGGTGAAGCAACTGTAAATTTTGGTTCATCTATTTTGCCTATTACATTATTAGTTTTTGGATTAGGAAATAAAATTGCTCTAACTCAAGAATTATTAAGTGATTTTATAAACAATTATAACTTGAATTTATCAAATGGAATACAACAAATTTACATGTCCCCAAATGCTATTCAACATTTCATTGAAGCAAGCGATGATTTTAGAAGTCTTTTCTCCATAGGTGGTACAATTCTCATTGGCTCTAACATAAGTCGTTTAGAGAGCGTTATTTACACGAATGATAAAGGTGTGGAAGAAAGTATACAAGTATTATCATACGATGATGAAACTACTCAAAATGTAAACCCACAACCTTATAGTGGAACATTTGGAAAGACAAAGAGTTATGTAAATTTTCAAACCTTTACATTTTCAATAACCACATACCCTATTGATAGTAATTTGGTTAATGATGTGATGAGAGTGAAATATAAAGAAGATAATATTAATAGGGATTTCAAGATAGACTTGTCTTTTACCAATGGAATAAAAATGAAAGGTTTTTCTTTCAAATTAAGTAATAGCAAATATATTAACAAAATAGGTGAAACTCCAATTATAACAATGACTTTCACATTGTAGAGGTGATAATATGGCTGAAACAAGAGAAATAGTAATTACTATAAAAGAAAAACAAGATAAACAAAATATAGATACATCTAATATAACTACTTCAAATGTGTCAAAAATTGATAATTCTAATATTTCAACTACTACAAGTGTTTTACTTAATCAAGCCTTAGAAAGTGCTAAGCAAGATATAAATAGAATTGTTAGTTATGAAATACAAAAGAATTTTAATTTAACTGATAATTACATTGGAGAGCGTAATTTAAATAATGCAAAGCAAGTAGTATCAAGAGCCTCAAAAATAGGAGTATCAATTGCCACAGGATTTGCTACTGGTGGAATAGTAGGAGCGATAATAGTTGCAGGATTAGAAGCAATATCTTTAGGAATTGATACATATCAAAATCAAGAAAATCAAAATATAAAATTGAGGCAAAACGATTTACAATTATCATTTAGTAGACAACGCTCTGGCTACTCATTGATAAGCAATAGTATAGGAGAAAATAAATAATGAATGAAATCACTTTATACTTTTCATCAAATCACGAAACTCCATATTACCCAGTAAGTGGTAGTGTTTTTACTGATGAATTTAATGAAACTTTAGGTAGTGCAACGATTGTTTTAGACAATATTTCTCACTCTGATAGATTAACTAATTTAGAGTCTTATGAGTATGTGGAAATTTTAAAAAGCAATGATAATGGTGAAGAAGTATCTTTCATGTTGGTAGACAATTTTGTAGAGAAAATACAAAACATTGTAGATGATGTGGAAAAGACAATATATCACTATGATATTAGTTTAATGAGTGAAACAAAATTGCTAGAAAAAATTCAATTGCCTAATCTTGCTATCACTCATAGTTTGGTAAATGGGCAAAAGACTATTTATGATTATATCATTCAATATATGACTTTATATAATCCTAAAGTTAAGATGATAACAGGTGAAAACACTTGGGAATATACAGGATTTATTAAAATCGATAACGAAAAATTAAAAAATAGATTTGGTAATACAAAATGTGCAGATTTATCATTGTCTAAACCAACATTAAGACAATTATTAACTTCTTTAATGATACAAGAAAAATGTATTCCAATTATTAAAAATAGAACACTTGATTTTATCGATTTTACTGAGAAACCAACTATTTTTGAAAAAGATGAAACGATTAATTTTATTGTTAAATCTCAAGCAAGTGATAGTTTTATAAATACAATTGTAAGTACAGATTCTCAAGTTTTAAGTAGTGATAATTATGTTTTGAGTGAAACAATCGGCTTTAGAGATAAAAATTCAGTTCTTTTAAAGCAAAAAGAAAATTTAAAACTAGAAACAAGATTTCCAATTTACAATGTAAAAGAATTTAAATTAAATCTTCAAGCATCCACAACTCTTAATTATGAGCCAATTAATACAGTTGATATGTTTCACGGAAGTGGAGAAAGTTATGAAAGTTTTTACCCAGTTATAAAAATTTCCACACCTACTCTTAACGGAAATAATGTTATTTTTTCAGTAGAATATTTAACAAGAAAATATACATCAAGTAATACAACAACTAGAACTCACGAATGTACAATTAGAAACGCTAAATTTGTCATTACTCAAAAGAAAACACATCAAATTAATAGAAATATTTATACTTGGTATGAAAAGATTGGAGAAACGACTGCTTTTGCTAATGGTATAACTTTACCTATTCCATCGATTAGTAGTGATACATCAGTGAAGACTTATATATATAGTGATGGAACAATGGGAAGCAGTGAAACTATAACTGCAAGCCCTCAAGGTATTTATTATCATTTAGACCTCAACATCCTTATTTCACCTATTGCAGGGCTAACAAGTAATGATATTTATATTTGGTTACAAAATGATTTAGTAGATAATGTTACTCAAGAAAAATTTACTCAATTTGTACCATTAAATAATGGAAATTATACTCAATCATTTACTCAAAGCGTAATAGGTTATTTAAACAAAATTGATATTACTCCATTAATCGTAGAAAATGCTAAAAGACAATTATTAGACACTAATTTTGATACGATGCCTGCAAATGGAACAATCGAAAATCTAACAAAATGGATTTATGGAACAGTTGGGTATACAATTGGTTCAAAAGAAATTTCTGGATTTTCTCAAACATATAATAAAGCAGTCGCTTGGTGGAGTAATGATTATACTTATATTGAAAATATTATGAACTTTTTAAAAAACAATGATTATTTAAAAGGTGATGATGTCAACATAACTAGTGTAGAGAATTTTTTGGGCGGTATGCCTTACGAATATAATACTTATAAGAGAGTAGTGTGGACGCCTTTATACAATAGCGAAAATTTTGGTGATTTATATTTTGATATTAAGTATCAACCTATTAACTCGTACAATTTAAAATATGTAAAAACTGATAGAGATTTACCATTATTGATAGAACAATTAGATAGTGCTTCAAATGGATTAGTAGATTTTGAAAGAAATAGTGCTAATGAACAAGAAAAAGTCAATCGATTAGGAAATGGTATAATCAGCATTAATCAAGTTACTAGTGATGTTACCAAAATAAAACCATTAAATAGTGCTTATGATGATTATATTATTTTCAAAAGAGTAATGGCTGTCGAAAACAATTATTATCAAGTAAATTACTATGGCAGTAAAAATTATGTAATGCAAAATTATTTTACATCTATAACCACAAAATATCGTGCTTATGAATATGTTGACTATAACCAAAGCGTTACAAGAAAAGAAAATGATACAATTTTTGTATTAATCAGTAGAAATAAAATAACTAATGGTGATAAAAAGATTAAGTTAAGAAATAACAACGCTGTAAGCCTATTTGCAAGTGGTCTACGCTTCGATATTACTAATACTAATAAAATTATCTACTCATACGAAAAAGACAGCGCAAACGCCTTTAAAAACGATATTTCAGTTATACATGCTGATAATATGATGGCTTTCATTTATGAAAATTATGACAATGTTAGTTCAGGATTATTTTTGAGAAGTTTAGCACCTGATAATTCTTTAGGCGGTATTGTACAAGAGTGGATTATTCTTGCTAGTGATTATTTTGAAAGTCATGAAGTGGGTTATTTGTCTTATATTCCATTTTATGAAACACCTTTTTACTTTATGAAAACCCCACTTATAACTGATTTAAATTATGAACAATATATTCAATTTAATTTAGTTGATGATAATACTAGTGAAAGCCTAAAAAAGACTTACTACAAAGATAATGCGGAAATAATAAATCAATCATTACAATTTATTTATTACACTGATGATGAAAGTATCAAATGGACTGAATTATTTATTGCTAATAATAAATTTGTAAGCGATGGTGAAAGCATGATTAATGGTATTGTAGATATTTCTAATAAAGATTTTTCATTAAGTAAAGAAAACAATAAAATAGGTACAAAAATTAGTGCAATTAATTACTTTAAAATAAAAGATTATATCACTTTCAATAATGATAATTTTGTGGTCAATTGGGCTAGTATTAATTTATTACTTCCACAACTTACTCAATTTAAATTCGTTCATACCAATAGTGATGGTTCTTGGAGTGATGTTATAGGATTTAAAAAAATTGAAAATAAATCAATTGTAACTTACTATGTATCATTAAATGATACAAAAACATTAAAAGCATTCAATGAAGATTTAGATGGATTGATTTTCTTAGATAATCAAGAATTGCAATGAAAATATTAATGTTGTAGAATTAAAACAAGGAGAAAATGATAATGAAAGTAATGATTGACTTTAAACTCAATGGTGAGTTAAAGAAAAACGATATTATTATTTATAACGAAAAATCAGGAGTTTTTGAAAACATTCGTTATGATGATTTTGTACAACCATTAAAGAATAAAGATGTGGCTTTACAAAAGGAAATTGAACAATTAAAAGAAGATTTTAAAGATTATAAAACAAAAGTAAATGAAAAATTAAAATCTTATCATGAAATTTTGAATATTGTATCGAAAGGAGAATAAAAATGAAAACAAAATTCAAGTTATTAATGTTATTAGGTTTTGGAGCGTTATTATTTGGTGGAGCAAAAGTTATAACTAATGTTTACGCTGATGAACCAGTTTCTAGTTCTAGCGAAATTGAAGAAGTTGTATCAAGTGAAACATCTGAAACATCAAGTATTTCAAGCATAGAAGCCCCTACAAGCGATGAAATAAGCCAAACTGAAGAAGAGATTAAAAATAAAATTGAGAACGTTCTAAGCGAATATTTTAATTGGGATTATGTTCAAGCAATTATAAATTGGGCTATTGATGCTGGCTTACTCTCAGTAATTGCCGTAGTAGTGGCTAAAACAAGAAAATATAAACACTTAACTTTAGAACAAGTCGCTGATATGGTTAAAGATGAAATGAAGAAAACTTTAGAAGATAATTTCAAAAAAATGTCAGAAGAACAAATTCAATCATTGAATAACAGTATTGATAAATGTTGCAAAGATATGGAATTAATGAAGCAATGTTTATCACTTGCTCAAGATAAAAGCGTAGAGGGAAAAATTGCTTTACAAAAATTAATCGCTTCTACATCTACTGATACATCCACAATTGAAACTGCTGAAAAGGTAGAAGAGAAAATTGTGGAAGAAGCAAAAAGAACTGATGAAGTAAAACAAGCAGTTGATGGAGATTACAAGGAAATATTTTAATGTATGGAACAAAAAAAATTAGAAAGATTTATCAAAGATGGATTAATCGATTTAATTGTAATAATTGTTTCAGTTGCTTATGTATTTTATTCAATGGTTTATATTCGTAAGGCTGAGATAACAGTCGCTGAGTTAACTGCTAAATCAGTCTTAGGTATTATTACAGGATTATTAATCAAGCAAGGTTTAGGTGAAAATGGTTTCAATAAAGGTTATAACTCAATGACTTGGAGTGAAGAAATGAGTAAATATAATCTTGCTTGTAATAATGCCAATATATACATGGAAAGAGTTGATAATTTCTACTTTTGTGAAGAAATTGAAAAACGCAAGAGATACCGCCAAAATGTGCTTATGGGTGTTCGCTTAAAATACAATATGTTTTTTGATAAAAACGGAGATTATATTGAAACTGCTGATACATCTAAATTAACTAGAATTCAAAAAAGAGCGTTAAAAAGATGTGTAAGAGTGAAAATATATAATTTGAATTTATTCAGCGAATATGAAACAGATTTTGTTGCTAATATCAAGAAAGAAACAACCGATAAAGACCAAAGAGTAAAAATGTTCGGAAAGAATTCAGTATCTCAAGTGCTAGTATCAATATTTGGGGCTTACTTCATTCCTGAATGGAAAGATTGGAACTGGGCTACATTTATTGCTTCTAGCATTCAAGTTGCTATATGGCTTGCTTGTGGAATTATGCAATTGTACTCTAATTACAGTTATGTTGTTATTGAAAAAGTTAATAAATTAAAAAAGAAAAAAGAACTGATTCAAAAATTTATATTTGGTTGTGAAAAAGGTATGTATGTTGAAAACCCTTATGATGTTATTGAAATGAAAGGAGAAGAAAACGATGGAGCAAAAGACAAAAACGTTTCTAATTAAATTTATTATATTTATTTTAACTGCAATAGGATTTCCTATTGCTTATTTAATTATTAGGTATAATTTATTTCAAACTACAAGTAAACTACAAATAGGATTGTGGGGATGTATTGTATTTTTTATTTTGGCTGTTTCAATTAAAGTTTTAATATCTTTCTATCTTGAGGGTATGAAAACAAAATATTCTTTAATGAAACAAATAGTTACAGGTTTTTCTCACCTAATATTACCACTTATTGCTTTATTGATTTTTATTATATGGATGAAAGATAATATTGATTTATTAATTGAAGCACTTGGAGTAATAATTCCCTGTGAAATAGTTGCAATTATTATTAATCCACTTCCTAAATGGTGTTTTGACAATAATATCGATGGATTAGGTGAAATAGTTGATAAAACATTTAATTTAAAGAAAGGAGAATAAAATGTATTTATATTTTGACAAAAATTATATTTTAAAAGAACAAATAACTGATTTAAAATCTTTTCAAAGTGCTAGTCAAGTGAATGAGATTTTAATTTATGTAGAGGGTTTAGATACTTCCACAAAAGATTTAGCCCCAACTATTATGTATCGTATTGATAACGACACTTATACAAATGAATTAGTCTATAATGGAGTAATTACTCAATCATTACCACTCAATAGAAATCAAGATTTAAAATTCTTTCAATATGGAGTACAATACAATTTCTTAAGATTTGTTATTCCTGATGAAGTATTAGCAAGTGATGGATTAAAATTAGCAACTGTAAGATTAGTGTGGAATGACAGAATCCAACCTTTAGGATTAATCACTTTTAATGTTGAAAAAGAAGTAGTAAAAGATGATATTGATATTACTCAAAGTCAATGGAATTACCTTTTAAAATATTTAACTCAATTAAATACTTTTATTAGAGTTTATGAAACACTTCCAACTGATTTAAGTTCATTTAAAAATGGTGATGTTATATTGACTTTAGACAACTATAAATATTATGAGTTTAAAGATGGTTCATTCAATGAAATTAAATTAGAAAGTACTGCAGATATTCCACTTATTCCTGCAAAATCATTAAATGTTGCTGATAGAACAAAAGTTGATTTGTCTATTAGTAGTTTAAAAGGTAATTATTTGAGAGCATTAAGTGATGATTGGGATAATGATGTAAAAGAATTTAAATTTCTATTTTCAAATAATAGCGTATCTTTAACTGGTACTATTGGTGGAACAACTTTTCACGGTCATTATATTTTTCCATTAATTTCAGCAAGTACTGAGGGTACAACTGATTACGGAAATATATGTCCTTTAAATATAAGTTCAAATAATGGAAAAACTAAATATTTTGTTTATCGAGCAAATAGTACTGAAAAAAATATTCACGAAATTCGTATGCGTTCATTCACTATAAAAGGAGTTAGTATTACAATATCTGATTATAAAGTTGTTTATTCCTCTTCGTACGGTGTATATGAGCCTTTTGCCGTATTAACAAGTGATAATAATATGTATTTATACATCAGTGAAGAAACTGATAATAAATTATTACAAAATATCATTGTTTTAAATGTTGCTCTTACTTATGATAATAATGATTTTTCAATTCAAGTTACTCAAAAAACTATAGCAATTAAAGGCTCAAATCAACTAAATGACAATGGTGATATTGTGGAATATTCTCGACCAGGATTTAACTCAATTGTTAAATTAGTAGATGGTTCTTATTTTATGATATTTGAAACAAATATTAATAATAATATCAATTACCCTTATGTTATTCAATATTGCTATTCTAAAGATTTATTAACTTGGACTACTCCAAAAACTTTATTTAAATCAAAAAATTATTTAGTCAATATTCCATATATGGCTATTGATGAAAACGGATTAGTTGCTATTATCTACCACACTACTGATGGCTTCGTGGGTCCTGATAGTGTTACTGGAATTAATAGAAAAATATATCGTGGATTTATCAGTAATAAATCAATAAAATATAATGATGAATTATACGCAACTAATTTCAATGAATTACCAATTCATGAAAATGGCTACAATGGTTTCTCAGGCGGATGGGGTTCAGTTGTTTATACAACACCATCTAATGGTTTTGTTTTCTTATATGCTGTAGGAAATAATTCAGTAGGTAATAATGTTACTGTACAAACAAATTGGAAATTATTTACTTATGCTTTTGATGAAAAAGTTGACAAAATAAAAGGAAGTTTACATTCTGGTAAAAATGTTGCTTATATACAAGAAGATGATGGAGTTGATGGTTTCCAAGAAATATCGAGTGAAAATAAGGCAAATACTTTAGTATCAAGAGATGCAAACGGGCGTTTTGAAGTTAATGACCCTACAAGTTCTCTTCAAGCAGTTAACAAACAATATGCTGAAAAATGGTTTCTTTTTAAAAATGTTACCGATGGAGCGTATGCAACTGTAAACGGAACACAAACAAAAATTCCTGTTACAGTAGATGCAACTGCTTCAGGTACTGAACCAGTAACTGGTAATTCAATTGTTAGAAGAAGTTCAGGGGGTTTTGCATATGTTACAACACCTACTAATTATAATCATTCAACTAATCCTAATTTAGTTGTTACAAAAAATTATGTTTATAATTATTTGAAATTATATCTTGAAAATAATGTCTATAATACTTATGCAAAAAAGACTGATTTAGACAACTATACACTTCTTACATCTTTCAATGAAGTAAAAGCCTTAATTCCAAATCAAGCAAGTGCTTCAAACCAATTAGCCGATAAAAATTTTGTCAATTCTAGTATTAATTCTAGCGCAGCATATTTCATTGGCTCATTTGCTACTAAAGAGGCTTTAGACGATTGGCAAACCGCTCATCCAACTTCTGCCACAAATAATGATTACGCTTATGTGGAAGCAGATGAAACACATAATAATGAGGCTTGGAGATATATTTATGTGAAAGAAACAAGTTCATCCGTTGGTACTTGGAAAGCCCAATTTAAAGTAAATGATACACCATTTACTGCTTCTCAATTGGCTTCTATCAATAGCGGAGTAACAAGTGAAAAAATCACATCTTATGATAACCACATTGCTTCTAAATCGAACCCTCATGGTGTAACTAAAGCACAAGTGGGGTTAGATAAAGTTGATAATACTAGCGATTTAGAAAAGCCTGTATCAAATGCGACAAGTACTGAATTAGAAAAGAAATTAGATAAAGTTTCTTCAACATCTACCCACATTCAAGCATATACAAAAAATACTGATGGTTCACAAAGTACGACCAATGTTTCTGAAAATGTAGTTGGAGGTTCTATCGCAAAAAGAACTAGTACAGGACAATTAAAAGCAATTAAAGCAGTTGAGAATGATGATTTAGTTAATTTAAACCAAATGAATGGTGAATTAGAAAAGAAACAAGATGTAATTAATGAAAATAATAAACTAGATTATAATTATTTAAAAAATACTCCTACTATACCAACCAAGACAAGTCAATTAACAAATGATAGTAATTATGTTGTATCTAGCAATGTAAAAAATATCTTGAAAAAAACTGAAGAAGAATATAACAATTTAACTACAAAAGATAGCAATACATTGTATATAATTACAGAATAGGAGTGGAAATGCGATATAAATTAAATATACAAAGGTTTGCAGGACCAATACCTTATAGTATAACAGTAAATGGTGAAGATTTTACAATAGTTCGAACCCGAGATGATATAAACACTACTTGGGAAATTGACCAAAGTGCTAACTCTACTCTATATAGTATAAACAATTCTAAAGTTATCTGGAAAAACGGTGGTATATTACAATATAATGGAGTTGATGTTCTTCCTACTGATTTGATTAATGCAGATAGCGCATACACAACACGAGCAAGTGAACCAACTATTGGAAAGAATAACTTAAGGCTTGGAAGCATTACTCCAAAAGGGTATTATCTAGGGACAAAAAAAGTAATCAAGATGTATCTAGGCAGTACTTTAATTTATGAGTTATCTTCATTACCTCAATTATCAACTCCACAAAATGTTGTAGTGGAAGATACAACTCTTTCATTTGATGAGGTAGAAAATGCTGAAGAATACGAGGTATTTGTGGATAATGTCAGTATTGGAAGTTATCAAGTTAGTAAAGGCGAAACTTGGTTATTAAATAGTGATATAAGTTCAGCAGAAGATATAAGTGTGTCTAATTTATCATTTGTATCAAATTCTCAAAATTTTACTTCAATTATTTGTACTACTGGTAAAGGTGGAGCAAATCTATCGTATAATCAAACTGGAGTATTTGTAAGTACATGGGAAAACGAAGCATATCGTACAATAACATTTGACAGCCCAGTTACTGATTCTACATTACTTACTTGGTTACAAGCCAACGGGGTAAAGCAATAATGAAAGGAGATGATTAAGTATGGCAGTAAAGCAATGGAACCTGACATTAAATTTCGATAGTGGAATAGATAATGTTGTATTTAATTATGGCTCAAATGAACATATTTTTTCTACAAGTGGAGAAAAATATACAGTTGGTTACCAGCCTGGTAGCAATGTTATTTTGACAGTTACATTAAAGATGGGATATACTTTAAATACAGCAGTTAATGATGGTGTGATTGCTATAGGAACAATAAATGGTAATGTTGTTACCATACCTGAGCCTGAAAGTGGCTTTAACTATACTTGGACATTAACATCAAAACAAGCCACTTCCAAAGTATCAATAGATTTAACCACCTTATCAGGTTGGGACAATGTAACATCTGGAGAACATACTATTCAAGTGATAGCAAAAGCAAGCGGTTATTTAGACAGTGAAAAGAGTACAGCAGTAACGTTTACAAAAGCAGTTATCAATCCGACTTATCAAGTATTACAAGGAACTTTACCTCAATCAGCACTCTCAATATCCTCTGATAACAAAAATGATTTACCTACAACTACCAATCAAACTGTAAAAACTGTTTTTGATAATTATAATACTATGAATTTTAGTGATATATTATCGACTTTACTGGTAGATACTTCTGTATTAAAACAAGACCAATATAAAAATGAAGTTGATTTAACTAAATGTGAAAAATTAACTGATACTTGTTCAATATTCTTTGTTAAAGATGGTAATAAAAAATATTATGATTATACCGATAATATAAATCTTGAGGTTGTCAACATAAATTCAAGTAATTTAACAGAGGCTAATTTAGATAATACTTATTGTGTAGTAATTGAAGTCGATACGGGTAAATTAAATTTATTTTCATTTTCTAGCATAAATAATGCCACTGGAAATATTACTACAAAAGGTGATAATATTTTAGGTGTAGCATTTTTAATCAGTAAAAAACAAAATGTATTACTTGAAGCAGGTACATATCAATTTATAGAAACTCTAAAAAGTAATACCGAACTTGATATAGCGGAACCTATTAATTGTAAAGTAAATACATTAACTAGTAATGATACCTATGGTGATATATCTGAATCTGGAGTATTTAATATAAGTGTTATTAATACTGAGTCAAATCCGCTAGAATTAGATATTGCTAGTGAAACAATAGAGGCTGAAATAGTTTATCAAGATAATAGTTGGGTATATATGTCTAGCAGTGGAAATTACACTACAACTGACACTTCCAAACTTCGTACAATCGTTCTTGAAACTGACCAATATGTATCACAAGAATTTTATGATTGGGCAATAACACAAGGCAATTTAGCGAAAGTTGAACAATCCACTGGAGAAACTTGGGTATTAAATGATAATCTAAATACTGCTAAAGCTTTAGAAAAAACTGAAATAAATTTCACAAGTAATAATATACAATATACTGCTCTACAATATAAACGAGGTACTCTAAGTTATTATACAGTTGATGGTTCACTTATTGATATTGCAAATCCACTTCCTGAGCCAGAAGGTACTTCTTGGGTTTATCCTGCTTGTAAGACTATCACATTTGAAACAGCACCTACCGGTGATTTATTAACATGGCTTCAAGCAAACGGCACAAAACAAGGTGAAACAGCAGCACATACATTGAGTTGGTCTGATAGCACAATGTTAGTTACTGTAAACGGAAATTCTGCAACTAGTCCGTATACTTTAGCAAATGGAGATAAAATAGTATTGAAACGAACAAGTGGTTATCAAAGTTATAATATCATAACCAATACAGGGTCAGTAGATACAGACACTATATCACCACCTTTAACAGTAATTAATTCAGATATTAAATTACAAAATGGTAATATAGATATGTCCCCAAGTGTGCATATGGGCTTTACAATTAATTACACAGAAGATGCTAATTCAGGTGGAAATATACAATAATAAAAAAGAGAATTTATGAAAAAGATAAAGGTTTTAAAAGGATTGATAAACATATAAAAGGAGAAAAAATATATTATGTCAACTATAAGAAAACAACCACAATTAGAGATTATTTTTAACGATTTAACTGATGACCAAAAGAAATTACTTCTTGTATTGCTTAATACAAATGGTTCTAGCACTTTTTATTCGCTCCTTGATGAAAATTATTACCCAGAAGATAAAAACGCTGTAGAGCCTTGTTTTATACAATTTAAAGAGGATGGTCAAATTAAGACAATTAGTGGTTTTCTTTTAATAAGTGATAATTATAAATCTATCATTGAATACTCTCACTCTCAAAATATTTATTTGTATGATTTAAATATTGATAAATTAACTCTTACAAAAATTAATGAAGAATATACAATTGATGAGTTAAGAAGAGAATTGCATGAAGCACTTAATGAACAAATCATTAATGTAACAAAAGATAGTGATGTGGAAATTGGTAAAAATCTCTATGTTGATGGAAAAATTTACGCAGAGGGTGGCAAGAAAGTACCAGTTGATTTTAAAACTATTTTTGGAGATACCTCACTTATTGGAACAGGTAATATTGATTTATTTAATCATTTCTTAACCATTACCGCAAGTGATGGAACAGTCTTGTATATTAATTTCCAATCATCTAATAATTTAGAATGTGATAGTTTACAAGATTTAACTAAAATGACTAAAGCCACTAAAACTAATAACACTAAAATTGGTTTTGGCTCAACTTATATCGTTTATGATACTACTGGAGTCTGGAAAACTGCTAATAGCACATTAATTACAAAAGTGGAAGATACTGTCACTACATTGTAAGGTTCTTGCAAAACTTCCACAATTGATTTATACTATAAGTGTCCTATGGCACGCTAAGACAAAAAATCCTATAAAAAACAGACTTACTAAAATTTCAAAAAATACCTCTTTTAACAATACATATTGATAATAACATAGGGCAAGAAAATGTAACATTCGTTGTGAAACTGAAATGTTACTTTTTTTTACTTTTATATTGTTTAGTAGATACTAGGTAGATACTTTTTACCCTTTTATAAAACTATATAAAGAAAAAAATAATAAAAGAGTTTTATAAATAGCCCAAAAGTATCTACTAACCCCCTACTAAAAGCAATAAAAATATTAAATAAAAAAATAAAATGAAAAAAAATAAAGAAAAATAAAAAAAAGTATTGATTTATATAAAATTATCGTTTATAATATGTGTGTAAGTTAAGAAAAGGAGAAAAGAAAAAAAGTTATGGAAGCCGTTGAAATTGTTAAATATTGGAATTCAAAAAAAGGAAGCAGATACCCTGTTATTAATGGTACTGATAAAAGTTCAATTGTTAAGAGAATTGAAAATCTTGGTAAAAGTTTAGGTGATGAAAATATTGAGAAATATTTTCTTGCGAAAGCAAATGATGTGAATTGTGGTTATGATATTTGGAGCGTTGCTGATAATTACTTGATTAAAAAGTGGTTAGAAGAAGAAAGTAAACCTACATTGGTTGTTGAGGATTTTGTTCCTACTAGTGCTACTGCTACTGCTACTGCTAATACTGATACTTCTATATTGAGTTTATTAGGTAATGAAATTGTTAAGTTAATGGGCAGTGAACTTGCTAATAATATTGGTAAGGAAGTTGAAAATAAAATCAATAAGTATGTTGAAGATAAAGTAATTACTAAAATCGTTGAGTATAAAGGTGAAGAAAGAAGAGTTGAGGGTATCGCTCATGAATGCTTAGAAACTGTATTAAAGTTCGTTGCAATGGATGAACCTGTTATGATGGTGGGTCCTGCTGGAACAGGTAAGAATGTTATTGCTAAGCAAGTGGCTGAGGCTTTAGATCTTGAATTTTACTTCTCTAATGCTGTAACTCAAGAATATAAAATTACTGGTTATGGAGATGCAAATGGTAAATTTGTGGAAACTCAATTTTATAAAGCATTTACAAATGGTGGTTTATTCTTACTTGATGAAATGGACGCTAGTTGTCCTGAAGCGTTAATTGTTCTTAATTGTGCTATTGCTAATAAGTATTTTGATTTTCCTGTAATCGGTAGAGTGAAAGCCCATGAAAATTTTAGAGTCATCGCATGTGCTAATACTTATGGTACAGGTGCTTCAATGGAATATGTTGGTAGAAATCAATTAGATGGTGCAACTCTTAATAGATTTGCTTTAGTTGAAATTAATTATGACAGTAGAATTGAAGATAATGTTTGCCCTGATAAAGAACTCGCTGATTATTGTAGAAGTTTTAGAAAAATTTGTTTGAAAAATGGTGTTCACCATATCGTTTCATATCGTGAAATGTCAAGATTATACAAGATGATTAATGTTGCTAAACTTGATAAAGAAATTGCTTTAAAGACTTGTTTATTTAAAGGTCTTGAAAATGATACTTTGAAAATGGTTTGTAACGATTTACCTGACAGCGAATATAAAAGATTGACACAAAATATAATAAAGTAAAAAAATACTTTACTTGTTTATATTTGTATGGTATAATCAATTTGTAAAAAGAAAAGAGGATTCTGAAAAATGAGAGTTGTGCAAAAGACAATAAATTTAAGTGGGAATACCCGTAAAATGTATTATGAACAATTTAATTCTTATGATGAATATTGGAGAATAGTTGAGCAAAGAGAAAGAACTAATTCTCACGATGAAAGCAGAAATGTTTTAACTAAAAAATTTGAAAAAAATTGGTATGGAGTTTCAACATATAAAGAAGCAAAAGAATTACTTGTAAATGGTTGGGGTCAAAAAGTTAGTAAAATTCAAAATGCTCTAAAAAAAGAAATTGAATTATGTGATACAAAGAGAGTGGCAAGAGCGTTCAGTAATGTTTGTGGATTTATGCCAATTGTTCCTAATGCTATAATTGGGTTACCTAATTGTATGATTGATACTAGAAAAGATTTGAAGAAAACAAGAGTAATCAAGATAATGATAGAAATTGGATGTTGCTGTCAATATGATAGTGATGAAATTATTGATTATTTCTCAAAAGTTCTTGCTAGAATTTATGCTCTTGAGAAATCAGGTTATAGATGTAGGATTGAAGTGTTAAGTACTTTTAGTAGTCCTGAAAAAGAATATACTGAAACTGTAGTTGGTCATTCGATATTAATTAAAAGTGAAAATCAATTGTTTGATACTAAGAGAATGGCGTTTCCTATTGCACATAGTGCGATGTTAAGAGTATTTGGTTTTGGTTGGGAAAATAGTTTGCCTATTGATTATAACTCATATCATACTTATGGACTTGGTCGTGCTTATGAACGTTGGCCTAGAAACGCTAGAAAAGAATTTGAAGAACAATTGAATGAAAATGGTGAAAAAATTATTGTCTTAACTATGGGTGATGATTTGGATGAGATTTTTGGAAAGGGGGTGATAAATAATGGTTAGTGAAGAAAAGTTAAAAGAACTTGCTAAACAAATTAAGATACTAAGAGCCAAGAATGATTTAACTCAAGAAGAACTTGCTATTAAATCAGGTCTGGGTTTTAGTACGATTGTATGTTTAGAAAGTTACCGAAAAATTCCAAGAGTTGAAACCTTAGTAAAAATTGCTGAGGCTTGTAATGTGGATGAACAAGAATTATTAAAATATATTGATTAAAAAAGAAAAGGAGATTAAAAAATGAAAGTCGATATTATTAAAACTGAATTTGGTTGTACAATTGAATGTTCTGTAAGTGATACTGAAAAAAAGGAATTTGCTACATTTTGTAAAGCAAATGGTTTAAAGAAAAGTTATGAAAGCCAATTAAAATTTGTTTTAACAAAAATTGATGATGAAGATAAGAAAAAACAAATCATTACTATTTTAAAACAAATAGAAAATGGTGAAAAAGGTGTTCAATGTGAAAGCCTTTCTGATAGAGAAACCTTTAGTGGATTTACTGAAGAAAAAGTTAATAAAGTTTTAAATTTTGCTTTTGAAACATTAGAAACTTTTACTGAAGAATTTATCAAAGGAAATAAAAAAGATTATGATGAATTTAAAGAATCAGTTGATAAATTATCTTTTGAAGATAAGAAAAATCTTGCTTATAGTTTCTATCACAAAATCAATCCAATGGGCAGTAGATTATGCACTGAATATTTAACTATTGTTAATAAGTTTTTTGAAAATAAAGCAAAAAGAGAATTAGAAGAAATTAAAAAAATGCTTGAAGAATAGGATGGTGAATAATTATGATTGCTAAAGCAAAAGATTTAAGATTTGATAATAAAAAAATCTTTATGATAATTGCAGGAGTTCCAGGTATTGGTAAGACAACTCTTGCATTATCTAGTCCTAATCCTTTACTAATTGACTTAGACAAAGGAATAAGCCGTGTAGAGGCTAGATACAGGACTGACACAGATGTTGTTAATAATTATGAAGAATTAGTCAATGATTTGAATAACAGCGATTTAACGGCTTATGAAACGATTGTAATTGATACTGGAGGAAAGTTACTCGATTTCTTAAAACCAGTTGTAATTAAAGATGACCAAAAAAATGGCAAAAGAGATGGAAATTTATCACTTCAAGGTTATGGAGCAGTTAAGAAAAAATTTAGTGATTTTGTAAAGAATGTTAAAGCACTTGATAAACATTTGATAATGATTTTCCATGCGACTGAAGTAAGCCTTGCTAATGATGTAACAGGCTTAAGAATAAGACTTGAGGGTAGTTCAAAAGATGATGTGTGGGATGATGTAGATATTGGCGGATTTATGGAAATGATTGGCAATAATCGTACAATTGGTTTCACTAATTGCGAAAGATATTATGCTAAAGGAACACATGGTATTCATGGTGTCTATCAAATTCCACAATTAGACAAAACATCTAAAAATACTTTTGTTACTGATTTATTCAATAAAGTAATTGATGATTTAAATTCTGAAAGCGATGATTTAGCAAAATATCAAGAAGTGATGTCAAAGTTTAATTTTGAAGATATGAAAAACCTTGAAGATGTTAATCTTGCTTTTGATGAAATTAAAAAAGTTACTCATTACTTAACTTCAAAAGAAGAATTGTGGTTCAAATTAACCCAAAGAGCAAAAGAGTTAGGTTTTGCTTATGATAAACAAAGTGGAAAATTCAACTGAAACTTACTTAATAACCCCGAGTTTGTTGAACGCTTGGGGTTACATATGGTATTGTGAAAGCAATGTAAAAGAGGCTGAGAGCGATTTAGTTTGTTTAGAAGATAAAATATTAATCGCTAGAGAAAAAGCGTACAATGACTTTCTAAACGCTTTAAATCGTGTTTCAACTCCGCCTAATAAATACATGCTTGAGGGAATTAAGTTTGAAGAAGAGTGCTATAAAGGTAATACTTGTATAAGTCCAATCATTGACAATGGTTCTTTCCAAATAGTAGGCAAGAAAGAAGTGAATATTGATGGAATGAACTTTTTGATGTATGGTAGACTTGATGTATTAAAAGGTGGAACTATTTATGATATAAAAAGAGTGGTAAGATATTCACTGCCTAAATACAAAAATAGTTATCAACATAGATTTTATTTGGACTTATTCCCAAGTGCTTATAAGTTTACATATTTGATTTATGATGGATACAAATTGCACAAAGAAACATATTATCGTGATGAAACGATAGCCACTGAAATAATCATTCATAATTTTATTGAATGGTTGAAACAAAATAATCTAATTGATTTATATAAGGAGAAATGGAAATGCAAAATTTATTAGAAGAAGAATTGATGGAGTTAACCTCAATTGAGGCTCAAAAGAAAGCGTTAAAACTACAAATGGAAGAATTGAACAAAAGAGAAGAAGAACTTAAATCAAAGTTTGTGGTAGAAATGCAAGAAAAAGGTGAAAAAACTGTAGAAAATGAAGCGTTAAAAGTTACTTATGTCGCTCCAATTGAAAAAGTTACAATTGATGCTAAAGCATTGAAAAATGACTTGCCTGAAGTTTATGAAAAATATAAAGTTGTATCAGCAAGTAAACCAAGTTTAAGAATAACATTGAAAAAAGGAGAATAGTGAAATGGCTTATACATACGAAAGTGAAGATAGTTTAGTAAGAGATGGTGATTATGAAGCAACCATCGAAAAAATTGAGGTAAAAACATTACCAAGTGGAACGGAAAAATTGACCATTCAATATAGAATTAGAAAAGATGTGAATCAACCTTATGGAAATAAAGTTTTATTTGAAGATATTTTCCATGAAAAAAATAGTCCTGAACACTTTAATCGCAAGAGAATTAATCGTTTATTGGGTACTCAAGATATTAAAGAGGGAACAATTTTTGAATCAATTAACGATATTATAGTCTTTATGAGAGGAAAGCAATTGCAAATACATGTTAGTATAGTCTTTAGTGAATATTATTCAAAAGATGTGAATACTATTTCATATTATAAAAAAACAGAACATCCTTTTGCAACTCCTACACCTAGTGGTAGTGTTCCTAATGGTGAAACTCCTGGCGAGGATGATTTACCTTTTTAAAAAAATAAGTAAAGGAAAAGGTGTCCTATTTGATTAAGACACCTTTTTATAAAAAAGAAATAGAGGTTTTAAGGATTGATACAAGTGTATTGTATCATAGAAAGGAAGAATTGTAAATGCAAAAATATACATATAATTCAATTCCTCAAGAAATGAAAGAAGCAAAAAGATGGATTTTGTGGAAGTTAGTTGAAGTTGATGGAAAGATGAATAAATTGCCTTATCAAGTGAACGGAACTCTTGCTAAATCCAATGATGAAGCAACTTGGAATACTTTTGATAATTGCCTTAATAAATATCTATCTAGTGATGAATTTGCCGGATTAGGTTTTGTTTTAGGTGATGGTTATGTTGGAATTGATTTAGACAATCATTTCAATGAAAATGGTGAATTAGAAATGGATGTTGATGATTTTGAAAATCTTGCTAATCATTTCTTTTATTTTTTAAAAGGTTCTTATATTGAAAAATCTCAAAGTGGTAATGGTTATCATATTATTTGTATTGGTAAATTATATTATGGTTCTTGTAGAAGAAATAATATTGAAATGTATCAAAATGGAAGATTTTTTGCTTTAACAGGTGAAACAATAAAAGATTTTGGTTTTGAAGTTAGTTTCCCTGACTTAAATATTGAATTAAAGAAATTACAAGAATTATACATGAATAAAACTGAACGAAAAAATAATAATATTCCTGAATTTACTTCAAGACCTAAATCGAGTATGACTGAAGAAGAAATTGCAAATAAAGCGATGTCATCTAGTCAATTGTTTAACGATTTATATCATGGTCAATGGAAAGACAAATACGCAAGTCAAAGTGAGGCAGATTTGGCTTTTTGTAATTTACTTGCTTTTTGGTGTGCTAAAGATGGAGTTATGATGAATTCAATTTTTGAAAATAGTGGTTTAATGCGTGAAAAGTGGTATAGAAAAATAGGTGATACTACCTATGGAGATATTACTATTAGGAATGCAATAGAGCATTGTAGAAATGTTTATAATCCTACTCCAAAGCCTGAAACAAGTGAGCCACGATATTATGGTTATGATGGTTATAATGGTTCTTCCAAACCATCTTCACCATCTTCTCCAAAAAAATACGATTTAAACGATACAGGAAATGCAAAAAGATTTATTGATACTTATGGTGAAAATTTAAAGTATAATTTTGATAATAAAAATTGGATGATTTTCGATGGAAAAACATGGGTAAAAGATGTAAAGCAAGATGTCAAAAAACTTGCCGATGAATTGATACTTACAATGAAAAAAGAGGCTTTTGAATGTGATGATGAAGAGAAGCGAAAAGAATTATTGAAAAATGTAAAGCACTTGTCTAGTAGCAGTGGAAAAGAGGCAATGTTGAAAGAAGCAATTCATATTGGTTCAATTCCTGTGGTTAATAGTGATTTTGATAAGCAAGATTTTTTATTAAATTGCGCTAATGGAGTAGTTGATTTAAAAACTGGAAAAATACTTCCACACGATAAACAATATATGCTCTCAAAAAATACTGATTTATTTTGCGATATGAATGTTGAGCCTGAAAGATGGAAGAAGTTTTTATTGGAGATTTTTGGCAATAATCAAGAAATGGTTGATTTTATTCAAAAAGCAATTGGTTATACCTTAACTGGTTCTACAAAAGAACATTGTTTCTTTCAATGTTTTGGAGTTGGGTCAAATGGTAAGTCAGTTTTTCTTGATACGATGTATGAAATGTTGGGCGGTTATTCGTTGAATTCTCAGGCTGATAGTATATTGTCGAGAGCCAACTTTAGTGGGGGAGCGAATAGTGAAATTGCCCGTATGAAAGGTGCTAGAATGGTGCGAACCAATGAACCTAATGAGGGAAGTAGATTCAATGAGGGCTTGGTAAAGCAATTGGTCGGTGGCGATGTTACGACTGCGAGATTTCTTTACGGGATGGAGTTCGAGTTCAAGCCTACCCTCAAGTTGTGGATAGCAACGAATTACAAGATAGGTGTTAGAGGCACTGATGATGGTATTTGGAGAAGAAATTTGTTAATACCTTTCAAAGAAAAATTTGAAGGTGTCAATCGTGATAGAGACTTAAAAGAAAAATTGTTTAGTGAATTACCATCTATCTTAGGATGGGCAGTAAAAGGTTGCTTGAGGTGGCAAAAAGAGGGGTTAACTGATAATATTCCTAGTGCTATTCTTGATGAAACTAAAGAATATAAATTTGAAATGGATGTAGTATCAAGATTTATTGAAGACTGCTGTAGACCATCTACTGTAAGTCGTGAAAAGGCTAGTGATGTTTATAGAGAGTTCGATAGTTGGGCTAAGTTAGGACACGAACCTCAAATGAGTCAATGTAAGTTTGGAGTTGAAATGAGCAAGAAATATCAAAAGAAAACTATTAACGGATACACTTATTATTATGGATTCACATTGAAGAAAAATGATACGTCTTATGTCTATGAAAAGGAGAACAATTGATGAATAATAAAAAAATTGGAAATGCAACTGAAAAGAAATTATGTGAGTTACTTCAGCAAAAAGGCTTTTGGGTTCATCTTATGGCTTATAATTCAAATGGTCAACCATGTGATGTTATTGCTTTAAAAAATAATTGGCCTCTTCTATTAGATGTTAAACATTGTAGTGGCAAAAGATTTGAAGTAAAAAATATTCAGCCTAATCAAATAGAAACATTTAGGTATTTAAAGCAAAGCAATAACATTGGAACTACATGTGGTTTTGCTATATATAGTGAAGTTCATCAAGATTGGTTTTGGCTTAGTGCTGAAAAAGTGATTTATGGTAAATTAAAAAGTTATGATTTATTGGAATTAAAGAGGTTCAAAGATGTGTATGAAATGTACAATTAAAAATGATATTGTAATAACCAATCCTCCACAACTTGTAGTTGATTATATCAATGAAAATCTTATAATTGATAATCCAACTTACCAATTGCTTTTAAAAATGGGCAAGCCTTTAGGTAGAGTTCCAAAAAAATTAAGACTATATTCAAGATTGGGGCAAGATTGTTATATCTTGCCTTTTGGTTGTTTGGGAGATATTTGGAAATTAATTCCAGATAAAACGCTCTATAGCATTGAAATAAGCAATTTTAAAGGGAATTCAATGATTGGTAATATAAATTTATATGATTATCAAAAAATGGCTCTTAAATCGCTTATTCAAGGTAAAAACGGAATTTTGGAAGCACCATGTGGAAGCGGTAAGACTAATATTGCTTTACAATTGATAAAAGAAATAGGTGGGAGAGCCTTATGGCTTACTCATACCAGTAAATTGTTAGAGCAAAGTAAGAAGAGATGTGAGAGTTATTTCAAAGGAGATTTTGGAACTATCACTGAGGGTAAAGTTGATATTGGTAAAGATATAACTTTTGCGACTGTACAAACTATGTCCAAGATTGACCCTGAACTATATAAAAACGCTTTTGATATAGTAATAGTTGATGAATGTCATCATTGTATAGGTTCACCTACTAATGTAATGCAATTTTATAAAGTAGTTACCAATTGTAATTGTCGATACAAATATGGTATGTCTGCTACATTAAAAAGCAAAAATTCACTTTCTAAATCACTTTATTATATTATAGGCAAAAAACTTTATACAATTGATAAAAACGATGTAAAGGATGTAACAATAAAAGCAAGTCATATCAAGGTAGATGTGAACATCCAATATAGACAAATAGATTATTGCTCTTATGATGGAACAATGGATTTTATAAAATTAATCAATATGTTAGTTAACAATGAAGAAAGAAATCAAATAATAGTTCAAAAGGTTTTTGAGGAATTCACTAAAGGTAAATATCAATTGATTTTAACTCATCGTGTAGAACACGCTAAAACTTTAGCCAATTTAATATCAAGATTTTCAAAGGTTTCACTTCTTACTGGCTCTACTAGTAAATCAAAAAGAAATTATGATTCAAGCATCTTAATAGCCACATATCAATTGGCTCAAGAGGGCTTAGATATTCCTCAATTGAATGTTCTTCATCTTACTACTCCACAAAAAAATTCCACAATTGTTACTCAATGTGTCGGGAGAGTTGAAAGATATATTGAGGGGAAAGAAACACCTTTAGTCTATGATTATGTGGATGTTTCAATTCCATATTGCACTCATTGTTTTACTACTAGAAAAAATATTATTAAAAAAAAATAAAAAAAAATATAAAAAAGTATTGTATAATGTAATTGTTAGTAGTATAATATGTGTGTAAAAAGAAAAGAGGAAAATAAAATGAAATTTGAAGTTAGAGTTACTGTTATTGAAATTACTGAAAGAAGTTTTGAAATCTTAAGTCATAAGTATGATGATGAAGAAAAGGCAAGAAAAGATTTCAATGTTCAAATGAATTTAGTTGATAATGAAAAATACAGTGAAAATGTTGCTAATGTAATGGTTGCTTTATATGTTGATGGAAAATTAGATGATAGTTATATTTGTGATGTTTATGAAAGTGAGGAAGAAGAAGATGAATAATAAAAAATTAACATTGAAAGATTTTTTTACTAGTGATAAAAAGTTGGTTATCCATTGCGATACTGAAGAAAAGGCTAATAAATTGTTAAAGGCTTTTGATGATTATGGTATGTGTTGGTATGGTGGTGAAAGATATATTGATTTTAATAATTGGTCTGTATATCAAGAAGAAACTTGCTATTCTAATATAAGTGGTTTTGGGTTTGTTAAATTTTATAAAAAAAATGGTATTAAAATCTATGAATTTGAAGATGTTGATTTAAAAGGTGAAAAATGATGAAAAAGAAATTTTATATGCTTATTGCTGATGGCAATAAATTATTGAAAGTTAAAGTTCTTGGAGAAGATTTTGATAAACATAATTTCATTGTTAATATGGATGAACAAAGCGATTTTGTAAAATCCAGATGGATGTATTTTACTTGGGCTATCGTTGATAAAAACACTGGTATCTATGTTGCTTCTGAAGATGATAAAGATAAGTGTATTAAAGATTACAATTTTGCTAAAGAGTATCTTGAAAAAGTTTATAAAACTGATATTCATAAAAATGCAATAAAAGATTTTGATTTGATGGGAGTTGTGAACGAAAATGATGACTAGATATGAAAGAGAAGTAATTGCCAAATACGATAGATATAAATCTCAATGGTGGCTGTTAAGTCCTAAAGAATTAAAAGATTTAGAAAAAGAGGTTGAAAAAATCTACAAAAAAGAGGGGGTGATAAAATGAAAATCATTGAAAGAAATACTAGAACACTTGATAAACAAGGGCGTGTAAATCTTGGCTTAACTGCCTTAAAAGTGCTAGGCTCTGGGGTACCAGTTGTGATAACTATCTATGAAGATAAAGTTGTAATTACAAAGGAGAAAAATTTATGATGGACATTGAATATATCGCAAGTGAAATAGTTAATTATGAAGATGGCACTTTTAAAGTGAATAATGTAAATCGTATAAAAACTGTGGAAGACGCAACTGATAAGATTAATGAAATGAAGAAAAATTTTAATGCAACTGATAAAAAAATAAAATTAGTGAGTTATCAAGTCTTAAGAAAGTGTGGTGATAAGAAAGAAATTTGCGTTTATGATATTTATAAAGTTGTGAAAGGAAAATTGAAATATGTTTACTGAAAAATCAATATTAAGAGATTTTAAAAATGGTGTTTTAAAAAATGGTGTTTATTCAAATGAAATTAAAGGTGGCAAGTTGTTAGTAGCAAATATTCTCAATGGCTTATTAGTGATAGAAGTTTGGAATAAAGTTGATATGAGTTTGATAAAAAGAAAGGAATATTTAAGATGATTGAAAGAAAAATTACAGATGAAGAATTTAGAAATGAAAGTTGTAAATTAATTGCAGAGATATTTGAAAAGACTGGTGATGGAGAAGTTACTAAATTATTGTTATTAATTTTTCCGTTACTTGCTAAAAGACTTTTCAAAAAAAATAATAATTCTGAAGAAAATAGCAAAAATGATGATGATATGGTGAGTTAATATGAAAGTGAAAATAAGAGATTTAACGAATGAGCAATATGAATATTATAGTTGTAATGGTGAATGTGAAAATTGCCCATTCTTTATTTATGATGGTTGTTTAAATGTTATAACTACTGATTTTGAAAAAATAAAAGATTTATTTAGTGATAAGTTTCTTGATAGAGAAGTGGAGGTCGAATAAATGGGTTATAGACACTATGTGGGTTACATTCCTAAAAGTGAGTGGAATGATATTCAAAAAGAAATTTCTAATATGAGTGATAAAGCGGAGATTCAAGATTATCTTCAAAATAGAGCAACGATAATAGTTGAATTAGGCAAGTTGTATCGCTTTCCTGAAGAGTCTAAAATATCTAATTTATTGTATGATAGAAAAACTGAAGATTACAGTAGTGATGATTGTGAATTCTTTTTTGTAGATAATGATAATGAATTCTTTCTTGCTAATATAGCAATAGAACTTCAGCAGTGTTATGTATCTTGGGAAGAGAAGTTTATTCCTATGTTTGAAAAATTGTTAAAAACTGGAAAATTAGAAATAAATCATGAAGAAAAACTTTTAATTGAAGATTTAAGATTCAACATAAAAAAAGATAAGGCTGAACTAGAATATTCAAAAAAAGATGTGGAAGTTGAAAATCTTACTTTAATTGAAATATTTAATAAACTTGGTTATAAAGTTACTAAAAAATATTATTCAATTGATGATTGTGATTATTTGAAAATCACAGTGAATAAGATTGGAGGTGATTAGATATGGATTGGCTTAATGAATGGGCTAAAATTGAAGTTATTTGGAGCTATATTGGATTTGCTTTATTTGCTATATGTATTGCTATGTTAATTATTTATGCTATTGCTTGTGGTATAGAAAGTTTATCTGAATATATTGAAAAAAAGAAAATTGAGAAAGAAAAGAAGAAAGAAGAAGATGAAAAACATATATTGTAAAGGAATTACTGATAGTGAATTTAGAAAATGTATTATTACATATTTATTGGGAAATGATTGGTATATTGCTGACTCAATAGTTCAAAATCAAGTAAATGAAATTGCATTATTTGAAATTTTATGTAAATACCTTAATAAGAAAAAATTAAATGAAATTCTAAATAAACCATACAAAAATTTTATAAAAGGAGAATAGAAAATGAAGAAAACTATTAAATTAAAGGATTTAACAAAAAATCAGTGGATATGTTATCGAAAAAATATTTGTACTAAAATAGATTGTAAATATTGCCCATTTGAAAAAGTGATATGTTCAGAAGTGACAGAAAATGACTCTTGGGTAAATAATAAAGATTTATTTTCTGATAAATTTTTAAATCGTGAAATCACAATGGAAGTTGAAGATGTTTTAACTGAAGAAGAAAGAGAATATCTATCAATTGTTATTAAACCTTACAAAAATCATATTGTACGCATAATAAAAGAAATTGATAATAAAGAAAGTGATAGTGATAATTTATTACTTGTTATATTTTTGAAAGAACATAATGTGCATACTCCAATGATACCATTATTCAAAAATGAAAAAGGTGAGTATGCTTTTGCGGGAATGAAAATGCACTTGGAATATCGCTTAAGTGATTTGGGGTTAGATGATGATTAGAAAAAAATTAAAAAAATTAAAGCAATTAGAAGATATTGAACAAGAAATAGGAATTGATTTAATCACTTTAGTTAAATTGCTCAAAGAACCTATATATTATTTATGCTTGGGTCCAATTGTAAAAGAAAAAAATTTTAAAGTAGATTTAAATGAAAAAAGCAATTGTAATAATAGAACTTGGTGTGATAAAAGTAGTTTAATAGATTGCGGTTGGAAAGTCTATGATTTTGAAGATGTAATAATTGAGGAGGATGGCAAATAATATGGATTTAATAGAAATTGAAGAAATGCTTAGACAAGCGATTGAAACTGAAAATTGGGAGATGGCTAAAAAGGCTGAAAAAGAATTATTTCGTGAAGAGGCTTTAGATAATTTATTGAGTTATGGTTGGGAAAAACAAGATAGTGATTTAAGAAACTTCTTTAAAAGCCCAAATAGAAAACCAATTGATTTTATTTATTTATTTCATTATGACTGTAGTAACACAAAGAATTTTCTTGATAGGAATTTGAACAGAATCTATGATATAATGAATATTATTCGTGAACATATTGAACAATATGATAAGGAGCATGAAAATGCTAAATAAAAAACAGCAAAGAAATACTTTAATTTATTTGTATATTCACTTTAAACAAAATCAATCTCTCATTCTTAAAGAATTGCTTGAACAAAATTTGGTAAGAGATGGTCTTACTCCTACTGAAGTTGATAGGTTTTTGAAAGATAATCTCATTGATACTGATGATTATATTACATTCATTGATAAGGGTTATCCAAGAGATAGTTTTGACCCTGAACATCCAGTTTTTGTGATAAAAAAAGTTCGCATAAACTAAAATCGAATAAATTTGCTATAAAATTCAAGTTTTATAGCATTTTTTTATTTTTTTATACTTTTCTATTCTTTAGTAGGGGGTTGGTAGATACTTTAGACCCTTTTTAAAAACCTTTTAAAAAAAAAAAAA
>CAKPBC010000009.1 GCA_934140155.1 uncultured Bacilli bacterium | reverse complement strand
AAAGCAATTACGTTTAGACATTGAAATTGGAAAATATATTCCCTACCAAAATATTTTATCCACCTATTAGATTAATACATGGTTTTTTAATTAAGAGAAAATTATTTTCTCTAAAAAATAATTTGTCGAGGTACATTATGACAATTGATTTGCAAAATTGTGATTATAAGATTTTACTAAAAAAAATGAAGAACAAACACATTATGGTAGATTTAATATTAACAGATCCTCCTTACTGTGTTAGCCGTGATTATCAGCTTGGCTTTTCTAATATGGGAAGAGCTGGTATGAACTATGGAAAGTGGGATTATAATTTCAATCATAAAGAATGGATTAAATTATCAGCTCCAGTTGTAAGAAATGGTGGTTCAATTATTATTTTTAATGATTGGAAAAATCTATCTTATTTAGTTGAAGCCTTGGAAAAATCCGGCTTTGTTATTAAAGATTTAATTCGTTGGGAAAAAAGCAATCCAATGCCAAGAAATGTAAAAAGTCGTTATGTAATGGATTTTGAAGTTGCAATTTGGGCAGTAAAAGGAAATGCAAAATGGACTTTTAATAAACCTGACAATGTTCCATATTTAAAACCAGTTATTAAGAGTAGCGTTGTTCCAGGCGGAAAAAATAGAATTCACCCAACTCAAAAGAATTTAAATACGTTTGAAGAACTAATCAAAATTCATTCTAATGTCAACGATTTAGTATTTGATCCATTTTCAGGTAGTGGAACTACAGCATTGGCATGCAAAAAATTAGGCCGTAATTTTATCGGTTCAGAAATTGATAAAGAGTATTACGAAAAATCACTAAAAAGATTATGATAGTTAATCCAATAAGTTATCCTGGAAACAAAAATAAATTGCTTTCACAAATTATACCTGAATTACCAAATAATTGTTCACAAATAATTGAAATTTTTTGTGGTAGTGGTGTTGTTTCTATTAATTCAAATATTGATAACATTCTATTAAATGATATTTCTATTCACGCAATTAATTTACTTGAATATTTATATTCTACTTCTTTTGAAACAATAATTTTAAATGTTGAAAAAATAATAAAAGATTATAAACTTACTTATACACATAAAGAAGGTAAAAATAATTACATTGAGTTAAAACATGAAGGACTTTCAAATTATAATCGTGATGGCTATAATAAGCTTAAAAGAGATTATAATAATTGTAATGATGTAAATAAACTAATAGTTCTTCTAATATATGGATTTAATCACTATATTAGATTCAATAACAAAAAACAATTTAATGTACCAGTTGGAAAAGTGGATTTATCTTCTTCAATTTACAACAATTTGATGCTATTCATTAATCATATAAAATCAAAAAACATTTTATTTAGCAATAAAGATTTTAGGGACATTTCACTATATCAAAATAAGAACGCGGTTTACTATTTTGATCCGCCTTATCTAATTACAAATGCTCCATATAATAACTGTTGGAATATAAAAGATGAAACAGACTTACTAAACATATTAGACGAATTAAATAGAAAAGGAATCAAATTTTTATTATCTAATGTGATTTTATCTAATGGAAAAGAAAACAAGTTATTAAAAGAATGGTCAAAAAAGTACAATACATTAATTGTAAAAAGACAATATAGAAATGCCAATTATCAAAAAAAGAATATTACAGACACAATTGAAGTGTTAATTAAAAATTACTAGGAGGTGCTTTATTATGGGAACTTCTGGATCAAGAAAAGGATATAAAATTTTTTCTATTAATACAACAATAAGGAACCCAAAAAGAAACACAGATTTTTTGATTGCTTTTAAAAAATTTGATGGTAAATTAATGGATGATAATAATTTGTATTTGTATTTATTTGAGTTAGTAAAAAAAGGAATTTATCAATTTAGCAACGTATCAGAATCTATCAAAAGCAAATTAGAATTAGATATTGAATTAACTAATCAAGAAGTTATAACCGCAATTAAAGATAATCCACAAGCAACTGGTTTAAGTGGTAGAGTTATGACTCAACTTCGATCATTAAAAGATCAAGGCTTTTTAATTTTTAAAAAACATGGCAATAAGTATTATATTACCATAAGCAAATTAGGTAACGATTTAATTGAAAATAGAATAGATGCATCAATCATTTATACTAAAGCTCTTATAGGCATGCATTCTAATAATCCTTGCAGAACATCTCTTTTAAATAAATCTATACCATTTTTAAATACTATTTTTGTAATAAACGAGGTCAATAACAAATGGATGGCATTAGGAAATGAGCCTAAAGGTATTTTAAAACATGAGTTCGCTACTTTTATATTAAGTATGAAAGACTGTAATTATTTAAAATGTGCTGAAGAAATTATTAAATATCGTTTAAAATATAAATATGCAATAAACAAAGACTATATTGTAAAATACTTAAACGAAAATAATATTCTTACATTATCATTTGATAGCATAGTAAAAGATTATCCTGATGAAGTATTTAGAAAGTTTGAAATGACTGGATTAATAGTACAGCATGGAAAGTTTAATTATGTTTATTATGATTTTTCTAAATATAATTATGAAAAAGTAAAAACTATAATAAATACATATAAAGATTATTCATTTAAAACTTTTTCCAACCAAGATGATTATTACAATTATCTCTCTAATATTAATATTCCTTGGCAAAATGATGAAACTATTAGAAATAGAATCATTAGAACAAAAGCTGAGGTATTAAATATAACATTAAATAATTCAATGACTTTGGAAGAAAAAGAAATTTACTTGGATAGAATTTTCTATAATCAAGCACTGGCAAAAGCTATAGCAAAATATGATTATAAATTAATTTTAAATGAATTATTAATTCTTTCTGGCAGTATTAAGGAGGAATCAAAATTTAATGACATTCCTGAACCTTTACGTTTAGAATATCTACTTGCTCTATCTATTGGCAAAAAATATGGTTTGAATGGACTTATTTCAAATATCATATATAACGAAGAAGGATTACCTCTACATTGTGCTCCTGCAAGCAAATGCGATATAATCTATCACCACATCGATGGGTCATATATATTGGAACCAACAATGCAGCGCGGAAGAAATCAGCAACTAAATAACGAAACCACAAATATTGTTAGACATATGACAAGCGAAAAATTAACATACGGCATTGAGTATAGAGTAATAATGATTGCTCCTTACATTCATCCAGATGTTGTGGAATTCTTTAGATTTAAAGCAATTAACGATAGAGTAAATATATCTGCACTATCAATTGAAAAAACAATTGGGCTGATTTTTGAAAGTAATAATATTAAAGATTTAAACAATAGCTATGATTTAATTATAAATGATTTAAAAACATTAACTGTACAAGAGTTTGTCGATAAAATAAATTCATTTAGAATTTCAATATAGTAAAATATAAAAATTATGTCCAATTAAACATATAAGTTAACTTTTTTTCAAAGTTTATTTCATTAAAATTTAATTTTATAAATACTATTAATTTATATAAATAATTTATATGAAAACATTTATTAAAGCAAACATATAAAAAGGGTAATTCAACTATAAATCACCCTTATTTGTATACTTCAACTTATTTAGCACAATGCTATTGAATTAAATTTTTTATTCAGTTCTTAATGCTACAACTGGATCTTTTTTACTAGCAATTTGTGCTGGAATTAATCCGGCAATTAAAGTCATTAACATCGATATAGCAATTAATATAATCGCTCCTCCAATTGGTAAGACAGCTAAGTTTGAAATATCTGTTAATCCTTTTAAGATGATATTAGCAGGGATAATAATTAGTGCCGTAACAATTATACCAATCGCTCCTGAGAAGAAACCAATAGAGATTGATTCAGCGGTAAATACACGTTTAATATCACGTTTGGATGCACCAATTGCGCGTAATATACCAATTTCTTTTATTCGCTCTAATACTGAGATATAAGTTATTACACCAATCATAATTGAAGATACAACTAATGAAATAGAAACAAATACAATTAACACAATGGAAATAATATCAATAATCATTGAAACACTCGACATAATTAAGCCGACATAATCAGTATAATTTAAGACATTTTCATCATTACCCAATGCAATTTTAGAATTTTCATTATATTCATCAATCATTTTAATAATTGCTTCTTTATTAGCAAAATCATAAGCATATAAATCAATTCTTGATGGAGAAGATAAATCACAAACACCTAATGTTTTTAAATTTTTTTCGTAAGATTCTTTATCATAATAATCATCAAGTTGAGTTTTTAAAGTTGAAGTAACTAATATTTCAATCAATTTATCAGTATATGTAGAATCTGTTTTACCTAATACATACATGTCATATAATTTATTAGCGTATTCCATTGATTCTTGATAAGTATCAAACATTTTTGAGCCATAAATAAGAACTGCTAAAGTTGTTTTTACTTTGCTTTCATCATTACTTTCAAATAAATTTATATAGTCTCTACCTAATCCATCATAAATGTAATTAGCGTAACTACTCTTTTTACTTTCATCATCGATAATAGTTTCCAAATAATTGATAACATCTACCTTATTATATTCTCTATTTGTAAACTCATTACCTGTAAAAACATTAATGGTTGGATGTTCTTTTTGATACTTCACTACTTCCGAATCATTAATACGTCCTATCATATTAGTAATTAAGCTCGAGCGGTAAGCCACAGTACCCGATATTGCTTTTCCTACTGATTCTTTTTTAGGTTTAATAATTCCACTGACCTTTAAATTAATAACACGTTTATTATTGTTAAACACAGCTTCTAAATAATCTTTATCATTACGCATATTATCAGCTTTATTACCATTCATTTTGTAATAGTCAGAATTAGGGAACATGACATATTTAGTATTCATAATAGTTTCATAACTAATTTTAATCGATGGTGCATTAGGATTACGAATTAATTCTTGATATTGTTCATTAGTGATTAAACCAAGTGTATAAAGTGTTAAATCCGTAACTTCGTTATTTTCATTTAACACAATAGCAATTTCATCATATTTAGTTGGTAAAGCTCCTTCAACAATTTCATATTGTTTCTTAATTAAATCATCATTATCAATCATTTGTGACCATGTTTCCATTGAAGAATACATAACATTACTTGATGAACCCATTGGATCTATTGATAGTGTTTTATCATGATTATCACTTTTATACATTTGAATATCTAAATTGTAATAATATTTGATATTCGTATTGCTAATAGTTTCAGAAACTGTTGCATCAGTTTCTAGATATTCTTTAAATGCTTTTAAATTATTGACACGAATTGAATCTTGCATTGCTGCACGTAATTTTGACATTATGTTATTAGAATAAACTGCATCAAATTCATGATCTGGATCTTCATCTACTTTAGTAAACATCTCAATTAAACTAGTCATATCATTCGTTTCTGATGTTAAGGAAATCGGATAAGAGGATAGTGTTTCTTCTTGAACGCGATCAATATAAGCTTGGAAACCGCTAGACATTGATAATATTGCGGCAATTCCAATAATGCCTATTGATCCAGCAAAAGATACCAAGAAAGTACGCGCTTTCTTTGTTAATAAGTTCCGAATAGATAAACTTAAAGCAGTAAAGAAAGACATATGTGGTCGTTTGCCTTGAGTCTTCTTTTCTTTAATTGGCGGCATTCTAACTAATGGATTACTATCAGATTTAACTTTACCATCAAATAATTCAATTGTTCTTGTAGCGTATAATTTAGCTAATTCTGGATTATGAGTAACCATAATGATTAGTTTATTTTGAGAAATTTCTTTTAATAAGTCCATTACTTGTACACTAGTTGCAGAATCAAGAGCCCCAGTTGGTTCATCCGCTAAAATGATTTCTGGGTCATTTACTAAAGCACGAGCAATAGCCACTCTTTGCATTTGTCCGCCGCTTAATTGATTCGGTTTAGAATAAATTTTATCTTTTAGTCCTACTTTAGTTAAAGCTTCTATAGCTTTTTTCTTACGTTCTTCTTTGCTAACTCCGGATAATGTTAACGCTAATTCAACATTGGCTAATATACTTAAATGTGGGATAAGATTATAAGATTGGAAAACAAAACCAATTGAATGATTACGATAATTATCCCAATCACGGTCTTTAAATTCTTTTGTTGATTTATTATTGATTTTTAAATCACCACTTGTATATTTATCTAGTCCACCAATAATATTAAGTAAAGTTGTTTTACCGCATCCTGATTGCCCTAAAATAGCAACAAATTCATGCTTACGAAAATTAATTGAAACATCTTTTAAAGCTTGAACTACTTGATATGTTGGTGTTCCTTTTTTTCCAATATAATATTCTTTCGAAATGTTTTGTAATGATAACATATTATCCCTCCTACTCTTTTATGGCTTGCGTAATTTTTTTAGATATACGCATAAATTCTTTAATATCTTCTATTCCAACTTTTTCTATAACTTTATTTGCTCTTTTTAATGACTCATTTCGCATTTTTTCAATTTCTTTTCTTCCGTTACTAGTTAAACGAATTATCGTAAATCTTCCATCATCCTTTGAGTCACTTTTTTTAATCAAATCTTTTGCTTCCATTTTCTTTAATAAAACTGCAACTCGAGCACTAGATAAGCCGGATTCAAGGCAAATATCTTTGGAATAGCATTCTTCATTATGACTAGATAAATAATTTAAAACAAAGCTTATACCGCAAGCATTTTTATCTAAAATTTTAAAGAAATCTTTCGGATATGTTTCTTTAAATTCTTGAATAATTTTTATTACTTCTTGCTCATTCATCGTATCACTCCTTTAAACTACCTAACTAGGTTAGTTAATTTTATAATTTATGCTAATTATTTGCAATATATTTACATAAATTTCAAAATAAAAGAGGTTTCATTGAACCTCTTATTTCTTATCGCTAAAATCATAATCAATATGTTTGTCATTATGAGACTTTTTATCAAACTTACAAATATAAACAATATCGCTAATGGCAGCAAGTATAACTAATGCACCTATTACAATAAGGATTATTTTCATAACTTCATCAGCAATGTTAACTGAAATCGGTAAGAACACTAGGAATAATATGCCAACCACTATTTTAATAATATCATCTTGAACCATTGGAAGTTTGTAATAATATATTTTAAGTAATGGAAGAATTATTAAATAAACCGCAATGATGATATTCATTACTTTGCCCGGAAAAGCAATCATACATATACCTAAGATAATACCAACCACTGAAGCAATAATATTGGCAGTCGGATTTTCATACTTATTAAATAAGTTTACGGCATTAATAACAACTGTTATAGCGCCAAAGATAATAAGCATCTTATTTAATAATTCAGATAATGGTACAAGACACGCTAGTAAAATGATGCCTATGCCCACTAATACACCGACAATTGCATTTGTTAATGTCATTTTTTTCATAATAATCACACTCCATTTTTTTAATCTTCATATGCATAAGGAAATCCTGTTAATGTAATTCCTAATACAGCAAAATTATAGCACTGACTAGATTTATATGGTGAGTTTGTATTTAAAATCTCTAAATAAGACACATCAACACCATTTAAATATATCGTTAAATCATGATTTTTCATACCCATATCAAAGTTATCTCTATAATATGTTCGCAACAATTTACCTTGATCATTGTATGCATTAATAGTAAAAACCGGTTTATCCTTATCAACCTTTTTGTTATTATTTTTCATTGTGCCAATATGAATATTTAATTCTAGTTTTAACCAATTATCTTCAAACATATGTGTTTGAAGTCCATAATAGGTAGTAGAATTACTATTAGTATGCATATTCATTCCGCCACCATCATTACTACTATAATATTTAATTGAACTTGCTTTTACGATGTTTCTTCCATAAATCATATTTAATAAAGGCGATACACTATCTTGATCCATTGTTGATAATTTAGTTCTATTATTCATATCACCAATTGTAAACTTATTATTAATATTATCTGGAATTGGATAAATGGAATTTCCCATATTTTCTGAACTACTATTACTTGTAGAAGGCTTGCTACTAGGAGAAACACTATTACTCGTTGATGGTTTTGTACTAGTAGAAGGCTTGCTACTAGAAGAAACACTACTACTCGTTGATGGTTTTGTACTAGTAGATGGCTTTGTGCTAGTTGATTCACTAATGCTAGCAGATGGTTTATTATCACTAATAGATGTATTATCGCTAGTGGAAATTACATTACTATTACTAGCGGAAGAACTATTTGATAAAGGTAAACTTGATCCAGTTTCACAGCTAACTAAAAGCAAAATAAACATCATTAATCCGATTTGCTTTTTCATAAAATCACCGCCTAAAATTTAAACATCTCTTATATTATAATCCAAATTTTATTATTAACACACTTAATATTTATTTATTCGCTTCAGCCTTTTTTATAGTATCATTATTTACAATACCTACTACATCATCAACTGGTAAAGTAAAGGCAATACCTTGTCCTGGAGTTTCTAAACCTACATTTTGATATAAAGCATGTAATAAATCTGCTTTTAAATCACAAGGAATTAAAATCATAACAATTTCTTTTTCTGGGTGAATCGTAATATTAAAAATATTTTCAGATTCTTTATTTGCGGTTCCACGTGCTCTTAATATAGTACCACCACGTGCACCAATCTTTTTAGCTACGTCCATAACTACTTCAGAAAAGCCATTATTAACAATACAAAATACTACTTCGTAATCCATTTATTTTTCCTCCTTCACAATTAATGGGCGATTATTTGCTAAAAATTGATAGATAGCAACACCAATCACACTATTTAATGAAACACTATAAGCAATGCCTTTCCCATCACGGATAGTGGCAAATTTTTCTTCAAGAGTTTCTAAAATTTTCTTAATATTTTCATCTTTAACAATCGAGAATATCACGGCTTTTTCAGCATCCGCTAAACCAAGCATATTGAGCATTTCCGAATTAGCGGTTCCTCTTCCATAAGTTACTAGTTGCATATTTGCTTCAAAATCTTGCAACAAATCAACGTAATAATCAGCTTTTTTTCGATTAACCACAGTAATTAATAGTTTTAATTTTTTAGGGGCGATATTTTTTGTTTTGTTATTTTCTACTTTATTCTTAAGTTCTTTTTTCATAATATCCCTCCTATTCAAAATCGATGATTTGCTCATCATCAGCATCTAAGATTCGATGCATTGCAATCTTTTCTTTTAATTTATTAGTAATAACTGATTTAAAACCTAATAATTGAATAGTAATGAGTGGAGTCATAGCAACCATTGCCACAATACCAAACGCATCCGTCAGTACTTTAGCGGCTCCACTTTCACCATTTAATGCCATACAAGCGCCAATTGCAAATGGTAAGATAAATGTTGAGGTAAGTGGTCCAGAGGCAACACCACCTGAGTCAAACGCGATAGCAGTATAAATTTTAGGAACAAAGAATGATAATCCTAAAGAAATTAAATAACCTGGAATCAAATAATAAAGAATTGAAAAATTATAAATTATTCTAATTACTGATAAACAAATTGAAATACCAACACCTACTGATAAAGCAATTAACATTGAGCGCTTTTTAATTTGTCCATCGGTTACTTCTTCAACTTGTTTATTTAAAACGTGAACTGCCGGTTCTGCTAAAACGACAACTAAACCAATAATAAAGCCAAATACCGCTAATAAGGTTGGATGAGAGGTAGCTAGTTGTTCACCTATTTTATAACCAACATTTTTAAAACCAATATTAACTGATGTTAAGAAAATAATTAAGCCTAAATATGTATAAACAATACCAACACCAATTTGCACTAATTTTTTCTTCGGCAATTTTAAACAAATTCCTTGAATAATAAAGAAGAAAATTACGACCATTCCTAATGCAATTGTTACTTCTTTTGTAACACTCCATAAAGTCTCTCCAATTACTGATAACAAATTACTGCTTAATGAGAAATCTTCTGGAACATAATTAATAGTTTTGGTGTTAAATATTCCTAATACTAATACAGCAAGAATTGGTCCAATTGAACATAATGCTACAACACCAAAGCTATTTTCTGAACTCTTTTTGCCACTTAACACGGAAGCAAATCCAACACCAAGTGCCATAATAAATGGAACAGTAATTGGCCCAGTAGTAACGCCACCAGAGTCAAACGCTAACGCTAATAAATCACCATTTCCACGTGCCATTACAATTGATGCTAAAGCAAATAACACCATATATAAATACATAAGAATCGAAGATAAATCATTTTTACCAGTCATTCTTATAACAGCAACTACTAAAAACATTGCTACACCAAATCCCACTAATCCAATTAGTAATGGTGCAGAGACAATACTTTTAACATATGAAGCTAAAACCATTAAATCAGGTTCAGCGATAGTTATTAATAATCCTAATAGAAAACAAATAATTAAAACTACGGGTAAACTCTTACTTTTTGTTAAACCTGATCCGACTTTTTCCCCCATTGGAGTCATAGCCATATCGGCTCCTAAATTGAATAATCCGATTCCAATAATTAATAATAACGCTGATACTAGAAATACAATCATTTCATAAGTAGAAAGATTAACTAAAGGGGTAAAGTTTAGTATCACTACGATTAACGTAATTGGTAATACGGAAATTAATGCTTCTTTAATTTTTCCTAACAATTGTATCAATATTTTGTCCTCCTTTTTTTGCTTATTTTATCAAATATAATACATACCGCAATGTTTTAATTTTAAAATTAAACACTGAAATTTAGATTGTTTATTTTTTCTCTTTTACTTCTTCTTTTTTTGGTTCCTTTTTTATGATTTTTATTGGCGCATTTGCTAAGTTCTTATATAAATCATCCATAAACAAGAAATCATAATAATAAATCATCGCATCATCCATAAATTCTTTTGATTTAATATCAGTTTTGCTAACTTTCTTGTTTGCATAATCTTCGCCATATTTATCCATTAAATACATTTTTTTAATTAATTTATCTAAGCCTTCATAGTAAGTGGTTAAACAAGCATGTTTTTTAAAATTACCATGAGATTGATGATTTTTTCTTCCACTTCCATCTTTAGGTGCAAATTCTTTAAAATTCATTACCTTATAACCTGATAATAAATAATGAGCATTCCAACGACTATGTTCAATAAATGCCAACATATTAGCTACACTGAGTTTAAAATAATCTTCATATTTTAGACTTTCATTATTTGTATGATTGTATATTTTAAAATATTCTTCTTCGGTTACTTCTACATAGCCTTTTTTGATATTGTCTTTTTTAGCAATATCAAATCCAATTAAATTTAAAGCAAATGGAAGATTTAATGTTCGATAAATACTTGCATATTGTTTAATAGGAAGTTGTGCTTCCCAACCATATAATTGATCTTTTGGTAAAGGAGATAATGAGTTATATTTGCCATTGGTAATTTGTGCAATTTTAATAATATCTTCATTTACAATTGCCGAATGCATAAATTCCATACCTTCTTTTCCAAAATATACAAGGCGAGAATCTTCTTGTTGATTCTTATATAACGTATCGCCTTTAATTCTTACAAATACTTTATAATTTGGTAAATCACCTAAGAAATTAATCAAGTTATTAGCGTAACCCAAATTTTCTAAATCACTGGCTAAAGAAACAACAATATATGTATAAGAATTGTCATTAATCATTTTTAATAGCTCTTTTTTAATTTTAGGAGAATATACATCTTTTTTTTGATGTGCTAAGTTACAAATCTTTTCTGGTTTTGGTAAATCACTATTTTTATAATTGCTATTTATTTCAAAATCAATAATAGAAAAGGCATCATTATTAAGACAGCGATCTTGGTTATCATAAACCATATAATTTATTGGAGAAGCAACAAAACGTCCATTTTCCTCTTTGGCAAATTGGAATTCCATCGCCATTAATTTAAATAAAGCTAAGTTAACTTTACCAAATCCTATAAACATTGCGTTAATTTGTTTATCACTTTGTAAAGCAAAGTTACTAGTATAAAAATCACGTGGAATATATCGGCTCATTGGATAATCTTTTATAAATTCACGAGCAATAAGTTCATAACGATTAAAGCAAGTAACATATGATTTAACCATATGCTCATCATTTTTATTAAATTGATCAGTTAGTGCTCTTATTTCATCACAATCAGCTTCAATATGTAAGTAAATAGCATTATTCAAATCTTTATTAAGATTTTTTGCTTTAATAATTTCTTTATAGATTTCTACAACTTCAGAATATGAATACTCGGAATCTTTAAATAATATTAAGTGACGTTCACCTTGAGCAATTTTATTAATAAACTTAGGAGATGTAACTTTACCACGTTTAATAAGAATATTTTTATTAACCAAATCTGAATAAGTTTTATAATCAATTTTACGATCCATAATAAATGCATTCTTATTATTTTCTAAATATTTAAGTGCTGATTTACTATAGCCAATAACAATATCACCATTTTGCTTAAGAATTTTATTGATTTTATGATTATTTTGTGATTTATTAGTTGCTACAACTAAAACTGTTAAGACTGTTGTTAATGAACATAATAATAAGACTAATATAAAATCAAATTTCCAAATAAGTGAACTTTCAAATAAAGGACGCGCTAAAGAAGAATTTGATTTAAATGCAAAAGCTTCTAATGTGTCTTTAATTAAAGAAAAATAGAAAAACACATCTAATTTATTCCCACTTGTACTTTTTCCATAAATACTTGCGGTTACATACATAAAATATAAAATCAAAAATGCTGGGAGAAGCATTGTGATATTATTTTTTGAAACAAGTTTTCTCTTTTTAATTACATTATAAATAGTAATAAATAATACGCTTAATATGCATATTAAGAAAACAATAGACAAGATTTTATAGACCATAGTCATCTCTCCTTTTTAACAAATGCAAGCACAAAAAAAATAAACTTATGTTAATGCGTTTTATAACATAAGTTTATCATATTAATATTTAATGTGTAAACTATATAATAGTTTAGAAGTTTAAAAATCTTATCTTATACACTTACTTTTAAAATAATATTATCAATAACGTGTTTTACTCCGCCTTTATCATTAGATAGCGTAATGTAATTGGCGTGTTTTTTTATTTCTAAAGAAGCATTATCCATTGCCACTCCTAATCCAGCATAATCAATCATGCTTAAATCATTATAACTATCCCCGATAGCGACAATTTCACTTTGTGGAATGTGATAAAATTCCCCAATGAATTTTAAAGCATTTCCTTTTGTGGCTTCAATATCGACAAATTCTAAAAGATAAGGTGCAGATACAAAACTATTCACTACTTTTAATTTATCTTCACAAATTACTTTAAATTTTTCAATGTTAATTGGTTTATCTAGCCATACGATTTTTGTAATATTTTTTTCTTTTAACAAAGAAAAATCATGAACAAAAATTGGTTCAATTTTATAAATGGATTTATAATAATCAATAAATTCATTTGTGGCATTAGTATATAAAATGTTATTAGCCCAAATGCACATTGTCGCATTTAATTTACTTCCTAGTTCATAAACTAACTTTGCACTTTCATAAAGCATAGTTTTTTCATATAGTATCTTTTGCGTTTTAGCATCAATTACTAATGCCCCATTATAAGAAATTATTGGAGCATTAAAAATAATGTTTTTATATTCTAAAATAGCGCGTGGCGCACGTCCAGTAGCAATAACAAATAAAATATCATTGTCAACTAATCTATTAATCGCTTTGATTGTGTCTTCATCAATAGTTTTATTACTATTTAATAATGTTCCATCCATATCGACCGCTAATAAGGAATATTTCATAACTTAAATCTCCTGCACTAGTGTAACACATTTTCATAGCTAAATCTAAGTTTTTTAAAAAGATGCATCACTTTTATGTAACGCATCTTTTGTAAGAACTATTTATAACTTATTTCGTATAAATATAAACCTTTATTACCACCAAAAGATAAGACACTTAGATATAACTTGCCGTTTAATTCGACTAAATTTTGGATATTATATGATCCATTTGCTTTATTTAAAACATCGTTAGTGTCAACTTCTATAGTAACGGTTTTAATTTTATTACCTGACCAGTCAAATATTTGAATTTCACTAGCTAACCAAGCATTATGGTTGAATAATGCATAGATATATCCGTTATCCGCATATAAAGTTTGGAACGCCGCACCACTATCTGGAGCCAAAGCAAAATCTTTAAAGAAATCTTTTGTGTGTTCTGCTTTTAGCGAAATAGTGTTGGTAACATTCTTATCTTCATCAGTTATGTACATTTTTCCACCAATACTAAAGACATAATTCTTAGTAGATTCATTATATCCAACTGAAGTTATTTTACTATAATTTGAATTTTCATCACCAAACTTAATTGCACTTATATCATTTCTTAACGTTAATGTATTAGAATCAAATGCTTTCATCGTATCATTTTCATTATTGATTAGATAAATCAAACCATTTTGATAGAATAAGTTACAATCTTCCCTCCAACTTGATTTTTCAAACAATTGAAGAACATCTGAAGAAGCAATTACTTCATTTTTATCTAAATCATATTTAACGATTGTGACATATTGTCTTCCGTTACTAGTTAAAGCGTAATAAAGATATTTTCCATCACTGCATCCACCTTCAACAGAGAATAAGTTTACATTTTTACCATCATATTCTTTACTTATTGCAATAGAATTACTTAAAACTTGATTAGTAAATGCTGGATCTTTTCCTTCTTTCATAACATTTTGAACATATCCACCTAATAAACTAGTATCAAATGTTGAAAATTCATTTAATGACATTGTTAATTTGCTAGCAAACATACCTCTATTATTTCCACTATAAGCACGTCCAACTAAATAAGTGCTTCCATTAACGAATACCATATTTTGAACTGTACGATTATTGGACTGAGATAAGCCATTTGAACAATCAATAACTAAGTCATCTTTAGCTCTTACTCCATTCCAATCGTAAACTTCAATTAATGCCGTAGTAACCGACTCGTTATTGTCACGATAAACAGCATAAATATAGTCTTCGTCACTAGAAATAGAACGGAATGTATAACCACTTTTATTGAATTTAAGTGCTACACCTTTATCAATAATTGTGTTTTTGTCTTTATTGTAGAATTTTAGATTAAATGATTTATCAACAACAGCATACTCTTCAATAAATTCATTGTAAGATGCATCAATGCTATTACTACCTAAAGCAACTCCTTTTTCTAATAATTCTAAAGTAGTAGAATCGTAATAAGAAACTTTATTATCCAAAGTAAATATTCCGATTTTTCCATTTTCAAAGAATAATTTATTATAGTTATTACTATCAGTTAGCCATGAACCTTTAACATAACCAATATCTACTTCTCCACTATTTTTAATAACTTCATTAGTAGTAAAATCAAATTTAACAATTCTTGTACCAGCACCGCCAAATCCACTAGTGGCGAAATAGCCATATTCACCATCACTACATCCACCTTGTATATCTTTATTAGCTAATAGTGCCAAACTTTTATCTGTTTCATAATATTTGTTAGCATTTATTACTTTAGTTAGATTATTAGATGTTGTAATTTGATTATATTCACCTAAACTAATTGATTTATCTTCTAGCATTATTACATCTAGGTAATCAATGTTAATAGAAGCCATTGTGTCATCATAATTACGTAATCCACTATCTTTAATACTTAAGGTAATCGTGTTATTTCCGCCTTTAATAAATACATCATTAAGAACTACATCATAATAAACTTGGGATGGTTTATTTTTGTCGCTTGAATTACCAACACGCTCAATAATTTTGTCTTTGGAAATTATTTTTGAAGCGCCGTTAACATTAATGTCTAATAATTTATTAAGTTGTAATTCTTCTGTATGATAGTTAGTTCCATCAAGTAATAAATAATTAGATGCCACTCTTAATTTAAGTGAAGCACGAATATAACTTTTAGATTGGAAATTAAATTTTAATGTTGATCCATCGCTTAAATTACCGACATAATTAATAACATTACTTGGAACATATTCATTATTAACGAAATTATAAGTAGTTGCGGATAAAACATTACCGCCACTAATAACGGCATTCTCGCCTTTATTACGTTTAACAACTTCTGTTTCAACTTCACAAAATACTTGTTTGTTATCCTTAGCGCAAATTGATAAATTAGTTTTTTTACCAAAATCAACAATAACTTCTTTATCCGCTATATCATATTGATCTTTGTTTAATTGTACATAGTTACCAGAATCAAATTGACCCATTACAACTAAATCATCTAAATTACTATTAGCTCTTGGTTCATCAGCAAAAGCTATCGCTTTACCTGCTGAAACAGTAATACCAATAAGTTTTCCATCACTAAATTCGCCTTTTTTCAAAACAGAAATATTAACTTTTCCATTTAAAGTAACACCATTAAATTTATAAGAAATATTCCAAGATTTGTCACTAACTTTTAAAGGTGTTGTAGTGTCCACTACTAACTTAGAAGCATCAATACTTAATTTTGAACCATCATTATATAATACTTCCACAACCATACCAGTAGGATCAAATGTTTTACCTTCTTCATAATTAATAATGTTTGGATTTTTAGTTACTGTTAAACCAGTTGGAATTACATCTTTTAAAGATATATTAATTGTTGTTTCTTTCGTTAAATATGTGAATTTAATTTCTCCACCATTATTAGCAAAATCTTTATTAACTTCCATATTGAATTGTTTACTTGTTAAATTAGAAGAATAATCCTCGCCGTTTTTAACTGTGAAATTAGCTTGCACTTCAAAATCATCTTTATTTGGCGAAGCTTTGCCGTTTTTAAAGTAACCAATACCATCTTTTAACTTAACACTAATAGAATCAAGTTCTGGATTGCCAACACGATTTTTTTCTGCTTCTTCTAATGAAGAACGATATTTATCGTAAGCAACTTTGGAACTAATTACTTGTCCCATAGCAACACCAGCACAAATTGCCACAACTGAAGAAATAACAACTTTTTCAATAATCTTTTTCTTATTCATTTGTGTTATCCTCCTTATTATTTTCAAACCAACTTTTTTTACGAATTGTTTCATAAGCCCAAATAGCTATGCCACATCCAACCATAATATCAAATGCGACAATAGTTGGCTTCCACCAGTTCCAAGAATCAATGATAACAGCACTATCAATAGTCTTACCTTCATCTGGATGATCTTTAATATACTCATTCCAATTTTTATTAATTACTTGGGTATGTGCATAAGCAAAGCATGCATGTTTAACAGCTTTTTTAAGTTGCTTTTGAATTCTTGGTGTTGCACTATCACTATAATTAAAGCTATAATCTGCACCCATATAATTAAGTTTCGAGCCCATACCTAAGTCATTACCAGCACGTAAGCCATGGTCAATATTCATAAACTTATTATCGTAAGAATAGTCAGTGACTATTACACCTTTGAATCCCCATTCTTGGCGTGCAACTCCTTCAATAAGAGCCTCACTACCTCCAGTATAACAAATTCCAATTCTTCCATAAGAAGTCATAAGTCCCATACAATCGGCAACTTCAATTGCTTTTTGGAAAGATTTTAAATATGTTTCTCTTAATGTTTGTTCCGTACACCAGTTATATAAATAATTACGGTGATTTTCGGTTGGATTTAAAGCAAAATGTTTTAAATAAGGGAAAGTACCTGTTCTTTGTAAACCAGTAATAGCATTTACTACCATTGTTGAAGATAAGAATGGATCTTCACTATAATATTCAAAGTTACGTCCACCAATTGGGGTACGATGAATATTTGTTCCTGGTGCCCATGCACTAGCAACATTTAAATTAACGCAATCCGTACCATAAGAAACGCCCCATTCTAGTGCTAATTTCTTATTGAATGTTTGAGCTAATACTGTGTTAGATGTATAACCATTACCAACTTTTCCATCAACACCTGGGTTATATCCTTTAATTTGAAGTGGTCCATCGTATGCTGATAAACTTGGTAGACCAATTTCGTTAATTCTTGTAATTGAATAGCCATTACCTACTAAGTTAGTTGCAGAACCAATCTTTAATTGATTTAATAAGTCATTCCATCTTGCATCATCATAATTTGCCCCTAATTCATAACCTAATTCGGTAATACGTCCGTTTTCCGCTAATTTGTAGGAAGTATTTGTTTGTCCCCATTTTTCTTTAGTTTGGTCAACTTCCTTACCAAATACATCTGTAGTGGCGTTATCCCATTCATCGCCTAGTTCTTGAGTAATTTTTACTTTTTTAGCAATACTAGCGGTAACTTTACGATTCTCTCCTCTTTTAAATTCATAAGGATCTGGTAGATTATTTCTAGAAATAAATGGAATATTAGCATTTTCATCGCCATTATTACCATCTAAAGAATATCCATCATATGCAGTTGGATAAGTAAACTTATTACTTACTTCTGCACCTGTTGCTTTATCTTTACTAACTTTAATTGTATCTTCTACTTTTAAAGCAAAAGTATTTTTAGACATTTCTTTTAAATGATGTGAATCAGTCATTAATTTAAGTTCATAGTCTCCACTTTCTAATTCATATCCCTTAAATCCATTTTCATTTTTATCATAGCAATCGTAAGAAGTAAAATCATTAGGATCGATTTCAATACTTACTTTTTGTTCGCTTTGTGGTTCTAACTTAATAGTTTTTTCATAACCCACTAAGCTAACATAAGATTTCTCGATTTGTCCATCTTTATATGGTGCAGTTAAATAAACTTGAACAACATCTTTACCAGCAACTTCTCCAATGTTTTTCACTGTGACATCAATAGTAATTTTACTTTCATCAGTAAATGTTCCGTTTGTTATTTCTTTTCCATCTTTATCTTTAACAGTAATTACTGGATTACTCCATTCAAATTTTGTATATGACAAGCCATAGCCAAATGGATATTGAACAACACTATCATAACCATTTAAAGTAACTTCTTGTCCTTCTCCGTCTAATACTTTACGAGTGTATTTAGCATTATTCCAAACGCCTTCTTTATCCGCGGTCTCGTACCATTTATAACCGACATATATACCTTCAACAAAATCCATATAGGCATCGCTTTTAGTCGCTAAATCGCCTAAATATTCATTAGCATTAGTATATTTTCCAATATTAGTAATATAATCATAATTAACGTTACTTTCTAACTCATAAGCATAAGTATCGGCAAAATGACCCGAAGGACTATTATCACCATATAATAAATAAGGTATTGCTCTAGCACCATGTGTTCCAGTTGCACCCACAACTAAGCAAGCATCAATGCCTGGAATTGTATCAACAAAATCAAGAACCATTGTGTTACAAGCATTAATTAAAACAATGACATTTTTATAATTCTCACCTAAATAAGTAAGCATTTCTTTTTCAGTATTTGTAATTTTAATATAATCCGGACTCACATCTGTTGATTCATGACCTGTTCTAGAAATAACAAATAAAGCCGTATCTGAATAATTTTTAGCATTTTCTAATAGTTCATCACTATATACAGATTTATCACTTAATTTTGGTTCGAAAATATCAGTTCTACCTCTTTGGCCGCTTTGTCCAAAGCCCACATTACGAAATGGTTTATGAAATTTAGAATATGCATCAATTAAGTCTTGATTATAACTAACCCCATATTCATATAAATCAAAAGCTTTTAATAAATCAACTGTATTATTCCAATCATTATCTTTTGGAGAAACAGTACCTGATCCTCCACCAGCCATAACCCAGTCAGTAACACTCCATCCAAAAATATTTATTTTATTATTGTCAGATTTACTTAATGGTAATACGCCATCATTTTTGGCTAATACCGCACCTTCCATTACAATTTCTTTTACTAAGTCTTCCCCGCTAGCGCTCTCAGTAGAATTACTTTTGTTATTAGAAATTGGCGGACACAAGTAACTATTAATTTGTGATTCGAAAATATTACATACTACATTTCCAATGACTGTTGCTGATGCAAGGACAATCATTCCCGCGAAATTAACGATTAATTTAACTCTTTTTTTCATTTTTTAACTCCATTTTAATTTTACTAAAATCCAAAGGTGGTTTCAAATATATATGCACCTTTTGCGCTGCTGAAATTCAAGCCTAATACATATGTTTTACTACCATTAACAATGATATTTTGTACATTATAAGAAGTGTCAGAAACCCATTTTGATTCGACGCTACCACTAAATTTAACATTGCTTCTTATAACATTGCCGTTCCAATCTAGTACATTTATTTCCGCACCCGCTAATCCATCTTTTTTAGCAATACTATAAATGTATTTGTCTGTAGAAGAAAGGCTTTCAATTGCAGTAACAAAGGAACTAAATTTTAACTTAGCAATCCAAGTCGCTTTTTTCCCATTTTCGGCAAAATACAAATTGTAGTATCCATCTAAAATTGCGAATTTATTTAATTTTTCGTTATATTGAATAGAAAGTAAATTGTTTGCTGTATTACCAAAATCAATATTTAATTTGCTTTCAACTACATTTAATTCTTTATCTAATGCTAATAAGCCATCTTTTTTAACTACATAAATTGTATCATTTACTATAAATAGATTTCCTGGATTTTTGCCCCAAGATGATTTTGCACCAAGTACAAGGACATCAGAATACTTAATAACTTTGTTTGCTGCTAAATCATATTTTGCAATTATCATTTTTTGTGCACCATTATTAGTTAAAGGTAAGTAAAGATAATTACCATCAATTGCCGCTCCTCTTAATGAAAAGAAATCTATGTCTTTATCTTCTACTTTAATTTTTTCCATAATCTGTGTTTCATTTAATTGTTTATAATTAGCGGCAACTACATCTTCTTCTGATTTATTTGCTAAGTTCATATACTCAACAGTTTCATCAAAAGTATATTTAGATTCAATACTGCTAGTTTGTTTAAATAATAATTCATAAATAAAGAGTCCTTCGTTATTAAATCTTGAAAGTGAAATATAATAATGATTGTTATGAATTATCATTCCTTGAATATTTACATTTGATGTAAATTTTTCATTCGCAGCATTAGTAATCACTTTAGTAACATCATTACCATTCCAGTCATAAACATAAATACATGCTTGAGTTACATTATCTTGTCCGCCAATAACATAAATATATTCATCATCGGATGTTATGTCATTAAATGCATAGTTTGCATCTAACTTTACCGGGTAAGAAGTACTATCAACAGTAATGTTTCCAGCGTTTTCATTAGCAAAATATATTTTTTTATCTCTTGTAGCGATGACAAATTTATTTAATTTTGCATTATATTCAACATCATAAATTTTTCCAGATGATGGTAAAGAAAGACTTAATTTATTTTCTAAATTCATTTCTTCTAAATCTTTATTAAATACTTTAAATGAACCATCTTGCATAATTTGATAAATGTAATCTTTGTAGATAAATAAATTCCCAGCAGTTTGAGACCATTCTCCTTTATCAATTGATGTTAAATTAATAACTTCACTTTCTTTTACGACACTGTTAGTTAAGAAATTATATTTAATAATTTTTGATGTTCTAGAACCCATAACATTAAGCGGATAATAAACATATTCTCCATCACTTACTCCACCACGTGGAATTTTATAAGATCCATCTTTAATTCCGCTAGATGGACTAACAAGGTTAGCATCAACACTATTGCTATTATTTTTACTTAAAAAAGTACCTAACTCAATATTTGGATCTTCATAATAATTTTTTACACGATATAAAGATGTTGTTCTACTAGCAACTATGTTGCCATTAACACTAACACTGATATTTAAATCACTTTCTTTATATGTTTCTGTTTCAAAAGCAATTGTAAAACAAGCCCAATAGAAATCTTTCGTTGAAGATAAAGCTAAATCAGTAAGTGAACCATTTTCAGTATAAAAAACAGATAATGCATCTGCACTTTCACTATTTTTTGCACTAATGCTTTTATAAACTGTGGTAATAGTTTTATCTTTTGATGCACCTGTTGCGACAATTGTACGATTATAACTAACACTATTTATATCTCCTTTAATAGCGGTAGCAAATCTTAAATAATCTACACCATCTTTAGTTGCAACTTGAGCATAAATTGTCGAATTTTCAACACTTTGATTAGTTCTTCTAGCATTTTTAATACTTACACCTTTAGCGGCATTAAAAGTATCATAAGCAAAATCTTTTAAGTTTTCTTTTTCGTTACTTAAAGAAACAATACCACTACCAAGAACTAAACTAGCTAAAGCCACGCTAAATAATATTTTCTTTTTCATGTTTATACCTCCTTAGAGTGTGTCATCAGCATTAAAATTTTTATCATAAATGTCATAAGTACCATCTGATTTTATAACGCCGGATGCTAAGACTATGTCTTCTATTAGTAAATTCTCTACTTTCACCATTGGTTGGTGATAATATTTTTTATAATTTTCCATATAAAAAACCCCTTTCATTGTTTATTTAATTTGAAAGCGGTTTATTTATAAATATGTACTTCGTGAATTGTAATCAACTTAGCGCGAATTGTTGATTATTTTTCATTATAATTAGTAAATAAAATTTGGATAATAAAGATGTTATCTTTCACATCTATTTTTAAATCACCATTGTACTTATCAACAATCATCTTGATGGATTTTAATCCATAGCCATGATAATTTTTATTTTGTTTAGATGTTATCGGCATACCATTTCGATCTAATTTAACTTTTCCTTCAAAATAGTTTGATATAAATATAGACGTACAAGATAAAGCATTTCGAACAATTAAACTAATAGTACGTTTGTCTTTATTTTCAATTTTTGTAACAGCTTCAATAGCATTATCAATCATATTACCAAAAAGAGAATATAAATCCGATTCATTAATAAATCCTAGTTTAGAGCAATCCGCATAGCATTTAAGATCAATTTTATTTTTTTGACAAAATAAACTTTTTTCTGTAAGTATTAAATCTAATGCATCATTATTTGTCTTAATAGTGGAATCATAAATACTAATCATATTTTCTAATTCTTTAACTGTATCTTGCGAAATATTTGCTTTATTACCTAGTCCTCTAATTTGATGTTTTAAATCATGACATTTGATATTGATTAGATCCACATTTTCTTTATTTTGCTTATATTGTTCTTCGGCTTTATCTAATAACTGACTCGTTACAATCAATTCTGTTTTCAATTGTTTAATATTTAAAAGACTAAATAACAAACACACTACTACCAGACAACAAATGATATTGTAAGTACAAGTAATAATTGATACTTCTCTTCCTTTAAATTTATCGTTATAAATGATGATAGAATTAATCAATATATCGATAAGTAAAACAAATCCTGAAATAAGTACAATACTGAAATTTGATATCTTGGTTTCATCTTTGTTGATTTTTTCATTAAATATGACAAATATTATCGTATAAATAATGGCATAAACAATAATAAGAATTGCTAAAGAAATTATATTAATTTGCGTTATTGAAACATTTAATGGTGCATTGCCATAAGAAACAAACGATAATTTCTCCTTTAAATTTAAAGTAGAAATTAAAATGTTATAAACTTGATACGCTAAATGTTGCGCAGTGTAAGATGTAATGGCAATTAGAAATATATTTTGAATTGAGATATTATAAACAAAATATAATGATATCGCGCAGATAGTAAATAAGATAAGAAACATAAGTGATGAATACCACCAAGAATAAGATATTTTATTAAATAATGGGAAAAATATCGCAATCAAAAAACAAAATCCAATACTAATTAAATATCTTGCTACTGGATAATTCTTTTTAGGCAAATAAAAAGAAAGTAAATGCATAGCAACAAGTATTTCGATAACGAAAACAATTTTATAAGCAAATAATTCAGTTATTTCCATTATTTTCCACCGCCAGTAGCTATGAATTTATTTAATGTGTGAAGAAATTCTTTGCGTTTAGGTCTTGATATTATTAATGACTCACCATCAACGACTACACTTGTTGGCGTCACTTGACTAACCATTGTCAAATTAACTAAATAGCAACGATTACATAGTTCGAAATAGTGGTCTTTTAAAATATCAGCATAATAATTTAATGAACCATGAGTTTCATAATTACCATCAATCGTATGAAATATAATTCTATGATTATTAATTTCAATATACTTTATTTTATTAATCGAGATTTTTTTCATTGAAGTTTTATTAGATGAGATGACAATCGATTCTTCGTCATCTTTTAAATGTGAAAGCACTCTTTCTAAGGTTAAAGAAAAATTATAATAATTAACTGGTTTTAAAATATAATCAAAAGCATTAACTTTGTATCCATTAATAGCGTATTGTGCGAGAGATGTAACAAAAATAATCATGACTTCTTCATCTTCACATCGAAGTTTTTCGGCTGCACTCATTCCATTCATATATGGTAAGTTAATATCCATAAATACAAGATTATATCCAAATTTATATTTATCTAGGAATTTAATTGCACTATCAAATACATCAATAGAAAATGGCTTATTGTTGCTATTAAAAAATGTTTCAATATGTTTTTTTAAGTCTAACGCCATATCGTTTTCATCTTCAACAATTGCAATTTTAATCATTTCTTTAATTCCTTCATAATCAAAATGATAAGTCACCATCTATAAGTTTGTCAAGTACTAGCAAAGTATTTGATTTTACATTTTTTGGTTTAGACCTTATTATTTCTACTAGATGTATTATATAACTATAAAATAACTTTGTCATGCTATTAATATATTAATTATTATTTATGTTAATTATTTATTGTTAATACATTTAAAAGGTGTACAAGTTAATGTACACCAGTTAAACTATTTTGATTTCATTATCTTATTAGTAATAATTTTTTGAATTTCCACAAGTGGTATTATTGCTAGTGCAAATAACATTGCATATAACCAATGAGTTAATGATAATACTTGAACTTCTGAATTATTCATAAAGAATTGTGCAATGCCAGGAATACAAGTTGGAATAATCATTAATATAACACCAACGAGAAATGATAAATTTAACATACGATTTTTGAATGGATTTTTACTAAATAGTGATTTTGTAGATTTGCTATTATAAGCATGGAATAATTGAATTAATGATAATGTAATAAATGCCATCATCATTCCTTCACTATGTCCATATAAATAATTACCTACGGAATATGATCCTAATGTTAATCCAGTTTGAATTAATCCTTGAATAATAATATCAACACCTGTTCTTCCGGACATTAAATTTTCTTTTTTATCACGTGGCTTATGGCTCATTATATCATTATCTGCATCTTCATAAGCAAGTGATAAAGCAGGTAATGAGTCAGTAACAAGATTGATCCAAAGAATCATAACCGGCGTTAAGAATTCCTCTCCTGCCCCTAACATAAATAGAGTAGTTATAAACAAACACAATACTTCCGCAATATTCGCAGACAATAAATATTTAATAACTTTTTGGATATTAGCGTATACTTTTCTTCCTTCTTTAACAGCACCAATAATAGTGGCAAAGTTATCATCGGCTAAAACAATATCACTAGCTTCTTTACTTACATCCGTACCAGTAATACCCATTCCAACACCTACATCAGCGCTTTTTATACTTGGGGCATCATTAACGCCATCGCCAGTCATTGCCACAACTAAGTCAAAACTCTTATATGCCTTAACAATTCGAACTTTATTTTCTGGACTAACACGCGCAAATACAGCATATTTGCTTAAGTTTTTCTTAAATTCTTCATCCGATAATTTATCTAATTCTTCGCCAGTAATAGCTAATGAATCTTTTTTAAATATACCAATATCTTTAGCAATTGCCACTGCGGTATTTAAATGGTCTCCGGTAATCATTACAGCTTTCATTCCTGCTGATTCACAAGTTTTAACTGCTTCAGTTACTTCTTTTCGTGGTGGATCAATCATTCCTGTTAAGCCAACAAATATTAAGTTATTTTCTAAATTATCATGATTGAGATCATCATTAATAGCAAACGCTAAAACACGTAATGCTTTATCCGCCATTAATTTATTAGTAGATTCAATATTTTTTAAATCATCAGTAGTTATTTTTCTAACTTCATTATGATCTAAAATTCTATTACATTTTACTAATAATTTATCAACTGCACCTTTAATGTAAGCAATAGTTTCATCTTCATTTTTATTAACAGTAGTCATTAATTTACGTACGCTATCAAAAGGAATTTCATCAATTCTTTTGTTCTTATCTTTAATTAATTTGCAATCAATCCTGCTATCTAGTAAGTATTGTATTAAGGCTGTTTCAGTTGGATCACCTAATAATGTTCCTTCATTACTAGTTGTAGTGTCATTACATAAAACCATCCCATTAACTAATGCGTTTACGCTATTATCTTCGTTTTCTTTAATATTAACAAATAGTCCATTAGATAATGTGTATAATTGTTTAACAGTCATTTTATTCATGGTTAATGTTCCAGTTTTATCAGAGCAAATAACTTGGCAACATCCTAGCGTTTCTACAGCTGGCAAATGCTTTACAATAGCGTTATTTTTTGACATTTCTTTAACACCTATTGCTAATACAATTGTTACAACTGCACTAAGTCCTTCAGGAATTGCGGCAACGGCAATAGCAACTGCAGTCATAAAACTTTCTACAATTGAATCCATCGTTAAACCATTTTTAATTAGTGAAGCAACAAATATTACAATTGCTATTCCTAATATTAAAATTGATAGCATTTTTGCTGTTTTATTTAATTGTCCTTGTAAAGGTGTAATTTGTTTATCATCTTCATTAAGCATATTAGCAATATGCCCTACTTCGGTATTCATACCTGTAGCAACTACGACACCTTTTCCTCTTCCATAACTTACAGTTGTGGAACTAAAGGCCATATTTTTGCGGTCTCCTAATGGAGTATTTGAAGGTAATATAGCGTCTTCTTTACTGACTGGTAAACTTTCTCCAGTAAGCGAAGATTCTTCTATTTTTAAAGAGGCACTTTCTATAATTCTTAAATCGGCAGGAACTGAATCGCCTGCTTCAAGTATGATAATATCACCAACAACAATATCTTCACTTTTTACTTTTTCGATTTCACCATTTCTTAATACTTTTGCAAATGGCTTATTCATATTTTTAAGTAGTTCCATAGATTTATCCGCTTTTTGCTCTTGCATAACACCAATTATTGAGTTAATGATAACGATTAATAAAATAATTCCTCCATCAATTAACTCAAGATAATTTTTTTCAATAATGGCAAGAACAGCAGATATTAAAGCCGCAAGTAAAAGAACAATAATCATTAGATCCTTCATTTGTTCAAAGAATAAACGAATAAAACTCTTTTTCTTTTTAGCAATAAGAGCATTTTTTCCGAATTCTTTTAAGCGAACTTCGACTTCACTATTAGTAAGTCCTTCTTTACTAGTTTTAAACTCACTTAATACTTCATCAACACTTTTTTCATAATAGTTTTTCATGTTTCCACCCTTCCTAACAAAAAAACGAGACTACACTAGTTATAAAAACTAAGTGTAAGTCTCGCTAATTAAGATTAACCTGGTTTTAAGGCCGAGCTTGTAGGTCAATCACTCAATTGAGTTAACTACTCCCTTAACAAGAAATAATTTATCATTTTTTTTAGTAAAATACAATTACTTTTGTTTATCTTTTTCAATTAAATCTTTAAGTGCTTCAATAGCAACTTTAATAGCGCCTTCCGTATCGTGTACTTGTTTATTTTCTAAACCAAGTTTAGCTCTTTCTTGATTAGCCACTACTAAAAAACATGAGCCAACACGAACATGTAAATAACTAGCCACAATAAACAAAGCTGCAGATTCCATTTCACTAGCTAAACAACCCATTCTACACCATGCATCCCATTTATTTAATAATTCAGCATGGTTAGGTAATGTTTCTGGGCGATGTTGCCCATAAAAGGCATCTTTACATTGAACAACCCCAACATGGCTTGTATGATTTAATTTATCACTAGCATTTTTAAGTGCCTCAATAACTTCAAAAGTTGCAACTGCTGGATATTCTATAGGAGCATATTCTTTTGATGTACCTTCTGCACGAACGGCAGCTTGAGCAATAACAATATCTCCACCCATAATTTTAGGATCCATACCACCACAAGTTCCTACTCTAATAAATGTATGTGCACCACACGCCACTAATTCTTCCATAGCAATTGAGGCTGATGGACCACCAATACCAGTAGATGTTACTGAAACTTTTACGCCATTTAAATAACCTGTATAAGTAACATATTCTCGTGAGTCGCCAACTAATTTAGCATTCTCAAAATGAGCGGCAATTTTCGCACATCTTTTTGGGTCTCCTGGTAATATTACATATTTACCAATATCATCTGGTCCTACACCAATATGATATTGCTTTCCTGAACCTTCTGTGTAATCAATCATACTTCATTCCTCCTCAAGGACAAATTTTATTGTAACAAATTAAGAAAGCGTTTTCAACGACAATGAAAACAACTTATTTTTTTGAAAAATAAAAGTTGATGTAAAACTCATTTTATTGGGTTTTTATCGTTTCCAATTGGAAACGTTAACATCAACAATGAAATATTATCATAGTCAAAATTATTGTCAAGATAACAAGTTAACTAAATAAATTAATGGCCATGAAACAAAAAAGTCGGTGTAAGTCTCCTTTTGAGAGTCCTGTTCGTTTCCGTGGAAAACGTTAGCACCAACTGCAATAATGCTACCACATTAATAACATTTGTCAAGTAAAATACGTTTTCCATACAAAAACATATTAATATACCTGTTATTTTATGCGTAATAACAAAAATTAATGCAACATCTCATTACCTATATGCATTAGATAATTATGCTAAAGAAAATGCAGCAAACTTAATTAATCTGCTGCATTTTAGGAATTATCCTAATGTTACTTCGTAAATAAATGATGAACCACGATTCCAAGAGAATAATGTGATATAAAGCTTTCCGTTCTTTTCAAAAACATTTTGAACATTGAAACTCTTTTCGCCATCGCCGCAATCAACAAACACATTTGTTAAATTAATTGTACCAATTTTCTTAGCATTCCAATCTAATACATCAATGAAACATCCATCATAATTATCTTTGGCATAAACCGCATAAATATAATCATCATTATTATATATTGTTTGTAAATTGTAACCTGATTTTGTTAGATTGACATTTGTCTTACCAATTAGTTTATAAGCATAGTTATAAAGGTATGATGCACCATTTTCATAAGTGACTAAATACTTTTCAGTTTCCTTATTCGCTGCCACTGCCTTAATTTTAGTTTCTCCTACTTCACTAGGAACTTCAAATAAAGTAACATCTTCTTTTTGAATTTGTAAGTTATCTAAATTTATTTCTACAAACTTACCATTTCCTTTAATAACATACATCATATTATTTGAAACAAAACTACTTCCGTTTTCAAAGTTCCAACTCTCACTTTCTCCAACGATAAACATTGATGAAGAATTAATAACTTTCTTTGAGTCAACATCATATTCAACAACTTTGGCATAACGATTATTACCATCATTAAATACACCATAATACTTGCCGTTATAAGTAACAAATGATTGAACAGTATTAAAGTTATATTTCTTACCATCCGTTTCGTCAGAAACCGATAACCATGCACGATTTTCTTTAGTTGAATAAGTAAATTCAATACCTTCACTTAAACAATCTTCATAATATTCTCCTAATGTATAATTAATTGAACTTGATGGAGAATAATTATATTCTAAGCGATATAAGAATGTTCCATTGCGGTTCCAAGAATAAACTATGGCATATAAACAACCATTTTTCTCTACAATACCTTGAACATTGAAATTCTTTTCGCTTGTTTCAATATCAGCGAATACTTTTTCAATTTTATTATTAAGAATATTACCTTCATAATCCATTACGACAACTTCTGTACCATCATAGTTATCTTTGTTGAATGAAGCGATAATGTAATTATCTTCAACTTTAAACGATTGAATTTTTCCATTTATTAACTTTGAGTTCATTTTTAGTGGATTTTTATCTAATAACTTAAAGTCTTGATCATAGAAATAAATTGAGCCATCACGGAAACGAACAACATACATATTTTGTTCTTCATTATATCCAAACATGGAAACCAATGAAGTAATATTTGTTGGAGTGACAAATAAATCTGCTTTGGCATTTTCTACTTCTAAACTATTTTTATTAATAACAACAAATTTTCCATCATTTCTTGATACATATAATTTATCTTTAACACAATTTATTAAGGAAGTATCATCTTCTGCATTCCAAGATGAACTTGTATTTTCATTAACCACAAAACTTGGAGAATTTGCAATAATAGTATTACTTGTTAAGTCTATTTTAGCAATGGTTGCAAATGCATTATTTGCACTATTTAGGGTCATATATAAATATTTACCATCACCACATAAATCTTGTCCACCATTATGAGCAAGTTTTTTACCTAATACTTCATTATTAATAGTTCTACTTACATAACTCATTACATTTGTAGAGTTTAATGAAGTAGACATATTATTTTCTTTACAAATTTCTAAATAACTATGTAAATCCAAATTAGTTTGTAAAGAAGTGAATATGCAGTTAATACTAGCAATATTTAATGAACTAATAATTTCATTATTGTAATCTTTATATTCTTTAGTATTTTTCTTTACCACTAATTTTATGTCATTACTACCTTCATTTATTAAGATATTTTTTAAAACAATATCATAATAAACATTACCAATATTAGCGTCATCACTAGTTAAGTTTCCTTTAATTATTGAAGTACCATCGATACTTTTTAATTTGCCGTTAACATACAAATCTAGCATTGTGTTAAGAGCTAAATTATTACTAATAAACTTACTATTTTCTTTTGTAATATAAGGATTATTAACTCTTATTGCTAAATCAGATCTAAACGAAGACAAAGAATTAATAGATACACTAATAGATGCTTCTTGATTATTTGCGATTGCGGATTCAAAATTACCCACTACTTCAATTTCTTTATCCTTTACAATTTGATTATTTTGATATAAATATTCTTGTTCTTTAAAAGTTGTTCCACCAATAACATTCATCGCACTTGAATCAACTTTACTAATAACTTTAACAGGAATATCCGTATAAACCGAATTGTCTTCTTTTGATGTTACTTTAATTACCGTATTAACACCAAATTCCGCGACCTTATCACTATTTGCAATAATGTAATCAGAAGGTAACAAATCTCTTTCATTTCCGCTATCGTATTTAGCGCGAATTGAAAAATTAGTTGTTTCACTTAATTTTTGATTAGCATAAACTATTGGTTCGCCACGTGCAACGAAACTAATAATATTGCCATTACTAAATTCGCCTTTTTTCATAACTGTAATAGGTATTAAACATTCAATATTAACACCATTTTTTGTGCATTTAATAATTGCATTAGTCATTGATGTTGTTAAAGTTTTTGTTTCTACAACATAATCATTACTAGTTAACAGTTCTTTACTTCCATCATTATAAACTCCTTCAAGAATCATACCTTCATCGGAGAACGTGCTTCCTTCTTCATAACATACTAAGTAAGGATTATTAACAATATTAATTTTTTCTAAAAGAACATCTAATAAATTAATAGTAATGCTATTTTCTTTATCTTCAAATGTTACTTTAACTACGCCACCAACATTAACGAAATTATCATCATATTCTATTTCATATTGATCTTCAGTTAATGTTTCTTCATAACTTCGATCTTTTCCAACTTTATAATTAGCGTTAACAACAAAATCTGATTTAGCTGGAATTGCTTTGCCATTTTTATAGAAGTTTTTTCCTTCTTTTAATTGGACATCAATAGATTGTAATACTGGTTCATTATTAACTCTATTTGCGCTTATTTCATCACGATATTTCTTATATTTAAGATAAGAGCCTAAGGTTATTCCTCCAGAAGTTAAAACCACTGCACAAATAAAGGAAATAATGCTTATTTTTTCAATTAATTTTCTTTTCATCATTATTGCACCTCGATTTTTCCTTCATCAAAATATTCTTTTTTTCTTAATAAAGCATAAGCCCATAAGACACAGCCTGCACCAATAAATATATCTAAATCGATAAGTACTATTTTCCACCATTCCCAAGCTTGGATGGAAGAGCGACTTTGAATCTTATCTTCATCACTAGCATTTAAGTTATAATTTTTATTAATGCTTTGCACATGTAACCAAGCATAAGTAACATGATGTACCGTTTCTCTTAATTGATGTTGCAAACGATTAGAAGAATTTTTAGAATAATCTAATTTATAACCACATTTACTATGATTAAGTGTTACTGCCATACCAATATCACCAGTTGCGCGTATTGCTTGATCTAAATTCATATATCCTTCATTACCACCAGCATAATCGGTTATTATCATGCCTTTAAAGCCCCATTCTTTTCTTAATACACCATTAAGAAGTGCTTCACTTCCGCCAGCATAACATGCACCAACACGGTTATAAGATGACATAATAGCCACGCAATCGGCTTCTTGAACTGCTCTTTGGAATGGTTTTAAATAAATTTCTCTTAAAGCTTGTTCCGTACACCATGTATAAACGCCAACACGATTTGATTCTTGTTCATTAAGTGCAAAGTGTTTAATGTAGCCATATCGGCCGGCATTTTGTAATCCTTTTACTGCTTGAACCATACATTCACTTGTTAAGAATGTATCTTCGGAAAAATATTCAAAATTACGTCCACCATTTTGTCCACGATGAATATTACAGCCAAATCCATAAGTGCCATTAACACCTAATGATTCCATATTTTTGCCATAAACAAGTCCAAAACGATAAACTATTTTTTTATTAAATGTAGCTGCGATGACTGGTTCAATTGGGAATCCTACTCCACGTGGAGCGCCAGTAAATCCTTTGATTTGCGCTGGACCATCATAATCTGCTAGACGAGGTTTACCAATTGAAGATACTCCTTCATTACCAGAATAGCCTTTATTAATTAAATTTAAAGCCTCATCAATAGAAACTTGATCTAATACTTCTTGCCATTCATTAGCGTTATAATCTTCTCCAAGTAAATATCCTACTTCCGTAACATTACCTTTATCATATACTTTCTTATTAGCATTTTTTGACCATGTTACTTGTTCATTATGAGTTGATTCGCCAAACACATCGCTAGTTGCTTCGTCCCACGAATGAGCATAATCTTCTAAATATGTTTTTAGTGTTTTTTGTTTTTCAGTTAATTCACGGCTAACTGGTTTAGTTGATGACTTCGAGAAATTAGCGCGACTAATATAATTAACACTTGGATTAGTTATATCATCATTACCATCAATTGATACACCATCAACTGCATCTTCGCCTGTGAATAAATTACGAACTTTATTACCAGTATAATAATCATTTTCAACTTTAATATCTTCTTTTACTTCAAAATCAATAATACCATCAACATCTTTGGTTTTATTCATAGTAACTTTTTTGATATTATGCGCATCAGACATTAATTTAAGTTGATAATTACCTTTTTCTAATTCATAACCTTTAAAGCCATTCTTATTAGCGTCATAGCAATCATAACTTAAGAAATCACTTGCTTTAATTTCAATAGTTAAAGTTCCTGATTCATCTTTTGCTAATATATTTGTTTTTTCATAGCCCACTAAATTAACATAACTTTTTTCAATACCGCCTTTAGTGTATGGTGCTGTTAAATATACTTCAACGACATCATTACCAGATGTAGTACCAACATTAGTTACTTTAACATCTATTTTAATTGTACTAGTATCAACAATAGTGTTAGTTTTAGATTCTTCTTCCCCATTAATAACACTAACTTTTTCTACTTCCCAATCAAAATTAGTATAAGATAAGCCATATCCAAATGGATATTGAACCACACCTTCATACCCTTGACCAAATTCATTATTGATATCATCAAAAACATGTTCAACATCTGCAGTTTCATACCACTTATAGCCTATATATATCCCTTCTGAATAATCATAAAATTTTCCGTTATCATTAGAATATTTCTGTAAGCCATTAAATGTTGATAAATTATATGAAATTGCACTAGTAGGATCATAGGCATAAGTATCAACAAGTCGACCTGATGGACTTAATTCTCCATATAGTAAAGAAGGTATTCCATCCGCGCCACGTGTACCAGTTGATCCCACAATAAGGCAAGCTAGATTATCAAATTTTTCTAATGCACCTAATTCCATTGCATTAGTGGAATTAATAATAACAACTGTTTTTTTATAATTTTCCACACAATATTTAATAATTCCTTCTTCTTCACTAGATATAGCAAAATAATTACCAGTTTTACCATCACCATTATATTTATCTTGCTTATCAACATCAGCGCCTTCTCCAGTAGTTCTTGTTACAACAACAATTGCTACATCAGAATAATCTTTAGCATTTTTAAGAAGTTCTTCACTATAATAGTTTTTATCATTAATATTTGGTTCATATAATTTAAATATTGTCGAAGGATCTTTGTTATATCGATTAGTGGTAGCATATTTTTTATACATAGTAATCAAATCTTCATTATATTGAATACCATATCTTTTTAATGCTTTTAACAAATCAATATTCGTAGAGATTTTATCATTTTCTGGTTGAACCATACCAGAACCAAATCCACCATAAGACCAGTCAATGGCAGAATGACCAAATACATTAACTTTTTTATTAGTGTCCACGCTTAAAGGTAAAATATTATTATCATTTCTTACTAACACGCTACCTTCTTGTACAATTTGTTTTGATAATCTTTGACCTTCATCAATTGTTTCATCAAGATTTGTATCATCAACAATTGGTTGGCATAATAAACTATTAATTTGTGTTTCAAACACATTTGCGACAATGTTTCCAATAATTGTGCCAGCAATTAAGATACCCATCGCCGTAAAATTAATTATATTTTTTGTTGATTTTTTCATATTTTCACCTAATTATTAAATGTAATTTCATAAATATATGAAGCATTACTATTTCCAAAATCATAAATAGAAGCAAATAAACGATTATTAATTTCAAAAATACATTGAATGTTGAAATTACCTGCTACTTTATCTATGAACATTTTATCACTAGATTTATCCTTGATTTCAACATTTTCTTTAATTAATGTTCCATCCCAAGAATAAATATCAATTGTTGCTTTATCGGCATTATCTTTACCATCTACCACATAAATATAGCTATCATTGCTAGTTACAGTTTGTAAAGTATCTGTTTTAGCAGTAAATGATCCGTTTAATAAATTAAAGTTTTTATCATAAAACTTGGTGTTTCCAGTTGCAGATGTTACTGCTATTTTGCTTAATTTTTTATTGTAAGTAACGGCTTTAACATTAGTTAAACTATTATTAAATTCAACTTGTTCTAATGAATCAGTACTAATTTTAATAAGTTTATTCTCACCATTAACTAATAATAGATAATCATCTACAAGAGCAATATTGGCATTATCTGGATTCCAGCTACTACTTGTTCCAATAATAAGAATATTTCTTTTTACTTCTTGATGAGTTTTCAAGTCATATTTAATTAATAAAGTACGATAATTGACACTTGTATTAACTGTAAAATAAGCATAATTATCATCCGCGCATACTGATTGAATACCGGCAAATACATTTGTGCCACCTTGATCATTAATAGTTAATGTTTCTGAATATTTGCTTTTTACATTTCTTACATTAAATGAAATTTCTTTTTCTTTTTGAGTTTGATATTCTACATATTCACCTAATGAAAGGTTTTTATATACTTTAGTTGATGTTAAGTTGCTAGTATCTAAGGTGTTTTTCAAAATGAAACTGCAACTACCCCAACCCCAAGAGTTACGTCCAACATAAATATCATTACCAACTTGAACTAAACTTTGAATACGATAATTAGTGTTAGTTTCATTTTCTGGTAAAGCAATATCTTTTAAAGTCATTTTAGAAACAAAATTACCATTCCAATCAAATACTTGCATAGGTAAAGCATTAACACTAGATTTATTTTCATAAACATAAATATAATCTTCATTACCATTTAATGCTCTTAAATTATATCCGCTTGTTAAAGAAGAAATTTTTGAAGAATCATATGATAATAATTCATAGTTGTCATTATAAAAATATAATGAACCATCTTTTAACATCAAAACATATTTCTTTAAATTAGCATTATATTCAATATCGCGAATCATTGAAGTAACGCCACTAGGTAAAGTGAATGATACTTCACTATCTTCTATTTCTAAAGTAGAAGCATCTAAAACAATAACTTTACTATTATTTGCTATAACAAATAATTTACCATTTACATAAGCAATATTACCAACTTCATCTTTATCAACTAAACTGCTACTTGATAAAGGAAACTGACTTGATGTATTTAAAGTAGTTTTATTAGCGATATCATATTTAATTACTTTTCCGCTTGTACAAGTTCCATTACTAAATACAAAATATAAATTTGTTCCATCCGTACATCCACCTTGAACAACATTGCTTACCCATGCTTTCCATTCCGAGAATGATTTTGTAGCCGGTTCAATATTTTCACTATTAACTAGTTTAGCATAATCACCTAACGAAATAGTTTCACTAGCATTAACAATGTTATCTAATGAAGTAGTTTTTGAAGCGATGTTATTTCCATTAACATTAAGAGTTAAAGTAATATCTTGGGCATGATAAGTTTCATAATTTTTAAACTTAATTGTATAACAAGCCCAATAATAGTCGCTAGCGCTTGTAATTTTAAAATCAAAATTATCCGAACCATTATTATACATCGTTTCTTCGTTTGCGGTTATTCCCTTGTATAAAGTTGTAACTTCTAATTGCTTATCTTCTTTTCCTTCCATTGAACGAGTATAAGTGATATTTCCTAAATTACCACTTAAAGCAGTAGCAAAACGTAAATAATAATTATTATCACTATCTTTAGCGTATTGTGCATACATCTTTGAATAAGCAAAATCTTCATTTGCTGATTTTGTATTATTTCTAATGCTTTTTTTCTCTACCTTACTTTTTTCACTAATTTCATCAATAGTGCTTTCTAATAATTGATCATCCCTTTTTTCGGATTTAACTCCACTAATAAGAAGTGCAAAAGTTAAAGCACATAAACAAGTAATTCCTTTTTTCATAATTGCCTCCTAAAGTTCTTCATTATAGCTTGATGATGTAATATCTAAATTTTCATCAATTTTTGATACTAAAATTACATCTTCAACATAAATGTCATTAATTTCTACTTTTGGTTCTTGATAATCTTTTTTCATGTATTAATCCACCTTTCAATCAAAAACTTCAAAAGTATTTTAAATGAAAACGCTTACTAAACGCTTTATTCTTGTCGTATTTTGTATAGTACATTCCGTAGCCTGTAAAAAAAATGACTACTAACAAAAAGTAATCATTTATTATTTTTATCAATAGGAAGTAATATTCCTAAAGTAAATACATCTTCATCAATATTAATTTTTAAATTACCATTATATTTATTCACAATAAATTTAATAGATTTTAATCCATACCCATGTAAATCTTGATCTGATTTAGTGGATATTGGTAGACCTGATTCATCTAGTTTCAATTCACCTTCATAATAATTTTGAATAGAAATTGAAACAAACGAGAAAACATTTCTAACAATTAAATTAATCGTTCTTTTTTCTTTATCAGCAATTTTAAGTACAGCTTCAATGGAATTATCAATAGCGTTACCAAATAAAGAATACAAGTCAGTATCACTAATATTATTTAGTTTTGAACAATCAGCGAGGCATTTAAGATTTATGCCTTGTTGATGACATAATAAGCTTTTTTCCGTAAGTATTAAATCTAGAGCCTCATTACCTGTTGTAACATTAGAATCATAAATATCAATCATCTTTTCAATATCTTCTTTTGCTTCTTTTGATACTTGTTTTATTCCATCATAATTGTGAATTTGATGTTTCAAATCATGACATTTCATATTAATAAGTGAAATGTTTTCTTTGTTTTGCTTATATTGTTCTTCAGATTTTTTTAATAATTGCGTTGTCACTAATAATTCTGTACGTAATTGTTTAGTATTCATTAAACTAAACTGAATGTATAACACTAACAAACAACAAACGATGTTATATAAACAAATAACAATAGATATTATTTGATTATCAACATTTGTATAAACCACAATTGCATTGAATATTACATCGGTTAATAAAATTAATCCCGCAAGCGAAACAATGGATGTATTACTAATATTTACTTCATTTTTATTTATCTTATCCACAAACAATAAGTATATAGCGGCATAAACTAGGGCATAAATAATAAACATCACACAGCCAAATATTACTTTTAATTGTGTAATAGTAAATACTACTTCTTGTGAACTATATAAACTATCAGATATAACTTCATTATTTTGAAATATGTAAGTTACTAAGCTATAAATTTGATAAGCAAAGTGTTGAGCAGTATATGAGGCTATACCAATAAAAAAGATTTTTTGCCAAGATACATCAAGAATAAACATAAATCCAAACAAGATACATAAAAATAAAATCAAGAACATTATTGAGGAATACCACCATGTATAACTAAATGATTTAAATAACGGAAACACAACTGATATTCCAATACAAATTAGTGACACGAGCGCCGCTCGTAAATAAAAGTGTTTCTTTTTTCTTAAACGAAAAGAAAAATAAAACATAGCTATTAATATTTCAATTACAAATAAGATTTTATATATAAACAATTCTGAAATAATCATTTTGAACCACCTCCGCTACAAATATACTTATTTAATTCTTCAAAAAACTCATTTCGTTTCGGTCTTGATATAGGAAGTTCATCTTCATCAATTATCACCTTATTATTTGTTATTTCACTTATATACTTTAAATTGACTAAATAACATTGATTGCAAAGCGCAAAGGAATATTGTTTTAAAACATTAGTATATTCTTTTAATGTGCCACGTGTTTCAAAATTCCCATCAATGGTATGAAAAATTAATTTATGATCGATTACTTCTAAATATTTAATACTTGATATTGTAATTTTTTTCATACTTTTTTTATTAATAACTACAATAAGTGAGGCATCAAAAGCACCAAGTTTAGTTAAAGCACGTTTAAGTGTTAAATCAAATGTATAACGAGAAACTGGTTTAAGAATATAATCAAAAGCATCAACTTTATAACCTTCAATAGCATATTGGGCTAAACTAGTTACAAAAATAATTATGGCTTGTGATTTTTGCTCTCGTAGCTTTTTAGTAGCGGTTAATCCATCAGTACCTGGTAAATCAATATCCATAAAAATAATATCGTAATCGCTTCGAAAAGTATTAATTAGCAAATCCGCAGATGAAAAAGATTCTATTGTATTTTTAATATTTTTTTCATTACAATAACTAACAATAAATTGCTTTAATTCATCGGACATATTCTTGTCATCTTCAACAATAGCAATCTTAATCATCGAGTAAATCTCCTTTAATACTAATAAAATTATAAACAACAAAAAATAAAAATTAAAGCAATTATTGCTGGCTAGAAATGGAATAAAAATGTTTATATTATATATAAAAACTTCAAAATTAATTGTAAAAAAATTGCTAAATGATACACATTAGCAATTTTTAAAAGTTATTCTACACTCTTAAGTGATTCAATCATATCAATCTTTTTAAGTGAGAAATGTGTGATGAAATTTATAATGAATGTAAAAACAAATGACATAATACTAGAATATAAGAAACTTAAAGGCTTAATAATATGGATAAACCTTACATATTCAATTTCTACTGTTGAAACAACAATGTTTGTAAGGAAGAATCCCGCAACTAATCCAATTAACACACCAAAAAAAGTTAATATCCAGTTTTCTTGAGTTATATAGCGATTAACTTCTTTTGGATAAAATCCTAATACTTTAAGCGTGGCAATTTCTCTTTTTCGTTCTTGAATGTTAATGTTTGATAAATTATATAAAACAATAAATGATAACATTGCCGCTAAAACGATAAGAATGACTACTACTTTATTTAACGTTTGTAACATATCATTCGCTTGATCTATTGAATCTTGTACGAAAGTCATATTTAAAACATCAGCATTTTCTAGCATTTTTGCTTGTAAATCTAATTGTTGTTCTTTAGTTAAGTTATTAAATTTAACATAAGCCATATTAAATGTTAATTCTTTAGAAGAATACTTATTATATGTTTGTTCATTCATATAAATATAATGATGAATATAATTTTCTATAACAGCACCAACTTGCATTTTATAAGTATCATCTTCACTAGAAAATTCTACATAATCGCCTTTTTTTACATTCAATAGTTGCGCTAATTTATCAGAAATAAATATTTCATCATTATTTAATTCACATTGTTCTTTGGTTTTAACATCATAGAAATGTTGAAATTCGTTAAAATTATCAGACAAAACTGCAATATAAATATCATATTTACCTGTAGTGGCATTAATATTATTAAAGATAGAATATGAAGTAAATTCATCTTTATTTAATAATTGTTTTGCATCACTTTTACTAACATTATTAAAATACACTGTTGCATCTTGAGTTGTTACATATGTAAATTGTTTTGCAGGAATATCAGTGATTGAATCACGAATACCAAATCCGCATAACATTAAGGCACAACATCCCGCTACACCTAAAGTTGTAACTGTAACACGCTTTTTGTAACGAGTAATATTACGAATAGTAATTTTATTAGAAAATTTAATCTTATGCCAAAGTTTTGTGAAACGTTCAAGGAAAATCTTTTTACCAGCTTTTGGTGATTTAGGACGAAGTAATTCAGCCGGTTTTGCTTTAAGTTCTTTATAAACGGTATAGAAAGTTGATCCACATATACAAAATAAAGCAATAAAGAATCCTAATAACGAATCTTTTAAATTTAATCCTAAATAAAATTTTGGTAAATCAAATAATAAGCGATAGATGCTATTAATTAAACTAGGGATAATTACTACTCCTAAGCCGACACCAATAATTCCGCCCACTAATGTGGCAATAGAAGCAAATAACATATATTTAAATAAGATCATATTATTAGAAAACCCTAATGATTTAAACGTGCCAAGCATCATACGGTCATCCTCAACCATACGATTCATAGATACTAGTGATACTAAAATAGCCACAGCATAGAATACTAATGGGAATACATAAGCGAGATTTGTAATGGAATTTGTATCATCTACATAACTTTTATATGTTGAATCATTTAATCGGTTATAAACTAAAAGATTAGCATTTTCCATTGTCTTTCTTAAATTTGTAATATATTTAGGTAAATCGTTTTTAGTCAAACCTAAACCATTCATCACACTAACACATTGTTCATAATTATCTTTATTTTCTTCAAGTAATTTTAACGTATCAGCAATTTTCTTCGCACTTTTATAATTACTATCACTTTCCTCTAAATTACTAAAATAGTTCTTAAATTCTTCATCGTTTGTAAAACCATTTTTTGTTAAGTAATTATCTACTTGTTCCCTTCCCATTGAATATTCCCACACTACTTTATTAACAAATACTAGTTGATCATAATTGGTTTTAACGTAATTTAAGCGTTTTGCTAATATTTCATTTTTTTTATCTTGAATTAAATCCATTACATTTTGGACAACTTGATTATATTTTTTGGAATTAGTTTCAAATTTACTTGCCCTATCAACAGTTAAATAAATGTTTTTATAATAATCATTTTTAAATGAATTTAAGGTTGTATAACTATAAAAGTTAATTGTTCCATTACCAACATTAGTCTTACCCCGATCATTATTTAAATTGGCGTTATTAAAGTATAAAGGACTATCCACTACTCCTTTAATCGTAAATGTTTGATTAACGAAGTTATCGCTTGTTAATGTTAACTCATCACCTATTTTATAATTTGTTTTATCTAAAAAAGGCTCTTCCACTAATAACTCATTATCTTTTAAAGTAGACAAATCATAATCAGTTTTTAAATAATTTAAATCATTTGTAACACTATTAACCACTAAAACATAGTCTTTATCATTAGGAGTATGAAAAGATACATCTGCATAGTTAGAAAATTCTATATCTTTTATGCCTTTAACATCGCGTACAATATCAATGTCTTCACTAGCAAATCCAATAGTAGATGTTAGTTTAATATCATAAGTATTTCTTTCATCATAATATTTATCAAGTGAGTTAATCATAAATGGTGCAGTTGCTTTTAATCCCGAATAAACAAACACACCTAAAAAACTCATAATCATTAAAGATAAAAATCTTGGAAAAGAATTTTTGATTTCACGAAGAGATGTTGTAACAAGACGGTTTTTCTTTTTTACCATTCTATCTCCTCGACTTTCTTTGGATGTTCATTAATAATTACATCTTCAACTGATCCGTTTTTAAATTTAATAACTTTATCTGCCATTGGAGCAATTGCGCTATTATGGGTAATAATAATAACAGTAATATGGTAGTGTCTTGCTTCATGTTCAAGTAAAGCTAAAATTTGTTTACCAGTTTTATAATCCAAAGCACCTGTTGGTTCATCACAAAGTAGAATTTTAGGATTTTTTGCAATAGCGCGTGCAATAGCCACGCGTTGTTGTTCACCTCCTGATAATTGAGAAGGGAAGTTTTGTAAACGTTCTTTTAAACCAACACTTTCTAAAATTTTAGCAGGAGCATAAGAATCTTTACATAATTGCACCGCTAATTCAACATTTTCTAAAACAGTCAAATTTTGTACTAAATTATAAAATTGAAAGACGAATCCTATATCATTTCGACGGTATTTAATTAAATCTTTGCCTGTTAATTTAGCTACATCTACGCCATCAACAATTACTTCACCTCTAGTAGGAGAATCCATGCCTCCTAAAACATTTAAGCAAGTTGTCTTGCCTGCACCACTTGGACCTAATATTACCACCAATTCACCTTTATCTATCGTAAAATTAGTATCATTTAAAGCATTAATAGAAATATCACCCATTTTATATGTTTTAAAAACATTTTTAAATTCAATGTAAGCCATATCTTTTCCTCCTAGAAATCAATTTCTAATCCATCATAAGTTACAATAACATCTTCTTCTTTTGCAACTGGTGCTATTTCATCATAAATTGCTCCACCATTATGCGAAAAATGATTAGAAACTTTAATGGTTTTTTCATCAATTATCCCATGTCTTTTTAAATCATTAAACAACATAATATTAACATCTAAACTCATATGTCTTCCATTATTTAAGCCCCATTTCTTTTGTAAGGCTCCTGTACAATCTAAAGATATCAAATCAATGTGTTTAACATTATTAAATATATATTCCATAGTCTCATTAGAAAAATAACCACTATCATTACCATATAATAAAACTTTTCCATCATTCAAATCCTTAATAAGATAAACAAATGGTGAAGATTTAGGGTCATGACTTGCAGGAAGTGGAATAACTTCATAGTGACTAAATTTAATTATTTTAAATTTTTTCACTAATTCTACTCCACCCGTATTTTTCATATTATCTTTTTCAAAAAGCTTTTTAAGTGTAAAATAAGCACTTTCTCCCGCATAATAAAATAATTTATATCCTGGGGCGTGATTATAGTCATCACGAACGATCATTATATCTTCTGGATAGAAATGATCACTATGCGAGTGTGTAATCAAGCAATGATGAATACGCTGAAAATCAATACCATATGTATTAGCGTGCACTAATGTATCAGGTGGAAAATCAATTAATAAATCATCATTGATTAAAGCTTGTGAACGTGTACGAATATTTTTACCTTTAAATGCTCGAGCTTTCTTACATGTTTCACATTCACAAAATAAAGAAGGTATTCCTTCATAAGCCGCTGTGCCTAAATATTTAATTTTCATCAAATCACTCCAATCAACAAAAAAATAGCAATAAAGTTTATATAAACATTATTATAATTAATTATAATAAAAACAATAAAATCCTTGCAAGAATAATAAGAATTATTGCGCAAATTATCATTACTTTTTTGCTTTTTTATGATTATAGTGACAATCACAATATGGTCCACCACTAGCTAATGTATATTCACGTGTAAATTCCGTGTTATTAGCATGAGCCATATCATAATCTAAAGCACACATTGCTGGGATATATTTTTCTAGTCCTAATTTGTTCATTAAATAACAAATTCCACAAGTATGGAATGTGGCGGTGTATTCATTTATTGAGGCACCATCTTCAACATCAAATTTCCAGGAATAAGGATTATTATTAGATTTACTCCACTCTGATGATTTTTTTAATCTATTTCTTCCTTTTTCTGTATAATTGACTTCTTTTTTCGTAAATTTCATTATTTTATTTGTCATCATTGATAAGCGATAATATTCTCTTACTTCTTCAACTGCTGGGTCAAAATCTAAATTTAATAATATAGCACCTAACATTGCGCAACTTAAGATATTAAAAACAAAGCGATCTTTTTTATCAAATTTATCGATGCTTTTAATAATTTCCTTATATTTAACATGAGCATTTTTCATGATTTCTTTGTTGTTTTTTACATTCCAAACATCAACAAGCGATTTTTCAAATGTTTTCTTAAAAAATCCCCACATCATTTTAGGTAATAATCCATATTTCATAGTTAAGCACACTCCTAGTTAGTTATATCTAACAAAATTATAAAACAAGCATATGCTTTTGTAAATGTATTAATATGATGATTTAAAACGCTTTCATTTAAATAAAATAAAAATACTATTGCCGTTAACTTTCTGTTACTTTAAAATTAAAAGGTATTTATTTATAAAATCATTTTGAAAGTTGAGGTAAGAAACATGGTTACTGTTCATATGCTCGTAGGCATTCCAGGTTCTGGAAAATCCACATATTCAAACAATGTATTAGCAAAGGAATTTAATTGTCGTATTGTTACTACTGATGGCATTAGAATGGAGCATCCTGATTGGCCAGAGAGCCAAGTTTGGCCAGAAGTATATCGTCGTATTGCGGAAGATATTACTAATGGCAAAGATGTTATATATGATGCTACAAGCCCAACACCAAAAGTTCGCGCTCGTTTTTTCCAAAGAATAAAAGAATTAATTCCTGAAGCCCAATTCCGTGTTATTGCTTATTTTTTCCCAACTCCAACTAATATTTGCTATCAAAGAATTGAAAAACGTAATCAAGTACCTGGTGAACACTATTTCCCACTAGATCAACTAGAAGGATATGCTACAACTATCACTCGTCCTAGTGTTGATGAAGGATTCGATTGCGTTAAAGATGTTATTACATATTAATCACTAATTAGGTCACTTTTGTGGCCTTTTTTAATACAAAAAAAGCCAGTGCCTAATCACACTGACTTAATTATAAAATTTATGCTTTAGCCAATTTTTTCATTGCCGTATCAATTGCGCCATCATTTCCTTCATCAAATTGTGAATTATATAATGATGCATAAACACCATTTTTAGCAAGTAATTCTTGATGACTACCTTGCTCTATAATATCCCCATCTTTAAGAACTAAGATAACATCAGCATTTTTAATTGTGGATAAACGATGAGCGATAACAAATGATGTACGATTACTTGTTAATTGATCCATAGCCTTTTGAATTAATATTTCTGTTCTTGTATCAACATTAGATGTTGCTTCATCTAATATTAACATTGGTGAATCTTGAATCATGGCTCGTGCAATAGTAAATAGTTGTTTTTGTCCAATTGATAATGAGGTATTATCATTTAATACTGTATCATAGCCATTTTCTAATGATTCAATAAATTCGGAAATGCCACATTCTTTACAAGCTTCTTTAATTTTTTCCTCACTTACATTAGGAGTATTGAAAGTCAAATTTTCTTTAATTGTTCCTTCAAATAACCATGTATCTTGAAGAACCATCGAGAATAATGAATGCACATCTTCTCTTTTCATATCTTTAATATTAATTCCATCAATAGAAATACTACCACTTATTGGTTCATAGAAGCGCATTAATAAGTTTACTAAAGTTGTTTTTCCCGCTCCAGTAGGTCCTACAATTGCAACTTTTTGACCTTTTTTAACTTGGCAAGAGAAATCTTTAATAACAATTTTATCTGGTGCATCATCATAGCTAAAGGCAACATGATCAAATGTTACATTACCTTCTACATGTTCAATTTTAGCTACTTTATCACTTTCATCTTCAAGTTCCACTTCATTTAAGAAGCCAAATACTCTTTCGCTTGCCGCCATACAAGATTGTAAGCTACTTGCACCTTGTGATAATGAAGATAAAGGTTGAGTAAATAAACGTACATATACTAAGAAAGCCGAAATTACGCCAAAGGTAATATCTCCGTTTATTACGCGAATTGCACCGACAATACAAACTGCCACATAACCAATATTACCGATAAATGTCATTAATGTTGGCATCATTCCTGATAATAATTGTGACATTAAGTTTGCTTTTCTTACTGCTTTATTATAAGTCACAAATTTTTCTTTTACTTCTTCATTAGCATTACTAACTCTTACTACATCATGTCCAGAATACATTTCTTCAATATATCCGTTAAGCGCACCTAATGATACTTGACGAGCTTTGAAGTATTTTTGTGATACTTTAATAATTACTATCATCAAAGCGAATCCTAAAATAGTTGATAATATTGCTGTCAATGCCATTGGAGCATCAGTCACAAACATCATAATTACACAAAACACGAATTGACAAATAGCACTAACAACAGAAGAAACACTATTATTAAGCGCATCAATAATTGTATCAACATCGTTAGTAATTCTACTTAATACATCACCATATGTATTTCTTGAAAAATATGATAATGGTACTTTATTAATTTTTCTTTCTAAGTCTGAACGTAATTTCTTTGATATTTTTAAAGCAACACGCGCTAAAATGAAAGAGGTAAAGAATGTGCATATCGCACTTATTATATAAATAATAAGTAAGGAAATGGCAACAACCGCAATATCTTTTAAAGGAATATCAGTCCACATATGTGTTTCTTTAAGGGAAGTAAATGCATTACTAATAATATCCGTAATTTCTTTTAATTTATCTGGGCCAAGAACTGTAAGTATAGCTCCAACTCCCGCTAAAACAAGACTAATAATTATTAAAGGCAGGTAAGGTTTAATATAACGAATTAATTGGCGAGATGCCTCTTTAGAGTTTTTCGCCTTTTGGTTTATTTGCATATGTCCTCTTGGCATAATTATTTTCCCCCTTTCAATTCATTTTCATCTAATTGGGAAGTAGCAATTTCATAGTAGACTTTACAATTTTTAAGCAAGTCTTCATGTTTTCCCATTCCTACAATTTTTCCATGATCAAGTACTACAATCTTATCAGCGTTTTTAATCGTACCAATTCTTTGAGCTACTATTACGACTGTGGTACCTTTTAATTTAGTTTTCAAATCATTTCGTAAGTTTTTATCAGTTTTATAATCAAGGGCTGAGAATGAATCATCAAATATAACAATTTCGCTATTTCTAACTAAAGCACGAGCAATACACATTCTTTGCTTTTGTCCACCTGATAAGTTATTACCACGTTCAGCAATCATATGATTTTCTTTATCCTCTAATTTTGAAACAAATTCTTCTGCTTGAGCAATGGAAATAGCATTTTTAACATCTTCATCAGTTGCATCATTTTTACCAAACGTAACATTATCTTTGACAGTATCAGAGAATAGTTCGGCTTTTTGCGAGACAAGCGCTACTTTCGAATATAAAGTGTCAAATGTTAAATCTTTAATGTTAACGCCATCAACAAGTACTTCACCCTTGCTAGCATCATATAATCTTGAAGCAAGTCCAACAATTGTAGATTTGCCACATCCTGTTGCGCCAATAAAGGCAATAGTTTCGCCTTTATTAACTTTGAAAGTGATATTTTCTAGAACATCTTTTCCATCACCATAATGAAAAGATACATCCTTAAATTCTAACGTTCCTTCTTCTTTTACTTCACTAAGTGTTCCTTCATTAATTGCTAATGGAGTCTCCATAACTTCATTAATTCTTTTTGCGGATACTTGTGCTCTTGGAAGCATCATAAATATCATTGCTAAGAACATAAATGCTTGAATAACATACATCGCATAAGATGAAAATACCATAATGTTTCCAAACACTTCAACTTTATTAGGTAATTCCGCACCATTAATTAATGAGGCACCAATCCAATATATAAATAAGGTTAAAGATGACATAACTAGTGACATCACTGGTGACATAAATGAGAAAGCCGTTCTATTAAATATTTGGGTATTAATTAATTCTGTGTTCTTTTCATCAAATTTTTCTTGTTCATAATCTTCAGCATTAAAAGCACGAACAACTTTATTACCTGTTAATGTTTCTCGAGCAATTCTATTAACATCATCAGTCAATTTTTGCACTAATTTAAATCTTGGTAATACTAAATACATAATAATTAAAATAGTACCAACAATAATCACTACCGCGGCGGCAGTAAGTAAAGATAATTCTAAACTCTTATTAACAATTTTAATAATTGCGGTAATTGCAAGAATAGGTGCTTTAATTAACATCATTAATCCCATTGATATAATCATTTGGATTTGGGTTATATCGTTTGTGGTTCTTGTAATTAAAGAAGCTGTTGAAAAGTTTTTCATTCTTGTTGTGTCTAAATCCATGATGTGATTGAATAATTTTTCACGAGTTTCATAACTTAAATCCGCACTAACATATGATGAAATAAATGTGGAAATAATTGAACCTACTGTACTTCCTAAAGCACAGGCGATCATTTTTCCACCCGCTACCCAAACATCACTAACACTATTAGTGCCGCTTTGAATAATGACTGTAATATCTTTCATATAATCAGGAAGTAATAATTCTAAATACACACAACTACATAGAATCACTACTTCTAATAATATTAATAGCCAGTCTTTAGTTTTTAAATTCTTTAATATTTTTATCATAATTTAAATTCCTCCTTTTTTTGATATCATAAGTTTAATAGCATTGATGTTAATTGTCAACATTTATTTACTTTTGTTTTTTATTGACATTTAACTTTACTTCATTCATACTATTATTGAGGTGTTAATATGACAAGAAACGAACTTATCAAATTAATTAGTAATGAATCATTATTATTTTTTCCTGCTATTAAAGACGCTATTACAAGATGTAATGAAGTAGTGGAAAAGCCAAAATTTTCTCCACTACAAATGTTAACATTATCTTATATTGGTATTTCTAATAAAAAAAACAATAATAATGGCATAACCATGAAAGATATTGCTACTTTTATTGGAGTATCTAAACAACAATGTACTAAAATAGTTGATGAACTTGATAAAGCTAAATGCGTAACTCGTGAACTAAATGTAAATAATCGCCGGGAAATATTAGTTAAATTAACTAATCAAGGAATTATTGAACTTAAATCAGCAGAAAAAATACGTGTTAAAAACTTAACTGAAAAATACGCTCATTTATCTGATCAAGAATTAGAAACAATCTATCATCACTTACATGAAATTTCATCTATTGTTAATAAATAAGGCTAATAAAAACACTAACCATCGTAATTTGATAGTTAGTGTTTTTTACTATTTAATTAAAGAGTTTTTGCATGTCCCTGTGCTTAAGAATTCATCTAAGTTCTTTAAAGATACTTCAATCATATCAATAAGAGCTTTATCAGTGGATGAACCAACATGTGGAGTTACCAAAACTTTTGGATATAAGTCAATGAGTTTTTGATGTTCTTCGCTGTCCATATGTTTTGGATCATCAAAGTTTTTAAAGAATAAAGTTTTTTCATTTTCAATAACATCAATAGCAAGTCCATCTAAGTGACCTTCTTCTACTGCTTTTAATGCGGCATTTAAGTCTAACACTTCACCTCTTGCAACATTAATTAATATAGAATGAGGTTTCATATTCTTAATAAATTCTTCATTAATAAAGTTATCATTTTTACCTTTAATATAAGCTAAATGTACACAAATAATATCACTTTGTTTAATAAATTCATCTAAAGGTAGGAATTCCACTAGTTCCTTTGCATAGTCTGATTGATATATATCATATCCAATAACTCTTGCTCCTAAGCCTTTAAATAATTTTGCGGTTGTACATCCAATTCTTCCACATCCTAAGATACCAACTGTGCATCCACGAACTTCGCGTGAGAACATTTGATTAGTAACTTTAAAATTACCTTTATGTGTATAATCAGTAGTGTAAACCACATTTCTTAATAAACTCATTGCAAGAGTTAAAGCTAATTCACTAATTGCATTAGGGGAATAGCCCGGAACGAAAGCAGTTTTAATATTAAAATCTTTACAAGCGTTTAAATCAACGTGATTATAACCCGCTGTTCTAGTTAAATAATATTTTAAGCCATGACTTGCTAAATCTTTCATTGCTTCATAATTTACTACACAATTACCACGAACCATAACAGCTTCATATCCTAAGGCATCTTTATAATTTTCGGTATTTAAAAATTGCGGAAATAAATCAACTTCATAATCATATTTTTTGGCTAAATCATTAAAATAAGAAATTTCATAATCTCTAACGCCAAAACAAGCAATTTTCATTTTCATAATAAATGTACTCCTTATGCAAATATTGCGGCACTTTGAATTATAGTTAATAATATAATATATACAGGAATAAATGCAACGGAAACCAAAGTACCAATTAATGAACAACTTGAAGCAAATACTGCTTCTTTATTTGAGTCAATACAATAAGTAATTGCTACAGTAGCGGGTGGAACAGCCCACATAAGAGTTGTTGCTGCTAAAGTATTGAATGTAACGTTAATACCTGGAATTAAATTAATTAAGAATAATAAAGCAAAGTTAATTACTGGTGCGGCAATAATCTTAATAAATGTAAAAATCCAAACATTTCTATCTTTTGCAGCTTCTTTAAATGAAACTTTTCCTAATGTACAACCAATAGCAATCCACACTAATGGTGATGATAAATTTCCTAATGTATTAATAGTTTGATATAGCCAAGGAAGGGAAACTTTAATATTCCAGAATGCTCCAGTTGCAGGAACATTATTAGCGCCATTAACAGTTATAACCCACCAGTTACTAGCGTCACTTGCATCTCCTACTAATTGAAGGCTCCATAAAACGAATCCAACAAATGTCGCAATAATAATAGGGTTTACAAATATTTTCTTTAAAATTGATTTAACGCTAGGTTTAGAAGTTTCTTTTTGCTCGCTATCTTTACTAGCGTCATTAGATTGACAAATTGCATAATAGGCATAGGAATATAAAAATACACGATATGCAATATTAAACATACTTGAATCATTAAATGCTAGTGGGAATACAGCTTGAATAAGTGGTTGACCAAAGAAAGTTGTTGAACCAAATACAAACAAAATTTCCATTACTTTCTTTTTAGTTGGATCTTTAACCCAAATAAATATAGCTTTGGCTAAGAAAATAAAGGCAATATAAATAATAAAGCCATAAACAAATGAGAAAATACAACTCATGAAGTTTTCTCTTGTCACGCTAGTCATAAATGATCCAAATGCTAAACATGGTAAGCAAATATTCATGACTATCTTCGTTAGTGTTTTACCTGTTGTCTCAGGAAGCGTTTTAGTTTTAGTAAAGATGAAACCAATTAAAATAATAAATACGCTTTTAGCGATAGCAATCCATAGATTCATAGAACTTAGTGCTTCTATAACATTACTACCAATATCAGTCAAATTAAACATAATATCATTCTCCTTCTTATCCATCCGCGGTTATTATAAAATAAATAGATGACAATGTAATAAAATAAGTTATAATGTTTATATATATTTTAAATTAAAACTATTTATTTTTATTATAAGTGAGGTAAACATGAATATTGAATACTTAAAAAACTTCGTTACTATCGTTGATGAAAAGAATATTTCTCTAGCAAGTAAAAAATTATTTATTGCTCAACCTTCTCTTTCTAACCAAATCAAGTACTTAGAAGATTTATATCAAACTAAGCTTATGTATCGTGGCGGAAAGAATATTAAATTAACTCCAGCAGGAAAAGAACTTTATCTTAAAAGTAAAGAAATAATTAAATTATATAATCAATCATTTGTTAATATTAATAACATTGTAAATGGCATGCATGATACTTTAAATATTGCTTTACCACCTTCTATATATAAGGAATTAATAAATAAAATCTTTCATACATTTTTCAATCTTTATCCTAATATTAAATTAAATGTCTATGAATGTAATACTATTCTTGCAGAACAATATTTAAATGAAGGCAAAGTTGATGTGGCCATCATTAACGCTAATATTAGCAATCTTGATAAATATAATTATCGTATTTTAGAGCCAGAAGTATTCAAAGTTGTATTACCACCTCAATCATTATTATTAACAAAACAAGTTATTACTATTAATGATTTAGCAAATTACAAATTGGTTGTTCCTCGTGCTTATGAAGATAATATCATTGCGCATTTCCATCAATTAAATTTATCACCAAATATTGTTGTAACAACCACAACTTCTTTAGCCTCTATCGAAATTGCTAAAGCCAAAAGTCTTATTGCTATTGTTCCGCTTCCAAAAACAGAAGCTATTAATTATAGCCAAAACATCAAAAATCTTGAACTTAAAAATATGAATCCATATTCGCGTAAAGTTATCTGGCTTAAAGAAAAAGATAATTCTAAAATTATCAATGACTTTTTAGAATTCTTAAGCTAAAAATTTATACAAATTATGTAAATTTGCTTATATTTTAAAAAAATAGTATCATTAAGAGGAAGAGGAAAAAACATGAAAAAGAAACATAAAATTGCAAGGATTGTTTTTATTACTTTAGGGTCTTTAATTATTGCAACAAGTGCAACGGTCTTAGGGTTATTTGCTTACTCTTGGAATTATAAAATTCCTGTTCAAGCAGAAAAGATTGAACCAACTGGCACTAATTTAATTTCTACACAAAATCGTTCTTTATATGATAAAGATGGTAATATTATTAAATTAAATGGTATCAACGCGGGAAATATTTTACTTCAAGAAGGTTGGATGTCGCCATTTGATTTAGAGCCAAAAAAAGATAAAAATGGAAACCTTATTAAAGATAAAGATGGAAATTTATCTTATAATGAATTTTCCGAAGAAATGTTTTTAGATGCTTTAAATAAAAATGAAAATCTCAAAGATCATCAAGAAGAATTAAAAGAATATTATTATAAATCTTTCTTTGATGAAGAAGATTTTAAAATCATTAGAAATGACTTAGGTCTTAATACTATTCGCTTACCATTTTATTGGCGCAACATCTTAAATGATGATTTTACTAGAAAAGAAGAAAGTGTTGCATTTAATTATTTAAACTGGTTTTTAGAAAACTGTAAAGAAAATGACTTATATTGTATTTTAGATTTGCACGGCGCTCCTGGGTCACAAAATGGCTATGAGCATAGTGGACTTATCGCTGATAAACCAGGATTTTGGGGTAATGAAGCTTATGAAAATGCAGTTTTAGATTTATGGGATTATGTATCTAGCTATTATTCTAATACTAGAAGTGATCTAGCGCCTACTATTGCAAGTTATGACATATTAAATGAGCCACAAACAAGCAAAAAACTAGGCTCTACTACTAAAGTATGTTGGGATTATTTTGATAAAGTTTATCAAGTAATTCGTAAAAATAATGATAACCACGTTATAACTATGGAAGGATGTTGGGATTTTTCTACTTTACCAAATCCTAAAAAATATGGCTGGGACAATGTAATGTATGAATATCATCATTACAACTGGCAAAATAATATTGTTACGATGGATATGTTTAAAATGTATCATATGATGCGTAACATTGGTAAAGATTATAATGTTCCCGTATTAATTGGTGAATTTACATATTTTGAAGATCGTAATGCTTGGAATTTTGCTTTAAACGAATGGTACGATAAATATAACTACAACTGGACAGTATGGAATTATAAAACCACTGTTACTGGTTGGTGGACTTCTTCTTGGGGTGTATATACTGTTAACTTAAATCTTGATACATCAAAAGAAGAAACAAAAACAAATGTCTTGACTTGTACCGTCGATGAATTTAAAGCGGCTTGTGATAAAGCTAAGACAAGTAATTGCCAAACTGGAACATTAAAAGAAGTTCTTGTTGAATATAAAAATAAAAGCAATTAAGCAAACGAAAACGATGGGTTGACCATCGTTTTTAAATTTATTCTTTTTGTTGTTCTTCTAAACCACTAGAGAGCGATTTTTGATTTTCTACAAATTGTTCAGCTTGTTTTTTTATAGTTTTTGTGGCTTTAATTTCTTCCTTAGGAGTTTCATTACTTATAACAATTTGTTCATAGCTAAAGTCAATACCATTACTTAAGAATAATTGTCGATATTCTCTTAATAAATCCCTTTGTACTTGATAACGATCTTCTTCTTTACATTTTGCCACTAATTTAACAGCAATATTACTAGATTCATAAGATGATATACCTTTATAAAATGGACCTTCCACAATTTCTGGGATTTTTTCTTTAAATTTATGCATATTATCTTTAAATACTTTTTCTACAACCTCAATCGGAATATCATAACTAAATTCACAATCCACAACCGCAAGAGATAATTCGCGTGATAAATTAACAACATTTTTAATATCCGAATTGTTAATAATCTTGATATTGCCCGCTGCATCAACTATTTTTGTAGCGCGTATTCCAATCTCGCTTACTGTTCCTCTAAAATCATCAATAGATACTATTTCTCCTACTTCATATTCATTTTCAAAAATAATAAACACACCAGCAATAATATCCGCAATTAAAGATTGAGCACCAAGTCCAATAATAAGAGTTATTACACCAACTGATTCCCATATAGCTTTGGTATTCACACCAAATGCGTTTAAAATTAAGAAAAATAATGCTATTGCGCTACCATATTTGATTAAACCATCTAATAAAGTAATTACGGTTTTCGCACGATTTGATCTATGCATAACATTTCTAAATACTTTGCGAATTATTTTTGAAACTATTACCACCACTACTATCAAAATGGCACAGTGAATAAACACCTTATAATGGGAATTTAATATATTTGGTAAAGCAGTAATGTCCCATACATTTTCCTTTGCCCATATTACAAATTTACTTGTATCTGGTAACGCTAATTCTAAAATCATCGTAACAATAAATGATGTTAAAATTAATGCTCCTAACACATAACTAATAATCTTTGATACTCTAGTTTTTTTCTTTTCCATAGTTGTTTCCTCCATTAATTAGTAATTGTAAGATTATATGCTTTATATTTATTTCCTTTAATAGGAATATCAGCCTGAAACTCATCAAAATTATTTAAATATTTATTAGCAAAAATTGTAATTTCTTTGCCAATGACATTTCCTTCGATAACTAATGATAAAGTGCTATCTAAAGTTAATAATTCATAAGTAAAATTATCAATCATACATTCATTACTAACTGGTATAAAATTTGTATTAGTAATGGTAATACTTGTTTGATTAGTTTCACTATCGTAATTTGCCGAACAAACAAAATTATTAGCAATATTTGTGTCAATTCCTCCAGAAGGCATTGCCATACCTGTGTAATAATAAATTCCATCATTAATTAAAACATTATAATAATAAAAATAATAATTATCTTCTGGTATGTCTTCTAGTATCGAATATTTATAATTTGTAATATTATGGTAATCATTTTGGTAAGTTTTTTGTCCTGTCTCACTGTCCACATTTTCTTCACTATAGATAAATGCATCATAATAAATATTATTAGAATCCGTTACAAAATCTATATTTCTATAAATATTGATAGTTCCATCATCATTATATGTAACCGTGCTATCTCCTGGATTTACATGCACATAATTAAGTGGTTCGTTATTTAAATTATTAATTTCATCAGCATTTAATATATGGTATGATTGAGGTTCTTTCCAAGCAACTCCAACATCATCTATTACCGAAACAGTTAAATTTGCTCCATCCCCTGAATTAACTTTATTTAAATAATATTCATTAGTTAATTCTATTGTTTCATTTACTAAATCAGTATCATCTTTAATATTAATTTTATATGTAGTAGGCAATAAATAATCAAAGTTAAATGTTACTGGTAATTGATCCTTACTTTCATAACTTTCAACCATGACATTAGTAACATCAAATTTATAAGATAAATTAAATATTTTTGGTGTAATTTTGATAGAATGCGGATATCTATCAATCATTTCATCTTTAAAATTGAATGTACCCTTAACTAATAATTCCCCTATTTCACCATCAAACTCATCAAGCACTAATCGTATTTTTTCAATAGCGTTATCAATATGTTTGGTTACAGTTTGATTTTGATTAGTTAATTCTAAATCCACGCTTAAAGAACTAACATCATAAATAGTCTCTGCATTTAAGAATAATATAAAGCGTTCACCATCAAAATCAAAGTCATCACTTAGTGTTACTAAAGGCATTTCAATTACGCTATAATCAGTAGCCATGTAATTATTATATACATGATAATCATCCGCAAAATCTCCAATATCCATATATTGAAAATAAATTTGACCGGTGCTTGGAATAATTAAATCAATACTTTTATCGTTTCCGATATAATCGCAAATAACTTTTCCTTCTTTATCTAAGACATTGATTCCATAAAGGTATGCATAATCAAATTCACTAGTAAAATTAGTATCAATATGAGCGGTAATTGACCCATCATCATTAAAGGTATATTTAGCATCTTTAGGACTAACTTTTTCATATGTTGCGCTATAAGATTGATCTAAACTAAAATCTAACTTATTTGATGAATAAAGAAGAATATTTTCTTCTTCACTTTTCATATAAAAAATATCATATTGGTAAGAAGTAATTCCATAATAAGCAAATGTATTAAAAGAAAAATGATTGTCACTTATTTTTAAATCACAAACACCATCCATCTCAATTAATTCATCTTTGATATATTGATCTATTAAAACGAAATAACGATAATTAAAGTCAACATTTATAATCTTGCCTTCCGCCACTATTTGATTAACTAAAGGTTTATTAATTATTGAATTTGCAAGTATTTTTGCTTCATTATTAAATACACTTATCGTTGGAATTACCCCAACTAAAGAAGCAGAAATAACCGCAACTACAGAAGTTAAAACAACTGATGAATGTGTGGTAATTGCCTTTCCAATGTTTTGAATATTATTTGTTAGTTTTTCTATTTTTTTTAATTGTTCTTTATTATTAGAAATATTAGGATTATGCTTGGTACTATTAATATCAATATCATTTTCAAATGATTCGTTGACTTTAAAATCTTTTGAAAAATCAAATTGTTCATTAGAAAAATAATTTTCAGCTTTGAATGATTTATATTCGCTGAAATTATTATCTTCTTTTATTGATTTATTTAAATCAAATTCATTTAATTTCATTAATAATATTCCTTAGTTTTATTGTATAGAAAACGCAAATAAAAATCAAGATTTTTATTAATCGATATTCAGTATATTTTTTTTATTTTGCAATACATTTAAAACTTTTGATTAAATAACTAAAAACACTGCCTTGAATACTAGCCTAATTAGTTATAACATAAATTTGTAAAAAAAAGTAGTCAACTATGAAAATCTTAAAACAAGGTAAAGAAACCAAAATTAAATGTCCTGCATGTAAAGCACAACTATCTATTACAGAAACCGATATTCAACATCAACCTTATCCAATGGGCGATGAAAATAGAGGGTTTATCATTTGCCCAAGTTGTGGTAAACATATTAATTTAGAACGTGGTGTGTGGACAAACAACTGGAAAGTTGTTGAATAATTAATGAAAAAACTTAACTCGTAGATTATGAGTTAAGTTTTTATTTTAATAAATAAAAGCAAAATCAATATAATACTAATAAATATAATTTATAAGTCTCTAATATTGTAATGAATTTTAAAAATTAATCATTAGAATTATGACAAGATGCATTTACATTTTTAGAAATAGAAAAATCCAAATTTATTATAAAATTGAGTGCAAAACATGATTATTTATATTAATATTCGCTTTTAGTAACACAAATAAATTAATGCTATTTATTTTAATTTATATTTATATGTAAAGGCACCATTATGGCTTATATTGGCTTTTTCTATAAATAACTTAAATTGATAACTATTAACTGAAGTTGAAAATTCATAACGAATTTCAAGTGTAAATACTGACCCATCTAATAAATATCCATCAGCATCTACTGTTGTGTCAGAAACATAATAAAACTTATAAAGCGGTGATGGATTTGTACTATGATAATCAGTTATATCAGTTTTACTAATAATGTTGTAGCATGTAACATCTTCTCCAAAAGCAAATGGCGCGGCAACTCCAAATTTACCTGCAAAATTTGTTTGAAAATAATTTAAATATGTAGTAGCGTTATTATTTAAAATGTCTTCAGATTCACAAGCTTGTGAAAAAGAATAACCCTCATTAAACCAACTAGTAGATGAATTAATTTCACCAGTACATCCAGTTGGTTGAGGTAGATTACTTAAATATTTGTCACTTAATTCTTTTTCACTAAACCATGCTTTAGAATCATGTAAATTACCTCCATTGGTACTATTATGCTCTTCATTACAAGACATTAGACTAAAACAAGCAATTCCTAATATTAATTTTAAAACTAATTTCTTATCCATATGTTTTCCTCCATTAGATGTAATCTAATTATATTACTTTTATCGAATTTTGTTTATTTTTTTAATGTAATTTGAATTGCAGGACGGATACAATGATTATTTCCATCAATAGCATATTTAGATAAATATCCGCTTGAATTAACATTCCAAGCACAATAACTATATTCATCCGTAGATGAACGTGTCCAGTAAGATCCATTATATTTTAAATCCGAAGTAGTATTATACCAAGCACCTCTTGCACGTGCATAATCAGTTGTTTTTGCTTCACGTGTAATAGATGGCTCATTAATATCGCTATCAAATCCATAATTAACATTTAAATAGTCATCTTTTGATGGTAAAAATACTTTATCAAGTTTATCATTTACAATGCTTTTTTCTTGAATGAATTCATTATTACCAGTAAAAGCCATTCCATAGAATTCATCATTAAGCCAATTTCTAACATCGCTATATTCATAATTATTTGGTAAAACTATATTATTATCTATCGTTCTATTTTCGTAATTTTCATAAAATTTATGAGCATCTAATAATTTTGAAGATAATAAGTAATAGCTTCCATCAGCATTATTAATAACATTCCATTTAATTGGTTCGACTTTGAACCAATATTCCTTTCCATTAATAATACTATTTCCATTATCAAATGTGTATTTTTCATTATTATAAACATTAGCTACTTCTTTTATATAATATTCATTATCATATAAGTACCATTCATTAGCGTTGATAGGCGCTAAATCGTTAAGAGCGGAAATTATATCATTATCACTAACAACTGCTTGAGGATAATATCCATATTCAATTGTTTTACTATCGCTTGATAAAGTCGGTTTATTACTTGGATAGGCTTTATCTTTATCATAAGATGTATATGTTGCTTTATAAGTTGTGTCTTTACTTATTTGCGTAGGTTTAGGCATCCATCCTGAAAATACATAAATTGTGGAATCAGTACCTTCTTTTGTAGGTTTGTCTCCTTGATAAGTAGGAACATCTCCTTCTTTTACTTTTTCTGTTTTTAAGATATTATCATTTTCGTCAACCCAAGTAACATTAAACTCTTTTTTAGGTACATCAGGTTCTTCATTTGGATCTACTACAAATTCAATACCTGTAATAAATAATGGTTTTTTATTAGTGGTGGAAATTTTTAAACTTTTTGTTGAAGGAATATCAAAACTAATTTGTTTTATGTTTTTGCTTTCAATAACTTCTTTACTAGTTTCTTCTAATCCTTCACAAGTTGTAGTAATAGTTTTATTATCAGTGTTAGTGCCTTCCCAATCTAAAGAAGTACTATCGCCAATTCGAAGTTTTCCACTAGATAAATATGCATAACCCGATACTTTAACTTGTGTAACACTTTTACTTAAAGAAAAAGTAACGCTACCATTCGCGGATGTAGTACCAAGTTTAAGCATATCACCAGCATACCATCTATTATCACCACTACCGCCATTACCACCACCATAAACTAACTCAAAATCACTAATTTCCGTAATAATGCCTGATTCATGTGTTAATTCAAATGTATTAAAAATATCAGTCGCATTATCAAGTTTTTTAGCAGTTTTTCCTGGCATTTCATATTTTACTTCATATGCAGTTTGTAACGATGTTAAATTTTTATCTATTAATGAGACATTAATTGTTACATCTATATTTGGCATAATAAAACTATAAGTATCATTATTAGGAACTAAAATGTCATTATTAGCTTTTACTTCTTTTACTTTTTTATTGGTATTTGTAACATTAATACTAAAAGTAACTTCAACGCCTGCTTCATAAATGTCATTAAGCCCATTAACAATAAAATCATCACTCTTATTAATAGATACTTTATGTTTATTAATTATCGAACTAGATGCACTAGTTGAAGAAGCTACACTTGTAGAAGGTGTTGAAGAAACACTATTTGAGGCACTACTAGGTGACAATGTATTCGATGTGGAATTACTTGTTGGAACACTAATTGAGTTAGAAAGTGGGGCATTGGATGTTGAATTTGTTGATGCTATTGAATCGTTTTTATTGCATCCAACTATTAATAACGATAAGAAAGATAATGTGAATAATAATTTACTAGATTTCATGTTAATATTTCCTTTTTGTTAATTACCACTACGGGACGCTTTATAATTTTCAATCGCTGGTCTTAAGTCATCCCAAGACACACAAGCACGCATATTTTTTGCTATTGTTGTAACTGCTTGTTTAGCAGATTTTCCTTGTTCTGCCATAGTCATTGCTTGACGTACCTTACTAGGATTTACTTCACAAGCTTCATAAATCCAAAGCAACAATTCTGGACATAATAATTTTTTATAGACACGATTTTCTGCACTTTCATCCCAAGTCAAGGAACTATCTTCAATACTTCTTAGTAACCAGGAATCAATAAAATGCCATTTTTGATCCGGTTCATGTCTTTCTTTATCAACGATTTTTCCTAGTTCTTTAGCGTAATCTAAATATCCACCACTAGTTTGCTGATATTTTTCAATAAATTCATCAGATAAAGGATAATGAGCGGACTTAGTTAGCAAATAATCATAAATATCTTTCATAGTAATGATTTCTTCATTTGTTTGTCGATTATTTGCTTCTTTTCCTTCGCTTTTAATAACTTTAGTTTCTTCATTAATTTCATTATTAGCTTTCTTAACATTATTAGAATTACAAATTGTTAATCCTATTACTAATGCTAAAGCACTAAGTAGTGATCTTCTTTTCATTCATGTTCCTCCAAAAATTCTTCGCTTTTATTATGAATATAATAAAACCAAAAAGCAAGGAATTAAAAAAAACCTTTACAAATTGACTTGTCTTTTTTTAACTCATGAGCATTTATTTTCGCATTAAAAAATTGTCCTAATTATAAATTATTTATAACTAATATGTTTTAAAAAACACAATTTAGGACTATTTTTTAAAAGAATAGGGATTTTTAAAAAAAAGCGTTATATTTTTGTTAAAATAATAAAAAGGAAAAACAAAAATGAAAAAAAAGATTTTAAAAGGTATTTTATCAACTATATTAGGAATCACCGCGATTAGTGTGGCACTTGGATTTATCTTACCTATATCCACTATTACACCTTATTGGATTATTCTATCTCGTAGTGGATTTAATAATTCTTGTTGGAATATTTTATTAGGTAATGAACATTTATATTTTGGTTCTCCTTTTACCGCAAATTTAGGCACTAAAGCATGGAACGCTAATGATAGTGTTTATGGATTAAAAGCACTTGAAAAAGAAGGTAATAACAAATATCAAGTTTATTATCCTAGCTACACTCGAAAAGAAATCGATGATAACAAAACCTTAAAACAAGTAGGATTTTTTGCTTTAAGAAATCATAAAAGCGAAGAGAAAACTCCTTTTGTTATTAATATTGCTGGCGGAGGATTTACAAGTGTTTGTACCATGGTCGAATCTCTTCCCGTTAGCGCTAAATTCCAAGAATATGGTTATACAAGTTTTGCTTTAACATATCGAATAAGTAAAACATTTGGAGAATGCGATAATTTAGATAATGTCTTAAGTGATATTGCAAAATCAATTTCTATTATTAGAGATAAAGCCGATGAATTTAATATTGATCCAGATAAATATATAATTACTGGTTTTAGTGCTGGAGCTTATATTGCCTCTAGTTGGTGTGATAAAGACTTGGGTTATGAAAAATATAATCTTCCTTCTCCTACTAGCGTTAATCTTCTTTATGGATATAATTTAGAATCTATATTAAAAGATTCTTTTGATGTTCCTACTTATTCGTTATTATGTAAAAACGATCAATATTTTAATTCAAGTGATTATGAAAGCATAATAAAACATTATGAAAATAATAATGTTAATCATTCAATAAAAATTGTAGACTGCTTACATGGATTTGGCCTAGGAACAAATACTGAAGCAGAAGGTTGGGTAAAAGACTCATTGGATTTTTATAATGAAATCAAATAATAAATGTGCTGATTTTGATGGCTTTAAAATACAAATCAGCAATTACTACTTTTTGAGTCTCCAATTAAAAAAGATATCTTTAGTAAAAACATCTAAATTTGCATACAAAATCGAATTAATCTCTTTTTTACCTACTCCTATACTCTCCGCTATTTTTGATGCTTTAGCAGATTTACAATCTTTTAATACATTTATTATCTTATCAATTAATGTGTTATTTTCTTCATTGATTTCAATTTTAGGCACTTGATGTTCTTCATTTATACTTCCCATAAAATCATCATGTGAATCCAATTTTTCATTAATTTGTTCTTCATCACTTTCAAGTCCAAAGCCAAACCAATCAAAACTGTTACGATATTGTTTTTTTATGTTTTCATCTTCGAGGTTAAGTTTTGTTCCTAATGACTCATTAACAAAAAAATCGTGAATATAATTATTTAAAACGTCTTCTTGAAATACTTTATATTTGTTAAGAATTTCAAAATCTTTCTTAGTTATACCAACTGCTTCTAAAAATACATTTGGATCAGCATTATTAAATATTTCATTAAATGTTGTTTCTCTATAAACACTAATATATAAAAACTCAAATAATCTAGCAAGAATATGTTTCATAACATTATCAGCATCTTCTATTGACTTACAATCTCCTTCTACTCTAGGTGTAAGAATAGTTCTTATTGCTCTTATAAAAGAATCACAATACCATCTTTTATAAAGCATTCCGTGGTATTTGGTTGGTATATTGTTCATGTCATTTAAGTATGATTTAACAAAATTATCGATTGCTAATTTTGTATCTTTAGTATATTGAACTTTTTCACCAAATTTATTTCTTACTTCAGATACAAATTTGATACCATCTTCTTTGCCACATTGTTCTTTTTTAATCGGTGCATTTACTCCTGACTCGTATCCTTTTTTAAAACCATTTTCAAACCATAGTTTTTGTTTATCATTAAACTCTTTTGGGCAGTATTCTTTGATGTATGTTTCAATTGCATTTTCAAACTCTTCTTGAACTTGTTTATCATCATAATCAACATATTTTTTATAATCTTCTTGTCCTTTATTATAACCTAAATCTCTTCCTTTTTTTGCTTCTATAGAGTTAAATCCATCTTCTGGTTTTGCCGGTATCGTTCCATTATTATTTTGTTTTTGTTTACTGAATTTAGTATGTGCAAACACTTTCTTAAGAATTGCACTTACTTCAGGATCATTGAGCATTGAAGCCACAGTTTCTTCATCTAACATTCTTGTTGTTTTTGAAGTATCAGATATTTTTTTAGAAAGTGGTATTCCACTTGAATCACCATATTGTGCCAATTCATAAAACACTTGATCAGATATTGGATTATTCCAATCACCATTAATAAATATTGGCATATATTTTACTATTAATTTTGCAATTTGTAATTTTGTTGATTGCCCATCTTTTTCAGATTGTTCGGCATATTTTAAAAGCAATGCGCTGGCTCTATCAATATTAAAATCGTAAACATATCCATCTTTTTTAAGAATATCATTACCTATTTTATAAGGCGTTTGTATTCTAAAAATGGATTGAAAATATTGTTCCGGGCTTGCTAAATCTTTTAAAACAAATACACTGGACCATTTTTTTACTGTTACACCTATAGTCAATTTATTTACAGTTATTGCTATTGATCCTAGCTTACCGATATTTTCTGCTGTGGTAATTTCTTTTTGCAAATATTTAAATGCATCTACCCCAGTTCCAACACCATCTTTAGATAAATTAATAATTTGATATCTATTAAAATAATCATCATTAAGCAATAGATGTTCAATTGCTTCACATGATTTCACTGATGGCATTAACCACAATGTGTGCTTATTGTTATTAATCATTTTAATGTCAGAAAATGGAAATTGTAAACCATATATTGATTTACCTTTTATAATATCAAGCCAATTTTTAATTTCTTCTTCATAGATAAATGTGCATGGTTCATTAGGATCATTTTCTTGTCTGGTTTCAAAAAATTTGTTTAAAGAGAAAAATTTTCGATTTAAAATTTTTTCATCAGAAAACACTGATGAAGTTAAATTTGCAAATAATTTTGACATATTATATCCAAATATTTTCATATCTGGAAATTGAGCATAATCTTTATTTACTTCACTAAAATCATTTATATCGCTTTTTGGATATTTATTTCTTTGTTCATCAAAATAAGAATAAGTAAAACTAGATTCTTTATTAAATTCTCCTTTTGCTAATGCTTTAAAAGGTGTACCTGATAAACAAATTGTTTTTTGTGTTTTTATTTTTAATTTACCTAAAACATCGTTGTTCTTTTTTAATTCTTTTTGATAATTCGAATTCAAATCTTCAAATGTTTCTTGCGTCTTTTTGTTCCACGCGCCGAAATGATATTCATCTAGAATAACTAAATCCCAATCAATATCTTGTAATTGCGCTATTTTTGCTTTTACATCACTCTCTTTATCTTTTCCTAAATAATTTTGTAATGATAAAAATACTACATAAGGATCATGAACTAATCCTAAAATAAAATCGTCTTTGCTTAGATTATCATCAGTAAAATAGCGATAATTCTTTTCAATATGTGATAAATCTTCTTTCCACGATGATTCAACAGCTGGAATAAAAGTTAAGATAAGAATCCTATCAATTCCTGCTTCTTCACAATACTTATATGTTGTATAAGATTTACCAAATCTCATCTTACAATTTAAAAGAAATTTACCTTTTGGATATTTATCAAAATATTCTTTAATTGCATTTATACAGTCTTGTTGTTCTTTTCTTGGTGTATAAATGATTTTATTTTCATCAAATTTTCTTACTTTATTAAAACAATTTATTAGTTCGTCCACTGGTATATTTTGAAACCATTCTTGTTCTTTTTCAATCAAGCCTGCCGCTACAGATTTAATCTTATCATGCACAGAATAGTCTTTAAATGAATCGTTGTGTGCATCAAGACATATTCCCCAATATACAACTTCACGTTCATATCCATATTTTTCATATTGTTCACTTGTAAGAGCAAGTTCATGCTTTTGTATACTTATTCTTGACTTAATCGCATGCCAAAAAGTTTCGTCTAATCTACATTTTGCCATTCCAACCTTTATACCATGTGATTGAAATTTAGGCAATACATACATATAAATTAGTATTAATTCTCCGTCAGTATTATTTTTATCATCTAAATTGAAAGTGTTTTTGTCATTATGATATTTTACTGTATCAGTTACATTGATACTAGGAGATTGACTTACAATTATGTTGTTCATATTAGTTCATTTCCTTAACATTATCAATTATATATTTCTGTTCTTCAACTGATAAATCAAATAACTTGAATAATTCATCATCACACCATTTTTTAGAGAAATCTAATAACGGTATGCACGAATATACACTTTGGGATGCATTTTGATCTAATTTTCTAATACCTAAAATTGCTCTAAAGAATTTAGTTTTTACATACTCCCAACAATTTTTTGCTTCTTCCATTGTTTTGAAAGGCCCAAATACAACATAAGTTTCTGTACATAATTCATTTGGTAATCCAAAAATCGGATCTGAAAGTGTTTCACCAAAAGTACCACTTCCTTGATTTCTAGCAACAAAAATCTTGTATCCATCAAGTAAATCACGTTTAGGCAATGGATAGTTGGATTCTATATATCGCTTTGTTCTTTTTAAATGTTCATCTAATCCGTATATAGTTAAACAATTAGGGAATGGTTTATCGTTCATTAAAGGAAGAGCGTATTTGCTTGGATCTTTAAAGATGTCGCCACGTAAACCATATGGTTTAAGTGGCGACACAATTTTTGAAAATTTTTCTCCGCCATACGCTACTAACTTTTTATAAATACTTATTAGTCTAGAATCTCTAATAAAAACATCCATATTATCTTCTTTAAGATATCTTAAAGATATTTCCACTTTATTTGAAATGTGTTGAATTATTTTACATTTTCCCTCTTCATCACGATTTCGTATAAAATAACAAACACCGCCTTTTATTTCATTATTTGGAAAACAATCTTTGCAATCAGGAAAGTCATTTAATACTCTAATATGTTTATCGCTAATAAATGACATTCTAAAACCATCTAAACCTTTTCCACCAGTCATCCACCTTGATGGCATAATCATACATATATATTTCGGATTTAATAAAATAGCTTGTTGTACAAATAATTGATAAATTGGTCTTGCACTGGCTTGAGCACCACCATCACTTAATTGATATGGTGGATTTCCAATTATAACATCAAACTTCATATTTCGATTACCTCCAAAAAATCTATCTTGTAAATGTCTTAATAACTTATCTCCGCTAAAATGAATAAATTCATATGCATAAGTCTCTCGCTGTGATGCATCATTATAAGATGAGTTTCCATTTATTCCGCAATATTTACATCTATATTTTTTTCTTTCATTTTCCACGCATGAATCAGGCATAACATTTCCATTAGCATCAATAAATGTGTGATTTGTATTTGGCGTTTTAATGTTTCCTTCTTCATCATTAAACCAAGTACCATTTCCAATTGCGTATCCGTTTACATAATGCCCATCTTCCGCTTTTATGCCATCACATTTTCTATTTGCCTCTGAGCAATAATAAAGCGTCCTTCTTGCCACATTAGCGGTAAATCGTGTTTGTCCTATAGCAAAAATCATATTTTGCAATATATGTTTTCTTCTAGTTTCAGTGTCAGGCATTATATCTTTTAAACCATTATCAAGTCTTATTGCAATTTCTCTTTCAAACACACCATTTTTAGTAGCAGGATTAAGCCATTTATAGTTAGGATTATGCCATACTTCTTCTGGCAATGAATCTAAAATCATTTCGCAAGTTTTTCTAGGTGTAAAAACTTCATCATTACCTACATTAGTAATAGTTTCTAAAATATCAAAATTCTCGATATATTCGTTAGCCGATTCAACAGCGGTTTTATACTTTTTTTCTGCTTCTAACGCATCATTTCTACCATCATCCCTCATAATCATTCCTCCATATTAAAGATACAAATTTTATCTTTCTATCAGTTTCCCAATCCATTATGTAGCACCTTTTCCCGTTATGTAATTTTGGATCTTCGCTTTTACATCCAGGACATAACTCAGGCTTGGGATCACTAATTTCTTCAAACAGGCTTAACTGAACTGTTTTTTTGATAACATTATGACAAGACAAAGGAACAACATATTTCAATCCATCCATTTGCCATAAATTCCAACTAATTATGTTAGTAATATCAAAAATCAAATCTTTTGTAGGCCAATTTTTAAATTTATCAAAGTAATAATCTAAATAATCTAATAAAACATTACATCTAGCTATTAAAAGATTGTCCCCTTGAAATTCATATCCATAAATGGACTTAATAGCTTTTATAGAATATTCAATCCATTCATCATCTGTTTTTGCATTTTCATTAATAACTCTAAATTTTCTATCTAATAATCCTACTCTATTTTTAAGTTCAATTGCGTCACCACTTACAGCATCATATCTTGATACTAGATAAGGAGCTTCACCACAACATACTTCAAGTCTTATATCAGTTACATATTCTTGCCATGTTTTATTTTTAGCGAATATTACTTTTTCAGTTGTTACCCAATTATTTTCTTGTTCGATATTAAATATATTTTTATTTTCAAACCAGGCATCATCAACTAAATTATTTTGCTTATTAACAATCCAAATAGGTGTAAATACTTCAGCATTAGTTTTTATCCTTTTCAATTGCTCTGTTTTACTTTTTTCTACTCTTGGTTTAATAATTTTACTTTTCGGGTTTATATTAATTAAAGTCGTTTTGATTTCTTTATTAGGCAAATATTCTTTGCCTCTTTTTTCATAATTGCTTGTTGCCCAAATAATATTTTTTTTAGTTGTATTATCATAAAGCAACTTATCTAAAAGTTCAGGAAACATTTTCAATAATCCTGAATCCCAAATATCTGTAACAAGCATTTCATTACACCCCATTTATAAGTTTTAAACTCATTAATATGGTCAAAAAGCAAAAAAACAAATAGTTAGTGTTTTTAAAACAATTACAGCCTGCAAACCATATTGGGGTATTTTTGAATAAAAAGAGTCTAAATATGTTTACATTTTGGGAATACTTAAATAGTGTAAAATATGCAAAAATGCCAAATTATTTTATAAACTAAAAAAGCAAATGAACTAAATTTTTTGATATTTTCTATAAATTATGGTAGGATATTTTTAGGGTATCAAAATGTAAGATTTTTGATACTTTTTTTATTTTAATTTACATTTTCAAAATTAATTGCTATATAGATACAGGGTGA
>CAKPBC010000008.1 GCA_934140155.1 uncultured Bacilli bacterium | reverse complement strand
CATATTTACACGCGCATGCGCGTTTTTCGTCGTGTTTTTTATTTTTCTCTTGACTTTTTAATAGTTAAATCTCCTTTAATCTTTTTAATTGTATCATTACAATGATATAAAATCAATGTAATATAAAACTTTTATACTATTTTAAAGATATAATTTAATTATTGCCTTAAACATTACTTTAAAACATATTTATTAAAACTACTTTTAACATAGCTTATTAATTCATTTGCTTTCGCTATTAAAACATCCAACTTAAAACATTTATTGATAAAAATACTAAAAAGTATTTTAAAAATTTTTAAATATGCTATAATACCCTCGAAATCAATGAGGAAGAAGAAATTTAAGTATTGATTTATTAGAGACAATCTAGCGGTGAAAAAGATTGATATCAACTTAAATGAGCCACTTCTAAGAGCGAGCAAAACTCGACGTTAACTGCGTTAAAGTAAATTAAGTGCACTAATGTAGTGAATTAGGATGGTACCGCGATTATTATCGTTCCTTATAATTTTTTAAGGAACGTTTTTTTATGTTTAGGAGAGTGTGAATTATGAAAAAAATGAGTGCAAACGAAATCAGAAATACTTGGTTAAATTTCTGGAAGAGCAAAGGACATTATATTGAACCTAGTGCTTCTTTAATACCAAATAATGATCCAACTTTACTTTGGATTAATGCCGGTGTAGCGGCTTTGAAAAAATATTTTGATGGAACAGAAATTCCAACAAATAGACGTATTACTAATGCCCAAAAATCATTACGTACTAATGATATTGAAAATGTCGGTATGACTGCCCGTCACCATACATTCTTTGAGATGCTTGGTAACTTCTCAATTGGTGATTATTTCCGTAATGAAGTAATACCTTGGGCGGCAGAATTATTAACAAGTGATAAATATTTTGGTATTGATAAAGAAAAACTTTATATTACTTATCATCCAGATGATAAAGCCAGTAAGGAATTATGGATGAAGAATGGAATTAGTGAAGACCACTTAATTCCTTTAGAAGATAACTTCTGGTGTATTGGTGAAGGACCTTGTGGACCAGATACGGAAATATTCTTTGATCGTGGCGAAAAATATGATCCAGATCATTTAGGATTAAGATTATTAAAAGAAGATATTGAAAATGATCGCTATATTGAAATTTGGAATATTGTTTTCTCCCAATATAATGCCGTAACTGGTGTAGACCGCAAAGATTATAAAGAATTACCAAATAAAAATATTGATACTGGTGCCGGTTTAGAGCGTTTAGCGTGTATTATGCAAGATACAGAAACTAACTTTGAAACTGACTTATTTATGCCGATTATCAAAGAAACTGAAAAACTTGCTAAATATCCTTATGATGATGAGCATAAGATGGCATACCGCGTTATTGCTGATCATATTAGAACTTGCACATTCGCACTTTCTGATGGAGCAACTTTCTCAAATGAAGGAAGAGGCTATGTTTTAAGAAGAATTTTACGTCGTGCAGTAAGATTTGGTCGTAAATTAGGAATTGATAAACCATTTATGTATCATCTTGTGAGAGTATGTGCGGATAATATGAAAGATTTCTATCCATACTTAGAAGAAAAAGTTGATTATGTTTCTAAAATTGTTAAAGCTGAAGAAGAAAAATTCTTATCTACTTTAAATAGCGGCGAAGCTTTACTTCGTAAAATGATTGAAGGAAAAGATGTTCTTAGCGGAGAAGATGCCTTTAAGTTATATGATACTTATGGTTTTCCAGTTGAATTAACAAAAGAAATTTGTTTAGAAGCAAATGTTAAAGTTGATGAAGAAGGATTTAAAGCAGAAATGCAAAAACAAAAAGAACGTGCAAGAAACGCTCGTGGTAATTTGCAAAGTATGAATAAACAAGCTAAAGATTTATTAGAATTTGAAGTTCCTTCGACATTCTTATATGAAGCCACTACATGTAAAGCAAAAGTTGTGGGATTATTTGTTAACGGCGAAAAAGTTGATGAAATTAAAGAAAGCGGCGAAGTAGTATTTGATCAAACTCCTTTCTATGCAGAAATGGGTGGACAAGTTAGTGATACTGGCGTTATTGCTAATGATAATACTTCTATGCGTGTGGAAAATGTCTTTAAAGCACCTCGTGGACAACACTTACATCATGTTACTTTAGACTTTGGAAGTGTTAAATTAGGTGATGAATTTACTTTAACAATTGATGAAGTAAAAAGACATAAAATTATGGCTAATCACTCAGCATCACACTTACTTCAAGCGGCTTTAGTAAAAGTATTAGGAAGCCACGTTCACCAAGAAGGTAGCTTTGTTAATGATGAATACGCGCGTTTTGACTTCTCACATTTTGCTAAAGTTAGTGATAGTGAATTAAATGAAATTGAAAAGACCGTTAATGAAATGATAAGTGCTTCTATTGAAGAAGAAACAAAAGTTTTACCAATCGAAGAAGCTAAAAAATTAAATGCGACTGCCTTATTTAATGAAAAATATGGCGATGTTGTTCGTGTCGTTTGCTTTGGTGATGTATCTAAAGAATTTTGTGGTGGTACACATGTGAAAAACACTAAAGATATTGGTGTATTCGCAATCGAATTTGAAGAAGCCATTGCCTCAGGCATTAGAAGAATTCAACTTCGTACTGGACTTGAAGCATATCGTTTATTAAAACAAAAAGAATTAATGTTATTAGAACAAAAAGCATTATTAAACGCTAATTCAATTAATGAAAATAACTTGCGTATAAAATCTTTAATTAAAGAAAAAGAAGACTTAAGAAATCAAGTTAAAGTTCTTGAAGAAAAACAAGCTTTATTAATGTCGAAATCTTTAATGGAAGAATTTGGAGTATTTAACGGACATCACTTATTAGTTAAGTATTTAGCCAATACTAATCGTGCTTCATTAATTAAAATTATTGATGAACTTAAAACTAAATTTGATGATGGTATTATTGTTTTAATTGGTGAAGAAAATGGTAACTATCCAATTACTTGTGCTTTAACTAAAGAAGCTATGGCTTCTGGACTTAAAGCTGGAGTCATTGTAAAAAGTGTTGCTAACTTACTTTTAGGTTCAGGTGGAGGAAGACCAGATTTAGCCACAGGTGCTGGTAAAGACTTATCGAAATTAAGTGAAGTTAATGATTTAGTTAAAAAACTCATTGATTAATGAATAAAATATAAAAATAGGAAAAAAATAATTATGGGAAAAGTAATAGGTTTAGATTTAGGAACAAGAACATTAGGAATTGCTATTTCAGATTCACTTGGCATGATTGCCTATGGAAGAGAAACACATCGCTTTGAAAATGGTAATTATAAAGAAGCCGCAACTTACGCAGTTGAGTATGCCAAAAAAGAAGGTGTAACGGAGATTGCCTTAGGATTACCACTTCATATGAACGGAGATGTGGGAGATCACGCGCAATCAGCGATGCGCTTTAAAGAAGAAATGCTTGAACTTAATCCTAATTTAAAAATTGCTCTTGTCGATGAAAGAATGTCCACAATGCTTGCCACAAGAAGATTACTTGAAGCGGACTTATCAAGAAAAAAGCGTAAACAAGTTATTGATAAAATGGCCGCGGTTGTTATTCTTGAAACTTATCTAGACTCACGCCACTAAGGAGAAAATATGGAACCAGCAGAAAATGAAATTATTGTAGTTGATGAAGATGGAACAGAATATCCAATGGAAATTCTCATGACTTATGAAAATGATGAAAGATGTGCAAAATATGTTTTATGTTATGAGACTGATGCACCGGATGATATATTTGCTTTCCGTTATGATGATGAACACAATTTAACTGAAGTTATTGATGATGAAGAATTAGATGAAGTAGAAGAAGTATTAAATGCTTTTCAAGATGATTCTAGTGAAGACTAATCACAAAATAACAATTATTGCAAGACTTAGTTTAACCGCTAGGTCTTTTTTTATGGTTTTAAATGAAAATAATTTTCAAATAATGTAAGGAAATAACTTTGTAGATAAAAATCTTAATTAAATTTCATAATAGAATAAGTTTTGAGGTGAACTTTATGCCTGTTATGAAACTTATACCAGCATTAAAAGATTATTTGTGGGGCGGAAATAATTTAAAAAAATATCGTCAAAGTGATTTAGATAAAATCGCGGAGTCTTGGGAACTTTCCATGCATAAAGATGGATTAAGTAAAGTTAATATTAATGGTGAAATTAAAAATCTTAAAGATGTTATTACTGATAAGGATTTAGGAAAAAACTCGGAGCAATTTTCTAATTTCCCAGTATTAATAAAACTTATTGATGCCCAAGATAATTTATCGGTGCAAGTGCATCCAAGTGATGAATACGCTCTTAAATATGAAGGAGAGTATGGAAAAACGGAGATGTGGTATGTAATTGACGCTAAAGAAGATGCGGGGTTATATGTCGGTTTTAAAGAAGATGAAAACATTGATAAAGTAAGAAAGTATTTAAACGAAGGAACAATATTAGATCATTTAAACTTTTTTAAAGTAAAAAAGGGTGATGTGTTTTTTATTAAATCAGGTACAATTCACGCGATTGGAAAAGGTGTTACTTTAATTGAAATTCAACAAAATTCAAATTTGACATATCGTCTTTATGATTATAACCGCAAAGACAAAAATGGAAATTTAAGACCACTACATATTGATAAAGCGTTAAATGTTATTGATTATCATAAATATAAACAAGTAAATCATGAAAAAAATTTTCTTGGTATCTCTAAATACTTTGCAAGTTATCAAAAAAATGCTATTATTGATAAGGAAATATTTGAACCTGATTCTTTTGTTTCAATTACTTTTTTAGATGGTAAAGGAACAATAAACGGAATTACTTATCAACAGTTTGATTCGTTTTTTATTTCCGCAGGTGAAAAATGTTTTATAGAAGGAGTAGGAACGTATATTCTTACAAAGGTATTGAAAATGGAAAAATATGTAATTGGTGTTGATATCGGTGGAACAACTTTTAAAATTGGTATTGTTAATGAATTTGGCCAAGTGTTAGCTAAAACCACTTATCCAGTTGATTTTAATCAAACTCAAGTAGAAATGATTGAAACATTAGGACGTAAAATTTTAAAACTTATGGAAGAAAATAATGTTTCAAAAGAAAATACATTAGGAATTGGTGTTGGATGCCCTGGATCAATTAACTCCATTGAAGGAACATGTGACTTTTCTGGTAATTTAAGATGGAATCGTCTTCCAGTTGCTAAAATTTTAGAAAGAGTATGTGGTTTAGAAACTAAAATCAGTAATGACGCAAATGTAGCAACATTAGGTGAAGTCAAATTTGGTTGTGGCAAAGGATATAAAGATGTTATCATGATTACTCTTGGAACTGGTGTTGGTGGCGGAATCATCATTAACGGAAAATTATATGAAGGTAATGAAGGTAAAGGCGCAGAAATTGGACATAGCGTTATTCATATGAATGGTAGAAAATGCACTTGTGGACGTAAAGGTTGTTTAGAAGCTTACACTAGTGCTTCAGCATTAGTAAATGACGCTAAAAAAGTAATGCGTAAATATAAAGACTCTATCATGTGGAAAAAATGCCAAGATAATATTGATAACTTAAATGGTAAGATTATTTTCGATAGCGCTAAAGAAGGGGACGCTGCCGCAAATAAGGTGTTAGATCAATACTTTGTATATTTAAAAGAAGTAGTATTAAACTTCTGTAATATCTTTAGACCAGAATTAATTATTATTGGTGGTGGATTAAGTGGACAAAAAGATTATTTATTAAATCGTTTAGTACCATTATTAGAAGAAGAAAATTATGGCTTCTTTAATACACCAAAAGTTGAAATTAAATGTGCAGAACTTGGTAATGATGCCGGTATTATTGGGGCAGCATCATTAATTGATTAATTATTAATTAAATAATATTTTTAAAAGTCGGAACTCTGTTGATGTTTTTCGGCTTTTTTTAGTTTAAGAAAAGTTAAAAAAATTTATTCAGATTGATTTGAATAAAATCGATTTGAATAAAAAGTAAGGAGAAAAAATTATGTTTATTGGTAGAGAAAAAGAGTTAAAAACATTAGAAGACTTGTATAGTAAAGATGGAATAGGTATGACTATTATCTATGGCCGTAAACATATTGGAAAATCAACTTTAATAGCGGAGTTTATAAAAAATAAAAAAGCAATATTTTATACTGCGACAAAAGTTGGTAAAGAAAGAAATATAGAATTATTTGCTCGACAAGTAGTTGCGACTTTATTACCTGCACTTGATAACATAAAATTTGAATCATTAGAATCAATATTTGATTTTATTAATAAAACTATTGGTAAGGAAAAACTTATTCTTGTTATAGATGAATTGCCATATTGGGCAGAAAAAGATGATGCTTTATTATCAATTTTACAAAAATATGTTGATTCAATTTGGAATGATAAAAATTTAAAAATAATATTATGTGGCTCATCTTTAAGTTTTATGGAAAATAAAGTTCTAAGTGAAAAAAGTCCAATATTTGGAAGAAGAGAATCACAAATAAAATTAGAGGCTTTTGATTATTTAGAATCGGCGAAATTCGTGCCAAATTATTCTTATGAAGATAAAGCGATATGTTATGGAATAACAGGTGGTGTTGCTAAATATCTTTCTTTAATTAATCAAAATAAAAGTATTGATGAAAATATAATTGATTTGTTTTTTAAGACTAATGGTTATTTATATGATGAAACTAGAAACTTATTAACTCAAGAATTTTCTGATATTTCTTTGGTAAATAACATAATTGAAAAAATTGCATCTGGTGAAAATACTGTTAACTTGATTGCTAATAAAGTTGGTGAAAAGGAATCAACTATTTTGTATTCTTTAGACAAGTTAATTAGTGTAGGCTTAATCGAAAAGAAAAAATGTATAACAGAAGAGAATAATAAGAAAAAAACTCAATATGTCTTAAGAGATGATATGTTTAAGTTTTGGTACGAATTTATACCAAAAGCAACAAGTGTAATTGAAATTAATAAAGGGGACTTGTATTTTAATAAAGTTGTTAAGCCAAAACTTCACGAATATATGGGCAGTATATTCGAAAATATGTGTCATTATTATACATTGGTTCATGGAATACAAGGCGATTTTGATTGTTTTATTACTAATGTTGGATCTTGGTGGGGAAATGAAATTACTATAAATAGTAATGGCGAAAAGAAAAATCAACCAACTGATATTGATGTAGTGGGAATATCCACTATTGATAAAAAATATGTTATTGGTGAATGTAAATTTAAAAATGAAGTAATAGATAAATCTATTTATGACACATTAGTAAGAAGAGCAACTTTGATTTCTACAAAATATAAGCTTAGTAAATACATTTTGTTTTCATTATCTGGATTTAGTGATTGGTTTAAAACACAAAATAATGATAATATTGTTCTTATTTCTCTATCCGAATTATATAAGTAAGATAATTATTTAACTTTTTAAGTCACATAATCTAGCAAAATTAAGATATTAAAACTTGTATTCGACCTTTGCGTATTACAAGTTTTATAAAGACAATAATTATCAAAAACAATTACTAAAATGCTTTATACCTAAAATTATTTGGACATTTATTCTGATAAATCAAGAATTTGAAATAAACGAGCGATAGTTGGTTATTCAATTAAAAAAGCAGATAATTAATAATATTATATCAAATATTAAATTATCATTTGCATATATTGTAATGGTGATTCTATGAAATTCTATTTGATTGGTATTAAAGGAACAGGTATGGCCGCTTTAGCGGGTATCTTGGTTGACGATGGACATGAAGTAAGAGGTAATGATATTGATCACATTGTGTTTACTAGTGATATTTTAAAAAAGAGAAATATAAATGTTGATGTATTATTAGAAGATAGCGATATTCCTAGTGATACGGATTTTGTTATTGTTGGACATTCTTTTATTAATCATCCAATTATTGAAAAAATAAAAAACAAAAATATTCCTTATAAAGAATATAATCATTTTATTCATGATTATTTTTCTAGTTTATATCAAGTGGCAATATGTGGCACACATGGAAAAACTTCCACAGTGGGATACTTTCATCATGCCATAAGTAATATTTTAGGATGTTCAATGTTACGTGGAGATGGTGTTGGTATCGGAGGATTTGCTAATAATATGATTGTATATGAAGCATGTGAATATTATGAACATTTCCTTACTTACTATCCTAATACAATTATTATTACTAATATTGATTATGACCATGTCGATTATTTTAAAACAAAAAGGCAATATAATAGTGCTTTTAATAAATTTTGTAAACACGCTAATAAGGTGATAGTTAATTATGATTATAGGAATAAAGTCCATCATCATAATTTGTTAACTTATGGAGTAAGCGAAAATGCTGATTATTATTTTAAAAATTTAGATTTAACACATGGAATTAAAGGAGATGTCTATTATAAAAAAGAAAAAATCTATCATCTTGATGTGGCAATATTTGGCTTATATAATGCTTTACATTTACTAAGTGTTATTGCTTTCTTACATAGTTCAAATTTAAATATCGAAAAAGCTTTTAAAAATTTTAACGATATTTTTTGTATAAACCGTAGAATGCAACACAAGATAATAGCAAGAGATGTGTTTATTGATGATTACGCACATCATCCGAGTGAAATTTTAGCAAGTCTAGAAATAGCCCGTGAGATGTATCCTAGTCATAGAGTCGTAGGAATCTTTAAACCAGATCGTTATTCTAGACTAGTTAAATTTCAACGGGAATTTAAAAAAGTCTTATTAAACTTTGATAAAGCTTATATCTTACCAATTTATGAATTAGTAGAAGCTAATACAAAGTTATTAAATGCAGATACTCGAATAAGCTATGTTGATACTTTAAGTGAGTTAATAAACGAAGAAAAAGAAGAAAGCAACACAGTTTATCTATTCATGAGTTCCAAAAATATTGATGATTGGATTTATGGACTAGCGGATTTTAAAAGTTAAATCTTATAGGAGGCATTATGCATTTTCGAACTATGGCATTTGGATTCGGCTTAATTACCGGAGCAGCACTTACCATATCACTTCCATATTTCGTATCGAAAGCTAAGGAAATGTGTCGTAACGATGACCGAGAAAATCATGAGTCTAATAATGTCAAAAAAGTAACCGATGATATCAAACAAGAATTTTCTAAATTAAGTAATGATGTTAATGAAGACGTCGATGAATTTATGAAGAAAATGGAAAAAGATATTACATCGAAAAAAAAGAAAAAGAAAAAATAAAACGATGGAATAAACATCTCATAAAAGTGCGACTAGGCACTTTTTAATTTTGTAAACAACTTGTAAAAATTAAAAAATATTTTTTAAACTCATTGACTATGAAAATATTTTCATTTAAAATGAAAATGTATGAAAACAAGGAGGAATGTTAAATGGAAAATTTAAAAAGTAGAGTAACGATTTATGAAGTTGCTAAAATCTCAGGAGTTTCATTAGCAACCGTTTCTCGTGTTATCAATAACAACGCTTTAGTTGCCCCAAAAACTCGTGATAAAGTTAATGAGGTCATTAAGAAATTGGGTTATAAGCCTTCTGCCTTAGCGCAAGGTCTTGCAACATCTAAGTCGACTTGTATTGGTATTGTTATACCATCTGCGAACTATGTTTATATTTCTAACATGTTAAGTGGTATGACTGATAAAGCAAAAGAATTAGGTTATGATTTAAGATTATATACAACATCTCATAACCGTGAAGATGCTTTAAAAGTTATGGAAAAAGTTATTACTTCCCATGTTGATGGTGCGATTATATTTGATGATGAATTAGAAAACGAAGAATTAATGAAGATTGCTGGTTATGCTGTACCACTTGTTGCTATTAACAATGATATTGAAGCTAGCAATGTTGGCTGTATTCACTTTGGTTATGAACATAATATTCGTAATATTTTAAATGAATACTTAGAACATCCAACTAAAGAAATGTATTTCTTACATTCTCATAATTCTGGTAAATTATTAGCTAGAATTGAAAAAGTATTTGTTGATACTCATGTTAAACATAATATTAGCTATGGTATCTTAAGTAGTGATGACTCTTATTCTAAAACTTATAGTGATTTCTTAAAATTCTTTAAGTCAACAAAGAGTGGTTATTTCTTAACTTATCGTGATTCATTAGCCGCTGCAGTTATGAATGCCGCCCTTGACTCAGGATTAAGAGTACCAGAAGATGTTGAAGTATTATCACTTATTGGTACTAAATATGCTTCAATTATGCGTCCAATGATTTCATCAATGCATATTGATTTATATAAGATTGGTGCTCAAGCTGTTGAAATGCTTGCTAAGATTATGAATAATGAAGAAGTCGATAAACATTATCGTATTGCTTCAGAATTTGTTAAACGTAATTCAACTTTATAATAAAAAGCGAAGATAAGGATAGTAGTAATTAATAAATTAGTAGAGAGTTTCTGGATGGTGCAAAGAAATAGTTATTAATTATGAATACACCTTGGAGTTAGTGCTAATAACACTCGTTAATGCGCGTTAAGTATTGAGTCTAAGACTCACTAAGGTAGATAATGCGAATTATCTACGAATAAAGGTGGTAACACGATTAATTCGTCCTTTAATAGGGGCGAATTTTTATTTTTTTAAAAGGAGAAAACAAATGGAACTTTATGAAGAATTAGTGGCAAGAGGATTAATTGCCCAAGTAACAGATGAAAAATTAATCAAAGAATTAATTAATAATGGAAAGGCAACATTCTATATTGGTTTTGATCCAACTGCAGATAGCTTACATGTTGGTCACTTTATGACTTTAGTCTTAATGAAACGTCTCCAATTAGCGGGTAATCGTCCAATTGCGTTAATTGGCGGTGGCACTGGTATGATTGGTGATCCAAGTGGTAGAAGTGATATGCGTAAGATGTTAACAGTGGAAGATATTAACCATAACTGTGAATGTTTCAAAAAACAAATGGAAAGATTTATTGATTTTTCTGAAGGTAAAGCTTTAATGGTTAATAACGCTGATTGGTTACGTAATTTAAATTATATTGAATTACTTCGTGACGTTGGTGCTTGCTTTTCTGTTAATAATATGTTACGTGCTGAATGCTATAAATCACGTATGGAAAAAGGATTAAGTTTCTTAGAATTTAACTATATGATTATGCAAAGTTATGACTTCTATCAATTATTCTTAAAATATGGTTGTAACTTACAATTTGGTGGCGATGATCAATGGTCTAATATGCTTGCCGGTACTGAATTAATTCGTAAGAAATTAGGTAAAGATGCTTCCGCTTTAACTATTAACTTATTACTTAATAGCGAAGGTAAGAAAATGGGTAAAACACAATCTGGTGCGGTATGGTTAGATGAAAATAAAACTACACCATTTGAATTCTATCAATATTGGCGTAATATTGATGACGCTGATGTAGTTAAATGTATGAAGATGTTAACATTTATTCCACTTGAAGAAATTGCAAAATTTGAAAAGATGGAAGGAGCAGAACTTAATGAAGCGAAAAAAGTTCTTGCTTATGAATTAACAAGTATGGTTCATGGTAAAGAAAAAGCAGACGCCGCTAAAGCAACTGCAGAATCTTTATTTAGCGCTGGTAGTGCCGCAAATATGCCAAGCGTAGTATTAAGTGAAGAAGACTTTACTGAGGGACATATTGATATCTTATCATTACTTATGAAAGTGGAATTAGCTACTTCAAAATCTGATGCAAGACGTGCAGTAGAACAAGGCGGAGTTGTTATTGATAATGATAAAGTTAATGATGTTAAATTATTAATTAGCGTTGATCAAGTTAAAAATGGTTTTGTCTTACGTAAAGGCAAGAAGAACTTCAAAAAAGTAGAAATGAAATAATTATTATAAATGTATCTTAGACTTTGTTACCTAAAGTTTAGGATACATTTTTTTATTTGCTGGTATTAAAAAAGAGAATACATAAAGTATTCTCGTAATTGGTTGATTAATGGTTTTATGCTGGCTAAGAGCCCCAACACCCTTTCGAATGTCTATAGTCGATAGAATTTTAAGTCTAATCGTGGACTATAGTATTCACCTAACTATAAGGAAGTATTATAAATACTTTGTCTTGGTATTTTAACCTGCCCAAGCACAGCTTAGCTTTTACGTGCCATAACACGGTCCATCTAAGTACGTATTTATTATATGTCAAATTTATAAAAAGTAAAACGATTTTTTAGTTATGATTAGTCGTGTTTTTGTTTAAATAAATTGACTAATTGCTAATAAATAAACTAATATATATGTGCATAAATGAAATGCTAGTTGTTTCATATTTACGGAGGATTTTATGAATAACAAGATTAAAACAAATAATAAATCTAAATATTTAATTGGGCTAGGGCTAATATCTTCTTTGTTATCTTCTTGCGATATGCTTATTCATTTTCCAAGTGCTGATAAAAGTTCTAATTTTAATAGTATCGCAAATAGTATAGCGCCATCATATAATTATGATATTAAGCGTTATGATTATTTACAATTTAAAGATAATTCGATTTATTCTGCTTACAAAGATGAAGCGATATCGTTGTATCAAAACTTATATGGTGCTTGCAAAAATGTATTAGAAAATAACGCTGATTATAATTCGCAAGTTATTTGTCAAATTAAATATGAAAATTTAGATGTGGTAAAAGCAGTTTACTTTTCTTTTTTACATAATAATCCGGAATTTTATTTTTTGAAAAATGGATTTCAATATACTATGGGTGTTATCGATGGAATGTTTTGTGATGTAATTAATGTCCTTTTTGATGACGAGTATATATCATCTTCTGTTAGAGCAACATATAATACTAAAATTGAAAATTATAAAAATGGTTTTCTTTCTAAATTTCAATCGGTAAATAATTCTTCAAATGTTACAAAAGCACGTTTTATTCACGACTATATTTGCGATTCTACCTATTACGAATATGTAGATGGAACTCCATCCACTAATAAGCACGCGCATAATATACTTGGTGCGATTGATAATGATAATTCTACGGGATCGGTATGCGAAGGATATGCTAAAACATATCAATTACTTTCTGATTTAGTAGAAATTGAAACTATAACTGTAGTAGGAATATCTGAAAATGTTGGGCATATGTGGAATTATACTAAAAACATTACTAGTTGGTATGGTGTTGATGTTACTTGGGATGACGGAAAGCCGGAATCAGCAAAATACAAATATTGTCTTGCTAATAGTCAAACAATGAATGTAAAACATACTGTTGGTAGTAGTCTCATTACTGCAGATGTTAATAATTTTCAGGTACCAGTACCTAATTTGGCAAATTAGTAAAGTTGGTTTTATATTCGAAAATTGGAGGAATATTATATGAATACTAAATATTTAAAAGATCGTTATGGAACTATAATAGGCAGAACCGATGAGCAAGGAAATAACAAATATATTTATGATCGATATGGTCGTAGAATTGGTAGATTTGATGGGACTTATACTTATGATGAATATGGAACAAGAATCGGTGAAGGTGATTTATTAGCGGCTTTGTTACCAAAGTTTTAATATTCGTTACTTAATCAATTTATAAAAATAATAACAAAAAAGAATTTTATTTACATTTTTAAATTTTTCACTTCACTTTACCATCAGACATTGGTGGAAGATGATTTAAATCTCTATATTGACGCATATAGTCTCTTACTGTATACCAATTAAGGCTATATTTCTCAGCGGCATCACCTATAGTAATTTCATGAGTGCAAATTTGACGACCAATTTCTATTTTTTCATCTTTTGTAGAGTTCATAAAAGCTCCTTTCTGTATACAATTATAAAATTAATGTCTACAAATGACATATAACTGTCTACATAAATGCTAAATTGTGTCTACTTTATTAATAGCACTTCATAGCACTTCAAGGCAAAATTATATTTGACAAAATGCTACGGGGGGGGGTATAATTTTTTTAGGAGGATTTAATTATGAATGATTTTATAAATAATGAAAAAACCAGCAATGCTTTATTGGCAGAATGGAATTCATTATATGAAGATTCTAGCAATTTTTATGATGAATTGCAAAATGAAGATGATTCAGGAAATCGTTGGCGTGAATGGAGCGATTCTTGGGGAGATCATGGTTGGGCTGACACTCCATCATGGGGCGATAGTTTTTAATGTCAACGAATGCTAATTTTCTTGACGGGTCATATGCTTCTGTAATTATTCAGGTGACTTTGTCTTGCAATATGAGATGCAAACATTGCTATGAGGCCGGACAAAACTATTGTGAATCTAAAATGAGTATAGAGACAGTTGAGAAAATAATTCGCTTTTATGTAACTAATTATAAAAAAGTTGATTTTAATTGGTTTGGTGGAGAACCTCTTTTGCTTGGAATTGATTTTTACAAAAAAGTTTTAGAATTCGAAAAAAAATATGCCCAAGGAACTATAATACGCAATTATTTGCAGACAAATGGTGTTTTATGTACAGGGGAGATTTTAAAATTTCTTCTCGAAAATAAATTTATTTTTTCTTTTTCATATGATGGATTTTATAATAATGTATTAAGAGAACAAACATCAATTGTTGAAAGTAGGATGAAAGAAGCCAAGCAACTCGGATACATTGTTCCGGTAATTTGTGTTGTAACTAATAAGAATATTGGACATTTAATTGATATATATGAAGATTTTAAAAGTAAGAATATACCATTTCAATTAAATCCAATATTTAAAATGAAGAACTCAAATACTGCCATTCCTTACTTAATGAATGATGAAGAATATTTAGATGGATTTAAAAAACTTTTTGAACATTGGCTTTACGATAAAAATGGTCCTGTTTTCACACCACTTGCAAAGTATGTTTTAACAATTTTAGGATCTTCTAAAGGGCGAATATGTGAATTAGTTGGTTGCCTTTATAAGTGGGTTAGTATTGATCCAAATGGTAATATTTTTAATTGTACAAGGTTTTCAGATGAAGATTTTAAAATTACTAACATAAATGAAGTTAATAAAATAAGTGATATTTATGAAACGCAAAAATATGAAGAAATAGTTAAAAAATCAATAATTAGAAGAAAAAATTGTAAATCAAAATGCAATCTTTATCTATACTGCAATGGTGGTGCCAATTGTCATGCATATAATGAAAATGGCTCTCTTTTGAATTCTGATACTCAGTTGTGTAGATTTGTAAAGGGATTCTTCCCGTATTTAATAAAACGTCTAGATGAAATTGTTGAAAATAATCAACTTATGCAAATAAACAAATGGATTAGAATTCAAATTATTAATTCACGAAAATATGGATATAAATTTGTTAAAGAAAATAAATGAATATGAAACCGGAATTTTACAAACGATAATGAAGTCTAATTCGAATAGCATCATTGTAGTTGGAAAACCATGTATTGGGAAAACATATGTTGCCAAAAAAATGTACAATAGTTTAAAAAAAGTGGTTTTTGTGTCTGGCTTTCCAAAAAACATTCGAGAAAAAATGAACCAAAAAGTAATTTCAAAATTAAAAAATATTGATTTACATGAGCACTATGCAATTGTAGATGAGAATTTTTATTTGTTTACTTATTTAGCATGTCACGCGAAAAAAACAGTTTTATTTTCAAATCAAAGGTGCTTATTGTCGAGTTTGAAAAATTCTAATATACTAATGATCGACATGTTTTCTGAGTATTTAAAATTATTTTCTTATACCATAGATACTAAATACAAATTGTTAGAAAGTGTTCTAGGTATTCCAATTGAAAAGAATAATTTTGATTTTGATAGACAAATTTATCTAAAAACCAATCAAGTGCAAAAAATAATGAATTTAACGTAATCAAACAAACTCAATTTGATTATGTTTTAATTGTTGTTGCTAACATTAATTATAAAAATTTAGATTATTAGATTAATTAAATAAAAAACAAAGAACTAAAACTATAATTATTTATTTCGTTTTATTAAGTGTATTAAATTGAAGAGTATTTTTTTCAAAATAATGAAGGAAGATTATAAGTTGTTTTAGAGTTAATTAAAATGTATTTAAGGCGGAGTGTAATTTATGAAAAAATTGATTTTAGATAATTATTGCTATAAAAAATTTTTTCAAGATGAAAAGTTAGTTAATAGATTTACTAAGTTGAAAGATTTTTCTATTAATGGGAAAGTGAAAAAAGAAGACTTTTCAGTGTATATTGGACATAAAATACAAAATACGGATTATAATTTACAATATATTTTATGTGACGAGATTAAATACATTAATGAGTGCATAGAATTTATTGGAGGCCATCATCCATTTGTTTGTGCATTGAATAAAGCATATAATGATTTCTTAAGATCGGATATGAAAGTTTTACTTTATTTGGGAAAATTTCCCGGATATGGAAAGGATATAGATGGTGGTAGCATTTTAGCCAAACAACTAATAGACACATTAAAAAAAAGATGTAAATTGGATGTTGCTTTTATAAGAAAAAACAATGAAATATATGTTAATAACTATATTAAAAATGTTTTTTATTATAGGTATAAGGATGCTCTTAATAATAAATTTATAAGGCGACTAAAAAATCTAGATACAAACATTGAAGCTTTAAAAGATTTTGAAAAATATGATAAAGTTGTAACTGCGCATGTAAGTAAATTCTTTGGATGCGATTTTGGAGAATCGTTTTGGAAAAAAACCATATTATTTCCAATGTTTTGTACTCATTCATATCAACGTGCTGGAGAATTTGTACCCATAGAATATTCAAAGCAGGAATGTAATGTATTACAATCTGTGAATAAAATTATTACTCCATCAATAGAAGAAAAACAAGATTTAATAAGTGAATATCTAATATCTGAAGATAAAATCAATGTTATATATAGAGGAATTGACACGCATATACATTTTAGAATCAGAAAATCATGTGGAGATGAAATAAATCTAATTTGTATAGGTTCTATAAAAAAACAAAAAAACAATATAATGCAACTTGAATTATTGAACAAATTAATAAAAAATGGAATAAGAGTAAAATTACATTTAGTGACCACTATTCAAGAAAAAGAGATATATGATGAAATGCTACATTATATATTAATTAATAATTTAGATAAATACATTATATTCCATATATCTATATTACAAGAAGAGTTAGCCTCTTTATTAGAATTATGTGATATTAATATTTCAACATCAAATTGGGAAACTTTTGGCCGTGGGATATTTGAAGGCATAAGTGCTGGACTTCCAACTTTAATAAATAATAAACTAACAGTTATACATACCATTGTTGGCAACAACATTGGAGTTAAGTACCTAAATACAATTGATGACTTTTTTTATGAAATTATAAAGTTGCGTGAGCCTGTATATTATTGCAAATGTTCTTCTGCATTAAAAAGTATTTTACATAAAGTATCGTATAAATTAGAACAGAATAAACTTGCGGATGCGATTTTAGGAATTGATAACAATGAAATTAATTAAATGGCTTAAAGAAAATATTTTTTATATTGAAATTTGGAAAAAAGAAATAAGACGTGAATTAAAGTTTGAAAGAACAAATAAAAAAGAAGAGTACTTAAAATGTTGGTACTATAAAAAAACAGGATTAAAGTTAGACTTAGATAATCCTAAAACATTTACAGAAAAGCAGCAAGTTTTAAAACTTCAAAATGACAATTATATAAAAACATATTGCACAGATAAATATTTAGTTAGAAGTTTCATAAAAAACACAATAGGTGAAGATTTTTTGATACCAATTATTAAAAATAATGGAAAAGAATATTTTTATAATGCTATGGAAATTAATTTTGAAGAATTACCTAATAGTTTTGTCATTCAATGCAATCATGGAGCACATATGACTCATATTGTTCGTAGTAAAGACAAATTAGGGAAAAAAGGTTTTTTTAAGCTTCAAAAGAAACTAAATAAAGAATTGCAGATTAATTATGCTTATTGCCATGGATACGAAATGCAATACAAAAATATAAAACCATGTATTTTTATTACACAATATTTAGCCAATTCAAATGATTTGCCAGATTATAAATTTTTTTGTTTTAATGGTGATATGAAGTATTTTTCCGTTGACACTAATAGATTTAATAATCATAAACGTACGATTTTTAATAAAAATTATGAAATGACATATTTCCAGTGTCCTGAGTATAAAATGATTGATATGAAGTTAGATGTTAATGTGTTAGATAAAATGCAAAAAATCACATCTGAACTTTCTTTGTATTTTGATTTTGTTAGAGTGGATTTGTATGCCGTTGGCGAAAAAATATATTTTGGCGAATTAACATTTTCTTCTGCTAGCGGAATTGCAATATTGAATCCTTATGAATCTAATTTAGATATGGCGAAGTACATAGATTTTAGCAAAATAGGGAAGGCAACTAAAAATCCTTATGAAAAAATTTAAAGTACGAATAAAACAAGATGATATAGTAATGAATGAAATTGAATATTTAATATTTGTTTCTTTTTTGTATCGCTTAGAAAAAGAAATTTACTGGTTCTTAAAAAAAACAAAAAAAGCTTTTTTTATTTCTTCTGCTAGTTATTCTTTCTTAAATGCATATGTTTCAAATGACAAAATTAGGATAATTTTAAAAAATAGAGATTATTTGCTAAATTTAACTGAATTTAATAGTCTTTTTGTAATAACCAAGTGTGATTTAAGGAATAATTATCCAGTTTCAGGATTGGATTATAATGCTTTAGATGGTGTATATATGGGATATATGCTTGCTATAGATTTACCATATTTACTCTATGTAAAAGAAGAAGTAATTTCTTTAAAAGATTTACTTATTTTCTCTATAGATAAATCTATAAAGCACGTATCTGAAAGTGAACATTTATGCTTTTTAACTAACAAAGAAAATCTTGAAATAAAAACATTGACTAACTTGCATAATCAAAGTCATAAGGAAAGATTCAATGAAATTCTTGATTCATTTAAAAAATTAAAATATGGCGAGAATAATCAATATATAATTGTCTATAATAATGACAATATTATAAGAGATGGCACACATAGAGCTGCAATTTTATATTTAGACAACCCAAACCAAAATATAAAAGTTTTACGATTCTTTTTTAGTAAGAATTATTATACATTTGAAAATTATTTTAATACAAATGGTAGAGTTGTATGTTTTGAATCATTGCTAAAATCTACAAATAATACTAGATTTGTAAAAGCAAACACTTTTAATACAAACTTAATTAGAAGTGATTATATTCCTTTTAATAGTGAAGACATTGATACTCTAAAAAACATGAATGTAACTACTATTATTGATTTAAGAAATTTTAAAGATAAAGAAAAGCCATTCTTTTTAATTGATAATTTTAACTGGATAAATATAACGATTTTTCATGCAAATAAAAAAAAGAAAGAAGATAATATTCAATTTGTAAAAAATTTAAATGAATATTATTTGTATTTATTGGCTCAAAAAGAGGCGTTTCGTAATATATTTAACTATATAAAAGAATCTAGTAATAAAATTTTAATTAATTGTATGATTGGTAAGGATAGAACAGGAATCGTTGCTATGCTATGTGAAATGTTATTAGGCTCTTCAGATGAAGAAATCATTTGCGAATATTTATTGACCGATGAAATATATCAAAATCAAAGAGGAGAATATGAACATAATACAAAGTACCACGATGCCAAAAAAAAGTTTTCTTGCTTTTTAGAATGTTTTAGATATACATATCATGATGTTAATACTTATCTGATAAATCTTGGATTTAGCAATGAAGATATTCAAAAAATAATAACTAATATATCAGGAGATGAATAAAATGATAGTTCTTATATATGGAGTTCAAAGAAGTGGAAAAACAACTTTAATAAAACGTCTTTTAAATTATTATGGTAACGATGCTGTGCATATAAAAAGGAATAAAATACAAGATGAATTATCTATTAAATTATTTGGAAAAGCAGATAATGGTTCATTAACATTGAATCAGCAAAATAAACTATATGAATTATCTCTTCAACAAATTTTAAAATATAATTCTAAATATAGATATGTTTTTTTAGATTATCATGCTGGTTATTTATTAAAAGATAAAACTCTTCTTGATTTTAGACCTGATTCTTATCATAAAATTGGTGATGTATATTTTTATTTGAAAACAAATCCGCGTAAAATATATGAACGAATGCTTGATACAAATGGATTAAAAAGTGTTTATGATTTTTCCATAGAAGATATTGCTTTATATCAAGTAAAGGAAATTCAAAAATTAAAACACATCATTGAAAAAGAGCTTAATATTGTTGGATGCAGTAGAGATCCTTTATACGAAATTGTATCAATTTTGGGAGAAAAAGAATTTTCATCAAATAATAGAATAGCATGGGATTTTAAAACTTATGATTATTGGTTAAAAAGATATGGAACACCTGATGTAATGGCAAGAAATTTATATAATGGTAAAGACAATATTTTTCAAAAATATTATCCATATATTGGAGATATAAAAGGAAAAAAAATTGCTTGTGTATGTGATTCCTGTGGCAGATTAGCCAATTCTTTGGTTTTAAATGGTGCTCACGTTACTGTTTTCGATTATTCTACTTCTGGAAAAAAATATGCAAGTGAATGTGCCGATTGTTTGCAACAAAAATTAGAATATATAAATGTTGATTTGTCTAAAAAAATTGAAACTTGTGGAAATAAGTTTGATATGGTAATTTCTACAGTTGGTGTTTTACATTATTTTTTAGATATCAATATTTTCATGGAAAATGTGGCATCGCTATTAAAAGACAATGGTGTATATATTTTGCATGATTTTCACCCTTTTTTAAAATTAGTAGATAATAAATCTTTGGCTGTTCAAATTAATGATGATTATTTTTATTCTTCGCCATTTTACGGATATATGCCTTATAATTTTGAAAGAAGTGAAAAGTATCCTAAATGTTTATATAGAGAATATATGTTGAAAGATATTTTTTCAAGTTTATTAACAAAATTTAATATAAGTTTATTTGATGAACTTAGATATCATGAGGAAAAGTATCCCACTTCCTTTGTTATAAAGGCGATAAAAAGGAGGTAAATATTTATGATAAAAAAAAGAAGTGAAATATCAAAGCAAATGGAAATAATAAAATATAAAATAATAGGAAAAAAATCCAAAAGAATTCCATTTTGGTTTGAAGTTCATGTTATTGATTCATGTAATCTGAATTGCAGTGGATGTGACCATTTTTCACCATTGGCTAAAAAAAATTCTATTTATGAATTAGATAAATATGAACAAGATTTGAAAAGAATTTATGAACTATTTGGAGAAAATTGCAAACAGTTACATATTATGGGCGGTGAACCATTAACTAATCCCAATATTATTAAATATTTAGATATTTCTAGATGCTGCTTGCCGAATGCGAAACTTCAATTAATTACAAATGGAATTTTAATTAAAAGCATGCCCGAAAAATTCTTTGATGCATGTAAGAAAAATAATGTGGAAATATGTGTTTCTACATATCCAATAGGTATTGATTATGAAGAATTATATCGTTTTGTAAAAAGTAAACAAGTAATGATTGAAACATTTAATGTTAGAACCACTAATAATGTTTGGAAAAATATGGGGTTGAGTAAAATGGATTTATTAGATTACAAAAAAACTTTTTTAGAATGTAAGTATGCTAATAATTGTTGCAATTTGCGTGATGGAATGTTATATTTTTGCCCACATGCCGCATATATTCCTTTATTTAATGAATATTTTAATGAAAAATATGATACTACTAATACAGGTATAGATATATATGAACATTCAAGTAAAGAGATATTAGATTTTTTAAGGACACCTAATAAATTTTGTAAGTATTGCCATATAAATGAAAAGAATAATCCTAGAACAAAATGGAGTGTTTCCAAAAAGCAAAAAGATGAATGGACTAAGAATTATTAATATAAAGATTTTATGAATTAGGAGAAATGTACATTGAATGTTTTAATTTTAAAAGATAACTATAAAGGAGTATATAACTCTTTTGATGAATTTTATAAAGTTATTATTGATATGTTTATTAATAATCATATACATATTTTTATTGCTAATACTATTGATGAAGCAATTTATTGTCTGACTAATAAACGCATAAATTTTACATTAAATATTGGGCAATATCATTTTTATAAAGATCAAAAACCATTATATGACTTATACGAAGTTATTAATTATCAGTGGATAATTGATAATCCATTAAGATACGATAACTGTGATTATTATTCAAAATATAATCGTATGATATTTATAGATAATAGTTTTAAATTGTTTATTCAAAATAATAGAAGTGATTATTTGACCTTGCCAATTCCTTTTAAAACTCAAACAAGAAGATGTCAAAATAAAATAGATGCCATATTTGCGCCAATAAAAATAAAAAGTAAAAGTTTTTTTGAAAATTTAATAGATAAAAGCAAAGAAAAAGAGTTAATACTTGATTTTTTAGATAAATATGATTTTGATTCAAGTTTTGGAGAATTTTATTGCAATTATAGAGAAACACATCAAATTATTAATGAAAAAGAATTTTTCGAAATAGTTAACGGATATATTAGAATACAAAAAAGATTAAAATCAATTTCTTCTATAAAAAAGCATATGGTAATAATTGCTTCAAACAATCCAGATAATTTGATTTTTTCAAAAAATGTTGTTTTTATTAATCCGCTTAATTACAACAAAATAATATCAACATCTAAAAAATATAAGTATATCTTGAATTGCAATCCTAATTTTGATTACTGCATTCATGATAGGGTAAGCTATTCAATTATGGAGGGCACTATTGTTATTTCAGATGCTAATAAGTTATTAAAAGAAATTGATATGCCATTATTATACAATTATTCTGAAACTAATATAGATGACATTATTGATTCAATAACAGATTATGATTTACTACTAAGTAAACAAGTGTTTGCCCTTTCTAATTTTTCTTCGTCAATCATTTGCTCGAAAATTATCGAAAATTATAATAGATTTAACTTTAAGTCAGGTGATTAAATAATAAGTATGATTATTCTATTTTATTCATATAGAAATAAATAAAAAATGTTTGTTACATCAATAATGTAACATATTAGTTTAAAATTGCTTTGCTTATGTGAAAGAGCACATAGGAAAAAAGAAAGGAGGATAGTAGTTAAAGCGTTAATTACCATAATTAATGCATATATAGCCAAACTAGTGGCGTCAATAAAAATTAAATACCAATATTTATACTTCTAAATTAACAACTAAATAAGGAGGTAGTTAATATGAATAATTTTTATAAAGTACTTGCTAAATGTGGACATGTAGGAAAAAACAGATATGTCCTTAAATGGTTATTCCTTCGAGCGGAAGATGGCGAAGAAGCCGCTAAACTAGCAAGAGCATTTCCAAGAGTAAAACATCACCATAAAGACGCAATTAGATACGTTGAAAGAATTACAGTTGAAGAATATTATTTAGAAATTAAAGAAATGAATAATGATCCATACTTCAAGGTTCATTCTATTCAAGAACAAAATCGCTTATGTGATATGGAAGATGAAATATTCTGGGAAACACGTAATAATCTTAAATACAAAAAAAAGAACACATGGCAAAGGCTAAGATATGACGCTATGTGTGAAGAATGTGATAAAGACATTAGGTTAAATCTTCTAAACGGAAATAGTATTGAGACTAGTATATTAATATAAGGATATATAAAAGAAAAATCGCATACAAAAAAAATAACTTAAATTATTTTAAAAAAAAATTAACAAAAAAAAGTTTGTTACATCAATAATGTAACATTAACCCGTATACTAGCGTTTGTCTATGAACAAAGACTTCATAGATTATTAAAAAGAAGGGAGGAAACATCAATGATTCTATTATCACTTGTCACAAATGTGATTATTGGAGTATTACTCATCGCATTTGCAATTGTATCTACAATCTTGTGTATAAAGAGAACACCAGAGAACTTAAGAGGCTTTTATGGAATTATGTTTGTCATAATTGCATTAGGCGCTTTAGTTGGTGGAGTATTTCTCATCATTACATCAATAGTATAACAGTAAATACTATCTAGAAATTATCTTATTTACGAAGAAGGAGGATTAATTATTAGTCTACAAATCTTAGTAAAGGAGGGATTTAAATGAGAGTAATCAAAAGCATTTTCTCATCAATACTCTGCATAGCGTTTGGCTATGCAGCTTGCTACTATGGTTGGATAACAGCAACCATTAAATTCATAGAATCTTTAATTAATAAATAATGATTCACTAAATATTAAAAATTAAATATAAAGATTTACAAAAAATTAAATATCAATTAGTGTTTGAAGAAAATAGAAAACACAAAACCAAATAAAAAATCGAATAACTTGTATTAAATTAAAGCAGAAAAAAATATGTGGAGGAAATAAACGATATATGACTAACACAAACAAATATACAAAATTAAATAAACTTATTGGATGTAACGAAGTTAAAAAAGAAGCAGAAAAAATTATTGATCTTCTTCAAAACCTTGAAGAAAATCAAACAACATCAAAGTGTCAACCTAGAATGTTGGTAATTGAAGGCGATAGAAGTAATGGAAAAACAACTTTAGCTCATATAATTATTGAAAGTAATCAAGTTAATTCAATAGAAGTTGATTGCAAATTGCTAATAAAAGTTGGTGCAATTGAGGAAGTAAAAATGTTATTGAATAAGGTAAGAGATTCAAAAACAACTATATTCTTCCTTGATAACTTTGAAGAAATAGATTTTACTTCCAATGAGGGAAGACAAATAATGGATATGTTATTAACAAAGTTAAAAAGCAATCCTTACTTATTTGTCATTATTGCTTCAGAAATGCTTATTAATTGGATGTTGTTACCATCTATAGATCGTTCTTGGATTAAAAAATTAACAATGCCATCATTAAACAAAGAAGATAAAGCACTCTTAATTGAAGAGTGTTTGAAAGATGTTAAAAACAAAAATGTTGATGTTCAAACAATCATTAAAAGAACAAATGGTGCATCAAACTTAAAAACAATTCAAGTTCTTAATAGATCAATTGTAGATGCTAAATTATTAAATAAACCATTAACTGATGATATCATTGTAAAAAATGCTGGTAAATTATTAATGGGCTATGATTATCATGAGCATATCGTTTCTAACAAAAAAACAGCATATCGCCTTGCTGCTAAAGCAGTAACTAATCTTGTTTTAAATAAAGAATATGATTACATTGATATATCAGATATTGATGATTATGAAGTACTTACTCATTTAGATAACTACTATGATGAAATATCAATTGATGATAATAAATCTGTTAACGAAAAATTAAATGAAATAATTATTGAATTATCAGGTTTAGCATCAGAAGAAGTATTCTTCCTAGAAGGATCTAATTATTCTTCGAATGACACATTCCAAGCTTATTTATTATTAGAGAAATATATTAAAAATGGTGCCCTTGGGTTAGGTTACACTCAACCAGACTATGAAGGACACGGAGTAAATACTTCTTTAAATAAGCATGGTAAAGAGTTGTTAAATAACAAATTAATCGAATATAAAGATAAAGCAACTAAAATTGTAATTAAATATCGACACGAAATCGAATTAATTGCCAAAAAATTAACAACAAAGAAATTCATAACTGCAGAGCAATTTAAAGAATTTATTAAAATTAATTAAAGCTTAAAAATAATTTTATAAAGGAAATTAAAATTATGAAAAAAGCATTATTATTTGTCCCTAGAGTAATTGCAAGCTTGTTCTTAGTGGTAGCGTTCGTTATTTGCTTCGCACTTGCTTGGCTTATGTGTATAGTTGGATTACTTATCTTCGCTATAAATTATAGAACGATGAGAAGAAGCGGATGCGGTGGAGTATTTCATGACATCTTCTTTAGAAAGTCTGGTCTATATTTTGTCCTCAAGGCATTTAGATGCCTATGGCAAGATAACTAACTCATAAAATATAATTTATCGAATCCTTTATCAAATAGGGATTCGGTAAATATCTTAAAAATTAAAAATTAAAAAATCATAAATAATTAAAAATCAAAATATCATTATCTTTTTAAAAATAGAAAACAAAGTTTATAAAACAAAAATATGTGGAGGAAATTAAAACTATGACTAACACAAACGAATATAAATCATTAAATAAAATTATCGGATATAACGCAGCAAAAGAAGAAGCAATTAAAATTATCAATCTTCTTAAAAATTATGAAGAATATCAAAAAGAACTCAAAGAATTACCAAAAGCATTCGCTATTGAAAGTGAAGCCGCAAACGGCAAAACAACTATAGCTAAAGCAATCATTGAAAATAGTGGAGTTGCTTCAAAAGAAATTAATTGCAAAGAATTAATTGATAGCGAAGATCCTAGTACAAAGTTTAAGTCTATCTTAGAATCATTAGATCATACTAAAACTGTAGTATTATTACTTGATAGCTTTGAAGAACTTAAAACTAATCGTAATGTAAAAAAAGATATGCTAAATCAATTAGTTGAAAAGTTAAAAACAACTACTAATGTATTTGCTATTATCACCACTAGATTACCATTATTTGATTTGCCATTAACTTTAGAAGAGCAATATTTAATAAGAAGAGTAACATTATTATCACCAGATAATGATGAAAGAAGACTTCTCATTGAAAATTGTTTAAAAGATATTAATGATAAAGATGTAGACATTGAAACTATTATTAAAAGAATATGTGGAGCATCTAGCCTAGAAATAATAGAAATTATTAATAAATCAATTGAAGATGCTAGAAAATCTAATAAAACATTAACTGATGATATTATCATAAAAAATGTTGAAAAAACATTGTTCGGATATGATTACATTGATTATGTCTTAGATAACAAAAAAGCAATATATGCTCTTGCGGCTAAAACAGTAACTAATGTCATCCTTAACAAAGAATATACATATGTTGATGTTACCGATGACCCAGGATATAACAAAATCACTGATAAATATAGAGTTTATGATCAAGCATATAAAGTGATTGAAAATAGAACTTATAGCCAAATGATAAATGATGCGATTGCCTCTTTAGCAGAATTAGCGGTTCAAGATATATTCTTCCAAGAAGAATCAAATTACTCTATTAACGATATCAATAGAGTAACAAAAGCATTAGAACTATGCATTGCAAAAGGTGCATTTGGATTAGAATATTCGCAAGTTGATTCTAAAAAGAACCATGTTGCTCGTTCATTAAATGAACGTGGGCAAGAACTAGCAAATATTAAATTAAGAGAATATAAAGAAAAAGCTACAAATATTGTATCTCAATATAAAGAGGAAATTGCTTTAGTGGCAAAGGCATTAGAAAAAAATAAATTTGTTACTATCAAACAATTAAAACAAATTGTTAACATTTAAGTGATAAAATAAAGTTAACATATAATCTAAATATGCATTGCTATAAAAATAAGTGAAATAGCAATGCATATCAATTTGTTGAATGGACGTTAAATTTAAATATAACTGAAATTCAACAATTTTTATTCTATACAATAAGGAGTTTTACTATGGATATATTTTTATTAAAAAAAGCCGAAAAAGGTTTTGATTTTGCTTTTAAACATAGATTAATAATGGTTGAAACAATAAATGAGTATGCTGGTTCGAATTATGCTGATATTCAATTCATTGAAAATCCTAACCATAACATTACTATTTTATTTATTGAAATGCAAAAAAGTGCTCAATTGTATTTAAAAATGTTATTTCAAGAGAGATTACAAAATATTGAACAATTTGATTTGCCATTTATAATCAATAATTTAAAATTTGATATTATTGAATCTTTAAAAAATATTTATCAATTAAGAAACAATGAAAAATATAATACAATTGGATTTGATGGAGAAATCATTATTATCATCGATAATAATGCCTATCGAATTGAGGGAAATATGCTAATAACAGAAATCAATGAATTTCATGATGATTTTATACCTCAAGGCGTAATGAACAATATCATTAAAAAAAATAATAAACTTGTAATTTCATTAGATAATTTAATCGAAGTATATGATTGTGATAAACAAAATGAAAACGATTTTAAACTTTATGGAAATACAAATGATGACTATTGGAATATAACTTCTTTTGATGGAAATAGTAAAAAACTAAGAAAGGAAGAATTTATATGGGATTTATAATTGGGTATAAATGTGGTAATGAGAGTTATTTAGTAGCGGATACATTAAAAATCATATCTAGTAGCAAAATACATGATATTAATAGTAGACAAGCTAAAATACAAAAATTTAAAAATATTGTAATTGCTTATGTTGGTGAATATAAACTATTTTATAAATTTGTTAATGAAATTAATCCTAATAATTTTCCTAGTCCACTAACAAAAGAGTTTATGCTTAAGGAATTTTATCCCAAATATCTAGATTTTATAGTGAACAATGATGCAGCCACATTTGAATCTAGTGCCATAGTGGATACAACATTTGAAATGATGATTATGGATGGAAAGAGAATTTATGATATAGGTGCTAATTGTGTTGATTTGGTATGGGGGCTTAATGCCTCAGGAGAAAATTATTATATATTTAAAGTTCAAAAAGCCTATGATAAAAAGTTAAGTGGCATCGATATGTTAAAAATGATATTTAAAGAAACAAATAATTTGTTATCTGAATCAAGTTATCCTTTTATTGTATATAAATCTAATACAAATGAATTACTAATATTTAATGAAGATGGAAGCATAGAAACAACAAAAATATCTTCGTGTTGGGAGGAACTTTAAATGACAGAAGCAATTGTTTATAAAGAAAACGATACAATATACATTGCACAGCAATTAACAAATTATTCTTCGCTTTGTTATGATTTAAAAGAAAAAAATAATCTTCAAATACGAATTTTAAATAATAAATATGGCAAGGTAATTGTTATAAATTGTTGCAGTGCAAGACAAGGACAAATATTATTTGCCAATCCCAACTTATTTAATAAAAACGAACATATAGATTTTAAATATTTAAGAGATATTTTTATTCCTAAAGCTAAACAATTAATAGCTAAATCAAATTATAGTGTTTGTCCAAAATGTTGCAGTTTATTTGTTATATCAGAAGGAAAAATATATCAAATTGTTGATTTTGAATATATGGGGGAAATAACCAAAGGGGTATCTGATGCTAGTGATTTTGATATATTAATAGCAAAAGAAAATAGTGTCGATGTACATGATGAAAGATTTTTACTTTCTGTAATGACTCAAAAAAAGGTCATTTATGGAGACAATAACATTATTGGCTTTATTACACTTAATACTAAAGATTATAAAATTAAATATTATATTAATAAACTTTTATTATTTTAATGAAAGGAACTAACATTTATGACAGCGATAATTGCAATTAAGAAAAATAACGAAATATTTATTGGTGCTGATGGGGTAAGAACTTCTGGGACTGATATTGAACATTTATGTAATTGCCAAGAAAGTTGGAAAATCAAGCGTATTTTAGGATCCAAACATTGCTTTATAGCAACATCAGGAGATGCCAATTGCGGACAAGTAATAAAAAATATTCCTAATTTATTAGATGGTAAAGAAGATATTTCATATAATTACTTAATAAATAGAGTAATTCCGAAAATTTTTAAAAATTGTAGAAAATCAAGCGATACTTATGATGAATTTGATTATGGATATGAAATTAAATGCACGATTATTATAACTACATTAACCAAACTCTTTCTCATAGATGAATATGGAAGAGTACTAGAATCTAGTGAAATGGTTTGTATTGGAATTGGTAAAACACAATTAATTATAAAATACCAAGAAATAAGAAACGAGGATTTAGATGCTAGAGAAATGGTTTTAAAATGTTTAGACCATGCTGCGAGTTATGGAAGAAATATTGGATACCCACTCATGATGATGAATAATGTTAATGATGACGTAGAATATATTAAATCAAAGGATGAAATCAAGTATGGACATGACAAACAAAAAGAAAAAGTTTTATAGATATATTCATTCGATTAATAGTTTGTTAAGTAGAAGCAACAAATTAGATGAACAAACGTATGTAGAATTATCAAATCTATTAGAAGATTTGGAAGAAGTATTTGATGGCTTAAATGTTAAAGATAAAATGCTTTTTGAAGAGGATTTTAAAATATTAAATGATACTTTAGATGATATTAAAGATATTGTTTATGATGATGCTTATTATTATGGCGATTTTGATGAAGAAGCGATTAATGAAGTAAATAAAATGGTTGATAAGGTTCAACATAGTTTAGATAATCTTTTAAGTATTGAAAATAATGAAAAAAATATTGTAGAAGAAACACAACCACAAAATAAAAGTTTTTCCCACATTGAAGAGACAAAAATGCCACAAAATACTTGTCACAAAAAAGAAAAAGATATAAAAGAATACATTATTATAGTATTACTAATTGTAGTAATCATTATGTTTGCTTTTCTTATCTTAAAGTAACAAGGGGTATGTTTATGGGAAAAGCAGCAATGTGTATTCAAATGTTACAAATTCTTAATTCGGGCAAACCATATAAAATCTCCGAATTAGCGGCTTTACTTGACACTAACGAAAGAAATATTATTGAATATCGTAAGGAATTAGAAGAAGCAGGTTTTTATATTAATTCTGTTCCAGGAAGATATGGAGGATATACACTTGATTCTAAGAATGTATTGCCTTCAATCCAATTGCTACCCGAAGAAAAAGATAGTATTTTAGGAGCATATTCTTATATTGCTAATCGAACAACATTCCCAAAAAGAAAAGAATTTATTCAGGGAATGGCAAAAATATTTTCTAGAATTGACTTAACAAATCAACAATACAATGAAGTAACTCAACTTGATGGCTTTTCCATGTTTATGTCAGTTGAAGCAATTAATAAAATATATGTTGAATTTGAACAAGCTATCAAAGAACAAAAAAAAGTTTATATTGATTACATATCAAGTGATAATGAAGTGCGCGGACGTAATATTCTTCCTTATAAAATTTTTATGTATAATCATAGATGGTTTGTTCATGGCTTTTGTGAAAGAGTTCATGATTATCGCTTCTTTGATTTTTGTAGAATTGTTAAAATGACTGTATTAGATAAAAAATTTGTAAAAGATTTGTATTATAATGAACATGATTATCTTGATCAATTTGGCATGCTAGGCAATACACAGTATTATCATGTCAAATTAAAATTTTATGGATTAGATGCTATTTATGCTAAACTTCAAGTTTATGGCAAAAATCAAAAAATTGTTGAAGCAGTTAAAGAATATACAATTATTGAACTTGATATGAGTTATAAACCGCGTATGATTGGATTTATATTGTATTATAGAGGTAATTGTGAAGTTCTTGAACCGGAATGGCTTAAAGAAGAAGTAAAAGAAGCCGCCTTAAAAATTATTGCAAATTCGAATAAATAACATATGACTGCTTTACATACTAAAGCAGTTTTTTAACGACTAAAAAAGCCACCCATGACTGAGTGGCTTTTAAGCATCTTAGTAGTACAAGAGTAAAATTATAATTTACGGTTGTAGTATTCAACGATTTGAGCTTCTTGGATATCTTGAGCTAATTCTCTACGTTCTGGTTCACGTAAGAAGATGCCTTCTTTCTTTTCAGCATCAACTTTAACGTAAGGAACTACTATAGCGTTAGATTCAAGAGATTCAGCAATAACTTTTAAGTTTCTTGATGATTCTTTAACAGCAATGACATCGTTGACAGAGCATAAGTATGATGGAATATCAACTTTCTTACCATTGACTAAAATATGTCCGTGGTTTACTAATTGACGAGCAGCACGACGTGTACGAGCAAATCCCATACGATAAACTAAGTTATCTAAACGAGATTCTAAGATACGCATAAATGCTAAACCTGTAACTTCTTTAGAATTAGAAGCTAACATAAATAAACGTGTAAATTGACGTTCATTAACACCATACATTTCACGTAATTTTTGTTTTTCAACTAATTGTTTACCGTATTCAGTGAGTTTCTTTCTCTTTTCTGTAGGTGCTTTACCAGGAGCATAATTACGTTTCTTTAATTCAACACCAGTTTCTAAAATAGAGAAACCTAAGCGACGTGATTTTTTCCAACTTGGTCCTGTGTATCTTGACATTGATTTTTCCTCCTTTTCCTTTATTATTTGCATAAATAAAGCAATAGGTGCAAATCCCTAACTCCGGATGTTTTGCTTAATTATTTCACCTTTCAGCGTGGTTACTTTAAACAGAACTTGCAAAACGTCAGACGAGCAGTATTTACATGCTGCATAAATATGCGTTATTATTCTACACAACTAAGGTGTATGAGTCAATGATTTTTTTTGTTTTTTGGAAAAAACATAAATTAGCCTAATAAAAACCGGCTTAATGCTAAACCGGAATTTATTTTTATAATTTATAATGTTTTTTAGAAAAAAATTATTCGGCTTTTTCCTTTACTTCTTCAACAGGTGCATTTTCATCAACTAATTTGATAAGACCTTTTTCAAGAGCAACACTAGGGTGTTTAAATTTCTTTCCGCTATAATCGACAACGATATTACCTTTAACATCAATATCGACAATTGTTCCTTCCCCTCTAGCGCCTTTGACTTTTTTTCCAATTAATTCTTTTGCTTCAGCCATTTTTTAATCCTCCTTATATGAGCATTTTATCGTATTTTTTAAACTTTTTCAAATTGTTTGAATACATGTGTAAAATAAACGCTACCACTAAAATTAAATATTTTTGTGCGAAACATATTTAATTAGTAAAAGCAACTAATCATTAGATTGTCTTTTACTAATTTCTTTAAGAATTATATCTTTAACTTCTTCATATTTATATGCATGTATTTTACTTTCTTTAGATAGAGGCATTATACAATCCCCAATATAATAAGAAGTAATATTACATTTAGTTGCAGGAATATAATCATCACTTTCATTATTACAAAAATATATTACTTCATCTGGCTTTAAATTATTTTTCTCTAATACTTCTTCATAATATTTAGTATTTGGTTTACAAAAGTGTGATACTTCATAACTTGTTATATAATCAAAATCAGACTCTTTTAAATTAATAAATCCCATTCTAGTAAGCATTCCGTCTTTTGGAAATACTGGATTAGAAGCGATAATCGTTTTTAATCCTAAACTTCTTATAAAATCGATAATCTCTTTAGCGTATGGGTTATCCTTAGTCATAACTTTTGAATTTTTAAAATCGGTTAGATAGAAGTTATCAATTTCATCTTTATCTTTTAATTTGTCTTTTCCATAAATTGAAGCAAAGTGATTCCAAAATACTGCTTCATTAGTTTTTGATCCATCATTTTTGAGCATGAGTTTAGTGCCTTCCCATACTGTTTTGATTAATAAATCTTTGTCATAGCCTAGGGGCGCTAAACGACGACATAATAATCCAAAGTAACCTTTGGTGAATTCTTGTTCGTCCATTGGCAATAATGTACCATCTAAATCAAATAAAACTGCTTTTAACATAATAATTAACCTCACTTGGTGATTATAACATATTTTTTGGAAAATCAATTGAAAAAATAGTGATTTTATCTAATTTTTTAGCTATACTTATTGAAGTTACAAGGGAGTGGTTTTATATGCGTAAAATTAAATATGCAAATTATTATACTGATGAAGTGAATGAAAACGAAGAATTTTTTGATATGCTTTTTATTGATATTGAAAAGAAAACATTTGCTTTTTCTAATCATGTTGGAGAATTTGATATTGATTCTTATCATGATGATGGAACAGGAAATGAAACATTGCCAACGTATTTGCCTAGAAATGTTTTAATGTATTTGCTTGATGGGTTAAAACTAAATGGATTTAAAGAAGAATAAACACTAATTATATAATTAATCAAATTTGCTTCTAGTAAGAATCTAGGAGCGTTTTTATTTATAAATAAGCACTTATAAAATGAAAACGCTACCAAAAATAATAATTCGGCAAAATTATTGTTTATATAATTAAGATATTATATAATGAATCTGATTTTGGGTTTTTTGATTGCCTAAAATCATATCCTAAAAACATATATTGATAATAAATGATTTTTAGGAAAAAATCAAATTATTAGGAGGTAAATTATGGGTGTTAAAATTGTAGAAACATCCTTACGAGATGGACATCAATCTTTATTTGCCACACGTATGACTACTGATGAAGTTATCTCAGTAGCCAAGGAACTTGATGATGCAGGTTATTATGCATTAGAAGTATGGGGCGGAGCAACATTTGATGCTTGCCTTAGATTCCTTAACGAAGATCCGTGGGAAAGACTTAGAAAAGTCCGTGCCGTATGTAAGAAAACTAAACTACAAATGTTGTTTAGAGGACAAAACATATTAGGATATCGTCACTATTCTGATGATGTAGTGGATATGTTTTGTAAAAAATCCATAGAAAATGGTATTGATATTATTCGTGTGTTCGATGCATTAAATGATATTAGGAACCTTGAACAAGCGGTTAAATCTACTAAAAAATATGGTGGAGAATGTCAAATTGCTTTAAGTTATACAACTTCTCCAATTCACACAATTGAATATTATGTGAACTTAGCTAAAGAAGTTGAAAAATTAGGCGCTGATTCTTTATGTATTAAAGATATGGCTGGTGTATTAACTCCAGAAGATGCTAAAAAGTTAATTAAAGCATTAAAGAAAGGTACAACATTACCAATCGAATTACACTCTCACTGTACTGGTGGAATTTGTGAAATGACTTATAAGGCAGCGATTGAAGCTGGTGTTGACATTATCGATACATGTTTAGCTCCTTTATGTGGTGGAACAGCTCAACCTTCAACACAAGCATTCAATGTTGCGTTTAAAGGTACAAAATATGATCCAAATTTAAATGTTGACGCTCTTCATAGAGCAGAACCAATAATGGAAAAGATTAAAGCTAAATATTTAGCAAATGGCTTATTAAATCCAAAAGCATTATCAGTAAATCCAAACATCTTAACTTATCAAGTACCTGGTGGTATGCTTTCTAACTTAATGAACCAATTAAAAGGTCAAGGTGCCGAGGATAAATATGAAGAAGTATTAAAAGAAGTACCTAATGTTCGTAAGGACTTAGGATATCCACCTTTAGTTACTCCTTTATCACAAATGGTTGGTACTCAAGCTGTATTTAATGTCATTACTGGCGAAAGATATAAAATGGTTCCAAATGAAATCCGTGATTATTTACATGGTAAGTATGGTAAAGCACCTGCACCAGTTAATCCAGAAGTTCAACATAAGATAATTGGCGATGATGAAGTTATTACTTGTCGTCCTGCTGACTTATTAGAACCTGAATTTGAAGCACTTAAAGAAAAATATAAAGATATTGCTAAGTGCGATGAAGATGTTTTATCTCTTGCTTTATTTGAAAAAGTAGCAACTGAATTCTTAACTAAGAAATATCATCCAGAACCAGTGGAAGAAGTCGAAGAATTCAATGTTATCTTAGGAGGTAAATAATTTATGTTTTTAAAAATATTAACTGATGTTGGTACATCAGCTGGACCAATGATTGATAAAGGCGATACAATGAATTTAGGTGATGGCGCAATTTTCTCACTTGTTGCTATTGTAATGGTATTTGCCATTTTACTTATCTTTATTGGAATAACCGAATTAGTATTCAAAGCTATTTCATTATTTGATAAAAAGAAAGCTGATAAAGTAGTCGAAAATGCTCCACAAGTTACTTCTAATGAACCAAAAGAAGTAGTCATTACAGATGATGATATGATGGCCGCGGTCTTAGTGGCCACAATCGACTATCGTAATGAAGTGAAAAAAGATGTTCGTGTTGTTAATGTAAAACAACTTTAATAAGGAAAGGATTTTAAATTATGAAAAAGTATAAAGTTAAAGTTAACGGAAAAGTTTATGAAGTTGAATTAGAAGCAGTTGAAGAATCTCAAGGACATGTTGTTAGTGATGCTGCTCAACCTGCTCCAGTAGCTAATACTGCTGCACCTGCTGAAGGCACAACTATCAATGCTCCAATTAGTGGTAAAGTGTTAGATGTTAAAGTTAGTGTCGGACAAAAAGTTAATAAAGGTGACGTAGTTTGTATTATTGAAGCTATGAAACTTGAAAATGAAGTATTAGCATCTGTTTCAGGAACTGTTAAAGAAATCAAAGTTAGTAAAGGCGCCATGGTATCTAACAAACAAGTTCTTATCGTAATCGGATAATATGAACATAATTGATTTAATCGTTAGATTCTTAAATGAAACTGGCATTGTTTCTTTCTTTAAAGGAGACGGCTGGATGAATCTAATTATGATTGTGATTGGCTGTGTATTTTTATACTTAGCTATTAAAAAAGGATATGAACCTTACTTATTAATCCCTATTGCTATTGGTATTATCTTAGTTAACATTTATCCTGATATTTATGTTACAAAAGACGCTACTGGTAAAATTATCAGTCGTGGGTTATTGGGCACATTGCATATAGGTGTTGAACATGAATTATATCCTTGCTTGATCTTTATCGGTATTGGCGCAACAACCGATTTTGGACCGTTAATCACAAACAAAAAGACTATGTTACTTGGTGCAGCAGCTCAATTAGGTATATTTGCAGCATTCTTTGGTGCTCTTGCCTTAGCTCAAACAGGTATTGAAGCATTAAAGTTCACTGTTGGTGATGCTGCTGGTATTGGTATTATTGGTGGCGCGGATGGCCCAACCGCTATCTTAGTTTCTAATAAACTTGCTAGCCCTGATTTAACAGCGGGTATTGCTCTTGCTGCTTATTCTTATATGGCTTTAGTTCCAGTTATCTTCCCACCTATTATCAAGGCTTTCACAACTAAAAAAGAACGTCAAATTCGTATGGAAGAAACAAAACAAGCTACAAAATTACAAAGAATTTTATTCCCAATTATCGCAACAGTTGTATGTTGTGTAATTGTCCCATCTTGTACACCTTTAATTGGTTGCTTAATGTTTGGTAACTTAATTAAAGAATCAGGTGTTGTACCAAACTTAGTACATACTGCCGCGAATGCTTTACTTTACATTTGTACAATCTTATTAGGATTATCTGTTGGTGCTACCGCAATCGGTACAACATTCTTACAAGCTAAAACATTAATGATCTTCGTATTAGGTATTACTGCCTTCGTAATTGCTGCAATTGGTGGATTACTTGGTGGTAAGATAATGTGTAAGGCGACTAAAGGAAAAGTTAATCCAATGATTGGTGCAGCTGGTGTATCTGCTGTTCCAATGGCAGCTCGTGTTGTTCATAAGATTGGACAAGAAGAAGATCCAGAAAACTTCTTATTAATGCACGCAATGGGACCAAACGTTGCTGGTGTTATTGGTAGTGCTGTTGCAGCGGGTATCTTACTTTCTATGATTGGCTAGTTTATTATGCGTAGTAAAGTATTAAAAGAAATATGTTTAAACGCTATTTTATTAGCATTATTAATTGTTAGTGCTCAAATATCTCTTAAAGTTGGTTTAACAACTTTTACATTACAATTGCTTGTAGTATTTATTATTACAAGCATTTGTAGTTTAAAGAACTCATTAATTATTATAAGTTGCTATATTATTATGGGACTTATTGGTATTCCTGTATTTGCTTCTTGGGGATCAGGATTTGCATATGTAACAATGCCAACATTCGGCTTTGTATATGGGTTCTATTTTGTGGCCATAATTCAATTTATTGCAAATAAAATAACGGAAAAACATACGAAAAAATATCGCTTTATTGGTTATATTATTGGTGGATTAATTTCTCTTGTTGTTTTATATGCGGTGGGCTATCTTCATGGCTATATTATTCTTAATGAAGTCAATGATAAAGGTTATACGCTTTCTAAATTATTCTCTTTATTTATTGCTCCTTATATTCCATTTGATTTAGCTAAACTTGCGATAAGCGTATTTATTAGTGATCGTTTAGTGGATTTAAAAAACAAATATATTGAAACACATCCTTATGAAGAAAAAGATAGTTAAAGAAATTCATTTTGAAACAATTGATTCAACATCAACTTATATTAAAAAGCACTATGAGGAATTAGAAGATTTAACATTTGTAAGTGCGGATTATCAAAGTAATGGGCACGGCAGAATGGGAAGAAGTTGGGAAAGTAAAAGTGGTGAGAATTTGATGTTCTCATTTATAATTAAAGACCCACTACTAATTAAAAAGTTTTCTTCTATTTCTATTAGTTCCGCAGTTGCTACTTTAATTACTCTAAAGTCATTTGGTTTAGAAAATGTTACCATTAAATGGCCAAATGATGTGTATGTTAATGATAAAAAGATTACAGGAATATTATTAGAGAGTATATCATTAGATAATGAAATTAAATTCTTAGTAGTTGGAATAGGCGTTAATTTAAATGTTAAATCATTTGATGAAAGTTTAAAAAATAAAGCAACAAGTTATTATTTAGAAATTAATAAAACTATTGATATCAATGTGTTTAAAAATGAGTTATTTAAAAATATCTTAAATATATTAGAACAGGTTAAAGTAGATAATGATGATTATTTAGTTATTGCTAATAAATATAATTATCTATATAACAAAGAAGTATATGGCGAAATTAATAACGAAAAGAAACTAATTAAAGTATTAGAAATTAATAAAGATAATTCCTTACATGTTCTAGTAGATGGAGTTAGTAAAGATTTATATTACGGGGAATTAACTTTCCATATTAATGAGTAAAACATCACTTAATTGTGGTGTTTTTATTATACACTATTGACCTAAAGTTAGGTTTAGGTATTATATTGTATGTGAGGTGAATATTATGAAAAAAACAACACAAACTGCAGGAAGAAAAGCTTTAGGAGAATTTGCCCATTTTAATGATGATGTCTTATTTGGTGAAAATTGGAATAACGAAGATATTGATGTTAAAACAAGATGTATTGTAACATTAACCGCACTTATATCAATGGGAATTACTGATTCGTCATTGGTATATCATTTAGAAAATGCTAAGAAAAACGGGGTAACAAGAAAAGAAATAGCAAGCATTATTACCCATATTGCTTTTTATGCTGGTTGGCCAAAAGCATGGGGTGCATTTAATCTTGCAAAAGAAGTTTGGAAAGAAGAAAATAGTGAAGATGCAAAAGCAAAACATCAAGCAAGTATGATTTTTCCAATTGGTGAACCTAATGTCAGTTTTGCTAAGTACTTTATCGGTCAAAGTTTTTTAGCGCCACTTTCAACATCACAAGTTGGTATTTTTAATGTTACATTTGAACCTAAATGTCGTAATAACTGGCATATTCATCATGCTAAAAATGGTGGAGGACAAATCTTAATTTGCGTTGCAGGAAAAGGATATTATCAAGAATGGGGTAAAGAAAAAGTGACAATGTTACCAGGAGATGTTATAAACATTAAACCAGGTGTTAAACATTGGCATGGTGCAAGTGAAGATTCTTGGTTTTCACATTTAGCTATTGAAGTACCGGGCGAAGAAACTAGCAATGAATGGTGCGAACAAGTTAGTGATGAAGAGTATTATAAATAATGCTATTTATTAAAAAAAGAATTAATCATAAATGTAATAATAAATTTTATATTACTAGACGAAAAGAAATAATTATTAGGTCATAGAACATGAGTTTTTATGACCTTTTAAAATTTTATAGCAATTTTAGAAAATAAATAATTATTTATTTATTTTTATGTTATACTAAAATAGTCAATACGATGAGAGGTGTTTTGATATGACTTTAAGTAAGTTTAGTGATTGGTGGAACAAAAATATAAATATTATTTTTATTGTTATGATTGTGGCAATTATTGTGATATTTGTACTTATAACTTTATTTAATTTAGTACTTAAAAAGCATAGATTAGCAAAAGCAACAAGAGAAATTGAAAAAAAATACGAACATTATCGTACAGTTTTAATAGGTGAAGCTTCTTCATCTTTAAAAAGAATTTATGCTATTTCTAGTTGCAACTTACTTTATGTTGACACTTATACTAATTTATTAAAGAAATATGAAGATTTATTACAAACACAAAATGATCAAGCCACAAATGCTTTACAAATGCTTCATGATAGTTTAGACAAAACTAAAGGCAAAGCTAATAAAGAAAGCATTAAAAGAAATCGCGCTATATTGGAAGATTATTGTAATCAAATTGAAGCATTCGTAAATGAATTAAATGATTTATTACATAATGAAAACGAAGCCCAAAAGAAAGCTTTAGCCCAAAAAGAAGATTTAAGAAATATTAAAGCTTTATATTTTGAACATGAAGGCGAATTAAAATTAGTGGAAGATTCATTTGATATTTTATTTAATAATATCGATGAAGCATTTAAACGTTTTGATGAAGCAATTGATCGCGCTGATTATGAAAATGTTGATGCCATACTTGAACGCATTGATATGGCTATTAAAGAACTTAAACCAGTAATTGAACAATTACCATTATTATGTGTTAAAGTTAGTAATGTTGTTCCAAATAAGATTTCAGTATTAAAATTAAAATATCAAGAAATGATTGAGCAAGGTTATCCTTTAAATCATCTTCATGTTAATAGCACTATTGAACAATTTGAGGCTTCTTTACAAGATATAACACAACGTTTGAAATCATTCAAACTAAAAAACTGTAACGATGATTTAGAAAACATTTTGGAATGTATTAATAAATTATTAGAAAAATTTGAAGAAGAAAAGAGCGCTAAGGAAGAATTTTCTTCTTCAATTGATGATGTTTATAAATCAGTGAAAGATTTAGAAAATAAATCAGTAAAAATTTGTAATATTATTCCAGAAGTTCAAAAAGACTATATTATGTCTGATAAATATATTAATGAAATCGATGTTATTAAATTCAATGTTTCTCGTCTTGATACTATCAAACGTACTTTAGATACTTATATTCATTCAAATACCAAACAACCTTATTCATTACTCCGCAATAAATGTAATGAATTAGCGGACGAAGCAAAAGTGGCTTCCTTAAAATTAAATGATTTCTCATCGTATTTATTATCACTTGAAAGTGATTTTAATAGCGCAAATGACATCATTTATAATGGATATTTTGAACTTAAAAATACTTATAAAGTTATTCATGAAACTTATGTAACTGATTATGAAAATCAGCAAAAAGAAGCATTTGCTAAAGCATTTGCCCTTATTGATGAAATTGATGCACTATTAAAAGTTAAACCAATTGATATTGCTAATATTAATAATCTAGTTATGAATTTTATTAAATATAAAGATGAATTAGTTAAATCTAATGAAGAAAATGCTAACTTTGCCTTATTAACTGAAAGTTTAGTGGTGTACGCTAATAGAGAAAGATATCATTTAAGTGATATTAAAGTATTATTAAATCAAGTCGAAACATCATTTTTCGATTTAGAATTTGAAAAAGCTTATTTAGATGCAGGAAACACAACTAAAAAACTTAAACATGCATCAAATATTGAAAAAGAATAGGCTTTAACTCAGTTAAAATTTAACTGATTGCATATTCTAAATTAAGTGGAGGTTTTATTTTGATTTATTTTGATAATGCTGCGACGACAAGCGTCAATAAAGAGTTGCTAGTATCTTTTAATCAACTTGTAGAAAAATATTATGGTAATCCTTCTAGTAACCATAAAATAGGTTTAGAAAGTAGCCGTCTATTAAACTTAGCGCGTGAACAAGTGTTAAGTCTTTTAGGCTTAGATAAAAACTATGAAATTATATTTACTTCTGGTGCAACTGAATCAAATAACCTAGCTATTAAAGGTGTCGCTTTAGCGTATAAAAACCGCGGGAAACATTTGATAACCACTAATGTGGAACATCCTTCAGTTCTTAATGCTTTTAAACAATTAGAAGAAGAATTTGGTTTTGAAGTAACTATTTTGCCTGTTAATAAAAAAGGTATAATTGAACCAGATACATTAAGAAAAGCTATGCGAAACGATACAATTTTGGTTTCGATAATGCATGTTAATAATGAAACTGGCGAAATTAATGATATTGAAGCACTAAGTAAAATTGTCCATGAATATCCAAAATGTTTCTTTCATTCTGATACGACGCAATCGATAACTAAAATTGATGTTAATTATAATTTGATTGATATGTTTATTGCTTCAAGTCACAAAATTCATGGCTTAAAAGGATCTGGATTTTTAGCAATAAGAAAAAACATTAAACCATTACCGCTTTTATCTGGTGGCGGACAAGAATTTAATTTAAGAAGTGGTACTAGTGATATGCCAAAAGATGTGACATTAGCGAAAACATTACGTCTTGCTTTTGAAAACAAAGATAAAAAAATAAAAAAAGTTCAAGAGATTAATAATTATATTCGAAAGGAATTAGCAAATTTTGATGAAGTAGTAATTAATTCATCTTTAGATGCATCACCTTTCATATTAAACTTTTCTTTATTACGCCATAAAGCAAGTGTAGTTGTTGAAGCTTTATCGCTTAAAGATATTATGGTATCAACAATTTCTGCTTGTTCTTCAAAGAAAAGCAACAAGTCTTACGTTCTAGCGGCTATGAATAAAAATAGCGTGGAAGCCTCTAATCCAATCCGTTTAAGTTTTGATGAATCAAATACCTTAGAAGAAGCAAAAATATTCATAACTACTTTACATAACATTCTAGAAAGTACTAAAGAACAGGAGTAATATAATGAACAATATTAACTATGATCATATTATGATAAGATTTGGTGAGTTATCTACCAAAGGAAAAAACAAAAAAGATTTTATTAATACATTAGGTGTTAATGTTAAACATGCTTTAAAAGATTTTAAAAATCTTGAATATCAAGTACGCATGGATCATATCTATATCAAATTAAATGATACTGACTATGAACCAATTATTGAAAGATTAAAAGATGTATCAGGAATTTATTCTTTTTCGCTTGTCATGAAAGTTGATCGTGACATCGAAAACTTAAAAAATATGGTTTTGGATTTACTTAAAAAAGAAAATAAAAATACTTTTAAAATAAAAGCAAAACGCGCTGATAAATTATATCCAATCATTAGCGATGAAATTAATCGCATTATCGCCAGATATGTTTTGCAAAATACTAATTATAAAGTAGATATTCATAATCCAGATGTTTTAGTATCTATTACTATTCGCGCGGATGTTGCTTATATATTTACAAGTGACATATTAGGTGCAGGTGGCTATCCTTTAGGAGTGGGTGGCAAAGCACTTCATATGATATCAGGCGGTATTGATTCCCCAGTTGCGGCATATTTAATGATGAAAAGAGGAGTTAAAATTGAATGCGTACACTTTGCTTCTCCACCATATACTAGTGAAGCGGTAATTGATAAATTAAAAGATATTTGTAAAGAACTTAATCGCTATCAAGCACGTATTAAAATTCATGTTGTTCCATTTACCAAGTTACAAGAAGATATTTATAAATATTCGAATGAATCTTATGCAATTACCATTATGCGTCGTATGATGTATCGTATCGCGGAACGTTTGGCTAAAAAATATAAATGCTTAGCAATTTCTAATGGAGAATCAGTAGGACAAGTAGCCTCACAAACGCTTGCTTCAATAAATGTTATTAATAGTGTTACTAATACTCCAATTATTCGTCCAGTCGCGATAATGGATAAAATTGAAATTATTAAATTGGCAAAAAAGATTAATACTTATGATATATCCATTCGACCTTATGAAGATTGCTGCACAATTTTTGAACCAAAAAATCCTAAAACAATGCCAAAATTAGATGAAGTCGAAGCATTCGAACAAAAATTTGATTTTGAAAGTGATATTAAATATTGTGTAGAAAATGTTGAAACTATCGTTATTGATGAAAAAAATAACGCGGATGATAAGAATTATTTATAATTTTTAAAAATACGCAAAAACTAACCTCAATAGGAGGTGAAATTTGTGAGACAAAGTCGTTCTAACAAAAGCACTACAAGAAAAAGTTCTACAAAAAAAGCTGCTACTACTAATAAGCAACGTGGAACTAAATATGAATATGGAGAAGATTTAGATGTAAATAACTCGCGCGTTAGAAATTCTAATCATGAATCTAAACGTGGATGTTCATCAAGTAAACGTTCTTCTTCAAGAAAACAATCAAGTAGAAAATAGATTTAAAATGCCATAGAATTCCGCTATGGCATTTTTTTTGAATTATTTTATTGAAGCAAGTTAATAATATTATTATGAAAACGTTAATGATTATTTTGCTCATATTATTATTGATTTTGTTATTTGTAACTATGTTTTTATTTATTAATTTAAAAATAAAAGTTATTATTACATATCGCTTTATTAAAGTATATTTATTTAAAATAAAAATACTTGAAATAGAACTAGGAGAAATCATTGCTTCAATTATTACTAGTCCTAAACCTAAATTTAAAATTGATATTAAAAAATTAATAGAAAATATTGATTTTAAATATATAAAAATATATTTATATAATTCATCTATTGGACCATTTGATGCTTTATTATTTGGAAGTAATTATATCTTATCGAATCTAAAAATATATCGTAAAATGCACTTTATTTATTTACACAATGCATCAAATAATGATTATTTATTAGAGGGGAAACTAAATCTAAAAATTATTAATATTTTAAAAAATAAAATTATAAGGAGAGACTTAAGTTATGGAAAATAATTCTTTTAAAAATGTTATGCTATCAACATTAACAAGTATAAAAACTATTTTAGATTCTTCAGAAATTATTGGTACGCCTTTAAAGATAAATGATAAAGAAATGATTGTACCAATATCACGCTTAACATTTGGATTTGGGTTTGGTGGCAGTGAATTAGAAAAAGAAAATAATAGTAATGACTTGTTATTTGAGTATTCAAGTGATTTTCCTCTAGCAGGAGGTAGTCTAGGTGGATTGTCTTTAAATCCAGAAGCATTTTTATATATTAATAATGGAAAAGTTGAGATTATTAAAATGAAAGAAAATAAAACTATTTATGACAGATTATTTGAAGTATATAAAGATGTATCTAAATATATGATGAAAGATAAGAAAAGAAATAAATAAAAAATGCAACCCAATTGAGTTGCATTTAATAAGCGAACTATTTAGCTAAAGCTTTTTTACTAAGTTCAACGTACTTAGTGAATGCTTTTGGATCATTGATAGCTAATTCAGATAATGATTTACGGTTCATGTTGATGTTAGCTAATTTTAATCCATGCATGAATTTTGAATAAGAAATATCATTCATTCTGCAAGCAGCGTTAATACGTTTAATCCATAATTTACGGTAATCACGTTTAACTTGTTTACGATCTCTAAACGCATAACGTAATGAATGCATTACTTGTTCTTTAGCAGATTTGAATAAGAGGTGTTTGCTACCGAAATAGCCTTTTGCTCTTTTGAGTACTTTTTTACGTCTTGCTCTTGTGACGACACTATTCTTTACTCTCATGACTCTTACCTCCTAATTATTGCATCAAGTATTTAATGCGTTTGTAATCGCTCTTAGATACATATGAAGCCTTTCTTAATTGTCTTTTTTGTTTGTGTGTTTTGTTGTGTGCTAAGTGTGAAGTATAAGCGGAATTGATTTTTAATTTACCATTACCAACTTTTTTAACACGTTTTGCTAAAGCACGTTTTGTTTTCATTTTTGGCATACTACGTTCCTCCTATTTTTTAACTTTTGATGCTAAAACTGCATTTAAGAATTTGCCATCTAATGCTGGCTTTTTCTCCATTACTGCATATTCATTTACAAGTTCAAAAAACTTATTTAAAACCTCTTCACCAACTTCAACGTGCGATAATTGACGACCGCGGAAACGTACAGAAACTTTAACTTTATCACCATTTTGTAAGAACTTACTTGCTTGGTTAGCTTTAGTTTCTAAGTCGTGCATACCAATTTGTGGAGTTAAGCGAACTTCCTTGATATTGACAACAGCTTGTTTCTTCTTATTAAGTTTTTGTTTCTTTTGAGCTTCAAAGCGATATTTACCATAGTTTAAGATTTTGCATACTGGTGGTTGAGCTTGAGGCGCAACACAGAGTAAATCTAAATTTAAGTATCTTGCTTTGTTTAAAGCGTCAAAACGAGACATCGTACCAAATGATTCACCATTTGGGCCAATTACTAAGACTGTAGGAAAGCGAATTGCTTCATTAACTAAATCATTGTTAGTCTTTTCTGGTCTTTGTTGTTGTGGGTTAGTAAAATTTGGGTTGTAAATAATAATTCCTCCTTTGAACTAAAAAACGGACGCAGGATGCGCCCGTGAAAATATCTTAACGATATGTGACATTTACCTATTCACTTTGTGAATCAGGTGAGAAGCGGGCGCCTCTTCTTTCCACGTATTTTGTTCGCGTAATAATACTACACTATAAATGCTAATATGTCAACATTAATTTTATGCTTTTCTGACATCAATTATGCATTTAAAGGCTTTTTTTCTTTAATTTCTTTTAAAATCATTGAAATGAATTCATCAAGAGAAACAGTGATTTGTTCTTTAGTACCATATTTACGATATGTAACACTCTTAGTATTCATCTCATTATCGCCAATTACAAGTGTATAAGGAATCTTTTGGATTTGTGATTCTCTTAAACGGTAACCAAGTTTTTCATTACGATCATCAATATTAACTCTTAAACCATTTTCTTCTAAGATTGATTTGACTTCTTTAGCGTAGGCACTATGGATATCACCAACAACTGGTAATAAGTTAACTTGAACAGGGGCTAACCAAGTTGGGAAAGCGCCAGCATAGTTTTCAATAATAATACCAATGAATCTTTCAAGAGATCCAAAGCAAGCACGGTGAATCATAACAGGAGTAACTTTTTGACCATTTTCATCAATATAAGTACAATCAAATCTTCCTGGAAGTTGCATATCTAATTGAATGGTGCCACATTGCCAAATACGATTCATGGAGTCACGAAGTTTGAAGTCAAGTTTAGGACCATAGAATGCGCCATCGCCTGGATTGATTTTAAATTCTTTACCAGTTTCTTTACATACTCTAATTAAATCAGCTTCAGCTTTATCCCAAACTTTAATATCACCAATATAGTTTTCTTCTGGACGAGTAGATAATTCGATATGATAATTTAAACCAAATATTGAATAAACTTGGTCATAAATCTTAATGATTCTTTCGATTTCTGCACCAATTTGATCTTCAGTTAATAAAATATGAGCATCATCTTGTGTGAATGTACGAACACGGAATAAACCATTTAAAGCACCACTTGCCTCATATCTATGGACGTGACCAAGTTCTGCAATACGGAGTGGCAAATCTTTATAAGAATGTAAATCGTTTTTATAAACAAGAATAGCGCCAGGACAGTTCATTGGCTTAATTGCATATTCATCTTCATCAGCGTGAGTAATGAACATATCTTCTTTATAGTGATCCCAGTGACCAGAAATTTCCCATAATTCTTTGGATAACATAATTGGAGTGTCAACAACGACATAACCATTCTTACGATGTAAATCAAGCCAGAAATCTTCAAGGGTACGACGCAATTGATAACCTTTTGGTAACCAGAATGGAAGTCCTGGACCAAATTCGGAAATCATAAATAAACCAAGTTCTTTACCTAATTTACGATGATCGCGTTTTTTACGTTCCTCTAAATCTTGTAAATGTTTTTCAAGTGCTTCGCTAGTTGGATAGCAAGTACCATAAATTCTTGTTAACATTGGATTTTTGGAATCTCCACGCCAATAAGCACCGGCAACATTTAATAATTTAAAGTTCTTTAATACGCCAGTTGAGATAACGTGAGGACCACGACATACATCAGCGTAATCGCCTTGTTCATAGATTCCCACTTTATCATCATCAACAGCGTCAATTAATTCACATTTATAAGGATCGCCTGCAAATTTTTCTTTAGCTTCATCTTTACTTAAATAGTAGTGATTAATTGGCAAGTTTTCTTTAACAATCTTTTTCATTTCAGCTTCGATTTTAGCAAAATCATCACTCGTAATTGATTCTTCAACACCGAAGTCATAGTAGAAGCCTTCTTCAATGCTTGGGCCAACACCGAATTTAACATTTTTATATAATCTCTTCATTGCTTGGGCTAGTAAGTGAGCACAAGAATGGTTTAAGACTGGGAAAGCTTCTGGATCTTCTAAAGTCACTAATTCTAAAGAGCAATCTTTAGTAATAGGAGTTTTTAAATCAACAAGATTCCCATCTAATTTAGCCACAACTGAATTTTTAGCTAAACTAGAAGAAATGCTTTTAGCAACTTCAATAATTAATTTTCCTTCTTCAACATCAATAGTGCTTCCGTCTTTTAAAGTAATTTTTAACATAATTTTTCCTCCTTAAATAAAAAAAGCGCCCCTTTAATAAGGACGCTATTAACGCGGTACCACCTTAATTTATATTTAATAATAAATTAAACATACTCTCAAGTACTGTTAACGCCAGTGACGTTTGCTTATTTCGCAAAATGCTCCAAAGTGGTATTAATAAATACTTTATAGAAATCTTGCACCAATCATTTCTTCGCTTAATAAAGTTAATTTATTAACGTGTCTTTTTCAACGCACTAATATAATAGTATTTTTAATGTATAAAAGTCAATTTATTTATTAACTTTTCTTTTCATAATAATAGTAATAGTACCAGGACCGGTATGAGCTTCAACATTTACAGAGAAGCCATCCATATGACAATCATATTCAGGTAAATACTCTTCAACCATTTTTTGAGCAAATTCAACAACAGCAGGATTTGTATCAACATAAGCAATGGAAATATCGTACTTTTCAGGATCTTTTTTCATTTCTTTGAACTTAATTGCGGTTTCTTTTAATGTTGATTTAATGTTTCTAGTTGTACCAATTTTAATGATGCCACCATCTTTAAATCCTAATACTGGTTTTAAACCAATTAAGTTACCAATTAAAGCAACAGCAGGAGAAACTCTTCCGCCACGTTTTAAGAATGTTAATGATTCAGGAATAAATACGACTTCAATATCATTGATACGATCTTTTAATAATTCTGGAATTTGTTCAGGCTCTGCACCTTGTTCAATTAACTCTTTAGCGGTTAAAACATTATTTAACATAAATGACATAACGCACATAGAATCAACAACAATAACTTTATCTCCATATTTTTCTTTACAAATATTAGTAAATAAATCAAACATCGAAGAAAGTTTACTAGAAATTGTAAAGTGAACAATTTTTTCGTATCCTTCGGCAAATATATTATCAAAAAATGCTTCGATTTCATATGGTGTAGGAGTAGAAGTTTTAATTACACCACCAGCGCGCATCATGCTAGCTAATTTTTCATAATTAATATCGACACCATCATGGTACTCAACATTATCAACGATAACATTAAGAGGTAAAACCTTTAAACCATACTCTTTTGCTTTTTCTGGTGAAATAGCAATTGTGGAGTCACATGTGACAATTGTCTTGCTCATAGTAAGACCTCCAATTCTTTTTCTATTATACCTATTAAGTCTAATTTGTCAACCTTTATAACCTCATGGGATAACATAGAATATCAACAAATAGTCAAATAATGTTTATTTTAAAACAAAAAAGCAAAAGAATATAATAATAATTATATCTTTTGCAAATATTTTTTTACTAATCTATATTAGTCTTTAGCGCCATCGTTATTAGCGTTTAATATTTTCATAAAGTTTGTGCCACGAGTGCCTGCCGGAGTTGCACCAGTTAAGATAATTGGTTCACCAGTTTGAATGCCCAAATCGTGAGCTTTAACAAGAGCTAAAACTTCCATCTCTTCAATTAAGTTAGGAACTTTAGGAACACATATACCATATATACCCCAGAATAAACTTAATTTAGATAAAACACGGCGATTAGAAGAAATGCAAATAATTGGGCAACATGGACGCGCTTTAGAAATTCTTCGTGGCGTTGTACCCATACCAGATATGGCTACGATTAATTTTGCTCCAATTAATAAAGCAGTATTAGCAACAGAATTAGATATAGCATCAGAATTGTTCTTTTCTGATGTGTTATATGCTTGTTCTGCAAGTTTTTCATAGTCTAGATATTGTTCCATGGTTTTAGATATTTTAGTTTGCATTTCAGTAGCTAAAACCGGATAATCACCAGAAGCGGATTCGCCAGAAAGCATAACAGCATCTGTACCTTCTAATATTGCATTAGCAACATCACTCACTTCAGCACGTGTTGGTACTGGTCTAGTTTGCATTGAATCTAACATTTGTGTTGCGGTAATAACAGGTTTTCCTTTAACGCGGCATTTTTCAATAATTTGTTTTTGAATAACTGGAACCATCTCCGAAGGAACTTCGACACCTAAATCGCCACGGGCAACCATAACACCATCACTTACATCAATAATTTCATTTATTTTATCGACGCCTTCTTGATTTTCGATTTTTGCAATAACACCAATATCAGGTTTTCCGTATTTTGCAAGAATCGCTTTAATTTCTAAAATATCTTCTGGACGACGAGTAAATGAAGCCGCTACATAATCAACATTATGCTCACAACCAAATTTTAAATCTTCCTCGTCTTTTTTTGATACATAAGCCATGGATAATCTTGCAAAAGGAGCGATAACGCCTTTACGATTTTTAATGACATATGTATTTCTAGCTTTTGTAACTAATTCACGATGTTCAAAGTCCTTTTCAATAATATCAAGTTCAAGATTTCCATCATCAATTTTAATTTTGTTACCAACTTCAACGTCATCAAATAATTTATCATAAGTAACAGAAAACTTTGTTTCATCACCTAATATTTCAGTCATAGAAATACGCACAATTGAATCACGTAAAATTTTAGCTTGCCCATCTTTAAATAAGTGACAACGAATTTCTGGACCTTTTGTATCTAATATAATAGGAATAATTACTCCATTATCATGTTCAAGTTTACGAATTAATTCAATTTTCTTTAAATGATCAGGATGCTCGCCATGCGAAAAATTTAAACGCATAACGTTCATTCCGGCATCAATTAATTGTGATAATACTTCGTAACTTTCGCTTGCTGGTCCAATAGTGCAAACAACTTTTGTATTTTTATGAATGATCATAGTAAAACTCCCCTAATAAATAAATTTAAGTTAGCAAATTGAGTGAATAACATCAACTAATTCAGTATGGGTATCGCGTTTCATTTTTAAGGCATCATCAATATCATAATCGACTAATTGACTACCTTTTAAGCCAACGCAACGTCCGCCTTTTCCTTCGATTAAAAGTTCAATTGCTCTTACACCCATTTGTCCTGCTAAGAAACGGTCACGAGCTGTTGGACTACCACCACGTTGAATACGGCCTAAAACTTCGGCACGACATTCAAAACCTGATTCTTTTTCGATGTCATGAGCTAATTCATTAACATCACATAATTTTTCAGTGATGATCACCATAGCGTGTCTTTTACCATTTTTGTGCATTTCACCTAATTTTTCAATAATTTCATTTCTTGTTAATTGGTAGTCAGAAGTAACAATTAAATCTGCTCCACAAGCAATACCTGAGAAAAGAGCTAAATCGCCACAATATCTTCCCATTACTTCAACGACAGAACAACGTTGATGAGAAGTGGATGTATCACGTAATTTATCAACTGCTTCAACGATTGTATTTAAAGCTGTATCAAAACCGATTGTAAAATCAGTAGAAGCAATATCATTATCAATTGTTCCTGGTAAGGCAATACAATTGATACCCATATTAGATAATGCTTTTGCGCCTTGATATGTTCCATCGCCACCAATACATACTAAAGCATCAATGCCAAATTTTTTTAATTGTTCTATACCTTTCTTACGAGTTTCAACTTCCTTAAATTCTGGAAGACGAGCGGAACGAATAATTGTGCCACCACGATTAACAATATCAGATACAAAGTCACGATTGACTTGTTGAATGTTACCTTCCACTAATCCTTTATATCCATCATAAATCACGAACATTTCTAAGTCATGATATAATCCTGCACGTACAACCGCTCTAACAGCAGCATTCATGCCAGGTGCGTCTCCACCACTTGTTAAAATTCCTACACGTTTCATTTTCAACTACCTCCTAAAACAAAACTCCGCAATGATTATATCATTGTGTGAATAAAAATCAAAGATATTTTAAGACACTTTGTGTAGCAAAATGTTGTTTTGCTATAAGTAAGCCCTTACAAGTTTCGCTTAGTGCGTTAAAAAGTAAAAAATATAAAAAAAACAAAAAAAAATCAAAAATACATGCTTATAAAAAGTTATTCAGAAACTATGTTAAAATATGAAAAATACATGTTATAATATTTTAACTATGAAAGCAGGTGTAACACTATGGAATATATGAGTAATTGTGATTTTTATGAAATACGTTTTGCAAGTACTATTTCTGATTCGGATCGAAAGGTTTTAATAGACTTATATCAACCTATTGTTGGACCTGTTGCTATTTCATTATTTTTTAAATTTTGGTCTGATGCTCAAACAGATCAAGAAACTGGTTTTTATTCGATTGATAAGCTAATCACTTATTTAAGAATAACTTCTGATGCTCTTCTTAATGGTAGAAGATTATTAGAAGCTATGGGATTAATGAAGACTTATGTTAAGGTAATAAGTGAAGAAAGAAAAACTTATATGTTTTGCTTATATGCTCCTAAACAGCCAAAAGAATTTTTTAATGATCTCTTTTTTAAAGAACTACTTGTTAAATATATTGGCGAAAAAGATGTTCAACGTTTAACTAGTTATTACAGAAATAGAATTGATTTAACCGATTTTAAAGATATCACAACTAAGTTTGGTGAAGTTTTTTATACTGACATTAATAATTTTAAAAACTCTATACCTTCAAACATTCCTACTTTAGTTGGAAGAGAAGAAGGTAACGTATATACAAGTTTTGATATTGGGAAATTCTTGACTTTATTAGCGTCTAAAAATATTAAAGATAATTTCTTGACTAAAGACGAACTAGAAAAAATAAGCAAGATTGCCGCAATTTATGGATCAAATGAAGATACATTAGCGGAATATTTCGAAAATTATACTAATTTTTATGCTGAAAAAGGTGAAAGAGTTCAGTTTGATAAATTGATGGAAACATTGAAAAATGTTAATAATTATTCCACAATTATGCCTAAAAAAGAAAAGACTAAAGCACATAATATTGAAGCAAGTGATGGTAAATATAAAAAGATGATTCAATTAATGGAAACTTGTCCACCTGCCAAATATTTGAGTTTATTACAAAATAACACAGCACCTTCTTCTGCGGATTTAACTTTAGTTTCAACTTTAGCTACTAGTTATAATCTAAGCAATGGAGTTATTAATGCTTTAATTAATTATGTTTTGCAAGTAAAAGATAACACTTTGCCCAAAAATTATGTGGAAAAAATAGCGGCTTCTTTAGTGCGTGAAGGCGTAACAACAGTTGTAGAAACATTGAATTATTTAAACAAAACAAATAAGCGCGCTAAAAAGGCGGAAACTAAAACTAGTTCATATCAACCTAAAGCTAGTAAAAAATTATTTGATGAAGAAGACAATGTGGAATATAACGAGGATTTAGAAGATGAAGACTAATAAAATGAAGACTAATGAAGAATTATTTACCTACTCTGATAAAACTGAAGAAGATATTGCTTATGAAAATGAATTAAAAGAAAACATTAAAAAAGATGATGAATTTGTTGATGAAATTATTCGTCCATTAAAAATGTCTAAAGAACAATTCGATGATTCTTTGATGCTTTTTGTTGATACACAAAGAGAATTTCATAACTGCAAAAATTGTCCAGGCTTAAAGGAATGTAAGAATTCTTGTCAAGGATTTATGATTCATCCAGAAATTACTCAAAAATTAGTAACAAAAACGTTTAAACCATGTCGTTTATATGAAGAAAATCGTAATTTTATGAAAAAATTTTTATATAAAGACTATAGTGATAACTTTAATGAATTATTATTAAAAAATATAAATAATTATCGCAATGGCTATCGTCAACAACTTAAAATAGCTCTAAAAGAAATGTTGGATCAGAATTTAAAAAATTGGATTTATATTTATGGCCCAACTAAAAGTTCAAAAAGCGAATATTTAATGGCATTTTGTAATGAATTTGCTTTAAAAAAGAAGGGGAATATTGCCTATTTAAATGTAAAAGACTTAATGGAATATGTAAAAGAAATCTTTTATAAAGACAAAGATGAATTTGATGAATATTTTGATGAATTATCGAGTGTTACTTTATTAGTGTTAGATGGATTTAATAAAGATGTATTGATTAATAGTGTAATTCGTGATCAATTTCTTTTGCCATTAATAAATAGTCGTTATAAAAATAATAAAATAGTTATGATTAGCTCTAATCTTGATTTAGACGGCTTAAATAACTTATTAGCGCAAAATCGTTATGGCGCCGATAATGCATATGAAATTACTTCAAAAATATTTGAAAAACGTTATAAAAAATTATATAAATTGGAACATTTAATTATGTAAATAGTCTTGAAATTTAGTTGTTATTTCTTGTTTATATTGCTCTAAATGACTTTTTAATACATCTAATGATGAGAATTTATAACTATCAGCAACGCGGCTTAAAAATAGAACTTTAATTTCTTTATTATAAATATTTTCGTTAAAATCAAAGATATTAACTTCTAATAGTGGTGATGCTAGTTCATCAATTGTTTTGTGAACACCAACATATCCCATTCCTAAATATTTCTTATTATCAAATATAACTAAGGTGGCATATACGCCATCTTTTATTTTAACATAATTATTGAACTTTAAATTAACAGTAGGAAAACCTATTTTATGTCCATTTTGTAATCCTTTTTGCACTAATCCAGTAATTCCATATTGATAACCTAATAGTTTGTTGCTAGTTTCTATATTTCCCTCTTTTAAATGTCTAATAATATCAGTGGTTGATACTTTTATGTCGTCGATTTTTTTAATTGGAATTACTATTGTATTAATTGGAGAACATTGTAATGTATAAATATTTCCGCTTTTATTAAAGCCAAAAGTAAAATCTTCTCCGACAATCAAATCTTTTACTTTTAATGTGTTAATTAAAAAACTAATGAAATTTGTAGCACTAGTGGTACGTAATTCATCATTAAAATCAATTATAATTAATAATGATATATTAAATTGTTTCAAGAAAGCACATTCATCTTCTAAACTTAGAATTTGATTATTTTGCGTTTGATGCTTAAAAGTAATAACTGCAGTTTGGTTATTATTACCACTTAATTGATTTACTTTTTTTAGTAACTCTTGATGACCAATATGAAAACCATTAAAGTTTCCAATCGCGGCAACAAGTGGTTTGGTATTTATATGTTCGGATAAATTAATAATTTCGTATTTAATCATAATATAAGTTTAAGTAAATAAACTTTAAACACCAACTTTCTTTTAGTGACAAATATTTTACCATTTATTGATTATAAATTTCAATAAACTTGCTTCAAGTTACTTATCGTTATTATTGAAAATAATAAGGAAATGATTATAATAAAGACATAGAAAAGAGGTTTTTATATATGTATAAGAAAAATATTTGGCATACTTGTGATGCAGATAAAAAATCAAGAATCATGAAATTCAATGATAAATACATGGAATTTTTAAGTAATGGCAAAACAGAAAGAGAATGCGTAAAAGAAAGCGTTGCTCTTGCTGAAGCTCAAGGCTTTAAACCATTAGATTCTTATGAAAGTTTAAAAAGCGGCGATAAAGTTTATGTTGTTAATAAAAATAAAAACATTGCTTTATTCATCATTGGTAAGAAACCTTTAACAGAAGGTTTACGTATTTTAGGAGCACATATTGACTCTCCACGTATTGACGTTAAACAAAATCCTTTATATGAAAAAGATGGATTTGCCTTATTAGATACTCACTATTATGGTGGTATTAAAAAATATCAATGGGTAACTATTCCACTTGCTTTACATGGTGTTATTTGTAAAAAAGATGGCACAACGGAAGTAGTTAATATTGGTGAAAGTGATAAAGATCCAGTATTCGGTATTGGTGATTTATTACCACACTTAGCCGCGGATCAAATTACTAAACCTGCCACTAAAGTTATTGAAGGTGAAGACTTAGATGTTACAGTTGGTAGTATGCCACTAAAAGAAAAAGATAAATTTAGCGTAAAAGCAAATATCTTAAATATTTTAAAGAAAAAATACAATATGGAAGAAGAAGATTTTGTTTCTAGTGAAATTGAAATCGTTCCAGCGGGTAAGGCTCGTAGTTATGGCTTAGATTCAAGCATGGTTGCTAGTTATGGTCAAGATGATAGAGTCTGTGCTTATACTTCTTTAAAAGCAATTTTAGATGTTGAAAATCCAGAATTCACTTCTTGCTGTATTTTAGTAGATAAAGAAGAAATTGGTTCAGTTGGCGCAACTGGAGCTCAATCATTATTCTTTGAAAATACTATTGCTCGTTTATTAAACAAAATGGGCTCTAATAGTTTCTTAGATGTCCGTATGGCTATTGAAAATTCATATATGTTATCTAGTGACGTTTCTGCCGGCGTTGATCCATTATATCCTAGCGTTAATGAAACTAAAAACTCTGCTTATTTAGGACAAGGTGTTGTCTTTAATAAATATACTGGCGCTCGCGGTAAGAGTGGATGTAATGATACTAACCCAGAATTCATTGCTTGGGTAAGAAAAGTATTAGATGAAGAAAATATTCATTACCAAACTGCAGAACTTGGTCGTGTTGATCAAGGTGGCGGCGGAACTATCGCTTATATTTTAGGAAACTACAATATGCATGTAATGGATGCTGGCGTTGGTGTATTAAATATGCACGCACCAATGGAAATTACATCTAAAGCTGATGTTTACGAAGCTTACTTAAGTTACATTGCCTTCTTAACTAAATAGTTATGAATAAAACTCTTAAAAACTATTTAATTTTATTTCTAACATTTATGAAAATTGGTTTATTCACCTTTGGCGGTGGATACGCCATGGTGGCTTTATTAGAAGATGAAGTAATAAATAAAAAAGGTTGGATTAAAGAAGAAGAATTAGTTGATATGGTTGCAATTGCCGAATCAACACCTGGTCCAATTGCTATTAATATTGCTACATATACAGGTTACAAAGTTTTAGGAGTGTTAGGTGCAATTGTATCGACATTAGGAGTTACAATTCCATCACTAGCAATAATTTTCGTTATTGCTAGTGTTTTTTCATCTTTAATGGAATATACAATTGTGCAACATGCTTTCATGGGCATTAAGTGTGCTGTAGCTATATTAATTATAAGTGCAGGAATTAAATTGCTAAAAAAGATGAATAAAGATGTTATTAGTATTATTATTTTTTCTTTTACTTTTATAGCTATGCTTCTTATTGATATTTTTAGTATTAATTTCTCTTCAATTTATTTAATTCTTATTGGTGGGTTAATCGGATTAGTTACTTTTATTATTCAAAAATCTAAACGAAACGAGGATAAAAATAATGGAAGTACTAATTAAATTGTTTTTTGCTTTTTTTAAAATAGGTTTATTTACTTTTGGTGGTGGATATGCCATGATTCCTCTTATTCAAGAAGAAGTCACTAAAAATGGCTGGCTAACTGCCGAAGAAGTCATTGATATTGTTGGTATTGCAGAATCTACCCCAGGACCAATTGCGGTTAATTTAGCCACATTTGTTGGTACTTCACAAATAGGATTTTTGGGTGCGCTTGTAGCTACATTAGGTGTAATATTACCTTCATTTATTATCATTTTATTAATTGCGATTATATTTAAAAAGATAATGGATAATAAATATGTTAAATCTATTTTAAAAGGAATAAATCCTGTTATTATCGGTTTAATCCTAGTGACTGGTTTATTCACATTATTTAAAATTTTAGTTCCTAATTTTGTGATTAATGAAAATTTTGCATTTAATTTTGATGATTTTATTAGGCCGTTAATCATTTGCCTTGTTTTAGCGCTTATAATGTTTTTGTATAAGAAAATAAGAAAAAAGACAATATCGGCAATTTTGTTGATTGTTATTTCTATTTGCTTAGGAATAGTTGTTTACGCTATTTGAAATTTGCTATAATAAGTCAAATACAAAAGAAAGTTGGATTTTTAAATGGACAAACCTCGTGTATTATTAACATATATAGAATCTGGAATGGGACATATTATGTCAATGAAGGCCATTGCGGATAGTTTAAAAGCAAAATATAGTGATAAATTAGATATTATTGAATCATATATTATGGATGAAGGTAATAAGGCTACCGCGGATTTTGAAAAGTTCTTGTCCGGTTGTACAAAAAAAACTAATAAGGATAAAGCATTTGGTATTGGCATATTCTGGTTTTTGGATTTAATGGGCAAACAAACATTTATGCGTTTTACACACCGTACAATTTTTAAAAAATATACTGATGCTACAATTGATGCAATGCGCGCTCATAATCCAGATGTTATTATTTCTACACATTATTTCATTACATTTGCGGCTCTAGAATTAAAGAAACGTTATATGCCCAATTTAACTGTTATTACTTATAACCCAGATAATAATGTCCACGTATGGTGGGATAATCGTAGTGACATATTTATTAACAATAATGATTCAGCTTGTAATGAATCAATTAAAAAGAGAAGATTTAAATATGAACAGTTACGTCGTGTGTTTTTCACTGCTCGTAATGAAGTAGTTAATGCTACGGGAACAAAAGAAGAGTATCGTAAAAAATATAATTTACCACTTGATAAATTTACGGTCATTATTGCCGATGGTGCTTATGCGCAAGGTAAAGCAAAACGAGCTTGTAATAATTTGATTAAAAACATTAAATTTCCGATTACTATTTTAATACTTGCTGGTAAAAACGAAAAGGTATATCAATATTTTGATAAAAAGAAAAGCAAAGTGCCTGATAATATAACTTTAGTGCCTTTACGTTTTACTCCACTTGCTTATGAATATTATGGCGCTAGTGATGTGTTTATTACTAAATCTGGACCTAATGCGGTGCTTGATTCGTTATATATGGGAACTCCAGTTGTCGTAGATTATTATGCACATAACATTGAAAAAGCGTCAGCAAAATTATTTTGCGAAGATTTAAATTGTGGCGTGACTTGCTATAATGTTTCTCATATGTATCGCACAATTACATATTTATATGAACATCCAGAATATTTAAAAGCACTTAAACAAAATATTAAGAAAAATGTTAACCGTGAAAAAAACGGTTCTATGCAAATTGCCGACATTATATTTAGTGAACTAAAAGATAAAGGATTAATAGCGTAATGAAAAAGAAAACATATTATTATCATGAAGATATGCAAGATGACTTTGGAACTATTGCTCATAATTCAAAGCCATTAAAAGATAATTTTAAATATATTCACCATAATATATTTTATCGTTTTTTTAGTTTTATTGTTTATTATATTATCGCTTTTCCAATATTGTGGGTAGTTAGTAAAATTGTTTTAGGCGTTAAAGTCAAAAATAAAAAGTATTTACGCAAAGAATTAAATAAAAAAGAAGGAGTATTCTTTTATTCTAATCACTGTCATTATTATGATGCTTTTTTATCGCATATATTTGCAGGCTTTCCACGTCGAACATATGTTTTATCACATGCTGATCCTATAAATATTCCTATTATAGGAACTTTAGTCATGATGTTAGGATGTTTACCTTTACCTAATAACATGACTAATATTCGTGGCTTTAATAAAGCAATGAAAGAATTAGTTAATAAAGGGGCTATGATTTCTATTTATCCAGAAGGAACATTATGGCCTTATTATACTGGTTTAAGAAAATTTGAAAAAACATCTTTTAAATATGCTGCAATGAGTAATAAACCAATTGTTGTTTGTGCAGAAACTTTTAGAAAACCTTTATTTAAATGGATGAAGCCAAGAATGAACCTTACTTTTTCACATGTAATTCGTCCAAAAGAGGGATTGAGTGTTAATGAAAATGCTGATTATTTTTATGAAGAAGCAATGAAATTTTGGAACAAAGAAGTTCTTAATGAAAATAATTATAAAAGTCATGTATATTTATCAATAAAAGAAGAAAAATAAAAAAGGGTATTGCAAACATTTTTTAATTTGTTATAATAAAAATAGAATTTTAGAATGATTCTAAAAAAGGAGATTATATGACGAAGCAAAGGCGATTAATTCTTGATATAGTTCAAAACAATATGGCTCATATGACAGCAAAAGAAATTTATGATATTGCCCAAAAGATGATGCCAGGAATCACTTTTGCCACTATTTACAATAATCTTAATTCTTTAGTAGATGAAGGAAAAATTCTAAGAGTTAAAATTGTAGATCAACCAGATCACTTTGATCATACGTTAACTCCGCATCATCATAAAGTATGTGATTTGTGTGGCTTAGTAGATGATATTGACTTACCTGACTATTTAGATGATATTAAAAGTCATAGTGATGTTGATATCTTATATTATGACTTAGCAATTCACTACATTTGTGATAGTTGCAAACAAAAGAAAGGAAATTAAATATGGAACTAAAAGGATCAAAGACAGAAAAAAATTTACAAGCAGCATTTGCAGGAGAATCACAAGCAAGAAATAAATATACTTACTTTGCTAGTGTTGCAAGAAAAGAAGGTTATGAACAAATCGCTGCTATTTTTGAAGAAACCGCTAATAACGAAAAAGAACACGCCAAAATGTGGTTTAAAGAATTAGGCGGAATTGGAAATACTGCTGAAAACTTAAAGGCTGCTGCTAGTGGAGAAAACTATGAGTGGACCGATATGTATGAAGAGTTCGCTAAAGTTGCGGAAGAAGAAGGATTTAAAGCAATTGCAATGAAATTTAGAGCAGTTGGTAAAATTGAAAAAGCTCATGAAGAAAGATATTTAAAACTTTTAAATAATGTTGAGATGAAAGCAGTATTTGAAAAATCTGAAGAAACAATGTGGGAATGCCGTAACTGTGGCCACTTAGTTATTGGAAAGAAAGCACCTCTTGTTTGCCCAGTATGTGGACATCCTCAATCATATTTTGAAGTTAGAAAAGAAAATTATTAATATGAAGTTCTTTGAATGCAAAAAATGTGGCAAAGTTTTAGCGGTTGCAAATGATGAAATCGATTTAACTAATGTTGAAGGATTTGTCGAAATTAAACCTAATACAACAGAAGCCGCTAAAGAAAAGCATATTCCAGTTGTAACAAGAATTGGTAATCTTGTACGTGTTAGTGTTGGTGAAGTAATTCATCCAATGCTTGATAATCATTATATTGGTTGGATTATCTTACAAACCAAATTTGGTAATCAACGTCGTGAATTACATCCAGGTCAAGAACCAGTTGTAGAGTTTGCTCTTGTTGATGGCGATGAAGTTATTAACGCAATTAGCTATTGCAATTTACATGGCCTTTGGGCTATTAAATAATTAATTTATATCTTAAATCTCTGATGTAATAGTCAGGGATTTTTTTCTTTTATAAAACTGTATTTACTCAAATAAATAATGAATGAAAAATTTATTTTAAAATTAATAATTTAATGATATATTTTAAGTGTAATTAAATTGATTTGTATATTACAAATATACAAGATAAAACGGAGGTAAATATTATGTTTTTATCAGATGCAGTTACAATTGGTCTAACCATTGGTGTTATTGTACTAGTGGTATTGTTGATTTTATTTGCGTGTAGTTATGTTAAAGCGGCACCGGATACCGCTATTATTGTGTCAGGACTAGGGAAAAGAAAGATTCTTATTGGTAAAGCTGGCTTTAGAATTCCTTTTTTACAAAGAATTGATAAACTTTCATTAAGAGTATTTCAAGTGGATATTAAAACTGATGAAGCAATTCCAACATCTAATTTTATTAATATTCGTGTTGATGGTGTTGCTAATTTAAAGATTTCTTCTGATCCAGAACTTCTTGATCGTGCGGCTGAATCAATTCTTAATATGACTGAATCAGACTTAATCAAACAAGTTCAACAAGTATTACAAGGTAATATGCGTGAAATTATTGGTACAGTTGATATTAAAAAACTTGTACAAGACCGACAAGGTGTTGCCTTATCAGTTAAAGATAATGTTGTTCCAGATATGGCTAAAATGGGAATTGAAGTAGTAAACTTTAATATTCAATCATTCTCTGATGATAATCATGTGATTGAAAACTTAGGTATTGATAACATTTCTCAAATTTCAAAAGATGCTGCAATTGCCAAAGCAAATGCAGAAAGAGATGTTACTATTGCCAAATCTAATGCAGAAGAAGCTGCTAATAGATCAAGAGTTGAAGCTAATCAAAAGATTATAGAACAAAATACATCTTTATCACTTAAAGAATCAGCGTTAAAACAACAAACAGATACCGCTAAAGCTACCGCTGATGCTGCTTATGCTATTGAGGAACAAAAACGCAAACAAGAGATTAACATTGCACAAATCAATGCTGATATTGCTAAGCGTGAACGTGAAGTAGAATTAGGACAAAAGGAAGTTGAACTTCAAGAAAGAAAACTTCAAGCTACTATTAATAAGCAAGCTGATGCAGAAAAGTACGCTAAAGAGCAAGCTTCTGAAGCAGATTTATATGCTCGTCAAAAAGCTGCCGAAGCGAAAAAATACGAATTAGAACAAGAAGCAGAAATGGAAAAAATTAAGGCAGAAGCTGAAAAAGTTGCTCGCACTAAAGCCGCTGAAGCTTTAAAGATTCAAGCTGAAGCCGAAGCAGCCGCTCAAATTGCTAAGGCAAATGCTTTGAGAGAAGCTGCACTTGCGGAAGCTAAAGGTATTGAAGCAAAAGGTAAAGCTGAAGCTGATGCAATTAAAGCAAAAGCTGATGCAATGAAGCAATATGGAGAAGCTGCGACATTACAATTAATTCTTGATTCTAATGTACTTCCAGAAATTATTAAAGCATACTCTGAACCAATGGCTTCTGCAATGAGTAAAATTGATTCTATTACGATGTATGGTGAAGGAAATACAGCTAAATTAACAGAGGAATTATCTAAAAATGGTAATCAAATAATTGATGGACTTCAAAAAGCCACAGGATTAGATATTAAATCTTTAATTGCTGGGTATCTAGGTGGAAAACTAATTGAAAAGAAAAAAGAAGATACACCAAAAGAGAGCAAATAATATTACTAATTTCTAGAAATAATTAATCTCTGATGAAAAATCAGGGATTTTTTTTGTTTTGAGAAAATGATATAATATTGGTATGAAAAATTTTGAAAATGTTAAATTTAAAGGAAAATTTAGAGATTACCAAGCTAGAGTATTAAACAATGCGGATAAATATCTTTTAAATGGTAAAATACATATAGTTGCCGCTCCTGGAAGTGGTAAGACCATTTTAGGATTAGAATTAATTCGTAAATTGAATGCACCGACAATAATTCTATCACCAACCACCACCATTAAATATCAATGGGGCGATCGTTTTAGAGAGTGTTTTTTGCCTTCTAATGAAAATATAGATGATTATTTTTCATATGATTTGCATGAAATCACTTTGATTAATTCTATAACTTACCAAGCTCTTCATTCAATTATGAACAAAATTAGTGTAGAAGAAGATGGTGAAGTAATAGATTATAGTAATCTTGATATTTTCGAACTAATAAAAAGACACAATGTTAAAACAATTTGTTTAGATGAAGCACATCATTTACAAAACGAATGGCAAAAATCACTTGAAAAATTTATTGAAAAATTAGGCAATGACATTAAAATAATTGCCTTAACTGCAACACCACCATATGATGCTAAAAAAGCAGAATGGGATAGGTATGAAAAAGTATGCGGACCAATTGATGAAGAAATATTTGTTCCGGAACTTGTAAAAGAACAAACATTATGTCCACACCAAGATTTTATATATTTTAATTACCCAACAAAGGAAGAAACTGCGATATTTAAAGAATACAAAGAGAACGTTTTGAAAGCTATAAATGAACTACGAAATTTAAAAATATACGGTAAAGTGAATAATTATATTAATATGCTTTATGAAACTGAAGATGATACTTTATATGAAAATGTTAAACCAATTATTGCAAATTTGATTATTTTAAAATCCTTAAACTATGAATTAAATAAGAAAATGATTAATAAATTAACGATAAATCATTCGCTTCCAGAACCGAATATATCTTATTATGAAATAGCGTATCAATATTTATTAAATGCTGATATTTTGGATGAAGAAGAAAAATCCACAATACTTAAGATTTTAAAAAAATATGCAGTATTAGAAAAAGGATTAATAAATTTTTCATTAAAAGAGAGTTCTAAACGCAGCTTAATATGTTCATTAGGCAAACTTAATAGTATAGTTGAAATAACTAAGCATGAGAGCGATAATCTTGGAGATAATTTAAGATTATTAATTCTCACAGATTATATAAAAAAAGAAAATCTAAATATAGTTTTTACAAATAATAAGCCAATGAATATTAGTGTTGTTACAATTTTTGAATCACTTGCTAAAGCCAATCCAAATTATAAAATGGGCGTTTTATCTGGTAATTTAGTTATTTTGCCAACATATTGCAAAGAATATTTAAATGATTATGAAACAAAAATTCATCAAATTAAAGATAGCAGTTATTCGGAGTTTAATTTTTCTAAAATCAAGAATAAAGAAAAAGTGGATATTGCTTCGAAATTATTTAAGGAAGGAATAATCAATATTATAATTGGAACAAAATCTTTGTTAGGTGAAGGCTGGGATTCTCCTTGTATTAATACATTAATTCTTGCTAGTTTTGTAGGAAGCTTTATGCTTTCTAATCAAATGCGCGGTAGAGCAATAAGAAAAGATAATAGTAATCCTAACAAAGTTGCTAATATTTGGCATCTAGTGACAATAGAACCAGAGTACATATTTGAAAATAACATAATAAAATCAACATATATAAAAAGCCAATTGGATTACAATGAAATAACATCATTAGATTATGACACACTAGTAAGAAGATTCGATTGCTTCGTCGGACCAAATTATGAAACTGGTGAGATAGAAAGTGGAATTGATCGATTAACAATAATAAAACCACCTTTTAATAAAGATGGAATCAAAAAAATCAATGAAAAAATGTTAGAATTATCTAAAAAAAGAGATTATTTTAAAAGTAATTGGGAAAAATCATTAGCTAAGAATTTTAAATTGATTGATGAAATCGAGGTTCCAACTACTCAAATAATTAAACCATTTAATTATTTAAGTTACGTTGGTATAGCTTTATATATTGCACTTGAATCAACAATAAGCGCTGGCATTATAAATATATTTACACGTATTCTTATTTCTTCAGAAAATTATGATGGCGCTTTTTATAGAGTGTTATTTGTGCTTTTATTATTGATAATTTTATTTGTAATATTTGGTTTCTTATTTATAAAATCAATTCATTATTTAATTTCTCATTCTTCTCCTAAAAAGAATATGGTTCATATTTCTAAAGCATTACTTAAAACTTTACAAGAAGCAGATTTGATTAGTTATAGGGCAAGTGTGAAAACAACTGGGAATGATATTTTTATTGGAATACATTTAAAAAATGCCAATAATTTAGAACAAAATATCTTTAATCAAGCTATTAATGAATTCTTTTCACCTATTGATAATCCGCGATATATTTTAATTTTTGAAAAATATAATTATCTAGATTATCAAAATTCTTTTGCTTGTCCAGCAATATTAGGTCAAAAAAAAGAAATGGTAGAGGCGTTTAAAAATAATTTATTAGGACGAATAGGCAAATTTGAAATATTTTATACAAGAAACGAAGAAGGTCGAAAAAAGTTAATAAAATGTAAGAAAAAATCATTCATAACTATTAATGAAAAGATGCTTAAAAGGAAGAAAAAAATATCAGTATTTGAATAAGAATAATTATGTACTTTATTTTTATTAACAAAGATAAATTTGTAAAATAAATTTTTTCATTTTTACATTTATATGATGGTTAAGTTACAACATTTGTGATAAACTCATTAAGAGGTATAATTATATGGAAGAGAAAAAACTAAAACTAAATTATAAAAGAACATTTATAATTGGCTTAACATTCTTTACAATTTTAATGTTATGGCAAATGTATAATTATTATTGCCCTTTGTTTTTAGCACGTTTACTTAAAAGCACTTATGGCGATAAAGATTATAACTATCTTATCGGAATAATTATGGCGATGGATAATGTTCTTGCTTTATTCTTATTACCACTATTTGGTAACTTATCAGATAAGACCCATTCAAAATATGGTCGAAGAATGCCTTTTATTGTTATTGGAACAGTTGCTTCGATGATTTTATTCCCATTTATTCCATTCTTCTTTGCTAAGAATTCTTTAGTTGGTGTTATTGTGACAATGGGATTAGTACTTATATTTATGCAAATGTTTAGAAACCCTGCTGTGTCTTTGATGCCTGATGTCACACCTAAACCACTTAGAGCAACAGCGAACGGAATTATTAACTTTGTTGGCTATATTGGTGCAATATTTGCTGGTGCAATTCAAATGATTTCCTTATTTAAAATGCCAACTATTGAGACAGAAATTCCTAATCCTTACTTATTCATTATTCCATTTGCTTTTACATCAGTTTTGATGCTTGTATCTTTAATAATTCTAATTGTTAAGATTAAAGAAAATAAAGTAGTAGAAGAAATGAAATCTGATATGGAGTTAGGTGAACAATTAGCGGAAACAGAAGCCGCTAGTAAGATAGACCATAAACTAACAAAACAAGATAAAACTAATCTTGTATTATTAATTGCTTCAATATTCTTATGGTATATGGCTTTTAACGCTGTTGAAACATTCTGGTCAACGTATGGTATTGAAGTAATGAATAAGGGCTCGGTATCTATTGCCACAGTAGCTCTTACAGTAGCGTCACTTATTACATTTATTCCAGCAGGAAAGTTAGTTTCTAAAATTGGAAGAAAATGGTCTATCATTTTAGGTTTAGGACTAATGATTATTAGCTTAGGCGGATGTTTTATTTGTTCACAAACAAGTTTAAAAACTAATTTAATTGTTTATATTTTACTATTTGTTATTTCAGGTGTTGGCTGGGCATTTATTAATATTTCTTCTTACCCAATGGTTGTAGAAATGTCTGATAAAAATAGTGTTGGTAAATATACTGGTTTATATTACACATCATCAATGCTAGCTCAATCTATTACCCCAATTTGTGTTGGTTTCTTAATGGATGCTTTAGGATATGAAAGCTTATTTGCTTACGCAACTGGATTTATGATTTTAGCATTAATTGTATTTATATTTATTAAGAATACTCATAAGCCACTTGATGATAAGAAAAGTGGATTTGAAAATTTTGATATAGGAGATGACTAATATGCCTGCAATTGCAACGCATTATATATTTGTAAATGATTTAATAAGTAAAGATGATAAATATCATGACCTTATCTCTTTAGCGGGACAAGGACCTGATCCATTCTTCTTTTATGGATTCTCTTTTTCTAAAAGACAAAACAAAAAAGAAGTACAAGCATTTGGAAGTTTTTTACATCATATTGATCCAAGTGTTATTTATAACTACATGTTTGAATATGTTAAACGTCATCAAAAACATAAAGAAATTTTATTAGCATTTATTAAAGGATTTATGTTCCATTATTGTTTGGATCGTAATGCCCATCCATATATATTTTATTCTTCAGGATTTTCAAATGATTCTAAAGAAGCTAAAAAATATGGATTAAAGCATGCAACATTTGAATCATATTTAGATGCTTTAGAAATGAAAAAACATAATTTAAAATTAAGTAAAAAAGCTATGCTTAACTGTAATGATAAAGAATTAAAGATTGTATCTAAGATGTTTAAATATTTAGCGCTTGATTTATTTAATAATAAATACATTGATGAGTTAAGTTATTATAATGGTGTTAAAGATATGCACTTTGTTTATTCTTTTCTTGCTTCACCATTAAAGATTAAAAAAATATTATTTATAGCTTTTGCTCATAATACTCCTTTAAACGCTATGAGCGATCCATTAAGTGTTAAAAAATTAGTTAAATATGATATTTTTAATGAAAAACATAACAAATGGCTTAACGCCACAAATGGAAATATGCGTTTTGAATCATTCTTTGATTTATATGAAAATGCTAAAGTAGATGCTTCAAAAGTTTGTTATATAATAGATAAATTTAATAAAAATGAAGATGTAAAAGATAATCTATTTAAATTCACTTATGAAATTAATCATGATGGATTTAAAGTAGGTAGTGAAAAGAAATATTTTAAATTAAAAATTTAATTAAGTAGGAGAAAAAATGGCAAGAATTGAATTAGATAACCTTATTAATACCCGTGATTTAGGCGGAATGATTACTAAGGATGGACATAGAATTAAACCACACAAGCTTATTAGAAGTGGTCAGCTTTTCTTTGCGAGTGTAAAAGATAAAGATACATTAGTAAATGAATATAATCTTTCTTTAGTAGTGGATTTCCGTTCTAGTGCGGAAAAAGAAGAAAAACCAGATCCAAAAATGCCAGGCGTTAAATATGTTTTTAATCCAATTATGAAAGAAATTACTAAAGGGATTACCCGTGATAAGAAATCGGATAATGATACTGTAAAAATGATTGTCTTAGATATGGCTAATGATGTTAAACGTGCTGAAAAATATATGGAAGATATTTATGAAAGCATTATTAATAGTGATTATGCTTTAAATCAATATGCCAAATTTATTGATTTATTAATTGAAAACGAAAATGGTGCAAGTTTATGGCATTGTACGGCTGGTAAAGATCGTGCAGGATTTGCAACTTTCTTAGTATTAGAATGCTTAGGTGTTGATAAAGAAACAATCATTCAAGATTATTTATTAACTAATGAATATACAAAAAATGATGTTAATAAGATGATTGCGGATATTAAAAAAGACTATGATTATCCTTTAATTGATCAAGTTGTAAAAGCATTATTTGGCATTAAAAGAGAATATTTAGAAAATATTTATGACTTAATTGATAAAGAATATGGTAGTATGCATAATTTTTTATATAGTAAAATCGGTTTAACTGATGCAAAAATTAATAAAATGCGTAAAATGTTTCTTGACTAAGCAAAAAATGCTTTACTTTTGCTAATATTACGTGTAGAATAATCTATGCATGGCGGACATGGTGAAGTGGTTAACACATCTGGCTGTGAACCAGACATTCGTCAGTTCGATTCTGATTGTCCGCCCCATAATAGTAGAATAGGTCTGATACAATGCTATCAGGCTTTTTTGTTGCAAAAACAGCAGAATTTATGCTTAAAATGCAATATTTTGCTTTGAAAATTGAATTTTATTTGCTTTACAGTAAGCGAAAAAGATCGACCGTAATAGAAAAGAATCGAACAAGATATAGAATAGTGTCGGAGGAAAAAACAATGGA
>CAKPBC010000007.1 GCA_934140155.1 uncultured Bacilli bacterium | reverse complement strand
CATATTTACACGCGCATGCGCGTTTTTCGTCGTGTTTTTTATTTTTCTCTTGACTTTTTAATAGTTAAATCTCCTTTTAATGACACTGTGTCATCAAATAAATAATACATTCGAATTGACATTGTGTCAATATAAATTTATAATAATTTTACTTGAGGTGAAATTATGTTAAAGCGCGCTTGTTCCTTAACACAAATAGAAGAAAGAAAAAAAGAAATAGTTGATACTGTTAATCAAATGTTTGACGAAATGGATTATCAAGATATTTCTATGAAAACGATAAGTGAACGTATTTCTATCGCCCGTTCTTCTTTATATTGTTACTATAATAACAAAGAAGAAATTATGCTTGATGTTTTAAAACAAGATTATCTAAATTTCTTAAATGAATTAATTAATATCTTTTCAAAAGAAAATATGTCAAAAGAAAATTTAGCTAATGAAATTGCTGATGCTTATTTAAAACACACACGTCTATTAAAAATAATTTCTATTTATTTAGTTGATATTGAAACTCATGCTTCTATTGAAAAATTAGTGGATTTTAAAGAGTCTTTTGTTGAAGTACTTATCAAATTAAAAAGTAGTATTTCCAATCAATTTAAAGATTCCACAAACGAAAATATTAACAACTTATTTAATTCTTTGCTTATGCTTACACATGGCTTATATCCTTTAATTGAGCCAAATAAAAATCAAAAAATAGCAATGGATAAAGTAGGTATGAGTTTTTGTCATAACAAATATCAATATTGCTACAATTGTATATTATTTTTATTAAACGCTATGAAATAGTTCGAATTTTTTTATTTTTCAAAGCAAAATTTTATTATAAATAAGCATTTTTGTATAAACATTTAGAAAAATCAATAAGATATTAACTTTATAAGGATTTCTTTGAAAGATTCAATACCTATAGTGATTATTTATGATATAATCAACCCATAGGAGAAAACATTATGTCAAACATTAAGGTTTTTGAAGATAAGAGAATTAGAACTGAATGGAATGCTGAAGAAGAAGATTGGTATTTTTCTGTAGTTGATGTAATTGAAGCATTGACAGATAGCGTTGATGCAGCAGCATATTGGAGAAAATTAAAACAAAGGTTAAAAAAAGAAGGCAATGAAACCGTGACAAATTGTCACGTTTTGAAAATGATTGCCAAAGATGGAAAGTCAAGATTAACAGATGTTGTCAAAACAAAAGATTTACTTCGTCTAATTCAATCTATTCCAAGCAAAAAAGCCGAACCATTTAAAATGTGGCTTGCTCAAGTTGGAAGCGAACGACTAGATGAAATCGCTGACCCCCAAAAATCAATTGATAGAGCAGTTGAAACTTATAGACAAAAAGGCTATCCAGAAGAATGGATAACTCAAAGAATGATGACTATAAAAATGCGAAAAGAACTCACTGATGAATGGAAAAGTCGTGGCATTTCGCAAGAAAAAGATTACGCAATTTTAACAAACGAAATGACAAAAGCTTGGTCTGGAATGAGTGTCCAAGAATACAAACAATTTAAGGGACTAAAAAAAGAAAATTTACGAGATAACATGACTAACATTGAGTTTGTCCTTAATATGCTTGCTGAAGTCACAACAACCGCAATGAGCAAGGAAAAAAAGCCAAATACAATGGCCGGACATAAAAAAGTTGCAAAGGAAGGTGGCGAAGTTGCAAAAACCGCAAAAATCGCCTACGAAAAAAGAGTTGGCAAAAAAGCAATCTCACCATTAAATGCAAACGATAAAAATCTATTAGAAGTAAAATCCGATGAAGATAAATGAGTGTACAAACCAAAAATAATATAGCCGCTTGGACAAAACTTAGTGTTTTTTTGTTATATTTTGGTGATTGCCAAAAACTAATTTCAATATAAAAAACGGCTTATATTTTAATGCACCAAAGTTCAAAAGTTCGAACCATTTTTAATTTGCAAAGCACAAAAAAAACACCCTACAAACCATAGGATGTTTATAATTTATGTGATGGCGGAGCAAGAGAGACTCGAACTCTCGCACCAGTTACCCGATCTACGTCCTTAGCAGGGACGCCCCTTCACCAACTTGGGTATTGCTCCAAAGACTTAATAATGATAACACATAAGTATTATTTTTACAACTCATTATTAAGTTTTTTTGCTTCAACAGGCAAATCTTTCGCTTAAATTAGCAATATTTTTTAGTAAGCTTTAGCAAATAAGACAACTTTTGTGGCCTTTTTGCCGCATATTGGACATGTATCTCCAAAAGGTCTTTGATCAAAAGGCATGCATCTTGATGTTGCGTTAGTATCTTCTTTAATTTTGTTTTCACACGTTTCATCGCCGCACCACATCATTTTAGCGTAGCCACCTTTAACATTAACAACTTCTTTTAATTCATCATAAGTATGAACTTCTGTGACACTATGTAATAATTGATCTAAAGCTTTTTGATACATTTCATTATGTATTTGTTCTAATTTATTTTTAACCTCTTTTTCAATATCATCAATAGAGCAAATTTCTTTAGCGCCATCATTACGTTTACATAGCACGACTTGATTTTTTTCTAAATCACGAGGTCCGAGTTCAATTCTTAGTGGTACACCCTTCATTTCATATTCGGAGAACTTCCATCCTGGTGTACGATCAGAATCATCAAATTTAACACGAATGCCTTGTTCTTCTAAACGATGTTTAATTTCTTGACATTTTGCAACTATTCCAGGTTTAGCTTGTTGGATTGGAATAATAACAACTTGTGTTGGAGCGACATGCGGTGGAAGTACCAAGCCATTATCATCACCATGTACCATGATAATCGCGCCAATAAGACGAGTTGAAACACCCCAAGAAGTTTGATAAACGTGTTTAACTTGTCCATCTTTATCTTGATATTTCATTCCAAAAGCTTTGGCAAATCCATCACCAAAATAATGTGATGTTCCACTTTGTAATGCTTTACCATCATGCATCAATGCTTCAACTGTATAAGTTTCTTCAGCGCCAGCAAATTTTTCTTTATCAGTTTTTCTTCCTGTTACAAAAGGTATTGCCAATAAATCTTTACCCATGTTGTTATAAATATCAAGCATCATTAATGTTTCTTGCTTTGCTTCTTCTTTTGTACGATGGATGGTATGTCCTTCTTGCCATAAGAATTCTGATCCTCTTAAGAATGGACGGGTTGTTTTTTCCCATCTAACTACTGAGCACCATTGATTGTATTTTTTTGGTAAATCACGATATGAAGTAACAATCTTTGCAAAGTGTTCACAAAATAATGTTTCACTTGTTGGACGAATAATAAGCGGATCATCTAGTTTGTTTTTACCACCAATAGTAACAATTGCACATTCTGGTGCAAATCCTTCAACATGGTCCTTTTCTTTTTGGAATAATGATTCTGGTATAACCATAGGCATATATACATTTTCATGTCCTGTTTGTTTAAATTTTTCATCCAAATGTTTTTGGATTTGTTCCCATATAGCGTAGCCATAAGGACGATAAATAATAAATCCTTTTACAGATGAGTAATCCATTAATTCTGCTTTTTTACATACATCTGTATACCATTGTGCAAAATCTACATCACGTGATGTTATTGCTTCGTTTTTTAAATCTGCCATAATAATTACCTCCTACTTCTTGCCATTAACAAGTGCCATAACTTTACTTAATTTTTTCTTTTCAATTGGTAAAATCATTTCATCTGCTTGGCTAATCAAATTACTTGAAACATATTTAATCCCCATCTTACAAATCAAATACATTGAGTTATTAGTATCTAATCCGTAAGCAATGATATTTTTATCATAACTCTTTAAAGTATCAATAAGAGTATGGATAATCAAAATTGATCTACCGCTCTTACGACAATCTTTAATTAATTCGCTATCTAAAATGAAATAATCGAACACTTTCATTAATTCATTTGTAAGCAACAATTCTTTTTTATCAATTTTTAAAGCCACTTTATAACCATGTTCTTTTAAATTAACAATTGATGAAATAATTTCTTCTTCTTCCGAAAGCCATTCAGATATTTCAAGTTCACTAAATGTAAGAATAATATCTTCACTATCAATGCCCGCGATATGAGAAAAGCTTTTTGCAACATGTTCTCTTTCTAGTACTGAAACATTATAAATTAATTTAACATTAGAAATATTTTCATTTAAGTAACGACTAAGTATTTTTTTGTTAAACATTGTAAATAAATCTTTAATCTTACCAACTTTATAAGCATATTCTTTTAATTCTTGAATATTTGAGAAAATTGTGTTGTTACATTTAATTGTTGAATTATACGCTAGTATTGATCCAGTTTTAATATTAATAACTGGTTGATATAAAATCTTGAAATCTTTTTTACTAATAAGCGTATTAAATTCGTTTTCATATGAAGAAGTAATTTCGACGCTTGAAACGCTATTATCATCATAAATCATAATATGGTCATTATGGTCCATTGCTGTAACTGAAATAGATTTAGTATTACGAACTAATTGTTTATAAGTACAATTTTCTTCATTAATTAATGTTCCGGTAATGGAATAATTATAGTCTTCATTATAAGAATTAATTTTTAAATATTTGGATATTGTTTTAGAAATGCTATGCATTAAACGTAATAAATTTTTTCTTGAACTTATTCCTGGATAATAAATAGTGAATGAAGATTGTGAATAATCAGCAATAGTGCAGTTATTTGTTAAATATGGAGCAATAATATTTTTAGCGCATACAAAGAATAAAGAACTTACTTTGTCGTCATCTTCATCTTGAATTTTAGTATTTCTAAATGCCACGAATAAGAAAGAACCTTTATTTTTGTTTTTCATTTTCTCGATAGTTAACATTTGTTCAATGTTTGTTACCGTAATATTAGAAAGTTTCTTTTTATCAGTTTTATTTTTAACATCTAGATACTTCATTACATAACTTTCAAGATGAATGATTTTCTTTCTTTTATCTAATTTTTGAAGTTGTATGAAAGAATAATAGCTTTTCTTTTCTTTTTCAAAAATAACATCTACTTCTAAATAATCACTAACATTTTTCTTAGTTGATAATAATTCATCAATCCATTTTTCAAAACGAACTTTCTCTTCTGTTGGAAAATTATTTAAAAATTCATCAATAGAGCAAACAACTTGATGCTCAATATTTGATTTATTAAAATATCGCACTTTGTTATTTTTAGCATCAATACAAATTATTCTAGTAGTATTTTCCGCTAATTCGAATTTCTTTTTTACATTGACATTTTCATGATTAGATAAAATCATGCTGACCACTATCACGACAAAAATAGCTACGGCAAGTAATACAAGTAGCTGTGTAAGTTTAGTATCGCTAATAAGGTATACAAAATAACGAGTCATAAATTTCACCTGTTAATATTATATACTTGTATATAAATTAAATAAAGTAAACTTTTTTAAAAGTTAAATTAGTCAAAAAATTCGCTTAGATAAAATTAAAGTTTTACATGCTCATGTGTTGAAGAAAATTTTTCATTTGGGAACGACATTAAAAAATACACTCCTAACATATGATTACGATATTTAATAGTTCCACCTAGACCATTAATTAGTCTTTTTGTTTCGAATAATCCTACACCATTTCCGCTTAAATCTTCACTTTTAGATGTGGTGTACTGATAATCAAATATTTTACTTCCATTTTTAACTTTTGAGTTAGAATTGTAGACATATATGTTTAATTTTCCTTTTATTTTCACGATGTTAACAATTATTCTTAACTTTTTATCATCGGAACTATGAGTAAATGCATTTTTTATTAATTCCATAAAAGGAATTTTTAAATCTTTCCAAAATTCTAAAGTAAAATGTTTAACATTAGAATGGAAACTCAATTTAAATTGTTTATGAGTGTATTTAGAAAATTGATTACACATCTCTAATAAATGTAAAAAAACAATTTTATAGCAAATACAATTTATACAAGAAGATATATTTTTCAAAATTTTCGGTTTGGTAATGGAGACTTTTTTATGTTTGATAACATTAATGTCAACAATTCCTAATGCAAATAACATTTGTTTCATATCAGAAATTGGAATTTGTGATAATACTTCCACAACTATTTTTCTGCTATCGACATGAATATTAGTAATAAAAGTAAGCTCATTTAACACATGAATCATATTTTCAAATGCTGCAACAGTAGAAAAATTATAGACAATTTTATAACATCTTATGTCTTTGGCGGTAAATCCTTCTTGAACACCGCTGCTTTTTTCTTTAAGCAAATTATTTAGAATAGTTTTAAAATAAACAATTTCTCTATTAATAGTAATTTTATTAATAGCGCATACTTTCATGAATTTTTCCATTATTTTTAAATGATTAAAGCTAGCAGTTAATCCGTAAATGCCGCATAATCCTTTTAAAGTATGTGTTTTTATTTGAACTTCTTTTACCCAATCATCATCTTTTTTGTCAATAGTAAACATTCGCAAAATCTCATTTGCTAAAATCTTAACATCATTAGTATTATCAACATCAGTCTCCATATGCCCACCTTGTTACATTTTCCCAAATAAATTTTACAGGTTAGTTCTATTATAATCAATATTGAGCAATATTCAATATTTTTTTTTTAAAAGTACAAAAAAAAGCCTTTCGGCTTTTTAAATTTTGTTTTATTTAACTGTTGATAAAATTGCTAATGCAATCAAATAACAAATAAGTACAGTTAGTACAAAGAATCCTAAACCAATTAATATTTTCCAATATGGCTTTTTAGTTAATTTCATGACATACAAACTAACAACAGCGAATATACCACTAATTAATCCACCAATAGCGCCACTTACAACAGGGAAAATCTTAATTAAGCTTGGAACATTCCCCCAAACCATAATAAAAACAAATGGAATAAATGCTAAAACATATTCATATGGTGTCGTCGGTTCACTAACTTGGTACTTTTGTCCATTAACGTTGCACTTGAGTCCAGTCAAGAAATTTCCTTCAAGAAAAACATTTAATTCTTGTCCATCAATAACACAACTAAATTGTTTTTTGGAAACTTTTTGTAACTTTATTCCATTAATAAATAAAGTTCTTGCTCCAGTCCAAATGTTCTCTGTGACACTGAGTTCTCCAACTCCATCGATTTTGATTATATTATTCATAAATTGCCTCTCCTTTTCTGATAAATAGTTTAACATATAATCAATTAAATATAAAGATTTATTTGTAGCATTGTTCAAATATTTGTTGTATGCAAACAATTAGCTATTTAAAAAATTATTTTTATCACTATTGACTTTATGCTATCATTATAACATGGAGAAATACCCAAGTGGTTGAAGGGACTAGTTTCGAAAACTAGCAGTGGATAAAAGTCCAGCAGGGGTTCAAATCCCCTTTTCTCCGCCACGATAAAATCTATTAGTTTGATATGTTTTAATTGTATCAAACTTTTTATTAATTAATTGGAGTGTATAGTAATTTTTTCCTGAACGCCAGCCTTTTATACTTCTATTGAAGATTTTTTTAATTGCCATTATTATATTTTAAATCAAAATAACCCATTAGAAAAGTTGCATATAAACAAAAAAACTTAGTATAATTTTTGCTATTAAACTAAGTTTTTAATATCAAATTGTTTTTTTAATTAGCATAAAATCTAAGATACTTTAGATTTCAACCCAAGTTGTTGGATCAAATGATGGAGCGGATACAACCCAATCTGAAAGATAGTTTTTATATTTTTGAGATATTGCTTTTCCAACGCCAGTTTGGATTGCTTCATATTTACCATCGGCATTTTGTTTTAAAACTGTACGATAAATTGGTTCAACATATTCTCCATATTTAATATTAGGATTATCTTTCTCATCACCTAAATCCACTGTAGTTGTAAACAAATAATACGTGTCTGATACTCCATCAGGAAAATAAATTAAAAAGAACATATCTTTTGTATCTTCATCAAACAAGTTTGATAAATTGTCTTTTTCATGTCCATCACAACTACCTAAAACACTACTATTGGCCCATATTTTCCCAGAACGATTTTTTATTACTTGATTAATATTTGAATTAGGATCATTTAATCCTGAACTGTTTTTATCAGTTCCTGTTCCATTTAAAATATTATTCGTTAATTGTTCATGTTTTTTTCCTTCTTCGGTATTTGGAAATAGATATTTAAATTCATTAATATTAGCAACGATTTCTCCATTTATAGAAGATGGATTATTAAGAGCATAATCAAAAGTCGCATATACTCCTCCACAAGTTAAAGTAAAGATAGCAAGACAAATTAAAAGAGAATTTTTAAACATTTTCATATTATTTCTTCTCCTTTACTTCTTTATTAACAATCTTATTAAATGATAATTCAAGAATATCAATAATTGTTTGAGCTGTTGTTTCAGATTTATCGTACAACTTAATTACATACCATTTTTCTTTATATGATTTTGGAAAAAAAGTTTCTTTCATTCCCTCAAACTTTAATTTTGAGTTTTCATCTAAAACAACTCTTAAAATAGCGTCACCAGTCTTTGTCCCATAAATATAAGCAAAACATTTGTTTTTTCCATCCAACATAGCGTAATATGTATCAGGAATCAACAAACCACTTCTAGATAATTTTTTGCTTCTTTTTACATATATTTTATCTTGATAATTTTGCTCTATATAATCCGCGACTGCTTTTTTAGAGAAAGAGTTTCTAAAAAACAAATATTTCTTTTGAGATGATATGATTAATTTTCTTTCTTTCATTGCTTTAGTTAATTTTTTATCCACCATTGGTGATATAACACAAGAAAAAATTGTAAGTAACAAGCATAAATATCCTGCTGGAGATTGCATAAAATCAATAAAGCTTCCTAAAAAAGGAATACGATTGTTTTTATAAATTCCTAGCATTTGCGAATAACGCACCGGGAATCTATCTGGATATTGATTTGCATCTCCTTGAAGTAAAAAATATCTTTCACTATGCTCATCATTTGGTTCTTCGATATTTACTATTCTATGAATAATAAAAACTCCATCTGTTTCATACATAACGATGTCATATAATTTCAAATCATCTTCACTTGGTAATTGAAAAAGAGTAATCAAATCATATCTTTTAATTTGATTTGTTAAATTATTTTTCACTATATATTCATTTTTCTCATATATTGTAGCCATTGAACCGCTTTTTACAACTTTAACAATTGGAGTTTCTCCTACTTTCTTAGAACTAGAAATATTATTTCCAATTGATAGCCCAAATATTGATAACATTAAAATACAGAAAAAAACTGATAACACTTTATCGATAATCAAACGAGCAGCATGGTTTTGTTTCGCCTTGTCTCCTTGCTGCTCGGCTTTTGATATTTCGCTATCAGCAAGTCCTCCTTTAATAATTTTTAATCGCAGTTTTGCAATATTAATTATTAAAAGTGTAAAACCTGCTGTTAATGCTGTAAAAACTATGAGGCAAACTACAATAATATACTTATCGTATCCTGCCATAATTTTCTTCTCCTATTGTGATTTATTATGCTGCTGCTTCGCTAATTTCAATTATGATTTTTGTATTTTTAAGTTGAGCTTCATATGCTTTATATTCTGCATGTGTACTTAACTTAATTTCTTCATTAGCACCAAAATAATCAGTTAACTTAATTTCATAGTCACCTAATATTTTGTTTCCTTCATTTAATGACACTGTATTATTACTATCTAATCCATTAGTAACAAAAATATCTTTTTCACCATATTTATTGCCTGTAAAAGATAACTTCATATTTAACTTTATACCATTATCTCTAACATCGGCATCTGCACCAGCGTTTGGTGTGAAACTAACTTTGAAAGTTCCTTCTGTTTTCATACCTGTATAATAGGAATTAGTACCGCCACCTATTACACCAAGATCATCAATTGTAACTGCGAATGTTGAGTTAATTTTTATTTCTCCCTTACTACTTTCTGTTACTGCGCCAGAAATGATAGGTGAAATGTCTCCTGTAGCAGCTTGTGTAGGATTTTGCGCATAATTAAATGTTGCGTATACTCCACCGACTGTCATAATTGTTGCCATTGCAATAATTGCACTTAATTTTTTCATTTTGCTCCTCCTTAGATAAATAAAATCAATCCCTTTTTGGCGAAACATAAAACGGGAAGGCAACTGTACACCTAATGATATATTAGATGAACAAAATTCAGGAATTATAAACGATTTTAGTAGTTTAAACCAATGATTTTTTATGTTTTTTGCAAAAAATCACACTTAACTAAAATAATTTCTTGACAAAATGTTTCCAAATTAATAAACTAGTGTCACAACTTGTTCATCTAATATATCATTAGACGAACTAATAAATTTTTCTTGGTTATCATTAAATAAATTTCCGATTTTATCCATCATATCTTTTTTGTGATTCGATAATGAATGAACATAGCGATTTAATGTAATTGTCGCATTTTTATGTCCTAAAATCTCAGAAAGTGTTTTAACATCTACTCCGCATTCAATTGATCTTGTGGCAAAAGTATGACGCAAGGCATGAAATCCTTTATGTTTTATATTGGCGTGTTTTAACATTAATGCAAAACTCTTTTGATACGATCTAACGGATATCGGTTTTTGATTATAAGAAATAACATATATTGAATTATCTTGTTTTAATAACTTAAATATTATTTCTAATTGCTTAGGATAAGGTATCATTCTTTTTGATGAAAATGTTTTAGGGCTATTAAGAATACGTTGATATATGCCATTTTTATTTTTTCCTTCGTGGCATGTTTTATTTATGCTTATAATTCTTTTTTCTATATCAACATCATTCCAAGTTAAAGCGAGTAATTCTCCTATCCTCATACCTGTATATAAACATATAATGACACCTAACATTTTCTTCTTTTTAGAAGCCCACACTTTGTTTTCAATCATTTTCTGTTCTTCAAAAGAAAAACATGTAATTTCTTTTTCTTCTAAATGCGGTCTACGTATATTTCCTAAATTATAACTTTTTAAATTATTCGATAAAAATGCCATTTTTATTGAAGATTGTATAACTGTTATTATTAAGTTCACACTGCTAATAGATAATTTATTTTTGCCCCATAATAGTTCATTTATATAAACTTGTACTTTTAATGGAGTTATATCTATTAACTCCTCTTCTCCAAATTTTTTAATTACATAATTATTACATATACTCACATAATTCCAATATGTTTTGTTTTTTAAAGTTGGTTTAATATAATTTTCTAGCCAAATCTTAGCCCACTTTTTATACTTCACTACTATCAACTCCTAATTGAAATAACTTTTTGTTCATTTATTATTTTGGCAAATTAGCATCATTTTTATAAAAATGATTAATTCTTAAAAATATTTTATTATCATTTTAAGTTGATTTTATGAGTATGTGTATGAAAATATTTTATTTAGTATTAATTTCTTTTATTCTTAACTTTCTTTGTAATTTTATCATTATTATTATTGCATAAATTGCTACAAGTGCTTCTGTAATGACCATTGTCCACCACATCGCATTACCATCAAATATTAATGGTAATAATACTAATACAATTCCGCTTATAACTATACCTCTAGCTAAAGATATAATAGTTGCTACGTTTTCTTTTAATAGCGCTTGGAAATAATAAGTACAATAAACATTAAAAGGTAAAATTAAAAACGAAATACTATAAACACGCATAATATTAGGCGCGATATTTAATACTTCTTCCGTGGGTACCATAAATATTCTTATTAATTGTTTAGGAAAAATCGTTACAATTCCCATCCAAATAGTTCCAACAATTATTGCTGTAATAATATTATATTTTAAAGTCAAAGAAACTCGATCATATTGTTTTGCACCAAAATTAGTTGATAATATTGGTTGTCCTGCTTGCCCAATTCCATAGCCACAACATTGTACAATTGTCGAAATATTAATAATTACTGCATACACAGCTAGTGCATCATCATTTAAATATTTTAAAATCAAATTATTAAACAGCATCGTCAAAAAGCCCATAGCTATATCTGCAATAAAAGCTGAAAATCCTGTTTTAGAAATTGGCACAAATAAAGAAAATACTTCTCTATTGCATGAAAATTTCATAGTATTTGATTTACTAAAGAAATGTGTAGACATAATTAACACCGACACTAATGATCCAATTGCAGTTGCTAAACCAGCGCCTAACATTCCCATATCTAATGGGAAAACAAAAACGTAGTCACCAACAACATTAAATACACCTGCAAAAACAATAGCTAATGTTGCAAGCATTGGTTTATTATCATTTCTTAAATATGCCGCTAAAATCTGAGCAAAAATAAACGATGGTGCTGCAAATTTAATTGGTAAAAGATATTCTTTACAAAGTTTAAGTGTATTAGCGTCTTTTGCTCCGAAAACATATAATAATTGATCTTCAAATAGCCAAAATAAAACTAAAAATATAATTGATATAATTACTCCATATACTATTGAAGAGGTAAAAAATTTATTAGCAGTTTCCGTATCACTTTTTCCTTTATTAACCGCAAATAAAACTGATCCGCCAATTCCAATTAATAATCCCAAACTATAAATAATATTCCAAATTGGAGCAATAATTGCCATCGCTTGTGAGCCAATAGGTCCATAGTATTGTCCAACCATAGCCATATCTACAAGCCCATAAATGCAAGAAATTAATGAACTACCAAAAGCCGCAAATAAATACTTTAAATATGTCTTTTTAATATTTCCGTTTAATACATCCATAAGACTACCTCCAAAAAAAGCCGGATAACGAAACAAGCATTTCAGCCTATCACCTTATCCAGCTAATATTTCTAATGAATACTTCGCCCTCCGCGTGAGCAATGCTATTTTAAAGCATTAATATTTTTTAATCAAGTATAAAAAATTTTATTATGTTCTTATCAACAAAAGATATAAAAATATATACTTTGCTTGTTATGATTTTCGATTTGAGCACTTATCATTTTTATTTTTTTAGAACTTATCATTTTTATTTTTTTAGAAGATAGTATATAATAAATTTATAGAAATATAATTTCTATAATACAATACAAAATTGATTTAGGAGGAAAATTTATGCCAAGATTTGTATTAAACGAAACTTCATATCATGGAGCAGGTGCAATTGATAATATTGTTCCTGAAGTATTAAGAAGGGGATTTAAAAAAGCATTTGTATGTTCTGATCCTGACTTATTGAAATTCGGAGTAACTCAAAAAGTCACTAAATTACTCGACGATGCTAAATTAGAATATGAAATTTATTCTGATATCAAACCAAACCCAACTATTGAAAATGTTAAACATGGTGTTGAAGCATTTAAAGCTTCTAAAGCTGACTATATCATTGCTATCGGTGGCGGCTCATCAATGGATACCGCTAAAGCAATCGGTATCATCATTGAAAACCCTGAATTCGCTGATGTCCGTTCATTAGAAGGTGTCGCACCTACTAAAAAACCATGTACACCAATTATTGCTGTTCCTACTACTGCTGGTACTGCTGCAGAAGTTACAATCAACTATGTTATTACTGATGTAGAAAAGAATAGAAAATTCGTTTGTGTAGATACTCATGATATTCCTGTTATCGCTATTGTTGATCCAAACATGATGTCAAGTATGCCAAAAGGCTTAACTGCTGCTACTGGTATGGATGCTTTGACTCACGCAATCGAAGGATATATTACTAAAGCAGCTTGGGAGATGTCTGATATGTTCCACCTTGAAGCAATCAGATTAATTTCTAAACACTTAAGAGGTGCTGTCGCAAATACACCTGAAGGCCGTGAAGGTATGGCTCTTGGTCAATATATTGCTGGTATGGGATTTAGTAATGTCGGTTTAGGTATTGTTCACTCAATGGCTCACCCATTAGGTGCAGTTTATAACACTCCACATGGTGTTGCTAACGCTATTATTCTTCCAACAGTTATGGAATATAATGCTCCAGCAACTGGTGAAAAATATCGTGAAATTGCTCGTGCTATGGGTGTTAAAGGCGTTGATGAAATGTCTCAAGAAGAATATCGTAAGGCTGCAATTGATGCTGTAAGACAATTATCATTAGATGTTGGTATTCCACAAAGCTTAAAAGATATTGTTAAAAAAGAAGATATTCCTTTCTTAGCACAATCTGCAATGGATGATGCTTGTAGACCAGGTAATCCAAAAGATCCTACATTAGAAGATATCATCAAATTATACGAATCTTTAATGTAATTTAATTATTCTTTTAATAAAGCTCACTAATTCTTGTTTGAATTTAAGTGGGCTTTTTTATTACATTTTTAGCAAAAAAGACTACTAGCAAAATTATTTACTAGTAGTCCATATAATCATTTAGTAATTTTTATTAAATATGATATTCCATTGGATAAGTTAAATAAGAAATAGGTTCAAGTTCATCAAGTGTTACTACACCTGCTGGAGCTTTAATTAAACTTGGAATACGATTTACAATTGTTGCACATGTATGCTCAACAGTCGCAGGTTTTACAACGTGGAATTCCACATTTGGTTCACCTTCAATAGTCCAATCACACATATCACCATCATCAGGTCCGTAAACTTTTCCAATACATTGTGTTTCGATAATAGGTCCTTGGAATGTTTCAGTGGTAACTACTGCAGCCATACCAATACATTCTCCTTTTGGAATTACACGGCCCATTGTTGAAGAATATAAGTCACTATCATGGAAATAAGGAACACATTTTTGAGTTTGTGATTTAATAGTCCAACCCATTTTATGAGCTAAAGCTTCATTTGAATTCCAAACATAGGAAGGTTCAATTTCTTCTGGATGTGCAATTTGTTTTTCAAATTCTTCAGCGCTTAAGCCAACACCATGTGCTTTTGCTAAAGCTAAGCCATAGTCTTCAACGTTATAAGAAACTGCACCACAAATCTTTTTAATAGAGTTACAAGATCCTGCAACCATACCAACCATATTGACCCAGAAAGTATCTTCCATACCAGAGCCAACAAAAGTACAACCATTTTGTTTAGCAAGGACATCTAATTTATTCATTCTAACTGGATCAGTAGTCCAAGCATATGTTGCTTCTTCACAAGTAGAAATAACATTGATTCCTCTTGATAAACATTTTACATAATGATCATAGCAATCACTAACCAAACTAAATAAAGTAACAACTGCTACGTCAGCATCACAACCATCTAATACTGCATCTGCATCATTAGAAATTAATACACCTGTTTTAACTCCTAAACCAGCGAAATCTCCAACATCCATTCCAACTACTTTTGGATTAACATCGATAGCTCCAACGATTTCTGCGCCATGTTCATATAAATAGCGAAGAATATATTTAGCCATCTTTCCACAACCATATTGAACAACTTTAATTTTTTGCATTTTGCATTCCTCCTTATTTGTTCAACTATATTTTAAAGTCTCAGTCTAAAGTAGAGTCAATACTAATTCGATAATTTTTTATCGAAATGTCAAAAGTACTTGTAATCTTAGATACATTGAGCGCTTTTTTTCTGAGAAAACATTAAATTCTGTGATTACTTCACATATATAATCTCCACTTATTATATATCCATTAGAATTACAATATTCAAGAAGTTTTTTTCCATATTCCACTTCATCATCAAAATCATCTAAATAAATACAAGCATACATACCACTTTCAATAGTTTTAATATTTTCCGAATAAGGAAAATCATTGTCAACAAATACAAATACTTTATCAGAAACATAGTTATTATTGACAAAGTCTTCTTTCTTTATACTACTTCCTGCATTATAGTAGTATACTTGTGGTAAATTATTTTTTAACATATCGTTTTTTAAATCATTTAAAATGGTCTCATAAACACTGATGTCATGCTCATAAAAGTTCGTATTAGTATCAATAGCATATATTTTTCTATGTGGGATATATTCAATAGTTATCATACCCTTTTTAGGAGATTTACGAAATCTTTCTATTGAATCAATAGTTCTACTAATCGCAGTAAGAGATAAATTTAATTCATTAATTTGATCTTTAACTTGCTTTTTCTTTTTAATTAAAGTCGATTCAATTAATGTTAAATCATTACTATTAAGAATACTTTTTATTTCACTTAAATTCATATTTAATTCACGCATATATTGAATCATATCTAAACGTGCATTTTGGTTGATTGAATAATAACGATAATTGCTTTCTTTATCAACATATATTGGTTTTAAAATACCTAATTCATCATATAAACGTAATGTTGGTATTGAAATATGATTAATTTTTGAAAATTCACCAATTTTAATTAATTTTTCCATATTTTACTCCATTCAAAACTCTAACCTATATTAGACTTTTTTTATATTGTAGCATACCTTGATTTAACTTTTTCCAAAAATTTGTTTTTATTTTTTAATTTTGCAATTTACCTAATGTTTAAGTAATGGTAAAATGCTTATTGAAAGTAAGGTGTAGTAAAAATGAAATGTTATTTAGATTTATGTAGACACGTACTAGAAAATGGCATGGTCAAAAAAGATCGTACTGGAACTGGCACAATTTCTACATTTGGATATCAAATGCGTTGCTCTTTAAGTGATGGATTTCCTCTTCTCACAACAAAAAAAGTTTATTATAAAGCTGTTTTAGGAGAATTATTGTGGTTTATTACTGGTAGCACAAATATCCGTCCATTAGTGTTACAAAATATCCGCATTTGGAATGAATGGCCTTATAAAGCTTATACAGAATCAAAAGATTATAAAGGCGAAACTATGGAAGAGTTTATTGAAAAAATAAAAAATGATGAAGAATTCGCAAATAAGTATGGTGATTTAGGCCCTGTATATGGAAAGCAATGGCGTGATTTTTTTGGAAAAGATCAATTACTTGAAGTAGAGAAATCAATTAAAGAAAATCCTTTCTCCCGTCGTCATATTATTTGTGCTTGGAATCCTGCACAAGTTGATCAAATGGCTTTACCACCTTGTCATGCATTTATGCAATTTTATGTTTCTGGCGATGGCAAAAAATTATCTCTTCAACTATATCAAAGAAGTGCGGACTTGTTCTTAGGAGTCCCGTTTAACATTGCTTCCTATGCCACTCTTTTAATTATGATGGCTCATGTTTGTAATTTAGAACCTGGCGATTTTGTTCATACTTTTGGTGATGTTCACATTTATTTAGACCATGTCGAACAAATTAAAACTCAATTAGAAAGAACACCACGTCCTTTACCACAACTAGTCATTAAAAGAAAAGTCAATTCAATTTTAGATTTCAAATACGATGATTTCGAAGTAATAAATTATGATCCATATCCGGCAATTAAAGGTAAGGTGTCTGTTTAATGCTTAAAATTATTGTTGCTCATGATAAAAATCGTGTTATTGGTAATGGCATTCATATACCATGGCATATTAAAGAAGATTTCTTACACTATAAAAACACCACAATGGGTCATACGATGATTATGGGAAAAACCACTTTTGAATCAATTGGTAAACCTTTACCAGGAAGAAAAACCATTGTATTAGACTTTAACAAAGATTATGATGCTCAAGGCTGTGAAGTTTGCACTGACTACATGGAACTTGTTAAAAGATATGAGCATTCTCCAGAAGTTGTCTTCGTCTGCGGTGGTGCATCAATTTATCGATTGTTCTTACCATATTGTGAAGAATTAATTGTTTCTTTAGTCAAAGGCGATTATGTTGGTAATGTATTCTTTCCTGAGTATGAAGATAAATTTGTCGAATACAAAGAGGAAGAACACGAACAATTCGTAATTAAATACTACAAAAAACGTTAACGATGTCCAAGCTGACATCGTTTTTTTAACAAAATATGTATAATTGTTGAATAAGAAGAACAAAATATTTACATTGTTGATATTTTGATTATAATAAAAGCGAAAGTAGGTGGATTAAATGAAAGAATTTTTTAGAAGAATTAAATGGGAGTCACTTATTACTGCTTTATTTGCTGTAATCATTGGTATTGTATTCCTTGCTGTACCTGAAAAGTCTAGTACTGTTGTTTGCTATGTCGCTGGTGTAATATTCATCTTATTAGGAGCGATTTTATTAACTCGTTACTTAGTAACTGGATTACTTTTTGGATCTCATCTTTTTGTTACTAGTGTAATTCTTATTGCCTTAGGTATCTTATGCTTAACAAAAGTTGATTTAGTAAAAAGCATTTACACAGTAATCTTTGGTATTTTCCTTATTGCCGATGGATTATTTAAATTCCAAGATGGTATCGATTGCGCTAGTGCACACATCAAAGGATCTTGGTCATTATTTGTTGTAGCAGTATTATCAATGGTGTTAGGATTCTTAGTAATGTTTGATACATTTGATTCTGTCATTGTATTTGCAGGTATTTCTCTTATCGTTGATGGTGTTTGTGATTTTGTCACTACTCTTGTATTTAGCTCTCATCTTCGTAAAACTGAAAAAGCCATTAAGAATTTCCTTTCAAATTCTGATTTCTAGTATTGTTTATTAAATTTCGAATAAAAAAAAATTCATATCTAAGCAAGCAATTTTGCCACTTGATATGAATTTTTATTTTTATTTAAATGGCTCAATATAGAACCTTCCATATACCTGCTGCAATGCCGTAACATTAACGAAAGCATGCGGATCAACCATCTGCACTAAATGAACTACTTTATTAACTTCCGCAGAAGAAACAGCCATATAAATGATGAAACGATTTTCTTGAGAGAAAGCACCTTTACCATTAACCACTGTACAACCATGTGGGAAATTAGCAATAAGGATTTTAGAAATATTTTCATTGGTAGTAATAATTTGTATTTGTGCTTTTTTGTATCTTCCATTTAAGAAATCATTTACTAAAGCATTAACGAATAAATAGACAAAAGAGAATAAGAATAATTGTAAGGCATAATCTTTTGAAACAGAGAAATAATTACAAATGGTGTATCCTATAAGAACAAACCCATTGAATAAAACTAAATATTTACCAATTGATGTGGATTTTTTATTAGCAACTGCTAAAGAGACAACATCTAATCCGCCAGTTGAAGAACAGTTTTTGAAAGCAATAACAGTGGCCACACCAGTACAAATGCCGCTAAATATGGCTCTTGGTAAGAAATTAGGAATAATTGCCTCGCGAGCAACTAATACACCATTTTCCATAACCGCTTCATTAATTGTCATCGACAAATCAAATTTTTCTGTAATCGAACTTGGCATGATATAAGTCATTAATGATATCAACATAACAACAAATAGCGTGTAGATAGCAAACCTTTTGCCAATAAATTTAAAACCTATTACGAATATTGGAATATTAAGCAAGTAGTTAAATATTGGTTGCCACAAGACAACATCTTGTGCTTTAATAAGACCGATAATCTCTAATATTTTGGTAATAATTTGGGAAAATCCTGACATACCTCCGCCAACTAAGCAATAGTGGGGATTAGTATTTAACATAAAGCAACGATAACCAAACGCATATATCATTGCCGCTAATACACAAGCTAATAGTTGCTTAATAACCTCTAGAAAGTTCTTAAGTTTTTCATGGTCGAATAGATAATCTTCCATTTTTCGTTTTGTATTTTTCAATGACACTAATAATCACCTTTTCTTTGAAACAATTTACTATTATAGTAAACAACATTGCAGCATTTTTTACAATAAAATCTTGCATTTTTTAAATCTTTTCTTATAATGTGTCTATACGCTCTAATTTTATTAATTAATTTTTAAATTAATTGTTGAAAAAACAGCCGCACAATGATATCATAACTATGCTATGTATATCGATATATAGGAGGTCTATTATGAAAGTATTTAAAGCAATAGGAAACTTTTTCGCCCGTATTTGGCGTTGGATTAAAGAAACAGCATGGGTTCAACCATTATTAATCGTTAGTTTGATTTTCGGTATTATCTTACTTATTCAACCAATTTCTAAAGGTGTAACTGCATTAGCAGATTTAATCACTAGCAATGAAAAATATTACAACGATAATAAAGTAAAATTATCTAATGGCGCTGCTAGAAATTTAATCTATGATAAGGAAGCTAGATTTAAAGATGGTGACAAATATTTCTTAGTATTCATTGAAAAAAAATGCGATAATTGCCGTGATGCATATCAAGCATTTAAAACATTATTTGATGATAAAACATTCGACTCTGATTACAAAATCAAAACAATATCCGTTGATGAACAATCTTCTAGTTATGATGTAACTGATAAAGAAAGTGAAATGTATAAAATTTTCTTTGGCGACGAAATTGATGGTAATGTTGATCCAATTGAATTCCGTAATACAATTTATGAAGTGGGAACTGATGCTAGCCATGAATATAACAACGAAAACTACGAATCTGATGTAACTTATTTTAAAGAGATTCTTAATGGCGAAGATTTGTATACTCCATTAATTCTTCTAATGGATAAAGAATATACAGATAATTCATTCAACATTCGTGAAGCTTTAATTGGTATCAAAGGTTCTACAAAATATGATAAAGCTCGTGTTTTAGATGATTGTTGGAATGGCACTGGCGATTTCGAACGTTAGTATGTAATTTAAAAAATATGCCACTACACTTTGATGTAGTGGCTTTTTTATTATCTTCTTATTGTTGGGTATTATTGAATGGTGGCATGCCATTTCCATATGGCATATTTGGCATATTGGTATTGCCTTCACAGACATTTTCTTCGGTTCTAGTATAAGTATGATAATATACTGGGCGTGGAACATAGTGATTAACTACTCGAGTATTCACTGGACAAATTACAGGTTGTTCAACACAGTAATAACGATTACATATTCTTTCTCTCACCGGCATAACAATTGGATCATACTTACATGGGCATTGATTTGGACAGCAATTATTCATAAAATTCCCTCCTTGCTTACTATATAGATTATGAAACAATGTTAAATATTGTTATAATTTTTGCCCATAAATTATTAATGAATACTATTTTTTAGCATATATTTTAATATGAAAAAGATTGCTACATTATTTTTTTGTACTATTTTAATTTTTGTTTTGATTTTAGCAAAAGACACTAAAGAAATAACTATTAGTGCAATAGTGCCATTCGTTATTATGGTTCTTCCTACTTTAGCGCCCGCCTTATTATTAAATAATCTTATATCATATAATGGAGGATTCTTATCTCTTTTCAATAATCCAAAAAAGAATAGAAAAGTTTATAACCTTAACATAGTTTTTATAATTATATCCGGTCTTATTAGCGGTACCCCAGCTTTAGCAAGTTCTATTGATTATGAAATAAATAAAAGTATTTCTCAAGAAGATGGAGAACTTATTTTAGAATGTTTTTCTTTTCCTTCTCTTCCTTTTATTATTGCTTTAATTAATATTAGTTCTTGGCCGAAAAAAGAACTTTTCTTAACAATTTTAATTCCATATATTTTAGCCATTCTATATTTCTTATTAAAATATCGAAAAATAAATCATTTAGAAGATTTTAACTTTAATACAAGCAATGAAAAAAATATCTTTTCTAAAGCAATTCTTAAAACATTTAAAAACATTATTTTAATGACTGGTTCTATTTTATTTTTTTCTTTGTTTTTAATTATTTTATCAAAATTCATTGCTACTCCATATATTTTTTATATACAAGGAATATTAGAGTTTTCTTATCCATTAACATATTTATTTAATAATTTTAGCGTTTTAAATCAAATAGTAAGTACATTTATTTTTTCATTTTCTTCTATTTCATTACTTATGCAAATACATCTATTAGTTGATATAGACATTATTAAAATAATAAAAAAACGACTACTACTAGCCGTAATATCAACATTTATAATTATTTTATTTACGTTTATTTTCTAAAGCCTTGATTACTTGTTTAGGAACCAAACGTGATATATCAACATTTTGATCAAATAATTCTTTTACCGTTGAAGATGATATAAAAGTATTTTCTAAATGTGTCATAAAAAACACCATATCTATTTCTGGATCAATAAACTCGTTAGTGGTTGCAAGTTGTAATTCATATTCAAAATCTGATACTGCACGTAAGCCTCGCACTAGCGCAATAGCGTTTACTTTTTTAGCATATTCTACTACTAAACCATCCGTGCTATCAACTTCTACATTATCTATATCTTTAACAATACTATTTATAATTTCTAGACGTTCTTCTAAAGTAAAAACTGTTTGCTTGCTAGAATTATTAGCCACTAAAATTATTACTTTATCAAAAACGCGTAATGCCCTTTTTAAAATATCCATATGACCATTGGTAATCGGATCAAAACTTCCTGGATAAATTGCTACTTTCATAATGTTCTCCTTTTTATTGTCACAAATGTCTTTCCATACTTATATTGCTTAACTTTAGAAAATCTTGTGTCATTTAAATCTACCTTATAATCGGTTTCAATTACTATTATACCATTTTTAGATAAAATATCATAATCAATAACATAATCCACAATTTCATCAATAATATTCATTTTATATGGCGGGTCAAGAAAAATAATATCTAACATAATGTTTTTAGTTTTAACACTTTCTAACGCACTTAAATAATCACTATTAATAATTTCACTATTAGTAATATCTAAAGATGCAATATTTTTTTTAATTACTTTTATAGCATCAAAAGATTTATCCACAAAATAAGCAAATTTTGCCCCTCTAGATAACGCTTCTAAACCTAATGAACCTGAGCCCGCGAATAAATCTAAAACAACACTATCAAAAATTGTTTCACCTATTGCATTAAACAAACCTTCTCTTACCATATCTTTTGTTGGCCTAGTGATTTTTTCATCACTAGGAAAATCAATTAATCTTGAGCGATACTTTCCACCGACAATACGCATTTTAACCACCAAAAAGATTATACACAAATAATTGCATAAAAAAAATATTATTGTACAAAATAATAGTGCACTAATTGTGCCCTGTTCCTCCCTAAGAAAAAAGATAGATGCACAAATCTATCTTTTTTCACTTTTACAATAATGTTTATTGTTAAATTTATTAAAAATTACTTCATCAACTTGTTCGTACATTAAACGAACTTGCTGATATTTTTTTAAATAATCGCTAACTAATGGATGCACATCTAAATTTTTCTTTGCTTCATATAATTCTTTTTGTGCCTTTCTTGCTTCATCACTATCTAAAGGAAAATGACGTAAAGTTTCATTATAGTTATCATTAGCAAGAGAAAAACGATAAGAAAGTCGCATTACATCTTCATCATTTTCCATAAGTTTTTCTGCTTTTGATAAAGCTAATACTCTTTCATCATTTTCTAAAGCCTCTTTTAATTTATATGCTTGAACCATCAGTTTTTCATCCATTTTACATTAACTCCCTTGCTAGTGTCATAATCATCGATATATCTTCCATTTTATCAACCAGTCGTTTTCTTCTTACTACTTTATAATCTTCTAAAAACGCATCTATTTGATCGGGATGTCGAGATAATTCTTTATGCCAATATGGCTTTTCTCTTAAGAACAAATAATAATCATCATTCTTATCTAATACCATTATAACCGATGTGTGCATATTAGTCATCATTCCTTTGATATGGTCGAGACATTTTTCGTTTAGATACTTTTGGTAATTCATCAGGTTTAGTTACTTCACTTAGTATTCCTAAAATCTTTTTCATTCCATTCAAACCTTCGGAAATCTTATCAGCATCAAAACCACTTATTGCATCTAGTATTGAACCTAATCCTTCTTTTTTTTCTTCTTGTGGTTCTTCTGTTGTTTTTTCTTGTTCAGGTGTATCTTCTTTAAATACATCATCATCCGGTCCATAAATATCATATCTTTCAAACAAATCTTGCCAAGTATATTTGTTGTTTTCCACATAATCACGCAAGAAAGGTTTGGTTTTTGCAAATTCTTTAAACTCTTCTAATTTATTCATAAAATCTCACCAATATAGAATATGCAATTATTTTTCTAAAGTTTAACATTTTCATTATTTAGACATATAAATATAACAGTAAGGAGGTTAAGTATGTACAATTACGGAAACAACTATGGCTATCCAGGCGGATATGCTTATGCCTATCCTTCAAATAACAATCATAATTTTGGCGCTGTGTTTGCGGTTATATTAGTAATTTTCTTATTACTTATTATTTTGAGCGTCGGTTCTGGCGGATTTAATAATTGCTGTGGTTGTTAAGAAGGGACATTCCCTTCTTTTTTTTATGTTTATAATGTGCTAAAATTCTTTTACGAGGTGAAAGTCGTGTTAAAAATTGTTAAAGATAGTAATAAATCATTACGGGAAAAATGCACACCTGTTGAAATGCCATTAAGTAAAAAAGATGAGCAATTATTGTTAGAAATGCTTGATTATTTAAAAAAAAGTCAAGATGATGAATATGCCGAAAAGCATCATATTCGTTCTGGTGTAGGAATGGCCGCTCCGCAAGTGGGGATTAATAAAAGAATGTTTGTAGTTTATTATCAATTAGGTGATAAATTAGTTCAATATGCTTTAGTAAACCCAAAAATAGTTGCTACATCAATTAAATTATGTTATCTAAGTGGCGGCGAAGGTTGTTTATCCGTTGATAAAGATCACGAAGGTTATGTCTATCGTCCAAATAAAGTAACCATTAAAGCTTATAATTTGTTGGAACATAAAGATGTAGAAATTGTAGCAAGAGGATATGATTCCATTGTGTTACAACATGAATTTGATCATTTAAATGGCGTCTTATATTACGATCATATTGATAAAAATAATCCTTTTAAACATATTGATAATACAATTGAAATTTAAGTGATTATTTTATCATATAATTCTTTACTTTTAATAGTAACAAAGATATAATTATTGTGTTTTGGAAGTTTAAAACTTTATAATTAATCGCATGTTACTATTTTTTATTGCGTTTATATAATAGCTAGGAGGCAAAAATTAAAATATGTCAACGATGATTTCTAATAGATCACCAATATCTATTTATGCGCTTGGAGGACTTGGAGAAGTCGGTAAAAATACTTATTGTATTGAAGATGAAAAGAATATTATTATTATCGATGCTGGTGTTAGATTCCCAGAAGCCGATTTACCAGGCGTAGATTATGTAATTCCAGATTACACTCATTTAAAAAACAATAGTACAAAAATAAAAGCATTATTTATCACTCATGGACACGAAGACCATATTGGTGGTATTCCATTTTTAATCCAACATGTATTTATTCCAGTAATATACGCTCCACGTCTTGCTGCGGCTTTAATTAAGCACAAACTCGATGAAATGCGTATTAAAGAAAAAGTTAAGATTGTCGAATATACAGAAAATGATTTCATTAAAATTGGTAATGCTTTTACTGTTCAATTTTTCCAAGTAACTCACTCAATACCTGATTCATTCGGTATTTGTGTAGATACTAACGAAGGACGTATAGTCACTACTGGCGACTTTAAAATCGATTTAACACCAGTTGGACCAGATATTAATCTTGGTAAGATGGCTCGTTTAGGTTGTGAAGGTGTTGATTTATTATTATCTGATTCTACCAATGCCGAAATTGAAGGATATACACCATCAGAAACTAATGTTATTAATTCTATTAATGAAGTATTCCGTAATGCTCCAGGAAGATTAATTGTATCTACTTTCTCTAGTAATATTTCTCGTATTCAACAAATTGTCGAAGCAAGTGTTGAACATAAAAGAAAGATTGTAATTGTTGGTCGTTCAATGGAAAACGCTATCGAAACAGCAAGAAATTTTGGATATATCCATATTCCTGATTCTTCTTTATTAAAATTCGAAGATTTACGCCACACTAAACCAGAAGAAACATTAATACTTTGTACTGGTAGCCAAGGTGAGCCGATGGCGGCACTCGCTCGTATTGCTAATGGCGAACACAAACAATTAAGAATTATCCCTGGTGATACCGTTGTTTTCTCTTCTTCACCTATTCCTGGTAATGGCGCTAGTATTGACCGTGTTGTTAATACCTTAACTCGCGCTGGAGCCAATGTACTTACTAATTCAGTTTTCTTAAGCTTACATAGTTCTGGTCACCCTTCAAAACAAGAATTACGTTTAGCATTAAAATTATTTAAGCCTAAGTATTTCATGCCAGCACATGGTGAATATCGTATGTTAAAAATCCATACTGATATCGCTGTAAGTTTAGGAATTCCACGTGAAAACACCTTTATATGCGGAAATGGCGATAGTTTATTATTAAAAAATCATAAGATCATAGAAGGACCGCATATTCCTGCTGATGACATATTTATTGACGGTAATGATATTACCGGTGTATGTCGCGCTGTTATTAATGACCGTAAAGTTCTTTATAATGATGGTATGGTATCAGTATTATTAGTACTTGATTCGAAAAACAATTGCTTAATGCAAGATCCAAAGTTATATACTCGTGGCTTCGTCTATACTTATGGTCACGATAATATGATTCAACAAGCAGAACAATTTACTAAAAATATATTAAGTGATTTAATGAAAGACAAAGTAACTTTCTCTGATATCAAAAACATGGTTAAAAACCAATTAACATTATTCTTCTTTAAGAAAACACAAAGAAGACCAATGATTATTCCAGTAATCATGAATAAGAATTAATTATGTACATACTTGCTAGTAAATCACCAAGACGTCAAGAACTTTTAAAGAACATCATCAATGACTTTAAAATAGTTATTTCTAACGTTGATGAAAGTAAAATAATAGTTTCTCCTTATAACTTACCTTTAGAATTATCTAAAGCTAAAGCCAAAGCAGTATTTAGTAAATATCCTAATGATATTGTTATTGCTGCAGACACTGTCGTAATAATTAATAATGAAGTATTAGGAAAGCCAATTGATGATGAAGATGCTAAAAGAATGCTTCATTTATTATCAAATAAAACTCATGATGTAGTAACTGGCTTTACCATTATTAGTAAAGAAAAAACTATTTCTAAAAGCGTTTTAACAAAAGTTACTTTCAATGAGTTAAGTGATGAATTAATTAATGCTTATGTTAAAAGTGGCTCTCCTAAAGATAAAGCCGGAGCGTATGGTATCCAAGATAAAAAATTTCCTTTGATTAAAAATATTGAAGGAAGTTACTATAATGTCGTTGGCTTACCTTTAGAAGAATTAAAAAAATATTTATAGATTATAAACAAATCCCTCTAGCTGCATATACTACTATGCTAGGGGGATTTTTTATTATGCCATATAATTATCAATATCGCGTCATAGGACCAATTTGGCCTTTTGTAGGTGGATTATTAGTCGGTGGCTTATTCGCGCCTAATAAAGGGCCTTTGTACCCATCTAATGGCTATCAAGTTCAGCCTTATTACTATTATCAACCTGTTCCATATTATCAAAATAATTCCTATTATTCTTATCCATATAATCAACAATATAGTCAAAGTTATCCGACAAACAATACTAACCCTAATTACTATACTTCAAATAATAATAACAATCCGTATTATCAACAATAATAAACATTTAAAAAGTGAGTTACGCGCGAACTCACTTTGTTTCTTTTTTAAATTGTTCTTCAATTTCACTAGCCACATTACCAATTAATAAAGTTATTTTACTAGACATTTTAATAACTCGACTAACGCCACTAGATTTTAGACTTTCAATGTTTAATAAACTATCATCTTTTAAACTAACATTTAAACGTGACATTTTAGCTTCTAAAGAATTAATATTAGCAATTCCTCCTAAGCCTTCCATAATTTGATTAAACAAATCATTACTTACTTTTTTATTGTTGCTTTTTGCTTTATTTCTAATTAATAAAACTACGACAACAACAATAATTATTCCTAATATTATTAATCCAATTATAAGTCCATAATTTTTAAAAAAGTCACCAGCATCTAAAAACATAATTTTACATCTCCTTATCAATAATAAACGCTTTTCTTAAAACATCAATATAATTATGATCAATTTTACGAATAAGTCTAACTTTACGCGAAGATAATGTAATTGATATTTCTTTGATTTTAGAAATATTCGGCATTACTTCATGATCATATCCTACAATAATATCTTTAAATAATCCTGTAAATGAAATCGTCTTTTTGCCATCAACAATTAAACTAGATGCTAAAGAACGATAGGCATTATTTTGAATTGGCGCAATTTCAGTAATTTCCAATAATGGTAAATCATGTTCCATAATCGCTCCACCTAAAGATTTATTATAAGCCGAACTACCTAAAGAGGAAGATACCACTAATCCATTACCGGAAAAAGTTTCTAATTTATGCTCATTAATAGCAACATCACTAATTAAAGTATGAAAAGGATTCTCAATTCTAATTTCATTTACAGCGTATATTGTTTGAGTTTCTTTTTTAGAAACAATTTTACCTTTTATTAATGGGTAAGATACAACATTTACATTTTTACTTTTAATGTCATTAATTAGTAAATCTATTTCGCTAGTAGAGTAATCTAAATAAAATCCTAATGTTCCTGCATTTAATCCCACAAACTTTATTTTATCAACTTTATCAATATATTTATGTACTGCGCGTAAAAAAGTGCCATCTCCGCCTAAAAAGAAAACATATTCTGGATTTTCTTCATCTAAAACAAAACCATCTTTTGCTAGTCTTCTTTTAAAACTTTCAATATACATTTCGGTTATAACTTCTTTCTTAAAGCATATACCATACTTGTATTTCATAATTTAAAATCTCCTCTTTATATTTCAACAAAAATATTGTAACATATTAGTTGGCAAATTAGGAGATGAAATTATGTCAAACAACATGGAAATCGAAGCTAAAATGCTTCTAAACGAAAAAGAATATCTCGCATTAGCAAGTAATATCTTAAAATATAACCCACGCGTAATGCAACAAACTAATTATTATTTAGATACTGACGATGCCAAATTAGAAAGTTATGGCTTAGGTTTAAGAATCCGTGAGAAAAATGGTAATTTTGAAATTACTTTAAAAGCACCACTTTCTGAAGGATTATTAGAAAAAAATTGTCCATTAACCAAAGATGAATTTAAAAGCATTTTACATGGAGAAAATGTTAAGAACTCTACATTTGAATTCTTACAAATTCTTGGCTTTGATATCGACAAAATTCATGTAATTTGTAGTTTATCAACTTATCGCATTGAATGTGATTACGATGGCGGTTTATTATGCATTGATAAAAGTACATATGGAAATGTTACTGATTATGAACTAGAAATGGAACACGATTCTATGGTTGACGCTGAAGAAAAACTTAAACAATTTTGTGCCGAAGCAAATGTAAAAACTCATGAACTAAATAAAGTAACTAAACATCGTCGCGCAATGAACGAGTATAATAAGAAAAAATAAAAAACGGCAAGCGCCGTTTTTTTATTAAACATTTTGATTATTAAAGTCATCCTTATGTTCACAAAACTCGTATCTTTCACAAGCCCCTTTAGCGCATGCCAAGCGTACTAAGCGGCGAATTTCTTCAGGAATAAAAGCACGAATTTCTTCTGAATTATAACCAATTTGAATTTTATTATCATCAACGATTATTGGTCTTTTTAAGACTGTCGGATTATCTAAAATAAATCTTACTAATTGACTCATCGACATTTTTTCTAAATCATAATTACCTTCTTTCATAATTTTTGATTTAGTAGAAATAATATCTTCAGTACCATTTTCTGATTTCTCAAGAATTTCATAAATATCTTTTTCATTTAAAGAAGCAGAAAAAATACTCTTTTCGACATATTCAATTTTATGATCTTCAAACCACTTTTTGACCTTGCGGCAAGAAGAGCAACTTGGTGATGTATAAATCTTTATCATTGTATCCACTCCTCACGCTTTATTTTAAAGAAATTCATACGATTTAACAATACTTTTTTACACTTTTTAGAATAATTTTAAATACTATCTTTCTTCTTTTTTAAATAGTTAGAAAGTTTGTTCCATAATTTATTGCAAAATAGACTCGTAGCCATTAAAATAACTCCTGTGGGTAACAAATAGAAAACTTTGGAAGATAGTAAGTATCCTAAAAATTCCAAAACATTATACCCATAATTTAAAAGTGTAATATCAATAACAAAAAACACACAACCTATCGTAGCTAATAATAAGCCAATAGCAAATAGAGTAATTCGATAAAAATACATAATATCACCATTAGAAATTATGCAAATATAGCAAATATTAGAAAGGAAAAAGTAAAATATGGAAAAATACTTAATCGCACTAGACCTTGATGGAACCTTACTAAATAGTAAGAAAGAAATATGTCCTGACACCTTAAAATATCTTCACCATTTAGATAGCTTAGGTCATATTATCGTTATTGCTACTGGAAGACCAATTCGTTCTATCAAAAGATATTATGATGAATTAAATCTCCACTCTCCTATTATTTGCTATAATGGCGCAAATATTATATCTCCTAATGATCCAACATTTAAAGAAGTAAATTTTGCTTTTCCTAAAGAGATAATTAAACAAATTTATAATGATGTTGGACCAAAATATATAGAAAATGTTTTATGTGAAACAAATAAAGAACTTTGGATTATTAAAGATGATGAAACACTCGAAAGCGTATTTGTTACTAAAGGTATGAAATTAATAAAAGGTGATATTCGTGAAACTTTAACCGATGATCCAATGACAATGATAATTAAAAGTTATTCTACTTCTTCTAACAACATATTAGAAGCCGCAGTTAAAAAACATCCGGGATTAGAAATTAGATTTTGGATGGGAGCTTACGAGCATTATTCAGAAATATTCTTCTCGAATGTCACTAAAGCTCACGCTCTAGCGGATGTTGCTAAATTATATAATATAAATCGCGACCACATTATTGCCTTTGGAGACGCTAATAACGATGTTCAAATGTTCCAATTTGCGGGAATATCCGTAGCGATGAAAAACGCTAACGACAGCTTAAAAAAATATGCCACCCGTGTTAGTAAATTTGATAATGACCATGATGGCATAATGTATGAATTAAAAAGCATTTTAAAAGATGAGTAGGTTATAAGCCACTCATCTTTTTATAACATTTATTCAATTCCTAAGATTTTTAATAAATCTTTATGTAATGTTGCTGGTAAATCTTTAACAAGTTCTTTGTCTTTATCATTTACGCCATAATAGAATTTACATTTTGGTTCAGTTCCACTTGGACGTACACAAATAATTTTATCTTCGCCCATATAGAATTTTAATACATTAGATTTAGGAAGTGTAAGTACTTCTTTTGTTCCATCTTCATTTGTGGCAACACTATTTTCATAATCTTCAATTCTTGTAACTTTAAATCCAGCAATAGAAGTAATTCCTTTACGTAAATCTTCCATTAATTTGTCCATCTTTGCTGGTCCTTCTGCGCCTTTAAAAGCAATTGAGAATTGGGTATCATGATAATAATTAAATTTTTGTTCTAATTCATCTTTAACTATATCTAGTGTTTTTCCATGTCTTAAATAGAATAAAGTCATTTCCACAATCATAAGTAAAGCTTGTTGCGCATCCTTATCACGAGCAAAAGGTTTAATTAAGCAGCCATAAGATTCTTCATAACCAAATTCATAATGTGGTCCGTTATTTTTAAGTGCTAAATCAACTGCATCACCAATAAACTTAAATCCAGTTAATAAAGATTCAGTCTTAACGCCATATGAAGCGGCAATTTTAGTACCAAATGTTGATGTAACAATGGTGTTATACATAATGCCATTTTTAGAAAGTAAACCTTTTTCTTTACGTTCTCCTAATATGTAATTAATTAATAATGCACCAGATTGGTTACCGGTGAGTAATTCAAATTCGTTATGAGAATTTTTAAAAGCAACACCCACTCTATCAGCATCTGGATCAGTCATAACAATTAAATCTGCATCTAATTCTTTAGCTAATTTTAATGGTTCAATATAAGCTTTAGGTTCTTCTGGATTTGGAGATAAAGTATTTGAAAAATCAGGATCTGGAGTACATTGACTTAACACAGGGAAAATATTATCTTTATAACCAGCTTTTTCGAATATTTTCATAGCAGGTATATAACTTGTTCCGTGTTGTGGAGTATAAACTACTTTAAATCCTTTTTTATCTAAATCCGGATTTAAACGAATGCTTAATACTTCTTCAACATAACGATTGTCAATTGCATCATCTAAAATAACATTCTTTCCTGGAACTTCTGCTTTTTTATAAGTAACGGATAATTCATCAGGTAAAGTAGCAAGTATTTCAAGTAATCTTTCAATACGATAAGGCACTAATTGGCAACCATTTTCATCATAAACTTTATAGCCATTATATTCACGTGGATTATGGCTTGCCGTAATCATAACCCCTCCCACAGCCTTTAATTCACGAACCGCAAATGAAAGTTCTGGAGTTGGACGTAAACTATCAAAAATGAATGTATTAATACCCATTTCATTTAGTGTTTTTGCGGTATCTAAAGTAAATTCACGAGACATGTGACGGTTATCATGCGAGATAACAACACCACTAGTTTTAGCATTAGGGAATTTTTCAAGTAAGTACATTCCAAATGCCACTGTTGATTTACGAACAGTAAAAATATTAAGACGATTAGTACCTGGGCCTAAAATACCACGCATTCCCGCTGTACCAAATTCTGCATCTTTAAAGAATGCATCATTTTTTTCATCTTCACTCATAGATAAAATTTCTTTTTTTGTTTTCTCATCAACAACAGGTGAGTTTAACCAACGTTGATAATTTGTTTCAATAATACTCATTTTATATTTTCTCTCTTTCCTCTATAAATTTTACTAGATTTCTAAATCTTTTTAAACGATTTTCATAATTTAAAAATCGTAGCCAAGCAAAAAAGTATTCGTTATCTTCAAAGTCAATGGCAAATTTGGTGATATTAACATCACTACTCATTACTTCTAAAAAAGACTTTGGAGTAATATATGGCTTACCATTATATACTAAAACTTTTGACTTAGATAAGTCAAATGCTAATGTAAAATATGCCTTATTCGGATTAGTTATTACCATTTCTTCCGCTTTTTTTATAGCTAAGTAATTTTCTTTAGAAATAGTACTTAAACCTTGCAATTCATATACATAAGATAATAATCTAAATTTAATTAAATCCATAAGGTAAACATCTACAACTGGACCATAGTTAATCATTCTTTCACCCAGATTTTCTAATTTATCAAAACGATATCCATGATACCTAAGTGTCATATATGGGCAAAACAAATAACTAACTTTAAACACAAATTCATCATCATCGGCAATATCTTGTAATTGCACGAATTTTTGATATAAATACGGCTCATTTTCTTTTAATGATTTTTGAAAATCATCACGAATTATTAAGCTAAATGCTAAATCTGGATATTTATACATATTTTGACCTAATTCAATCAAATTAGTAATATGTAAATCATCAAAATACACATCTAAATCCATTAAATAACACCGCCTTTCAAATAAGAAATGCACATAATAACTGCGTAACCTATTAATGATAATAAAAATAAAACTAATATAGTTAAGCGAATAATGTTTATAGCGTTAATTGTGGATTCTTTATACTTCTTTTCACTAATATTTACTTTTGATTCTAAAAATAAAATAATTCTTCGATAATTTGCTAGATAGTTTACTTTAGTAATTAAAGTTTTAACTTTGCTTTTATCTTTAATAGCCTCTAATAAAGCTTTTTTAATTTTAAATATTGAATCTTCCAAACTTTTCACTGATAAATAAGCATGACTTTTTAAATAAGTATAACAATATTTTTTTTCATCAAAATAACTTTCTTCCATACGAATATTTAATAATTCTCCAGCTTCTAGAAGAAATAAGAAAATGACAAAGAATAAGAAAAAATAACTAGTCACGCTATGTCCTAATAAAACAGTACTTATAAATTTTGAAGAAGAAAATATACTAACAAAGAATACAATATTACCTAAAATAATTAAAATCGGGTAAATTAAGCCTCTCTTAAATACGGAAAATATGTTTCCTTTAAAATAAAATTTATTGCGTTTACTTATTAAAAAATTAACTTTATCTATTATAATTTCTTGCGCATCTTCCGCCCATTTTTTAGTTATTTCATTTGTCACTTTAATTTTATCTTTATTAGATATTTCTTCGTTAGTAATTAATTCATCAATAGTCATTTCATTGTTATGATAATAGCAAGGAAGTTCTCCAATCATTGTAATATTAGTATTCATTTCCATCGGATTAAACATGATAGGATTAATGAAATATTTTGGTTGTGAAATTTGATATAAATAATCCACTTTAGCGCGAGCAATAAAAGCATCCTTAATAGATGTAATTTTATTAATACTTAATTCTTCATATTCTTTTAAAAACTTTTCCGTATATGGCACTTGATATTTGGATGCCATTTCTACATTAATAACTAATTGTTTATAATGTTCACTATTTTCAATTTCGCTTAAAACTGCTTGAATATGTTTACTTACATCCACTTCAAACATCTCGGATAATAACAATATTTTTTCTCTAGGGTTCATGATCTCACCCCAAATCCAATACGAAATAATGGCTCTAATATACCGAATGGCAATTTAGCAGCATGATTTAATATTGCTAAAACATAAATTATCATTATATTTAATGAAATAAATAACAATGACTTCCAAAGTACTGCTTCATTTAATAAAGTTCTTTCTTCATGTTTTGATAAAAGTATTGGTGGTTTATATGGAACAAATCTTCTTAATAAGGCATAAAGCATTAACCAAACCACAAATAATTGTAAAAGTACTATTAATCCCGCAATAAAGACAATAAAATTAGGATTAGTTGCGCTTGTTGTTAAGTTTAGTGAACGAACTAAATCAATAAAAAAATCTTCAATTTGATTATTAAATACATAATTATCAAATACCTTTAAAAGCATGGCAAATAAATCCACCATTAAAAGTGATGTGGCAATAACGCGCGATTTAAAAACATTCGCAAAAACAACTGCAACTATAACAATAATATTTATCAATAATAAAATTAAAGATAACGATATCATGTTCTTCTCCTACGCTAATTTACTTAAGATATCTTTTTCTTCTTTTGGTAAATTTGCAACAAAGCATTTATTGGATAAATAGCTTAATTCACCTGAAACATTTTTAAATTCAATTTTATGGGCATGTAAAAATTGATTTTCAAAATTGAATGTGTCTTTAAAATATCTGTTCGTAACAAAATCGCCATATTTTCCATCGCCCACAACTGGATGATGAATATAAAGCATATGGGCACGAATTTGATGAGTTCTACCAGTTAAAATTCTTATTTTTAATAATGTATAATTTTCAAATTTCTCTTCAATATCATAAATTGTAGTGGCACTTTTTGCAAATGAAGAATGAAAATCAACTTTCACTAATCCACTTGTGGCATCTTTATACAAAGGAGCGTCAATTGTGCCTCCTTTATTAACTTTTCCAACTACTAAAGCTAAATATTCTTTTTCTAATGTTTCTTTATCTTTAAATAATTCTAATAAGCATTGCAAAGCTTTAATAGTTTTACCAAAAACCACTAATCCAGAAGTATTACGATCAATACGATGTGCTGGAGCGGGTGTAAATCCTTGTGATGTTTTAGGATTATATTCACCTTTTGCGTATAAATAACTTAATACTTGATTTGATAATGTCATTCTCTTTTCTTTTTCATCACCATGAACAAGTAATCCACGTGGTTTATTAACTATTAAAATATTATCGTCTTCATAAATGATTTCATGATTAAATTTAATTGATTCAATTGGACGAGGATTATTAAATTCTTTTAACTGTTCATCAGTTACATAAATTCTCATAACATCATCTTTTTTTAATATATAATCGATAGTAATCCAATGTCCATTAATCTTTACATCTTTTTTTCGGAAAATACGATAAATAAAAGAAAGTGGGGCGTCATTTAAAAATTTGCGAACAAATTTATCCGCACGTTGTCCTTCATTTTCTTTGGTTATTAATATTTCTTGCATACTCATCACTCTCTTCGCTAATATTATGACTTAAATAAGTCATAATTGCAAAAAAATAATGACAAAAGTGAAAAATAATGATACAATTATCAAGCGTTGGAGAATTACCCAAGTGGTTGAAGGGGCGGGCTTGGAAAGCTCGTAGGCTTGTAACAGGGCGCTAGGGTTCAAATCCCTAATTCTCCGCCAGGAAAAATATTAAGTTGGGCACGAAATTTGCCAAATTTTTTTGTATCTATAATTATGATTTATCTTATTAGTTCTGCAATTAATTTTTAACATTTTACATAATTCTATGATATAAATTTTTTAGTGAAAGCAAAAAACTATGACATTTGATATTTAAAAGACATTATAAGCATTATAAAAATTTAAAGGAGAGAAAAAACTACTATGAATTATAAAGCAACAAGTCAATATAAATGGTTTCGTAATCGTTTCTTTTTTCATTTATTTTCTGCATGTGCATGGCTAATAGTTATTGTTTTATGTTTTTTATTAACTTTATTAGACACTGAAGTAAATCTTAAAGATTTTGCAATTTTCTTTCTTATATTCGGCTGCGCTCTTGTAGCAACAATATGTGGCTCAATTATTATATATTACGGCGTAAAACTATTAAATTTATCTAAAGATAATTATGAAATAAAAGAAATAATGATTTTAAATGTTTATGAAATTTCAACGAAAAGAATTGGATTAACCATTTTAACTGAATCAAGTGAAAAAGTAGAATTTGTTATCTATAAATTATTTTTAGATTCCGCAATTTCTTTAAAAAATGGCATAAAAATAAATGTTCTTGTAGGTAATTCTAATATCCTACTTTAATTATTAAAACATTTGAGAAGAAAGAAAAAAGCGCTTATAACAAGCGCTATAACTCAAACGTTAATATCTAGTAATTCTAATAATCTTTTAAATGCATCTTGTCCATCAAGACAAGTGTCAATAAGACATCCTTTTTCATCTTTCCAATTAGCAAGGCCACGATAATAAAAAGATTTCTTTGAATCTTCAATAATGAATGGAATTATGTTAAATCTTAAACATTCTTTTAAAGCAATAAGTCTACCAACTCTTCCATTTCCATCTTGAAATGGGTGGATATATTCGAAATTGGCGTGAAATTCAATAATATCTTCAATACTAATATTCTTTTTTGATGAATAATTATTTAACAATTTTTTCATTTCATTAGCTACTGCACTTGGGCGACATGTAATTTTTCCACCAACCACATTAGATCTTTTTTTATAATCACCTACCATAAACCAATCAAAATTAGAGTCATTTGTCCCTTGTTTCAAAAGTAAATGAATATGCTTGATGATTTCTTCACTTAATGGTTCCATAGCAACATCAATTATATAGTCAATTGCCCTAAAGTGATTACTTGTTTCAATAATATCATCAACCAAAACCCCATCATCAGCATCAATGGTTCTTGTTTCAAATATTAGCCTTGTTTGATCTTCAGTTAATTTTGATCCCTCAATATGATTGGAATTATATGTCATTCTAACTTGTAATTCATGATAAAGTCCACCTGATAATTTGATACTTTTTTCTTCTTTTAAAATTTGAAGAATAGGGTTGTTATAAGTAATTGTAAATAGTTCGTCTACTTTACAGTTCAAAAAATTTGCAATTTTTAAAAGAACCAGATTAGCAACTTTTTCACCTTTTGACATTTTAGCAATAGTTTTTGATGATATTCCTAAATTAATCGTCAAATCAGATTTGTTTAATCCTTTATCATTGAGTTTTTTTTCTAATGGTTGATAAGAGTACATATTAATGCACCTCTTTCTTTACTTATTATGTGTTATTTTTATAAAAAAGTAAAGATTTATTGCATAAAAATCCAAAATAAGTAAAGATTTAATAAAAAAGCTTAGAATTTTATATCCTAAGCTTATAAATAAATTTTATATAATTCGATTAAGTCTATTTACCGCAACAGTAAAACATTTCTTATCTATTTCAATACCAATAAATTTACGATTTAAGTCTAAGCACGCTAATCCTGTTGTTCCAGTTCCCATAAATGGATCAATAATCAAATCATTTTCTTTAGTGTGTATTTTTACTATTTCATCCATTAAACGTAAACTTTTTTGAGATGCATCATATTTTTCTTTACCTGATACAACGCTTGTTTCAAATAAACTACGCATATATGACTTTTTCGGATTTCTATTAAATACCCATTTGGCGCCTTTTTTAACACTCCAAATAGCAAATTTCATATCTTGAACATATCTACGATTAACATTTCTTGGAATTGGGTTAGTTTTTTTCCAAACAATTATATCTTTAACTTCTAAATTATTTTCTTCCATGGTTTTAATAATATAACTAATATCGCGATACGAACAAAATACAATCATTGAGCCATTATCATCAAGTATTTTTTCATATTTTGGAATCCAAGAAAGAACATCAAAAGCTTCACCATTTTTAATTGCTTTTTTCATATTAAAGTTTTCTTCATCATAAGGTAAACTATATGGTGGATCAGTAATAATATGGTTTACTTTGATATTATCTTCCACTAATTTATCAATTAAAGTATAAGCATTACCTAGATATAATTCATAATTTAAACCATCAACAAGTTCTACATCAAATTCATTAGCAATTTGAATAGCAATTTCTCTAGCTAATAAAGGGGGGAAAGCTTCACAAATTTGTTTTATAATCAAAGACTTATTACCACAAAAATAGAAATCATCATTAAAACTTTGAAGTCTTGCTACTTCTCGAAGTGTTAAAGTTCTATTTAAAATTGGATGAACAATTTTATTAGTCAAAAACAAACGTGAATTTAAAGAAGGTGCAACATCATCATAATTTAATCGATAGTTTTTATCTTTTAAATTATCTTTCTTAATTGGCATAGATTTTATTTCTTCTAATTTCTTCTTAGAGCATTTATTTGATTCATGAAATTCCAAGTATTCTCCACGCAAATTCTTTTGATATTCATTTTGCGGTTCATTAATATAAGAAGAAATCTTTTGGCCTTCACCATTTTCTAAATACGCTAAATCTGATATGGCGGTTTTAACAGTTACTTGTTCTTTTTCTTTAGGAAATGAAAGTGTCTTCTTTTTAGCAAAAACAAATATGTTAAAATAACGATCTTGCGCTACTCCATAATGTTTGGCATTAATCCTATTAATATTAACTTTATAACCATTTTCTATCATTTTTGCTATAAATAAATCTTCATTTTCTTTAAAATCTAATTTTTCAATATCATTATGAGTGATAATTATGCTTGGTTTTAATTCATGAACAATATCAATACATGCATGTATTAGTTCATTTTTATTATCTTCAGTGTAAAAAAGTGAGTTTTCTATAACTACGACATTTACTTTAGTTTGTTTGGATTTATCAATAATTTGTTTTTGTATATCTTCTTCTAATATATTTCCGCACATAAAAAATGTATTAGGAAAATTTTTATTAAATGTTTCTTTAACTTCTTCATCATTATCAAAAGCAACATTTACACTAAATCCATCAACTTTTGATAAGCCTAAAGAAAATCCACCAATATCACAAAACAAATCTAAAACTTTAAATTTCATATTCTCACCTTCATAACTAAAATAACTAAGCATAATATTATTATATTATAAATTTGATTAATTTGGTAGCAACTGCCATCAAAAAAAGTTGGGTTTTATTTGAATTACTACAAGTAATCAAACTTAACTCAACTTTTTATTACTATTTTAGATTATATTAGTTACTAATTATTCACTAACTTTTGGTCCAGCTTTTACTAAAGCTTTACCAGCAGGATTTGTTTCATATTTAACGAAGTTCTTAATGAATCTGCTTGCTAAATCTTTAGCTTTGTTGTCCCAATCACTAGGATTAGCGTATGTATCACGAGGATCTAAGATTTTTGGATCAACTCCTGGTAAAGAAGTTGGTACTTCAAAATCAAAGTATGGGATTTTCTTTGTTGGAGCATTTAAGATATCACCATTTAAGATAGCGTCAATGATACCACGTGTGTCTTTAATAGAAATACGTTTTCCAGTACCATTCCAACCAGTATTTACTAAGTATGCTTTAGCGCCACTCTTTTGCATTTTCTTTACTAATTCTTCAGCATATTTAGTTGGATGTAATTCAAGGAATGCTTGTCCAAAGCATGCAGAGAATGTTGGAGTAGGTTCAGTAATACCTCTTTCAGTTCCTGCTAATTTAGCAGTAAATCCTGATAAGAAATAATATTGTGTTTGTTCTGGAGTTAAAACAGATACTGGAGGTAAGACACCAAATGCATCAGCAGATAAGAAGATAACATTTTTAGCAGCTGGAGCAGATGAAATAGGTCTTACGATATTCTTAATGTGGTTGATTGGATAAGAAACACGAGTATTTTCGGTAACGCTCTTATCAGCAAAGTCAATCTTACCATCTTTGTCTAATGTAACGTTTTCAAGTAAAGCATTACGTTTAATAGCATTATAAATATCAGGTTCAGAATCTTTATCAAGGTTAATTACTTTTGCGTAGCATCCACCTTCGAAGTTGAATACACCATTATCATCCCAACCATGTTCATCATCACCGATTAATAAACGTTTTGGATCTGTAGATAATGTAGTCTTACCAGTTCCTGATAAGCCAAAGAATATAGCGGTATTTTTACCTTCCATATCTGTATTAGCGGAACAGTGCATTGAAGCAATACCTTTAAGTGGTAAGTAATAGTTCATCATTGAGAACATACCTTTTTTCATTTCGCCACCATACCAAGTATTAATAATTACTTGTTCACGGCTTGTAATATTGAACATAACACATGTTTCAGAATTTAAGCCTAATTCTTTGTAGTTTTCAACTTTTGCTTTTGAAGCATTGTAAACAACAAAGTCAGGTTTGAAGTTAGCAAGTTCTTCTTCAGTTGGTTTAATAAACATATTTTTAATGAAGTGTGCTTGCCATGCAACTTCAACAATGAAACGCACAGCCATACGTGTATCTTTGTTAGCGCCACAGAAAGCATCAACAACGAATAATCTCTTATTAGATAATTCTTTTAAAGCAATATCTTTAACTGCTTTCCAAGCTTCTTGGCTTGCTGGATGGTTATCATTTTTATAACCTTCGCTTGTCCACCAAACAGTGTCTTTAGAATTGTCATCAACAACGATATATTTGTCTTTTGGAGAACGGCCAGTATAAATACCAGTCATTACATTAACGGCACCAAGTTCACTTACTTGTCCTTTTTCGTAACCTTCAAGGTCACTTCTTGTTTCTTCTTCAAATAGCATTTCGTATGATGGATTATAAACGATTTCTTTTACATCATGAATGCCATATTGAGCTAAATCAATATTTTTCATAAAATTTCCTCCTAGTAATAAGTTAGTTCAAACTTATTCCGCGTATATTGTAACATTTTTCTTTTATTTTTCAATTGATTAGATAATTATTTTTTTATCAAAATTGACACAGGATAAACACACTTGTTTATTTCAATACAAAATAGTTATCTTTGTAAATAACTCAGCTTTAAACTATGCTCTTATAATATTTCAAATTCAGTAATATCAACTTGAGTATCAATCTCATTAAGAATGTCCATTTCTTCGCCACTAAAGGCAACTCTAGGAGCATGAACAAATCTAGCTTCATAAACATCATCATATTTTTCTTTATCTGATGTATGTCCTGTTGTAACAAATTTACAATACATTAATTTATCATTTTCGATAGTAAATGTAAATGAGTAGAAATTCTCAATATTAAATTTATTGTTTGAAGCAAAATGAATTTGTGCCTTTAATTCAAGAGTATTTCCAGATTTAGTTCCAGACATAGAAATCTCAAATGATGAACTAGATGAAGTATAGTTCTTGCCCAAATTCAATGTTTGAAGCATTTCGACATATTGGCTTAATTCTGGCCAATAAAGTGGATTTGCATCTAAGTATTCTCTTGCACTATTTACATTGCTTTTTAAGACAAATCCAAATGATGAAGTAATATATTTAGAGAATTTTCCGCCTTTAAATATTCCCTTGTCTTCAGCTTTTGTAAAAATTCTAAATGGAGACTTTTCACCTTTTGGAGAGTCACCAGAATCCACTAATTGGATTGTACCATTATTATCAAGAATACCATTACTATAAGCAATCATCTTTCCTTCAAATAAAGCATTGCCAAATTCTGTACGATCAGTATTAGCAAAATCAAATGCGCCATGATATAACATTGAATAATTAGTTTGGCGAACATCATTAGAATAGGCATAAATATTACGGATAATATTTTGCACCATTTTGTCATTTAATTCTCCGTCATTAACTTTACTAACATCAACCACTTGCTCAGGAGCATTGTGGATTTTTTCTTTATCAGCAATATTATCAAATGTATATACAGTACCACTATAATTGGTTTTGTTACCAAATTTAATGTTAGTAATAGTATATTGCGCAAGTGATGAAGTAGAAATTTCATAATCAGCATCTAAAGTACTCATCATACTTCTTTCTTGATAGGTGATTTTTTTAAATTCATTGGCTTTTGTATCATATTCAATATTAAAATCAATAATAAATGGTTTGTAACTATCATCACCTGGATAACGACCTTGTAAAGAATAAGTTTCAACATTATCTTTTGTAGAAATATTTAAGATTGGTGTTTGATAACCAGAATTGCTAGGAAAATAAGCATTTGGATCTGTAAATGCAGTTATTACATCACTAAGAATAGATAAATAGTTAAAATATTGATTAAAAGTTCGATAAACATCAACTTCATAACAATTTACATATGATTGAGTAGTCATAGAAGGACAAATAAAGTAGTCATAAATAACATTATCCTTAACGAATACTTGCCCATTTGCAGACACAGTATTTGTAATTATTTTGTTTTCAACAGCGCCTAGATAATTAACAGTTATTTGATCAGAAATAAAATCATTATTAAATAACTTAAACTTATGAGTTGCCTCATAGTTAATCTTACCCACTGAGGAATCACCAGTGACAATATATTTAGAACCATTATAAGAATTATAAGAATATGAACGATCAACAAAATCGTAAGAAACGATATTGTCTAAATTCACATTATTTAATAGCCTAATTAATTTTTCACTTGATGGCTCATTTGAGACTGAATTTCCTGAATTACTACTTTCAGAATCACAACCGCTAAGAGTTAATAATAAAATTAATGGCAAAATAATTGATATTCTTTTATTTTTCATTTAAAATCACTCCTCTTATTTCTTGATTTCAAAATTAGCTAATTCACCAACATCAACAAATGGTAATTCATCTGTTCCATCCATTATATATAAGTTGATAGCAAATGATTTTCCATCATTAGAAATGTTATATGGGACATTAAGTTTAATTAAAGGCAAATCAAAACTCTCATAAGTTCCATCTGGGTCATTTGTGACATTAAAAGATGTAAATGTAATTGTTTTATTTTGTTCATCAATTGTAACATCACATTCTATAATATAAGTCGTAAGTGCATAATTAGATTCAATTTTAAATTCTACTTTAGTTGCAGATTTAAACACAATACTATTAGATGGTATTTCTGCTCCGCCATAAACACTGCTATCATAACAAACATAAGTATTAGCAAGTAATGTATCAATTAAAGAACTTGATGTTGATTTTTTATTAACGGTTATTTTTAAAGATGCTTTTATATTACTATCTAGCTTACTTGTTACAACAATTGTTGCTTCTCCTTCAACATCGCTCGTAAATGAATATGTATTATTGTTATTTTTCTTTAATGTACCAACCCCATTAAGTACGACATTAACATCACTAGGTGCATTAGATGGTAATACTTTGTAAGAAATATTATCAAGTTTATCACCAACAGACATTTCTGTTTGAGTCATTTCATTATTATTTACTAAAATAGAAATTGAATTAGGCATTGTAATATCTACGCTAACAACTAATTCTCTACTAATATTATTTTTAGAAGAAAAGACTGTTAGAGTGCTTACACCTGACTTATTGATAGTAATAGATTTACCATTATTAGTAATTGAAGCTACTTCTTTATCACTAGAATCATCAATTATTAATGTATCAATTAAGTTTGTAGCAATACTTGGTGAAGGATTCTCAAAGCTAATATTATAGGTTTTACCTACTTCAGCTTTTGTAACTTTGTTTCCATCACTATCAACTAAAATTGGTGTAAAGTCATTAAAATAAAGATTCTTTGGATCAAGTTTATTAGTCTCTTGAGTATTTAAAGTGCCAAATTCTTGTGAAAACTTAACTTTATACATTTCAATATATTTTGCATTTTCACTTAATTTGTTAGAGTCAAAATCATAATAGGTATTATCATATACATAAGAAGTTACATCAATAGAAACCAAAGTATCGCCATCGAAAGTATATTCACCATGGTTAAAATATACTTCACCATTTGGAGATAATATTGATGGTTTATTCTCAACATAATAACTATCCGCAATAACAACATTATCTTTTTCAACAATTGAAGTATGAGATTGTGCTTCTCCGCCAAAATATAGTGGCAATGAACCATAGCCAATTGAATTTTCGCATAATCCACTAAATTGCATTAAGGCCATATCTGATAATCCTACACGAGAATTCATAATTAATCTCGTTGATTGCTTAATAGCCTCATCACGTGTTATTTGTGTGTTTCTATCACTAATGCTTTCTACTATTGCAAGTTTCTTTGGTGTATCAATATGATTTCCGTTTTCATTGACTTCAAATTTATAATAATTTCCATCATTCATACCCATAAATAGTTCTGTTTTTAAAGTTGATGGAGCACTTGGTTCTTTACCTTTAAGTGTTACTACAGCGCTATAATTTCTATCAGCAAGCATATAACGATTTGATGATTCTTTAAATATATTATAGGTAGTATCTTCTACATAATGCGTACGATTTTCATAGACATCTAAAGTGTCAAAATCATAACTTCTATGATATGTTTTAATATCTTTCAAATCTTCTTTATTCTTTGAAATAGTTAATTTGTTTATTATCTCAGTTATATCTTTTTCGCCATCATTTACTATCTTTAAGTAATATTCTTTTTTCAAATTAGTGTTTTTCAATTTAAATGTGACAATAAGTGAATCCGCATGTTTAAGTGGCTTCAATGTATTTTTAGATGCATCAAAACTACAAAATCCATCTAAACTAAATTCTACTTCTAATTCTTTTTTTGTATCACTTTCTGAATCAAATGAAACAGTTAAAGGATATTCTTTTCCTAATACAAGTTTATAGAAAGTATTATTTCCAGATTCAATTGTTTCAACACTTTCATCAAATTTAACATCAAAGTTTTTAATATCAGAATTAACTACTTCAATTTCTATTGTATCTTTGATATTTCCATCATCACTTTCAGCAGTAATAATGCATGTACCAACACCTTTTGCTTGGATAAGTCCAGTAAAATTAACTGTGGCAATTGAATTATTAGAACTAGAATAATTTACAATTTTATTTGTTGCATTAACTGGTAAAACCGAAACATTTAATTGATAAGTTCCACCCACATTTAACTTTCCAACATTCTTATTCGTAATGTTTAACGATATAACATGAATATCATCTTCTATAACCGAAGTTCCACTAGATGTTGATGTAGAATTACTAATACTACCATTGCTAGTATTATTACTATTATTGCTATTAGTATTATCACAGCCAACAACACTCAATGACATTATAGCCATTGCTAACAACAAAATATTCTTCTTTTTCATATGCACTCCTCCATAATTTATACACATTGATAATTATATCACAATTTTTTATTACATATATGTAATAATTATACGCTTTATTTTTGGAACTGCTTACAAATATTAATTGTAACTACTTACATTAAAACTTCACTTGTAACTAATTTCTTTTCGAGTAAAATATAGTTTCGCGAATAGGGGAGGCGAAACTATGAGCAAAACATCTTTTTTAAAAAAATTATTCGTACCTGTTGATCTTACTAAAGGGAAACCTTGGAAAGTAATTTTACTATTTGGTGCTCCAATTATATTATCTTATTTATTACAGCAAATTTACGTACTTACTGACGCAATTATATGTGGACAAGTATTGAGCGCTAACGAGGTTGCTGGTATTAATGATACATTCCCATTAACATTCATTTTCTTACAATTCGCCTTTGGCTCAACCGCAGGATTTAGTGTTATTACCGCTCAGCATGTCGGTTCAAAAGATATTTCTAAAGTAAGAAAATCATTTGTCACACAAATATATTTAACAATTATAATCTCAGTTATTTTGACAATTCTATCAATATGCTTACTTCCTTGGATGTTAAGTATTATAAACATTACTCCAACAAATAAAGAAGTTTATGATGCTGCTTATATTTATTGTTTAATTATATTTATTGGAATCTTTGCTCAAATGGGTTATAACTTTGTATGTGGTATCTTACGTTCTTATGGCGATTCTTTGACTCCTCTTATATTCTTGCTTATATCCACTCTATTAAATGTTGGACTTGATTTGCTATTCTTAGCGGTATTTAATATGGGACCTGCCGGTGCTGCTATTGCAACCATACTAGCGCAATTTGTTAGTTTCATCGCTTGCTTTATTTATACTCTTATCAAATATAAAGAATTAAGATTTAAAAAAGAAGATTATAAATTTGATTTAGAAAACATCAATAAACACTTAAAAGAAGGTATTCCATTAGGTTTACAATTCTCAATATTAGCTATTGGTATTATCGTTATGCAATCATCGGTTGTTAAATTTGACTTAACCGATACTGGAGTTATGGTTGAAGGCACTCCTGCTCAAAATGGTTTTGGAGCCGCTAATAAACTAATAAACTTCTTAATGTCCATTTATAATGGATTAGGCTCTGCCATATTAGGATTTAACGCTCAAAATTATGGAAAGAAAGATTATAAACGTGTTAAAGAAGGAACAATTCAAACAGTTATAATTATGTTAATCATGTATGCGTTCTGTTTAACAATTGGATTATTATTAACGATAAATGGTGCTTATCAATACATATTTATGAGTGCTGATAAAATATCTGAAGCATCAATTAAATTTGGTAATATGTTTGTTTATATTGATATTATCTTAAATGTATTTGTTGGTTTCTTAATTGTTGCAAGAAGCGCTATTCAAGGTATCAGTAAATCTAAATATGTCTTAGGTGCTGGATTTGCCGAATTAATCGCAAGAATACTAATTTGTGCCTTCTTACCAGTTATTATTAATCATGGTCCAATTAATTCTAGTAGTTCAATGCTTGCTTTTGCCGCCGTATGTATTGGTGATCCAGGAGCTTGGATTATGGCTTGTATTGTTTTAATAATACCAACTGTAAAATATATATTTAATCAAAACTATGAGCAAAAAGAAAAAGACTATATTAATAGTCCAAAGATTTTAAAAAAGAAATTCCGCATATAAAACTAAAAAACATCAAAAATAAAGAAACAACAAATATAATAAAGCCGATTACTTTCAAAGTATATGCGGCTTTTTTATTTGGAATAATTATCGAAAGTAATAATATGATAACATTAATGACTATTACAATTTCTGAAATAAGACAAATATAATTGTGGTTAGATAAACACGAATTCATAATAGCAAAACTATAACAAACTCTTGCTGGAGCAATCTCGCCTTCTGGAATTGGATAAACATATTTATATGCCACAAATATAGGTAACAAATAAATAATAGCAACTATTATAGATAGAGAAATCATTATTACACTAATGATAAATTCAATTTTTTGTCTTCTAGCTTCTAAATCAAGTACAATACCAGTTTCTTCATGGGTTGATAATAATTCTTTCGTATCGACATTAAAAAATAATGCTAATTTTTCAAGATTATCTTTAGTAGGCATAACTGTGCCATTTTCGTATTTAGTAATTAATGTGCGAGAAACAAATATTTTATTTGCTAGTTCCTCTTGCGTTAAATCTTTTTCGAGTCGTAATTTCTTCAAATTCTCTTGAAATGTCATTTTTCCATCACCACTTTCAGTATACTTTTGATTTTATTATATTCTAGTGAATTAAATTATTCACAATGTGAAAAAAGAAAATAGTGGCACTTTTACCACTATTTTCATTTATTTAAGTTTAAATTCCATTAAAACTGGTTGATGATCCGAATATTCAAAATTATTAACAATTGTCTTAGTTTCAATTATTTCAATGTTACTAGATACAATAAAGCCATCAACAACACTTTTATAAAGAACATCTTCATTTCCAATTAAAGGCAAATCACAATCGCGACATGTAGGAGCATTATCGCTAGTGGCCACACTCATATTCGGTCCTAAATCAACTTCATAATCAAAGTTTGCTAGCCAATCTGGCTTTAACTGTGTAAAATTCATCCAACTTGGTTTTGGATTAGACTCATTATATTGATAAGCTGGATTTTCATTAATTAAATCATGATTAAAATCTCCACCAAATATCACATAATTTCCTTTTGAGATTTCTGTTTCAAAGAAATCTTTCATTACTTGCATTTGTAAAGCACGAATTTTTCCGCCTTCATCATACGCGGACATATGAGAATTTGCTAATACTAATTCTTTATCATTTACTTTTAAACGGGAAACACTAAAGCAACGATCTAAGTCAAAAAGGCGATCAAATCCTTTAGATACAGGATAAGATTTACGAATTGATTCTTCTATTTTATATTTGCTTAAAGTGAGTATTCCTGAATTACTTTTTCCAATCGGATCATTAAAAGGATACATTAAGAAAGCTGAATGATAATTAACCGCAAAAACATTGTTATAACTAGTAAATGAATTTGTAATCATTTCACTTTGATTAACATGATGTGAACGCGTGCTATTTGTATCAACTTCTTGATAAAATGCAAAATCAACATCTAACTTGTCAATTTCACTTATTACTCCTTCAGTACTTTCTATTACCGATTCTTTTGATTTAGCGGTACCATGTTTACCACTAACCTTGGTGCCATCAGCCATATAACCTTCATCCATAAAGAAAGAATAGTCAGGACGATAAGCCCCAAATCCAATATTGTATGTAGAAATTTTATAAGTTTTATCATTATTTAATATATTTTCATTAGTGTTATTAGGATTTAAAACTAAATTATCTTCAATACGATTATATTGAAGTAATACATAACTAACATATCCACCAACCACTAATACCGCTACTCCTAAAATTGAACCAGCAGTAATTAATACTTTTTTTAATATCTTATTCATGATTTTAAAAAAAAGAGGTAACAACCTCTTCTTATAATCCCAATCTTTGAGCACGACGTTGTGCTTTTTCAACATCGTAATCAACTTTTTTAGCAACACTTAACAAAATCATTAAAGCAATAAATACACCAATTACCATAAATATGATTCCCCAACCTAAAAAATCCAAATTGATTTTTAAAGCACTTATTACAGCATTTTCTGCTTTAATAATTGGGTTATCACTATGTAATCCTGGTAAATATACGCCAACAGTGTGAGTAACCATTAATGCCACACCAAATAAGGCGATAACACCACTGATAATATAGCCAACTAATTCTTTTGTACTAACTTTTTTCTTTTTCATAACATTCACTCCCTAGAGACTATTGTATTTTAACATTTTAAATACATACTTTCAATAATTAATTATTGATAGCAAAACAAAAAGAGCATCTCTGCTCTTTAGGAATTATTTTGTCATATCTTCGTAAAATAATTCATCTGGATGACTTTTTAGCATTTTTGCCATACTAATTGCCATCTCGTAATCAAGACTACGACGACCGGTTTCAACCATAGAAATGTAAGCCTTAGAAACATTTAATTGTTTGGCAACCATACCTAAATTGATACCTTGTTGTTTTCTTAATTCACGAAACTTAGTTAATTTAGCTGTTTTCATATATCAATTACCCCTTTGTACTTAAATCATAAAATAGTTTTCACAAAAATGCAAAGGAATAAATTAAACAATTTGATAATTTATAAAAAAACGACAAATTATGTCATAAATTTACGCATAATTTGTCGAATATGTTAATTTTGTTTAGCTTGTTTTTCAAATTCAATGGTTTCTTTAACTAATGGATTAAAAAGTTCAATCCATTTTTTCTCAGCTTCCACTAATGACTTATCTGCGGCAGCGCGAGCGTTAATAAAGTAATTTTCTTGGTCTTGAAGATTCTTCTTACCAAGTTTACCAGTAATCGCATCAATCGCTGTTTTAAAGCAATGCTTAGCTTCATCAAACAACTCGTTTTCAACCATTTCGTTACTCATAATTGCGGTAGCAAGTTGTAAGTATTGTCCTAAAATATTTGTTATAAAATTAATTTGCGGATTGGCTTGTCCTTTTGATTCATTCATTTCTTTAACATAATCTAAGAATGTATCACGAACAGCCACTTCAAGTAATACAATGAATAAAGAGCGATAGAAAATATCTTCCGCAATTAATAATTGTTCAACTCCAGCATCATATTCTTCTTTAAATTGTTTTCTTCCATAATTAATTTGGGAAATAGCAATAGTTTGGAATAATTCTCTTGTTTCAAAAATTGCTTTAAAATAATTTAATTTTTGTGCAACATCAAAAAGCATTTTATCATTTTCAAAACTTATTACACGATCATTAAAAACATCATATAAAAAGTCTTCATATTTTTCTTTAATTTTATCTTTTTGATCAGGATTAGATTTAAAAACAAAATTTTCTAATATACCATTTTCACCAATTGCTTGTTCAAATATTTTTTTCTTTTGATCATATTCTTCTTTTTTCTTATTTCTACCTTCGTAAGCAAAATCAAGCATTTCTCTAAGATTTTTCAAATAGAAATAAGTAACCATTTGTGTGTGTTTAAAATTATTCATCATCGTTTGTTCCTCCTAAATAATCTTCAATATCTGCAACCATATCGATATGATATTTTGCAAATTTTTTAACTTTATATGATGCATGTTTCATACAAAAACTATGTTCTTGAAATGTTTGAAACATGGATATATCATTACCCGAATCACCAACAACATATATGTCATTATGATCTAAATGTAAATAGTCACAATATGTTAATAAGCCATTAGATTTAGAAACGTTAGCAGCGGTTATTTCAATAAAATTATCTGTCCAAGAAGCTTCAATTTTATCACTATAATTTTTGCGCAAATACTTTGTTGCTTCACAAGCTTTTTCTTTGCCTTTTTTACCAAGTCCAAAAAACATCATCAATTTATATACCTGACCTTTTTTTATTTCTTCATCAAATACTTCGTTACTGATAACATATTTTTCAGCATATACGCCTTGACAAGCATAAACAAGTTTATAAATCCATCTTTTTAAAAAGCCCATTTCACCTGCTATAACTAAGCTTTGGTCTTTTGACATCATTAACCATGCATTGATATTAAATTGTTCTTTTAACTCATCAACAATTTTTCCCACTAAAGGATAAGTAAGCATTGATTCATGGATAACTTTATTATCACTTATAATAAAACTAGAATTACAACCAATTACATCTAATGGACGATCTATTTTTTCGATGACTTTTTGTGCATATGGCAAATTACGTCCCGAACAAATTACCACTTTATTTCCTTCATCTATAAAGCGTCGAATAAATTTTACATTTTTTCTAGGAATCATTCTAACTCGTTTTTTAGGATAGAATAAAGTGCCATCTAAATCGATGGCAAGTACTTTTGCCATAAAAATCACCACAACTATTATACACAAGTTAGAAATTTTATGATAGCATTTTTTAACACAAGTAATCTTTAAAATATGTTTCAATCAACATTTTTTTAGCCAATTGCAATTGATTTACTCCTAATGAATATTCCACATAATTTTTATTAATAGTAAAAGATTTAAAAAACAAATGACAATTGCTAAAGTTTTTTTTGATTTGCTCATCCACCAATGTAGGAGAAAGCGTGGCGATTTTAATGCTGTTTTTCGTAAAATTCATTCCAATAATTCTTTTATTATTTGGCGTAGAACCAATGATTGTACCAACTTTTCCACTTTCATAATTAGAAACAATTATTTTTAAATTGTTCTTAAAAGCAAAATCCAATGCATCTTGTTGAATTATTTTAAAACCGATATTCCTTAAAGCACTTGCTTCTTCATAATTTAAATAACGAATAAATTTAAGATTTTTATATCCTGGAGAAATAAATGGTAAAATACCATCTACATCTTTAAATAGATATACTTTTGAACAATTTAAATACTTAGCAAATACACATGCGGATAAATCACCGCCGCCTCTTTTTAAAGTAACAAAGTTTTCATCATCATTCAAAGCAATAAATCCCGGAACAACTAAAACATTATATAAAGAAAACTTATCAACAATTTTACTATTTTTAAAACTAAAATCATTATTAAAAAATAAACCAATTTCTTTTAATGATAAAGCTTGTGCTTTAATATTATTTTGATTAAGGCTATTAGATATTACAACTGAAGAAATAATTTCTCCACACGCTAAAAGTTCATCTATTTCTTTTTTACTACTCATAGAAGTATCAATCAAATTTAAAAGAGTATCCGTAGCATAAGGGAACCCTACTCTTCCCATAGCGCTAACGACAAGAAGAATTTTCTTGTTTTTAATTTTACTTATTATATTAATTATTTTTTCTCTTGTTTTGCTTGTACTCGTAGCGGTTCCGCCAAATTTCATAACTATATAGTCCATAATCATCACCTATTAAATTAAATGCACTATTAAGTCAAAAAATGAAAAAAGCCTCACACTAATTAGGTGCAAGGCTAGATAAATTAAATGCAAATTATTTTAATTTATTTTCAGCTTGGATAATACCAAGACCGCCATTATCACGACGATATAATACGGAAATCATATCATCATCAACATCTAAATACATAAAGAAGTCATGTCCTAATGCTTCCATTCTAGTAATAGCTTCTTCCATAGACATTGGGCTTAATAAATAAGATTTAGTACGTACAATTTCATCATTCTCTGCTTCTTCTTTTTCAGCTTCAAAATTTTCAAATGCAATAGATTTTCCTAAACCATCTTTATTTCTACGATCTAATCTAGTTTTTAATTTACGCATTTGTCCTTCTAATTTATCAATAGCTAAATCAAATGCAGCATATAAGTCATTGTCAATTACTTCTGCTCTAAAATCCATCATCTTAGTAAAAATAGTAATTTCAACTTTTTGACCAGTTTTATAAGTTCTCACAACAGCACGGCATTCAACATCATCATTAATAACGAAATATTTGTCCATGCGATGGAGTTTTTTTAATAAGGCCTCCTTAATGCCTTCTGTGACTTCAATGTTCTTTCCAATAATTTGGTATTTCATAAATAGTCTCTCCTTTCCAAATATTGTGCAACAATATTCCACACTATTATTTTCGCATTTTCAATAAAAAAAATATAGTATTTTAATTAATAAGTTATTTTGATATAATTTAGATGTAAGTGGTTTCTTTATATAAAAATAATTAATTCTACAACTATATTTTTTAATGTTTAAAATAAAAAGTAGCAACCGCTACTTCTATTCATTTATTAGTTTTTTAATAATGTCTACTTTATCAAGTTTTTCCCAAGGTAAATCTAAATCTGGTCTTCCAAAATGGCCATAACTTGCTAAATCTTGATATTTAAATGTAGGCTTAGTTAAACTAAATGCTTTAATAATTCCAGCTGGTGTTAAATCAAACACTTTTTCAATTATTTCAAGCACTGTATTAACATCTACTTTTAATGTGCCAAAGCCTTCAACATTAATACTTAAAGGTTTTGCTACTCCAATCGCGTAACTAAGTTGTACTTCAAGACGATCCGCAACACCAGCAGCAACTAAGTTTTTAGCCACATAACGTGCCATATATGCAGCGGAACGATCAACCTTACTTGGATCCTTACCAGAGAAAGCACCACCACCATGACGAGCGCTACCGCCATAAGTATCAACAATAATCTTTCTTCCAGTCAAGCCAGTATCTCCTTCTGGTCCGCCAGTAACAAATCTACCAGTCGGATTAATCAAATACTTGAAATCTTTATTTAATCCAAAGGATTCCACAACATGTTGCATGATTTCTTCATAAATAAATTTTTTAAATTCTTTTTCATTAAAATCAGGATCATGTTGAACAGACATTAAAACTGTATCAATACGCACATTATTTAAATCAGTATAATCCATAGTAACTTGTGCTTTCATATCTGGTCTTGCCCATTTAAAAGCGCCAAGTTTTCTTAAATTAGATGCATAGCGAACAAGTTTATGAGCAATTACTAGCGCTAATGGCATATAGCCTTCTGATTCATTAGTGGCATAACCAAACATAATGCCTTGATCTCCAGCACCTTGAACTTCTTGATCAACGCCTTGAGCAATATCTTTAGATTGATGTTTAACTAACACTTCAATATCACAGCTATCCGCGCCAATTCCTAATTTTTTATCCGTATAGCCGATATTACGCATTACATCACGAGCAATACGTTCATAATCCGGTTTAGCATTTGATGTAATTTCTCCTCCGATAATTAATTTTTCTGTTGTAACAAAACATTCACATGCCACACGTGAATTAGGATCATTAGCTAAACAATAATCTAAAATAGCATCACTAATTTGATCGCATAGTTTGTCTGGATGTCCTTCTGATACTGATTCACTTGTAAATAAAATCTTTTCCATAAATACCTCTTTCTTACTTTCTAAAAAAGAAAAAGCCTTCCCACAAAGGAAAGCTTTAAACAAACTATCCAATCATCTTATCGCTCAGGGTGGGCCCTGCTAGGGAAAAGCACCTACTTAACATGTTTGTTAGGGTTGCTATCACGTTTGTTCGTTCCCTTTAGACGTGATTCTTGATAAGACGAGCTATTTTCTTTTTCTTGTATATTATCTTGCAAATCATTATTAGAGTCAAGATTTAATTCATCGAATTTTAATAAGCCTGCTTTAGCAAGAAGCAAATCAGTTGCATCTACACCAGAAACATTCTTTATTACATCAAAATCCATTCCCAATTCAAATAAAGCACTTGCAATATCAATTTGTCCTTTTTCAAGTCTTTGCTTTTTCATAATCATCACCTACTAATAAGTATGTTATGAAATGCAAAATTTATACTTATTTCTTACTTAAAATTTCATCAATTGCTTTGGATAATTGATCTGGGCAAGATGTATTTCTAAAACCGCATCTAATTCCTTGTAAGCGATTTTTAACATCTTCAAGTTTCATTCCCTTAACTAAGGCTCCAACGCCTTTTAAATTACCATTACAGCCTCCAACGACTTCAAAATCTTGGATAATGCCATTTTCGTAATATATTTTCATTTCGCGAGAACAAACTCCTTGAGGGCGATAAGTATATACTTCCATAAACTACCTCAAAAACTATTTGATTAATTTACCAAATACTTGTCCTGATAATGCAGCTGCATTGCTTTCATCAGTATCAACATGCATTGCTAAAGCAAATTTGTTTGATACACGAACAACTACATCACCAAATATTAATGAACGATCATTAGAATGAACTTCTACACTAACGACATCTTTATCTTTAACACCAAATTCTTTAGCGTCTTCTTCGGTCATATGAATGTGACGTTTTGCGGCAATTACACCAGTAGATAATTCTACTTCTCCTTTTGGTCCAACTAATTTACATGCACCAGAGTTAGCGATATCGCCTGATTCTCTAATTGGAGCAACAACCCCAATAGAGCGAGCGTCAGTAAGAGATAATTCTACTTGGTTAGCATTACGAACTGGTCCTAAAATTGAAGCATTTAATTCTCCTTTTGGTCCAACTACTTTTACTTTTTCATTTGAAGCAAATTGTCCAGGTTGAGATAGCATTTTTTTTACTGTTAATTGATATCCTTCTCCAAATAATACTTCTAAAGTTTCTTGTGTGACATGAACATGTCTTGCACTTGTTTCTACTAAAATTTCTTTCATATTTTTTAAAACTCCTTTATAAACTTTAACAACATTGATTATATTCGTTTGTCGATAAATGTCAATGAAACGAAAGCACTTTTTTTTATTATTAATAAAAAACTGTTGCAAAAATTTTTTTAAGTGGTTATCATAAAGTGGCTTTGGAGGTGAAACCATGGAAAACAAAATCACATTAGAAGAATTAGAAAGTCTTATCGATAATAAAAAAGTAAAAGAAATTCGTGAATTATTCGAATCTACTGATATTATTGATATCGCTGAAGTTTGTGACGATATTGAAGATATTTCTAAATTACTTTTTATTTTTAAAACTGTTAAAAGCGAATATACCGCTGAACTATTTACTTATCTTGATGAAAATCAACAACAAAACTTAATCAATTTATTTTCAGACAAACAATTACGTGAATTAATTAATAATTCCTACACTGATGATATTGTTGACTTTCTTGAAGATATGCCCGCTAACTTGGTAAAACGTGTTTTAAGTGCTTCCGATAAAGACGCACGAAATGACATCAATAAGTTATTAAATTATAAAGAAGACACTGCTGGTTCAATTATGACCACTGAATATGTTGAACTTATTAATACGCTTGATGTAAAAGATGCTTTAGCAAGAATCAAAAAGATTGGTAAAGATGCTGAAACAATTTCTACAACTTTCGTAATTGATAATAAGCGTAATCTTGTTGGTGTTTTATATCTTGATGATTTAGTTTTAGCAGATGATGATGAAAAAATTGCTGATATCATGAACGAAGATTTTAAATCCGCAAATGTTTATCAAGACCAAGAAGATGTCGCGCAAATATTTAAGCGATATGACATTACCGTTTTACCTGTTTTAAATAATGAAAATCGTCTAGTTGGTGTTATTACAGTCGATGATATTATCGATGTAATTGAAGAAGAAACAAACGAAGATATTGCTATTCAAGCTGGTATGCAACCACTAGAAGACGAATATTTAAAAACTGGTGTATTCTCAATGGCTAAAAAGCGTGTGACTTGGTTATTATTATTAATGATTTCCGCCACATTCACAAGTATCATTATTTCTAAATTCGAACATGCTTTACAAGCTGTCGCTGTATTATCTGCATTCATTCCTATGTTTATGGATACTGGCGGTAATTCTGGCGGACAAACCACTTCACTTATTACACGTGGACTTGCTACTAGAGAAGTAACAACTCACGATTACGGAAAAGTTATTTGGAAAGAATTTAGAGTTGCACTTGTTACCGCTACATTAGTTTCCATTTGTAACTTCTTATGGATATTATTTGAATTATCCATTGGATTAGTTAAAAATGATTCTGCAAATGTACCAAATTGGCAAGTTGCCGCATTAGTGGCTACCACATTATTTATTACAATTGTTATTGCTAAATTATTAGGAGCGTCATTACCAATGCTTGCTCAAAAAATAAAATTAGATCCAGCACTTATGTCTGGTCCAATCGTAACAACAATCGTAGATGCTACATCACTTGTCGTATATTTCTTACTTTGTACTTACGTATTCTTCCCTGCATTATTTAGTTAATAAAAAAGCCAAATTCATTTGAGTAAATTCTCATTTGAGTTGGCTCTTTTTTTGTTAGCATAATGGTGAAATTAAATCAATTATTGATATTAAAATACGTTTAATTATATTATCTTTTTTATCTTTTTTTGGCATCATATTCGACTGACTTTGTACATTCAAGAAATCTTCTTTCAATGGTTTTAAAATGCTTGATTCATAGAATACTGTATTATTTTCAAAGTGTAAATATAAACTACGATAATCTAAATTAACTGAACCAATTGAACATATTTTGTCATCCATTAATGCCGCTTTTGCGTGAATAAATCCATCTTTATATACATAGACCTTTACGCCTTTATTTACTAATTCTTCTGCATATTTTTTAGTTAATAAATATACTAATTTTTTATCTGGAATACCTGGAATAATAATTTGAACATCAATACCTCTTTGAGTTGCTTGAATAAATGCTTCTTTTAATGGATCATTCAAAATTAAATAAGGAGTATAAAAATAAGCATACTTTGTTGCTTGAGATAATAAATCAATCATCAATTTATTACTAATGGCTTCTTCATTACTTGGTGAATCATAATATGAAATAACATGTTCGTTTGTTTCATATTCTTGATAACTACTTTTATATAACGCATGTTCATCAATTTTATCAGAAGAATAAGCATTCCAAAACAAAACAAACATATGTGTGTAAGATAAAGTGGCTTCACCTTCTAGTTTGAAACCAATATCTTTCCAATAGCCAAAACGAACTTTGGTATTAATATACTCATCCGCGATATTAATGCCACCACTATAAACAACACGGTTATCAATAATCATCATTTTACGATGATCTCTATTATTAAGTGATAATTTAATAAATTTAATTGGGTTAAATGAAGCAATATGAATGCCATCTTTTTTTAAGAAATAGTTATTATGTAAAGAAAATGTTGAAATACTTCCTATATCATCATAAAGTATTCTAACATCTACGCCTTCTTTTACTTTACGTTTTAATATGTCTAAAATTGAATTCCAAAACTTTCCTTTTTCCACAATAAAATATTCTAAATAAATAAAATGTTTAGCAGTTTCTAATTCTTTTAACATATCTTCATGCATACTTTCGCCACTAGGAAAATACTTAGCATTTTTATTCTTTACAATAGGAGTATTAGATAATGAACTAATCATATTCATTGTTTGTAAAGATCTATTATCATTAGGAAGTTGTTTTCCTTCTGGTTTATCAGATAAATACTTATACTTATTTATTTTTTTCAATATTGGCTTAGAAGTACGTCTATTTCCGCTTGAAACATATAACCATGTCCCAAAGAATGGTAACAAAGAAACAACAATAATCCATAAAATTTTATAATTTGATTCTTCTCTTCTATTGATGATATATATAATAACTAAAATAGAGAAAACATAACTAAATGTAATCAAGTAATTGTAATATGTATTCCACCATCTAAAAATTAATAACCACCATAAAATTTGGAGTACAAAAGCAGGAAGTACAAGTAATAATCGTGATAAAAGTCTTAACATCTTTTTCATGCTTTATGCCTCCTTATTTAGTAAACAAATTTATTATACACATTTAGCAAAAAAAGACACTAATTTTGTGCCTTTTTACTTTGAATTTAATGTTTCGTTTAGGTGCTTTTTACGTTCGTGGCGTGATTTAATCATTCCACCAATTACAAAGCCCATACCAATTATAACAATTAAGAAATAGCAACAGAATCTCCAATAAGCCATTGCCCAATATTTAGTAGATGCCGCTATACCGGTAAATAATAAGGTAAACGCTAATTCTGCAGCGCCTGAATTGCCTGGTGTTGGAATGAATGATATTGCGGAATATCCAATTACACAAGTACACATTAATGTGAACCAATCCGCAGTTCCTCCACATGCTCTAACTACAAAATAAGGAATAGAACATAAAGACATTTCATAAACAAATGATAAAATTGTTACTAATATAACAGTTCCTTTACTTCTAGCAAGCATAAATAAACTCTTACGATAATCATTAACTAATTTATTAGCTTTTCGTGTTGCCGCACCTTTGTTTTTAACTAATTTAAATTTAAAAGAGATACGAACACATAATTTAATTATTTTGGCACGTAATTTTGGTAAAAACGAAGCGATAAAGATAGCCGCTGGAAGAAAAATTGAGAAAGCCGCTCCAATATAAGACATAATTAATAAAGTTGTGCCAGCCGCGGTATTTGGTACTACTCCGCCTTTTACAGCACTAAATATAAATGCAGTTATGCAAAGAATTAAAAATGCTAATCTATTCATAAAAAACGAAGCAACTGGTAAATACATTGATTCGGCACCTGGAACTCCGCCTTTAGTTAAATAATAAATTTGGAATGGCTGTCCTCCACCCCCAAGTGGAGTAATATTATCATAATATTTACCTAAAATTGCAGTTTTAAGTGATAAATAAGGTCGATGTTTACCTGTTGTTTTATTAATCATAATATAGAATTTTATAGCTTCGGCAAGAACAGCAACTAAGCCTAATACTAAAGCAATAATCCAATAACCTACATTTTCTTTTTGAAACCAAATATCTAATGTTGTTTGAAATGATGAACCTTGATCATTTCCATCTTTATTAAAAGTTGTAAATCCTAAAATTATAACTAAAATAACATTAATAAAAACAAAAATTAAACCAAAAAGTGATTTCTTCGAATCTTTTTTTATTTCTTCTTTTTGTTCTGATTCTTTTATTGTTTGATTAATAATTGTTTCATTAATAATGATTTCTTGGGTTTTTCGTATTTCTTCTTCTTGAATGGTCTTTTCAACCTTTTTGTTTTCTTTTTTTGTGGCCATGGTTAGTATTCCTCCTAGGCAAAGCAAGTCTATTTTATGCTACTACAGTTAAGTTTGCAACATTTTGTTATTTTTATTAAAAATAAAACTTAAAAAAGCACTTATTGTCCAAAAATAAGTGCATATGTTTGATATTCTGGTTTTGTTTATTCAGAAATACTATTTGCTTTTTCTTTTAAAATTCTTTTACGTTTGTGATTTGCTTTAATTAAATCAGCAATTATAAACACAACGCCAATTAAAACTATCAAGAAATAACAACAAAATCTCCAATATGTCATCGCCCAATATTTTGAGACAAGAAGCGAACCATTCAAAGCAGTAAATAATATCATAAATGATAATTCCGCAGCACCAGAATTTCCCGGTGTTGGAATAAACGATATTGCCGAATAAACAATGATAGTCATACATAAATAAATCAACCAATTTGCATCTTGAATGCCACATGCTCTTATAACAAAATATGGAATTGAGCATATTGCGATCTCATATATTAACGACAAAATAGTTGTGGATATCACTGTCCACGGACTTTTTGCAAGCATAAATAAACTTTTTCGATAATCATTAACTAATTTATTAGCTTTTCTTGTTGCCGCGCCTTTATTTTTAACTAATTTGAATTTGTATGAAAAACGCACACAAATTTTAATTATTTTGGCACGTAGTTTTGGTAAAAACGAAGCAATAAAGATAGCAACAGGAATAGAAATTGAAAACACAGCGCCAATATAAGCCATAATTAGCAAAGTCTTGCCAGCTGTACCTGCATTACTAACTGGTGCACCTTTTGTAACACTATTAACGATAAATGCCATAATGCAAAGTATTAAAAACGCTAATTGGTTAAGGAAAAATGAGGCAACTGGTAAATACATTGATTCGGCGCCAGGAACTCCACCTTTAGTTAAATAATAAATTTGGAATGGTTGTCCGCCACTTCCTAATGGAGTAATATTATCATAATATTTTCCCATTATTGCTGTTTTAAGTGATAAATACGGCTTACTTTGCCCAGTTGTTTTACGAATCATAATATAAAATTTAATGGATTCAGCAAGCAAAGTAACTAACCCCAATAACAAAGCAATAATCCAATAAATTATATTTTCTTTTTTAAACCAAACAGCAAAAGTTTGTTCCAAAGTAACTTCTCCAGCATCACTATTATTAAAAGTTGTAAACCCTAAAATAATTACTAAAACAATATTTAAAATGACAAACAAAAGACCAAACAAAGACTTTTTTGAACTCTTTTTAACATTATCTTGTTGCTCAGATTCTTTTATTGCTTGATTAACAATCGTTTCATTAATAATAATTTCTTGTGTTTTACGAATCTCTTCTTCTTGAGCAATATCAATTTCTTTTTTCTCTTTTTTAGCCATGATTAAATTTCCTCCTAGACATAGCAATTTTATTGTAATGCCTACAACTTTTCACAATATTTCCTATGACTTTATAATATGTACCTATTTTTTAAAACATACGTTATTAGTAAAATTAAGTGCTTCTAATATAACATTGTGCATATCTAAGTATTTATATTGTCCTAATCTTCCGCCAAAGTAAACATTAGTTTCCTTATTGGCCAATTGTAAATATTTTTGATATAATTCGGTATTTTTCGTATCGTTTACAGGATAATAAGGTTCATCACCTAATTTCCATTTTTTAGAATATTCTTTAGAAATAATTGTTTTCGGAGTTTTAGCAAATTCAAAATGTTTATGTTCAATAATACGAGTAAATGGAACATTCTTACTTGTATAATTAACAACAGCATTTCCTTGATAATTTTCCATATCTAATGTTTCTGTTTCAAAATAAACCGAACGATATTCTAATGGTCCATAGCAATAATCATAGTAAGCATCGATTGGTCCAGTGAATATAACTTTGTCTCCTAGTGCTAAATACTTTTCTTTTTCTTTTAGGAAATCAACATTTAGTAAGACATCGCTACCTTCAAGCATCTTTTCAATTATTTTTGTATATCCACCCATTGGTATACCTTGGTAACGATCATTAAAATAATTGTTATCATAAGTAAATCTTACTGGTAATCTTTTGATAATGAATGGTGGGAGTTCATCACAATTCTTTCCCCATTGTTTTTCGGTATACTCTTTAATTAGTTTTTCAAATATTGTTTTTCCTACTAAATTTTTAGCTTGTTCTTCTAAATTTGTTGGATTTTGGACATATGATTCTTTAACTTCATTTTCAATAACATGTTTTGCCTCTTCTGGCGTTTTAATATTAAACAATTTAGAAAATGTATTCATGTTGAATGGCAAATTGTATAATTCATCTTTATAAATAGCAATTGGGGAATTGATATAATTATTAAATTCCGCGAATTGATTGACATAATTCCAAATCATTTTATTAGATGTATGGAAAATATGTGCACCATAAACATGGACATTAATACCTTCAACTTCTTTAGTATAGATATTTCCACCAATATGATTTCTTTTTTCTAATACTAAACATTTGTATCCTTTTTTTGTTAGTTCATAAGCTGCAGTTGCACCGTATAAACCAGAGCCTACAATTACATAGTCATACTTTTTCATTTTATTAATCCTCCTTAGTAACTACTTTATCATAGCACACAATCATAAATATTACGATTTGAAAGTTTCTTTCTTTACAATTCATTATTCTTAATAATTTCAACCATATGTAATATATCGTTAATTTTTTCAACTATTCTTTTACCATTTCTAATAAATGTAGTAGAATATAATAGATATTGGAAAGGAATATCAACCAATAATAGAACAAACTATATGGCTAAAAAAATCGAAAAAACAAACGCAATTAGACTTTTAGAACAAAAAAAGATAAATTTTAATATATATGAATACGATGCAACTTCCGCGATTAGTGGTGAAGAAGTTGCTAAATTATTAAATGAAGATCCAACAAAAGTATTTAAAACACTAGTAACTATTGGTAAGTCTAACAATCACTATGTGTTTTTAGTTCCAGTAAATAGTGAACTTGATTTAAAGAAAGCCGCTAGTGCGGTAAATGAAAAAAGCATTGAAATGATTAAAAGCAAAGATTTATTGCCATTAACCGGTTATATTCATGGCGGTTGTTCACCTGTTGGGATGAAGAAATTTTTTGTAACTACTATCGATATAAGTGCTAGTGATAAAGACAAGATTATTTTTAGTGGCGGGAAAATTGGTCTTCAAATAGAAACTACTTTATCCGAACTAAATAAAGTAATTAAGTTCTCATTAAAAGATATAAAAAAATAATAAAGTGATAAATTAAATTTGCTGCAATATTTACTTGATTTGACAACAAATTAAAATTACAATATAATTCACTTGACGATAAGGAGATTATGCAATGGCTGAAAAAGAAAAATTAAAAATAATTGAATTTTGCGATAATTTTTTTCCACAAATTGATGGTGTAGTACGTGTTGTGGATAATTGTGCAAAGCATCTCAATCGTATTGGCGAATGTGATGTAGTGGTTCCGCAATATCATGAAGAATATAAATCATACGATGAAAAGTTGCCTTATAAAGTTTTAAGGAAAAAAACAAAAATTAAAATTGTTAATAAATTTATAATTCCTTTACCAAGAAAGGATAAAGAATTAAATGAATATATTTTAAATTCTAACGCTAATATCTTTCATGTGCATTCTCCATTTTTTATCGGTCATTATGCTTTAAAGTTAGCAAGAAAAAAGAATATTCCTATTGTTGCTACATTCCATAGTCAATTTAAAGAAGACGTCATGGCTCAAACACATAGTAAATTAATTACAAAGTTTGTTCTTAATTACATCATAAAGTTTTTTAACAGTTGTGATGAGGTATGGGCTCCTTCTAATAAAACAGCAGAAACATTACATTCTTATGGATACAAAAAGAAAGTTGTTATTATGGAAAATGGCACAAACTTTAAATATCCAGATAATACTGATGAGCTTAAACAACTTGCTATAGGAAAATTTAATGTTGATGAAAAAAACAAAAACTTGCTCTATGTTGGGCAATTACGCTATGTAAAAAATTTAAAACTTATTCTTAATGTCGTAAAAGAATTGGTAAATATTGATCCTACATATCACATGTATTTTGTGGGAGAAGGTCTTGATGAACAAGATATGCATTTGTTTGTTAAGAAAAACAATCTAGAAAATAACATTCACTTTTTAGGCAAAATAAGCGATGTCTCTTTATTAAGTGGTGTATATGCCGCTGCTAATTTATTTTTCTTTCCTAGCACATATGATAATGCCTCAATTGCCATTCGCGAAGCTTGTACAATGAAAACGCCTTGTCTTTTAACTATTAATTCAAGTGTAGCTGAACCTTTCACTGATGGATATAATGGATATTTAGCTCATGATACTATTGAAGATATGAAAACTAAAATTCTTGATATTTTCGCAAATAAAAAAGAAATGGAAATAATTGGTGAATGTGCATCAAAAACTATTCCTATTTCTTTTGAAACAATGACTCAAAACACTTATGCTCAATATGAAAAAGTTATAAGTGACTACAATAAAAAACATAAACGAAAGTAACAACCAACTATATCTTTTCTTGTTCTTTTAAATAACCATTGAAAAGGTATGAAAAAATGTTATAATAGTTTCACCGCAGGAATGGCGGAATCGGTAGACGCGTACGTTTGAGGGGCGTATGGGAAACACCCGTGTGAGTTCGAGTCTCATTTCCTGCACCAGTTTTTTCAATATAGTCCGATTTTATCGGACTTTTTTTATGTTTTTTAGTACTTAAACCCCGTGATTTTTGTCGTTTTCGACAACCTCAACCCCGCGGAAGTTTAAAGCACTTGTTTTTTGTCCCATCCCGTGATACGTTTTTGATACACTTTTGTTTATTTCAGTATCAAGCAATTGTTAAAATCCGATTTATAAGAAGTTTTATTTACTGTTTTTTTTAATTGATGTATAATAATAAAGACGGATTGAATAATCTCGGCCTAGATATTAGATATATTTCTAGAGTATTCTAATAAACAGCTGTTTCAATTCGTCTTTTTTTATATTAAAATTCATCTTCTTCTCTATAATCTTCCCAAGAAAATTACAAAATTACGATTAAAAATGAAAGCGCTTTTTATTTTAAAATATTTTATATTTTATTTACATAAAGTATAAGTAATGATATTATTTACACAAAAGATAAAAAGAGTAATATTATATATTACTCAAGAAAGGAAAAATTATGAAAAAAACTAATCTTCTTTTTACATTAGGTATAGTAGCAGCTTCCGTAGCAGCTTGTGATCAAATTTCTATACCATCAAATTCAAATTCTACAAAACCATCAGCTAGTATTAGTGAATCTACTAGCAACGTTCCATCAACTAGCACTAGTGAATCAACTAGTAATAAACCTTCAACTAGTACTAGTGAATCAACTAGTAATAAACCTTCAACTAGTACAAGTACTTCCACTTCTGGAACCATCACTCCTGACACAAAAGAGAATTTAAAGGTGGCTTTAGAAAAAGCAAAAGTATCAGTTGGTTTTAATGGGTCTATCACTTCTATCTATGTAGAAGATGGTGATAACTCAAGCGAAGGTGATTTAGACATCACTATTACCGATAATTTTATGCAATGGAAAAAGAATTATTCAGAGTTTAATGGTGATGAACTCAAGTACGATTACATTTTTGTAAAAGATAAAGACGGCAAAATGTCATATAACAAACTTAATTTAATGAATGAAATACAATCTTATCAATTTATTAATCCAAGAACTGATACAACAATGGATTATGATTCATATTGCTTAAATCCATTCAAAGATATAACTGTAGATGACTTCTCTTATATTGAAGAAAGATATTATTTATCAGAGGATAAAGTAAGTGCATTTAATGGTTTAATTTCATTATCTAGCACACAAAGATTTAGTTATTATGATTTTGAAGTTGCTTCTGTTTCATTAGGATTAGGAAACAAAAGGTTTACAGATATAATCATTACAACCCAACCTAGATCAGATAACTATTTGGAACCTGCTGATTTCTTCCTTGATTGTACATTTAGTGTCGTTTGTGCAGGAGAATTAGATTTGCCAACAATTAAAACAGTAAAGCATCGTGATGAACACGATATATTAAAAGCAGCTTTAAAAGATTTAAAAGAATCTACAATTGACAAAAAGAATTATACTATTACCGCTGTTGATTCATGTGCTGATCTTCCTGAAGATGTATCTTATGATAACTATGCAACCGAAGATGGATTCTATAGTGATTTTAAAGCAGTTTATGATAGTTACAAAATAGGTTATAAATATAATGAGGAAGATGGAAAATTCCATAAATACACACATTATGTAAGTGGCCCAAATGCTTCAATTGGTGATGGCATCTTTGATTCTACTGGTGAAAATCCAGAAGATTATTTAAGTAGAGAAGAATTAGAGCCAAATTTCTTAGGATTCGCTCCTGAATTCTTCTTATACAACGAAAAGAATAAACAATTCTATACAACAAATAGTTCTGTTGTTGACGAAATTCATCGTTTAATTTCACCTTTCTATGATAGATATGAACCATACTATATTGCCTCAAAAGTATTCTTTAATTTAGATGAATCTAACAAAATCATTTCATGGGGTTGGACTGGTAGAGACATGTATGCAACATATGAAGACACTATAACATACACCATTAAAAACGTTGGTACTACTGTATTACCAACAGCCAAAAAGAATACTACATCTGATTCAAGTGGCGAGGACAAATAATATGAAAAAAACTTTATTAGTATTAGTACCATTATTATCTATTTTATTAGTTGCTTGCGAAAAAAATAATTCTAACAGCATTAGCATTCTACCATCAATTAGTAACATTCCATCAACTAACACTAGTGAATCAGCTAGTGAGAAACCATCTATAAGTGTACCACCTAGTACAAGTAATTCAACTAGTACTAACGTTAGTACCGGTAATAGTTTAGCAGAGGCACTAGCTCATAGCCGTGAACATTATTTTGGCGTAAAAGGACAAGTTATTACAACATACAATAACGGTAGTGAACAAGTTGATATTGAAAGTTATGATCTTCATAATATTTTCAATGAAAAAATTGTTACAAATAATCTTGTTTACCATTACGAAATCGATGAGAAAACTTTCGATGATCCATATTCATACACATATTTTGCTAAAGATGATGGATATACTTATCAAAGAGAATTAACATTAAAAAATGAAGTTAAAGATATTCCTGTTAGCAATAGATCAAGTGACAAAGTTAAATTTGATGAATATTTTGCTTCACCATTTAAAAGCTTAGCATATTCTGATTTAGTAAAATTAAATGGTCAATATTTAATAAAACCAAAAATTAGTACAACTTTTGCTACTAGTTTAGTTTTACAAAATGTTACTGCCACCAAAGTGTTATTGTCTGTAAAAGATAATAAATTTGATAAAGTAACTATTTACACTAGTTCTTCTTCCACTATTGTTAGTGGTGTTAGTTCTTCATATCGATTTGAATTAACATTCAATTGGGATGAAGAAACATCAATACCAGAAATTACTCCATTTGATGAAAATGTTGATGGTCTTGATGTATTAGAGGATGCTTTAACTAATATTTCTTACTCTTTAAATTTAAGTAAGAATTTTACTGCTAAAACTATGCGTGAAGAAGCTGCTGGAACTTCTGTTGGATATTATTACGCTACAGAAGATGCAGTTTATTCTAATGCTGTAGATTCTAGTAATAACTCTTATGGCTTCAAAAAAGAAGGTGGATATTTCTATGAATTTAAAGTAGCAACTTCTTCTAGTGGAGAACAAAAAGTAACAGTCTACGATGATGATTCTGTTGATGAAGATTTATTATATCCAAATTATTTAGGATTTAGTACTGCTTTATTTGAAGTAAGCGATGATAAAAAGACATTTACCGTTCACGAAGGATTTGAATCAGCTATTATTAGTTTAATCGCACCATATACTGAAGCAAGTTATTACGCTCAATATATAACATTGTTAGAAATCAAATTAAATGCATCCAATAAATTTGAATCTTTAAATTTTGAATACTACGATTCAATCAATAACATTCGTGGAAAAGCAACTGTTACTTATGAAAATATAGGTGACACTGAATTGCCAATCCAATTAGGTTAATTAAATTATCTAAAAAGGAGTTGATAATTTATGAAAAAGAAAATTTCTTATATATTACTTTTAGCAAGCGTATTTGCTATGGCTAGTTGCGGTGAAACAACATCTAATAGTGGATCAGTTTCTAGTAGCGGATCAATTAGTAATTCAACTAGTAATAAACCATCAGAAATTACTAGCGAATCAACTAGTAGCAAACCTTCAAATAGTACTAGCGATTCAGTTAGTACTAAACCTTCAAATAGTACTAGTGATTCAGTTAGTACTAAGCCATCAAATAGCACTAGTGATTCAGTTAGCAAGCCATCTACTAGCGTTGCGCCACAACCAGTTTTTGATATTCCAAGTTCAATTAGTGAAATCAAAGCTAACATTAATGCAACAAAGATTAAAGGCTATTCGTTTGAAGATAACTCTTCTAAAAAAGCCAATGGTGATGTTACATTTAATAAAAACGAAATATTAATCAAAGGAAAAGCAACAGTTGAAGATGATGGTTCACTTGAAACTGGTGACTTATTAATCTATAAAGGATTTAATGATACTACATTCTATGATATTGAAAACTATTTAGGAAAACATGCTAAAAGAAAAAATATCGTTTCTAATGTTGAAGATGAAAAAGCACAAATTTCTTTAGATGACGCTAAAAAAGAAATAGATGGCGTAATGTATAACAAAACATGGTTCCAAAAGAATGTTTCAAACATCTTAGTTGATGGTGCAACATTTACTAGCAAAACTAGAGATGATTTCTATGAATTAACTGTAACATTCGTAAATAATCGCACCATAAATAAAGCTAAATTGTCTTTTGATGAAAACAATCAATTATTAGAAGGTCAATTAGAATCTAATACATGGCCATCTGATAATTTTGATAGCGAAACAAATGAGCCTATTGATGCTAGTCAAAAACCAACTTCTTCTTCTAAATACAAAGCAACTTTTGTATTAGGTGAAGACAATAAAGAAGAAATTACATTTGATGTTTCTAAGTATTACATTACTTCTATTGATGAATTCTATGTATCTTCTTATTCTGATAAAGAAAATAACGATGGCAAAGCTGAAGCAGGTCAATATGTCGATGTAAGAATTAATAAATTTTCTCCTGCTACTGCATTAAATGTTGATGAATTCAAAATTGTAGAATCATCCGATCCATCCGTTATTGAACTTAATTCCTTTACTGGTAGTGCTAAAGCTGTTAAATCTGGTGAAGCAACATTAACTATCGCAGATCCTATTAGAAGCGTTAGTGTTACAAAAAAAGTAACTGTAACAAGTCCAAGTTTAAACTCAATTTGGATATCTATCACTAACAAAACTTTAAAAGTTGATGATACTGCTACTATTAAAATCGAAGCTTATCCTACAGCGTCTGAAGAAGAATTAGAAGCAATTTCTAGTGACCCTACTGTAGTTGAAATTGGTGAAATAGTGGATAGAAAATCATTATCAATCAAAGGATTAAAAGAAGGTACTTCTAATATTACCGTTAGAAGCAAAAACAATCCTGATGTAACTTCAAGAAAATTAACAATAACTGTTGAAAAGAAACAAGATGAGCAATCAAATTGGCTTATTGGTACGTGGACCCACAAAGTTGCTGGTTTTGATACTACTTTTACCTTTAATGCAAATGGCACCGGTTCAGTAAAACAAGATGCAGGCGTTGTTGTTCCTAATGAAGCAACATTTAATTGGTCTTACGATGGAACTACCATAGTATTCAGTTCGTGGGATTCAGAAGAAAATATGCTAAAAACACCAAAAGGAATTTCAATTTCCGAAGACAAAAAATCTATAACACTAACAATGCCATCAACAAATGCAGATGGCGATTATGAAGATGTAAACATGACATTAACTAAAGCTATGTGGTTAGTAGGAACATGGGTGTCTGACGATGATGATTTTGGTACAACAACTCTTGTACTAAATGAAGATGGTACTGGAACTATAAAAAATGGTAGAACTAGCACATACAAATTAACATGGGAATTTGATGGAACCACTCTTACTTTCCCAAAAGATGGTTGGAAAAGTATTTACTACTGGGTAAATAAAATCATATCTTTATCTGAAGAACAAGATAAACTTGAAATTCGTTTCGAAGATGATGAAGGTTATTATCCAGTAACATTTACAAGAGCTAAATAATTTATAAAAAAGAGATTGCATTCATTAAACCGAGACGCAATCTCTTTTTAGCATTTTCTTTAGTACAACATCAAAAAATAATGTATTAACATTTACTATTAAATCACATTCTTCGATATTAACATCTTTTAAATTTAAAAAATTTAAGGTACCATTGTTTATGGGCATGATAAACCCTCCTTTCATATTTAATTTGTTGTTGCAAACTAATTATATCGAAAGGATTTTTTATTTGAACTACCACCCCATTAGAAGTTTAAAATACTCATTTAACTGCACATAATACACTTAATCCAACCCATAATAAAAGGCCAAATATATCATTATACTTGACCTTATATATTTAAATTGTTAGCTATTTAATTATTGAACTCTACTCCAAGTTGCTGATCCTGAACTATAATCATAATCTTCCCATACCACATTAATTTTATCAGAAGATGCTTGATATGTGATTGAGCATTCATTAAATATAGCAGAAATTGGTGCTGAATCTAAAGTGATTGTTCCATCTAATGAACCTGTCCAAGTTCCATTAACGGTATCAGCTGGCATTACAAATACATATGTTCCATCAGCGTTAATAGTGATAGTGTATGTATTAGAGAAAACTCCTTGTCCAGACCAAGTTCCTACTAAGTTTTTCTTTTCTACTACTTCTGGCTTAACTGAGAAAGATAAGCTAACTGGTGCTGCTTCACCATCATCAGCGGTTCCAATTAAAGTTTTATTTGATGCATTCCAAGTTAATTCAACATCAAGAGCATTAACAGTAAATTTAACTTTAGTTCCATCAAAAGTATAATTAATTACAGAACCATCATAAGTTCCTGTTCCATCAGCTTTTAATACTAATTCAATTTTAGTATTTGCATCAATATATGTATTTACTAATGGAGTTTTATCAGGATCTTTAGAAATATACTTTAATGTTGTTCCTTCAATTTTATATTCATCTTTTCCAATAGTAATGGTATTACCATCAACTAAATCTCCAGAAATTGTAGTACTCTTATTTAATTTACCATTAATAACTAGATAAGTCTTATTATCAAATACATGAATAATTACAGATTTATCACTAGTCATAAATGAATTAACATATTCGCCTTCTTTAGCAAGAATTTTTGTACCATCTGTGCTAATTAATGTATTTGTAGAAGCATCAAATTTAAATGTTCCATTAAAAATAGATACTGCACTAGATTTTAATTGTACAGTTGTACTATCAATTATTCTAAATCCACCATAGGCATAAACTGTATCTTCGCTAATCTTACGATATTCAAAATTCCCATTTTTTAATAAATCTATACAACCAGCAAAGTTTCCTTTATATTTACCAATGGCTTTTTTATTTTCATAATTAGGTACTGCACTTCCTTTAACTAACTTCCAATTGTAACTATAATCATAATCTTCCACAACTGAAAAAGTAATAGATCCATCATTTGCAATAACTATTTTACAATCGCCATAAGCACCAAAATCATTAACTTTTAGTTCTGTTTCGCTAACTTTACTATAAGTAATGCTTACAACAGTATCTCCATCACTATAAGATCCTGTTCCATCATCATTTAAGAATATTTGTCTACCTTCTTCATTTGACCAATAACCATATACTTTTCCAGTTTTAGTAAATGTATATGAATAAGAATCATCATTTGCATCAGGGAAAGTAAATTTTCCATTTGCTTCATCCCAAATACAAACCACATCATTTAGGAAAAGATGTGAATAAACTAAATGTTTACCATCACACCACCAAGTACCAATACTTGAATATAAGTCAGACATTAGCCAAACAAATGTTCCGTCTTCCATAAATTGAATTGTACCATTTACTGATGATGCACCTTTATAAAAACCTGCTAAACGTGAAGTATCAAACCAGCCACAATTAACTTCTAAGCCACTATTAACTGGAGCATAGAAACGATATGCCACTGTAGCTTCTTTATCATAATATAATCCATGATTTAAATAGCCATCACGTTTATAATCATTTTCAGATATAACAGCAATAGTATTTGGTTCAACTTTAATAGTTTTAGAATCTCCACTTCCATCATTTTTGTTAATAATTACATCAACTTCATCAGAAGATATGTCTTTTGTGGCTTTTAAAACTGCTTTTCCACCATCTATTTTCCAAGCACGATTAAATCCATGTTTAATTAAATAAGTTGAATCTACATCTTTTTCTTCAATAGTTTCACCTTGTTCTAATAAAGTAGTGTCTGCTTCAATAGTAGGATTTATAAATCCATTACCATATATAGCACTGCCTAAATCAGTAGAATACTCTTCATAACCATCTTCAACAGGTCGACCTGTTACTACACCAGCATATGAACTATAAGCTGGAGATGGTGATGAAGGAGCTTTTAAACTATTAACCAAAACAACATTATTAATCAATGCTGTTTCATAATATGCTGCAGCAGTAATTCCACCAACATAAGCACCTTCACTACTATCAATTGCTTCAATTTTATCGACCTTAACAATTGAATTAGTAATACCTGTATAAGCATCTAAGTTACCAACAAGACCAGCAGTAACATTACCACCTTTGATTTGATTACTTTCAACATAACTATTAGTAATTAATAATGATGATGTTTGAATCATACTTACATTAGGAATGCAGCCTAATATACCTGCAACATTAGCGTCTTTAACGCGACAATCAATATCTCCGAAGAAAGATACTTCTTCAAATGTTGAAGTAAGCTTATCACCTAATACATTTGCGCCACTTACACCACCAACACAAGAAGTTAATTCATCAACCTCGGTATTATTTCTAACAACTATTTTACCTTTTGTAGTAACATCTTTTAAATAAGCATTGTATGTTACACCAGCAAATAATCCAACATAACTACTTGCTATTTGTTGTTGAATATCAATATTACCTTCAACAGTTAAGTTTTCTACTATACCACTATAACATCCAAATAAACCAAATAATTGTTGCTCATCCCCTGCTGTATTAATAGTTAATCCTTTAATTGTATGACCATTACCACTGATATTAGCGGTAAATGGTGCTTTAAGTGTTCCTAACGGTGCCCAATCTTCGGTAATTTCAAAATCTTTTTCAATTGAAATATAAAGTGTAATTTCAGATCCTAGACAAGCATTAGCTACTTTTTTAAGTTGCTTTTGATTAGAAACCAAGAAAGGTGATTCTTTAGTTCCTTCTCCTTTAATTGTATCATCCTCGATAACTGAAATAGATGGGCTTAAACTTCCATTACTACCATTGCTACTATTGCTACCACTACTACTATTTTCACCACAAGCAACAAGGCCTAGTGACGCAATAATCGCTGATAATACTAAAAACGATTTTTTCATAATTTTCATTCTCCTTTTTATTTAATAAATTAAAAATTTAATCCATAATTTTTATTGGGATTTATTTAAATGTATGGAAAAAATATTTATAATTGTAATAATTATAAATATGCAAAATAGCTTTGTCAATTTTTTATTTAATTTTTTTATTTCATGCGATTGTATAAGCCGTTACATTTTATTATTTTAAACTACTTCATCATCAGAATTTTTAACATTTATTATAGAAGCAAAAAACAAATTATTAGTTATTAATAATTTAGTTAGTATTTCTCTAGTGCTTTTTTCATTCATAATTTTTTTGCGTTTACTAGCATATTTCTTTTGACCTTTTTTAGCATTACAAATCTTTAATGCTTCATATTGTTTAATCATTTTAGCAAAAATAATATCCCAGTTTTTTATATTAGATTTAAACTTATATTTTTTTAAATAAGTAGACAAAACACACTCATAAACGCTCAAAAATTCATCAGCGATATAATGCTTATTATAATATTTATTAATAAGAGGTATTTTCAGTTTATCAAATAATGGCGATATAAATATTAAGTCTTTTTTTAGTTCTTCTTCACCAATTAAAACTAATGGTAAATGCTGAAATAATTTATCAATATCACGGTCATATTTATAAGCATTTTCCATAACCCAATTATCATGAATATCATTAGCAATAAGAAATATTTTCAAATAAATATTAAACAAATTGCAATTATTCGATGCATTAATATAATCACTCATTTTATTAAAATAATCTTTGCTTACTATTTTATTACCAGTGATTACATCCATTAAATCAGTAGTAGAATAATTATTTAAAAAATACTTTTTAAAGCTTTCAACTAATTGTTCTATTGAACAATGTATTTTAGTGATTTTGTTGATCTCATCATATGAAGAACTAATCACTAAATTATATGCTTTTTTATGTGTATAATTAAAAAAGTTTCTTAAAGCATAATAATTTGCTATTTGTCCGACATTAAGATCTTTAAATTCATTTTTAAATTTGACTGAATTTTTACTTATTATTTTAGTATTATAAAGTTCGTTATAAATTTGTTCTATAATATTTCTCATTTTTTCTTTCCTTGAAACAACTTATATTATAAAGGAAAAGAGTTACAAATTGTAACTCTTACTTAAAACATTTTATTTTTTTGTCAAATTTATTCTATTAATAGCTCTTTTTAATGAAGCCTCAGCACGAACAAAGTCAATATCAGGATTATTTTTATCATTTAATCTTGTTGTTGCACGTTCTTTAGACTTATTAGCGCGCTCAACATCAATACTATCTTTGTCTTCTATTGCCGAAGTAATAATCTTACATTCTTTTTCATCAATAAAAAGCGTTCCACCCGATATAGCATAATAATGATCTTCACCTTCATCTCCATAATATAAAGTAGAAATATTTATATTAGTAATTAAAGGTTGGTGATTTGCTAAAATTGTTAATTCACCCGCTGTGGTGTTAATATTAAGAAAGTCAACATCTTTTTCTAAATATACACCTTCGAGATTAATAATTTTTAAATGTAATTTCATATTACTTTTCTAATTCCTTAGCCTTTTTAACGACATCTTCTACTGTTCCACAATATAAGAATGCTTGTTCTGGTAAGTCATCATATTTTCCATCAATAATAGCAGCAAAGGACTCAACAGTTTGTTCTACTGGAACATAGACACCTTTATAATCTAAGAATTGCTCCGCAACATGAAGTGGCTGAGATAAGAAGTTTCTAATTCTACGAGCGCGGTTAACAAGTTTCTTATCTTCTTCCGATAATTCATCCATACCTAAAATGGCAATAATATCTTGTAATTCTTTATAACGTTGTAAAATTTGTTGAACTTTTAAAGCAACTTCATAATGCTTTTTACCAACAATTTCTGGATCCAAAGCACGACTTGATGATTCAAGAGGTGAAACAGCAGGATAAATACCTAGCGAGGCAATATCACGAGATAATACTGTTTTAGCATCTAAGTGCGTAAATGTTGTTGCTGGTGCTGGGTCAGTTAAGTCATCAGCAGGAACATAAACAGCTTGAACAGAAGTAATTGATCCATATTTTGTGGATGTAATTCTTTCTTGAAGTTGTCCCATTTCTGTAGCAAGAGTAGGTTGATAGCCAACTGCTGAAGGCATTCTTCCTAAAAGAGCGGAAACTTCACTACCTGCTTGGGTGAAACGGAAAATGTTATCAATAAATAGTAATACATCTTGATGTTCATAATCACGGAAATATTCCGCCATAGTTAAGCCAGTTAAAGCTACACGCATTCTGCTTCCTGGTGGTTCGTTCATTTGTCCAAAAACAAGACATGTTTTATTAATAACACCTGATTCTTTCATTTCGTTATATAAGTCATTACCTTCACGAGTTCTTTCTCCGACACCAGTAAAGACAGATATACCACCATGTTCGGTAGCGATATTATTAATTAATTCTTGAATTAAAACGGTTTTTCCTACACCCGCTCCACCGAATAGACCAATCTTGCCACCTTTAACATAAGGGCAAAGTAAATCGATAACCTTAATTCCTGTTTCGAGAATTTCAGTTTCTGTTTTTTGTTCTTCATAAGATGGCGCTAAACGATGAATTGGTAACTTAAGATCAGCCTTAACTTCACCAAGACCATCAATTGGCTCACCTAATACGTTAAATAAACGTGATAAGGTACATTTACCTACTGGTACCAAAATTGGCTCATTAGAAGCTTTAGCACGAAGATTTCTGGTTAAACCTTCCGTTGGTCCCATAGAAATACATCTTACGGTATCATCACCAACGTGTTGAGCAACTTCAACAACAAGTTTTTGATCACCATTTTCAATTTCAATAGCGGTTCTTAATCCTGGTAATTCATCACCAAAACGAACATCAACTACTGGACCTTGAACTTGACATACTCGGCCATATAATATTTTCTTTTTCATGTTCTTCCTCCTTACTGATTCGCATTAGCTGCGGAAGATATTTCGGTAATTTCTTGAGTAATCGCGGCTTGACGTGATTTATTAAACTCAAGAAGTAATTTTTCTTGTAATTCATTTGCGTTATCGTTTGCGGTTTCCATCGCTGTTCTTCTTGAAGCTTGTTCACAAAGCATTGATTCAAGAAGTAATGTTTTTAACGCTGTATTAACATAAAATGGTATTAAATTAGTAAGTACTTCGTCTGCACTTGGTTCAAGAAGTAATTCTCGTGTCATTTTTGGTGCATTTGAAGTATTTGCTACTGGAAGTATTTGGGTGATTTGTGGTACAAATGTTAAGGAATTAACAAATTTTGTTGATAAAAGTTGTATTGATTTATACTTACCTAAATCAAATTCATGAATAACATAATTCATTATTTGTTTAGATATTGCTTCTTTAAGAGATAAAGATGGTAATTCAAATGTCTTAACAATGTGATAATTTTGATTATTAAAGTAACTAATACTTTTATTACCCACAATAATTAAATCATCTTTGTCTTTATTAATTAAAGAAGAAGCAAACTTTTGCATATTAATGTTATATCCACCACATAAACCTAATGTTGAATTAATAACAATGAAAAGTGATTTATCGCTTTTAGTATTTTCATTTAAATAGATATTCGATTTATCATCTAAATTCATCATACAATAAGACATAATTTCAAATACTTCATCACGGAAAGGCGACACTTGGGCATTAATATTTTTGGCAGTTTTAAGTTTAGCAGTTGCCACTAATTCCATAGCTTTAGTTATTTTTTTAGTTGACGCAACCGATTTAATTCTTGCCTTAGTTTGTTCTAAGTTCATTGCCATTGTATACACCTCCTAACTACATTAGCCTAAATATGTTAATGTAAATTCTTTAATAACTTTTAATAGTTTTTCTTCTAATTCTTTACTTATAGCCTTCTTTTCTTTTAATTCTGCCATAAGTTTCTTTTGATTAGTATTCATATAATTAACTAATGATGATTCATAGTCTTGAATACTTTCAATATCAATATCATCAATGATACGATGCTTAGCTGTAAATAATTCAATAACTTGATCAAATACATTCATCGAATCATATTGTTTTTGTTTTAATAGTTCATATACTTTAGCGCCATGATTTAAAACATCTTTAGTAGATTTATCTAAATCAGAGCCAAATTGAGCAAATGCTTGTAATTCACGGTAATTTGCTAATTCAATTTTTAAAGTACCTGATACTTGCTTGATTGCTTTAATTTGCGCAGCACTACCAACACGTGATACTGATAAACCAGTATCTACTGCCGGTCTTTGTCCGGAAGCAAATAAATCAACTTGTAGGAAAATTTGACCATCAGTAATAGAAATTACGTTTGTTGGAATATAAGCTGAAATATCACCAGCTTGTGTTTCAATAATTGGTAAAGCGGTAATTGAACCACCACCATAATCTTTATTAAGTCTAGCTGCTCTTTCAAGCAAACGAGAATGTAAGTAGAATACATCACCTGGATAAGCTTCTCTTCCGGCTGGTCTTCTTAATAATAATGATAATGTACGATAAGCAACAGCGTGTTTACTTAAATCATCATAAACAATTAAGACATCTTCGCCTTTTTCCATCCATTCCTCAGCTAAAGTAACACCAGCATATGGCGCGATATATTGAATAGGTGCCATTTCACTAGCGGTAGCAACTACTACTACTGTATAATCAAGAGCACCATGCACTCTTAATTTTTCCACTACTTGAGCAACTGTTGAAGCTTTTTGACCAATAGCGACATAAACACATTTCATGTTTTGATCTTTTTGATTAATAATTGTATCAATCGCAATAGCGGTCTTACCTGTTTGACGGTCACCGATAATTAATTCTCTTTGTCCACGTCCAATAGGAATCATAGAATCAATTGCTTTAATACCTGTTTGAAGTGGAGTATCAACAGATTTACGAGTAATAACACCTGGAGCAATACGTTCAATTGGTCTAGTTTTTGATGATTCAATTGGTCCTAAACCATCAATTGGTTGTCCTAATGGGTTAACAACTCTTCCTAAGAAATTATCGCCTACTGGTATTTCAACAATTTTATTAGTTCTTGTAACAACATCTTCTTCTTTAATAGAACTATCATCACCAAAAATAACAACGCCAACAGCGTCTTCTTCTAGTGATAACACCATTCCATACACTCCATTATCAAAAAGAACCAATTCTGATAGCATGGCATTTTCTAAACCATGCACCATTGCAACGCCATCACCAACAGTCATTACTTTTCCTGTATCAAGTAATTCCATTTTATGATGATATTTTTTGATTTGTTCTTTAATTAAAGATGAAATTTCATTTGCTTTAATTTCCATCAATGACATCTCCCTTCTTTAGTAATGTGGCTTTTAAATCCGCTAGTTTATGTTTTAATGATTGATCAATAACGAAATCATCAACTTGAATTTTAAATCCACCCACTAAATCTTTATCTATCTTATTTTGTAATACTACTGTTGCATTAAGCATTTTTGATGTTTTAACTTCCATTTGTTTTATTTCTTCTGGAGTTAAATTAATTGTAGTATATACATAACCTTTTTTTATATTTAATTCTTTATAGCCTAATTTTATAAACTCGCTTAATACATCTTCCATAATTGCGCCGCGATTATTATCGACGACAACATAAAAAGTATTGAGAATATACTCTCTTATTTTTCCTTTAAAACAGACATCAATAGTTTCTTTTTTTTCTTCATTGGTTAAACCATAATCTTTTAAAATGCGTAAAAAGCCTTCATTTTGTTCTAACACATCAAGAATTTGTTCAACTTCATCAATATATTCTTGTACTTTTCCTTCTTCGCGAGCGATTGATAATAACGCCACCGCATAACGACTGCTAATGGTGTCCATTATTCATTGTCTCCTTTTCCATTTACGAAATCAGAAACAATCTTGTGATTATCTTCGTCATTGATGTTGCGATTAACAACTTTAGAAGCCGCTAATAAAGCAACATCGATAACTTCAGATGAAATATCTTCTTTCATCTTTAAGCGTTCACTTTCAATGTCTTTATAAGCTTTATCCTTCATATTAGCCACTTCTTGTTTTGTTTCATCCATGATTCTTTTCTTTTCATTCATGGCAGTTACTTTTGCAGCATCAATAATATCTTTACTTTCTTTACGAGAATTCTTAAGTCTTGTTTCCGCAATATTAAGATGTTCATCTGCTTCTTTATTTTTATTAACAGCTTCATTAATATTATTGTCAATAAACGCTTTACGTTCTTCAATAAATTTTTTGGCTGGTTTAACTAAAAATTTAGCAATAATAAACACTAAAATTGCAGTGGCAAGAAGTTGTACAACGAAACTCCAAATATCACTTGGAATAATTTTTTTGCCTATTGTTTTCAAGTCTGCAAAAGGATCATTACTAGGTTCAGAAACACTAGTAAACATTATTAGCAATTTATTGATTGTGCTCATAACATTAATCCTCCTTAACTCAAATACTTAAATTAATTATTAGAATAAAACGAATACTAAAATTAAAATTGCAATAGCGAAACCATAAATACCAGTTGTTTCTGCTAAAGCGATACCCATAACCATGTTTGAACGAATGTTACTTGTTGCTTCTGGGTTACGACCGATTGCGTCCATTGCGTGAGCGGCAATATTACCTTCACCAATACCAGAACCAAATCCAGTAAACACTGCAAGTCCTGCTCCAATTAAAGCTAAGCCATCGCCTACTGATAATCCCGCAGCTAAATTAACGACTAAACTAACTAAACTAGATAACATAAATATTTCCTCCTTACTAGTTTTATTTTACTTGTTTTATTTTAATTTCTCTATTTACCGGTGCTGGTATTTCTTTAGCAATAAGAAGCATCGATAATAAGACGAAAATTAAAGTTTGAATAAATGAGCCAAACACATCGAAATATGCATGTAAGGCTGGGGCAATTATAACGCCAAAGATGTTAAATGCCGATGAAGATATAAACGAGAACACTGCATTACTTAATAACCCCGTTCCCCAATATACTAAAAGCATTAATATTGATCCCGCTAAAGCATTACCAAACATACGAATAGATAACGATAATAACGGAGATAACTTAGATAATATATTGATAGGAATAAATACTGGTAACCATGGTGGTAACGGATCAGTAAAACTCTTTAAGTAATCCAGTTTTTGATATTTAATTGCGGATACTTGAATTCCTAGCCAACTAACAAATGCTAAGCATAATGGAATTGTATAGTATGTCATTGGTGAAGCTAGTCCTAATAATCCTGACATAAATGCCATTGGAACATAGAAAACTAAAAATATAAAATATGGAGCAACAAAGTCATATACATTACCAAGATTTTTTCGAATTGTGGAATAAGAGAAATCAACAATAAAATCAGCCACAAACGCTAAACCTTTAGGTGCTTTAGTTGGGTCTGCTTTCTTAATTGCATGTCCTAAAACTATAGCAAAAATAGCAATCACTAACATAACGATTAGTGAAACCATTAATTCACCAGGCATTTTATTGACAATGTAATTCCAAACTTTATTCATTAACACCTTTTCTCCTCAATAGCAATAAATAAATTGCAAACTTAATTGATAAGATTCCAAGTAAGCAACAAAGAATTGGCCATATATCACGAGTAAAGAAGAATACTCCTATTAAAGAAGTGATATAAACCAATTGACGAGTAGCAAATAAATTCTTTACTACAATCTTATAATTCTCTACTTGGCTTTTATTTATCATAATTACTGTTAAATAATGCATAATTACACCAACGGCATAACCGATAAAATTACTTAATACTAACCAATAACTAGTAATATGACAAATTGATAAAACTAATAAAACTAATAATGTAACTGCCGAAAACAAAGTCGAAATAATAAAAACTATTTTATCTTCTTTATTAAAAGCGGAAAAAAACGATTTATTAGTCATTATTTTCTTACCTTTCTTGAGTGAATATAGACTTATTCACTCGCCTTATATTATAAATAATATAATGCTTTTTTTCAATTGTTATTTTCTAATGTCGAACACTTTTAAATCAAGTGTTTGAAATCTAAAATCAACAACTAGTTATTTTTTTTAATATTCTTAAAAAATAAACAAAAATTGCAATTTTGTAATATTTTTTTTATTTTGTGTGATATAATGGTTATGTGGAGGAATTGTATCATGAAAGATTTAGTAAAAGCACTTGAAGGATTACCATACATTGTCCGTGTATTACTTACCATTTTATGGGGTGTTTATGGTAACTTAATGAGATTATTTAGATCACTAGCAAAGAATAATTTAGTCGGAATAATCTTAGCTGTTGTCCTTTTAATTTGTGGTGGCTTCGTAATTCTTTGGATTTGGGATGTCATCCGCGTAATTCTTGGAAAACAAGTTTGGTGGATTGACTAATTTCTAAATTTAAGTCTAATTCATAAAAAAAGCCTGCAATTTTGCAAGCTTTTTTTATTTGTCTTTTGCCATTAACTACATATTAGCGTCATCAAAGGAATCTAGTATTTTAATTAATGGACGAACAACTTTCTTGATATTTCCATCAACAAAAGGATTTCTTAAATGCGCATGTTCAAGTAATTCTAAGAATGGATATTTTCCACCCATCTTACATAATTTATTATACTTATTCCAAGCTCTTTCTTGATTCTTACGCATTTCAACTAAGAATTGGAAAGCACAAACTTGAGCTAAAGTGTAATCAATATAATAGAATGGTGTTTGGAAAATATGACTTTGTTTTAACCATAAATTTCCGTTTTCGTATACATCAAATCCTTTATAATTCTTTAAAGGAGTATATTTCTTTTCTAATTCACGCCATTTTGCACATCTTTCTTTATGTGTAGCATTAGGATTTTCATAAACGAAATGTTGGAATTCATCAACAGTTACACCATATGGAACAAACATAATTGCGTCTGCTAAATGAGCGAAACGATATTTGTCATCATCTTTACCAAAGAATTTATCCATCCATGGCCAAGCAAAGAATTCCATTGACATTGAGTGAATTTCACAAGCTTCTAAAGTTGGACTACGATAACTTGATACTTTAATATTTCTTGAACAGTATCCTTGATAAGCATGTCCAAATTCATGAGTTAATACATCAACATCACCAGATGTACCATTGAAGTTAGAGAAAATAAATGGACATTTATATTCTGGTAAATAAGTCATATAACCGCCACCTTGTTTTCCAGGTTTAGCAATTAAGTCCATCATATGATTATCAACCATATATTCAAAGAATGAACCAGTTTCTTTAGACATTTCGTGATACATTTCATTAGCCTTGCTTACTAAGTAATCAGGGTTGCCAATTGGAGTTGGATTACCAGATAAGAAGTTTAATCCCATATCATAGAAACGTGGGTTACGAATATGAATACGTTTCATTTGGCGTTTATATAATTTTTTCCAAACAGGGACTAAAACAGTTTCTACTTGTTTGCGATAATTAGCTACCATTTCGGCGTTATAATCGCATCTTCCTAAACGCATATAACCTAATTCAATATAATTTTTGAATCCTAATTTTTTAGCCATATTGTCACGTGTATGAACTAATTCATCATAAATTCGTCCAATTTCTTCGTGATTTTTTTCAAAGAATTTAGCTACTGCCTTGCTTGCCTTTTTACGGCGTTCACGGTTAATATCAGTAGTGAACTTACCCATTTGTGATAAGTTATAGACGCCACCTTCGAATTTAATTTTAGCACTAGCCATAACTTTGCTATATTTTGATACTAATTTGTTTTCTAATTGTAAATCTTCAATAATTTTTGGATCAAAGCATTTTAAAGACATATCAATTTGCTTAAATAAATATGGCCCAAATTCTTCTTCTAATTCTTTTCTAAAAGGAGATGATACTAAGATTCTATTAATTCTATCACTAAATACTTGTACTTGTGGAGCAATTTCATCAAGCACATCATTAGCTTTCACGTACTCTTCATTAGTTGTATCTAATGAATAACGAATAGAAATGACTGTAAACATTGTTTCAACGTGATCGTCATATCTCATAATCTTTTTATAAACTCTAATTTGGTCATTAGCGGTTTTGGCATTTTCCAATTCTTCGATTAAAGCATCATATTTTTTTGATAATGCTTTTAAAGAAGGAATTACTAGTGGAATATCTTCAAATTTCATAATTTAATACCTCTTTCTTTTCATAATTATACTATAAAAGTACTACTAATAACACGATTTGTCACTAAAATATATCACATATTAAGCGCTTTTCTTGTTATTAACTAGTAAATAACTAAATATAGTACATATTTTCTACTAATTAGACTCATCTAGCAATTTAATATTTATTTACTTAAAAACTACTAGTGCCTAACTAGTTATTACTTGCTGTTAATAATAAAAAATCCTAATAATTTTGCTACTAGGATCTTTTAAATTTTATTTCACTGCTATTTAATAATTAAGCTTTCTTCAGTCATTTCAACTGGTTTTGCATCGCCTAACAAATCAATGATTGTTGGAGCAATATTAGACAATTTACCATCTTCACGAAGTTTTAAGCCTGGGATAGTAATAATTACTGGGACTTTGCTTGTTGTATGAGCAGTAAATGGATGACCTTCAGCGTCTTTAATAATTTCAGCATTACCATGGTCAGCAGTAACAATAAGTGTACCGCCATTTTGTTGAACGTAATCATAAATCTTACCAACACATTCATCAACTGTTTCAACAGCTTTAACAACAGCAGGTTCAACTGCTGTATGTCCAACCATATCGCAGTTTGCAAAGTTTAATATGACAACATCTAAGTCTTTCTTATCTAATTCTTTTAATAATTTATCAGTAACTTCATACGCTGACATTTCTGGTTGCATATCATATGTAGGAACCTTTGGAGAATTAACTAAGACACGACGAGATCCTTTTAATTCTGGTCTTTCAATTCCATCATAATTAATTGTTCCATCAAAGAAGAATGTTACATGAGCGTATTTTTCAGTTTCGGCAATACGAAGTTGGCGATATCCATGATCAGCAAGCCATACACCTAATACATTTGTTAATTTAGGTAAAGCAAAGGCAATTTCACCTTTTACTGAATCAGCATATTTCATTGTTGATACAAAGAAAATATCTTTTAAAACATGACTTGGTACATATGGTTTATACATTAATGTGCCATCAGCTTTAACTGCTGGATGTTCATAGAAATATGGGTTAGAGAACATTGTAGCAATTTGAATTGCGCGATCTGGTCTAAAGTTCATAAAGATAATAGCGTCTTCATCTTTAATTCTTCCATCTACATTAGCGTTATAAGCTGGGATAATGAATTCATCAGATGCATCTTTTCCTGTAGTAGGTAAATACGCATATTGATCTTTGAAGTATTGTTTATAATCCGTAAAACTTGCTCCATCATGATCAACCATGACGCGGTAGCTCTTATCATTACGATCAAAGTTTTTATCTCTATCCATTGCATAATATCTTCCAGAAATATCTGCAATATGTCCAAAGTTTTCTTCTTCCATTACTTTAGCAATCTTATCAACATAAGTTACACCAACTTGTGGATCAACGTCTCTTCCATCCATAAAGCAGTGAACAAATACATCTTTTAAGCCTTCTTTTTTAGCCATTTTAATCATTGCAATAATATGATTAATATGTGAGTGAACACCACCATCAGATAATAAGCCCATAATATGTAAATTAGAATTATGACCCTTTACATATTTGATAGCGTGTAAATAATGTTCATTTTCATAAAATGTTCCATCTTTAACTGCTTTGTTAATTAAACTTAATGATTGGTGAACAATACGTCCAGCGCCTAAGTTTAAGTGTCCCACTTCCGAGTTACCCATTTGGCCATCTGGTAAACCAACATATTCACCTGATGCTTGAATTAAAGTAGTAGGATATTTATTCATAAGCATATCAAGATGTGGTTTCTTAGCTTCTGCAATGGCATTACCATAAGTTTCTTTTCTTATGCCATAGCCATCCATAATAATTAATATAACTGGTAATTTATTCATTTTAATACACCTCTTTACCACTAATAATTATACACATTTGTGTGAATAATTAAAGAAAAACGATAACTAGGAAACGATTTCTTTTTCACTGAAATTTGCCAAACGTGCAATTGGACGAAATGCCCATACTTTAATCCAGTAATTAAATCCCAATGCATCAGCGTTATAAAGCGCTAATGCTTTACGATGGTTTTGATCAATCTCTAATAGAGATTTTTTTAATATTTGGTACTCATTATCATTTTTAACTTTTTCATTACTTTCTGCAAAATATAATAAGGTTTGACTAGCTTTCATTAAGTATGCTTTAACTGTAAGTCTTTCCGTAAGTGTTAAACGCTTTAATGATTCATCCATTTTTGGTGATAATTCTTCTTGAAATTCACTTGGTATGGTCATGTTATATTTTTTAAATACTTTAGCAAGTAAGACTAATATATCGTATTTTTGCGCTAATAAGATATTGACATTGTAGTTTCTTTTTTCAATTCTATCATTTAATTTTTTTAAAGAAAAATAGCCAATTATTTCTATCAATAAAAACAAAAATAACAAAACACCAATGATAGCTATAACGATATATAAAGGTAATAAATTTACTTCATTTAATATCATAACAGTTAAGCTCCTTTTCAAATAAATATTTTATAAATAAAATTGTATATTTTCAAGCAAATACTCGTTATTTGTGCATATAATTTGACTATTTTTTCATATAAATATATAATTTATATGAGAATTAGGAGGATTATATTTTAATGAAAAAGCAACCAATTATTGCTATCGTTTATGATTTTGATAAAACATTATCTAGCGAGGATATGCAAAACTACTCTTTTATTCCGGCCTTAGGAATGACTCCTGAAGAATTTTGGCATGAAACATCAGTTTTTTCAGAAAAAACAAATGTTGAAAGAATTTTATCATATATGTATATGATGGTTAAACTTTCTAAAGAAAAAGGTATTAAATTAACCAAAGAATATTTAAAAAGTTTAGGTAAAGATATTCGCTTCTATCCTGGTGTTTCTACCTGGTTCAAAAGAATCAATGCCTATGGAGAATCAAAAGGTGTCAAAGTCGAACATTATTTAGTATCATCTGGGACAAAAGAAATTATTGATGGATGTTCAATAGCTAATGAGTTTACCGCGATATACGGATGTGAATTCTTATTTGATGAAAACGATGAACCAGTTTGGCCAAAATTAACAATCAACTATACTGGAAAGACCCAATTTATCTATCGAATATCAAAAGGTGTTCTTGATGTTACTGATGATAATACTTTAAATTCTAAAACTATCAATCGTCGTATCCCTCATCAAAATATTGTCTATTTAGGTGATGGAATGACCGATGTTCCTTGTATGGCATTAGTTAAGTCTAATGGCGGAAAATCTATTGCCATATACGCAAATGACGATAAAGAAAAAGCAATGCAGTTATATGATGCTGATCGTATTAACTTCGCTTGCAAAGCCGATTATACCGCGAACTCGACATTAGAAAAAGCAATGAAACTAATTATCGATTCAATTGCGGTATCGTTTGAACTTATGAACGTCGAAAGTAAGTTAAGCGATTTAAAGTAAAAAATCATGAAAATAAATTGTAATTTTTTGTATCAAATATACATAAAATTACTTTTTTTCTTGTTACTATTAGTCTATAATACATTGAGAGGTGAGCGTTATGAATTTTGGAATTATCTTAGCATCAGGTAATGGCAAAAGAATGAACAATCACACTCCCAAACAATTTCTTGAAATTCATGATAAGCCTTTGATTTACTATTCTATTCAAGCGTTTGAAAACTCTCCAAGTATTGATGAAATTATCATTGTCACACAAAAAAAGTTTTTCAAAAAAATATATGAAATTATCGATGAGTTTAAATTTGAAAAAGTTCATATGCTTGAAGAAGGCGGTAAAACCAGGCAAGAATCATCTTTTAATGTCTTAGGAGCATTAAAAGGTTTTGCAGTTAGCAAAGATTTAGTCATTATTCATGATGCCGCTAGGCCATTAATTAGTTCTTCTTTAATTGAAGAAATGATTGTTACTAGTAAAAGACATTCAGCAATAACAATGGTTGGAAATGTTATTGATACAATCGCCACTAATAACAATCACCATTATGGTGCTTTAGTTGATAGATCTTCTTTAGTGGCTATTCAAACACCACAAGCATTTAAATATGGATTAATTTTTAAAGCTCATAAGTTAGCTATTAAAAACAACATTCATAATGCTAGTGATGATGCTCAATTAGTTACTATGAGTGGCAAAAAAGTTTACTTACTCAAAAATAATGATTTGAATTTTAAGATTACTACACCAATGGATTTAAAACTATTGGAATGCTTATTAAGTCGAGGTGATTAATATTGGAACGCGTTTATTATAAAGCAAACGATATTATTGTTGGACGTGTTACTGGTATTCAGCCATATGGTGCGTTCGTGGTGTTTGAAAATGGACAAACTGGATTAATTCATATTTCCGAAATATCTTCAAAATTTGTCAAAAATATTGAAGATTATGTCAAAGTTGATGACGAAGTTAAAGTCAAAGTATTAGGATATGAAGAGAAAAACAATTACCTAAAGCTTTCAATAAAAGCATTAGGTGAACGAGAAAGACAAAATTTAAAAAAGCCATTTTCATTTAACAAACCAAAACGCATAAAAATGATATTTACTGATAAGGATTTTTATCCTTTAAAAGAAAAATTAAATAGTTGGATAGACGAGTCTATGGAGGAACAAAATATGATAAGTTTAGATTTTTCACACATTATTGAGCATGTTGATTTTGATTCTTATAAAGATAAGGTTAAAGAAATCAACAACATGATTAATAACAAAACTGGCGAAGGTAGTGATTTCTTAGGTTGGACTACTTGGCCAAATGATTACGACAAAGAAGAAGTTGAACGTATGATTAAAGATGCCGCATATGTTCGCGAAAATTTTGAAACATTAGTTGTCTGTGGTATCGGTGGATCTTATTTAGGTGCAAGAGCAGCAATTGAAGCATTACGTGGATTATTTAGTAATGACAAATTAGAGATTATCTATTTGGGTCAAACTTTCTCACCTACTTATATTGCTCAAGTTATGGATTATCTTAAAAATAAGAAATTCGCTATTAATGTAATTTCTAAATCAGGTACCACTACTGAAACATCAATTGCTTTTAGATTATTACGTGAATTATTAATTGAAAAAGTCGGAGTTGAAGCTAGTAGAAAAGCTATATTTGCCACAACCGATAAAGAAAAAGGTGCGTTAAAGAAACTTTGTAATGCTGAAGGATATGAAACATTCGTATTACCTGATAGCATTGGTGGTCGTTATAGTGTATTAACCGCAGTTGGTTTATTCCCAATTGCTTGTGCTGGTATCGATATTAAAAAAATGCTTCAAGGTGCATTTGATGCGATGGTAAAATATGATAATGACAATTTATTAGAAAATGATTGTTATAAATATGCTGTATTACGTGATTACTTCTATCGTCACAATAAACCAGTAGAATTATTTGTTACTTATGAACCTTCATTATCATTAATTGGTGAATGGTTAAAACAATTATTTGGTGAATCTGAAGGAAAAGATAAAAAAGGCTTATTCCCTGGATCTGTTACTTTCTCTACTGATTTACATTCATTAGGTCAATACATTCAACAAGGATCTCCAGTATTATTTGAAACTACAATTCATGTTAACACTCCTAGTATCGATATTAAAGTCCCTCATGATGATGAAAATCTTGATGGATTAAATTACCTTGAAGGTAAAACATTATCATTCGTTAATGAACAAGCAATGAAAGGCACTATTAAAGCTCATGAAGAGGATGGAAATGTTCCTAATATCTTAATTAATGTTAATAAAATGGATGCATACCATTTAGGCGCTTTATTTTATTTCTTTATGAGAGCTTGTGCTATGTCTGCTTATTTATTAGGTGTTAATCCATTTAATCAACCAGGTGTCGAAATTTATAAAAGAAATATGTTCCATTTACTTGGAAAACCTGGATTTTAGTAGAATACAAAAACTTAAATATTACCACGAGTTTACCACTCGTGGTTTTTTAGTGCGTAAAAAAAGGATAACCACAATAAGGTTACCCTTTAAGTATTAAAATTCAATTAGTCAATATAATTAAATGCAAAGTAGTCTATATTTAAAGTACCTGATTTTCCAGCTGTAAATTCACCTGTAAAAGCAATTTGTTTAATTATTCTTATTGTAATAACATTATCACCTTTATTTAAGTGCATTGTTCCTAAATTAACCGGAACAAAATTCGCCCATATTAATGGATTGTATGTGTAACCACCATCCGCATTTGTTGGAGTTTCTGATCCTGGTAAAATTATATCATCAGAAATAGTAAATGCTGTTCCATTAGTTTCAGCACTTATCATTTGATTCAATTGAATATCAGCCATTTTAACAGGTTTCCAACCACCAATATCTTTTTCTATAACACCGCTTGATGCAGACATAATAACATTTACATCTCTTTCTTCATCTGACCAAACATGAACATTAAAAGCATTTCCGCCTTTGATTTCCCCCATATATCCTTTACTAGAAGCATTCTCTGCATCTTTTTTTCCTGCTGACGCTAACATCGCACCTAATTGATTTCCCGAGTATTTTACTCTCTCTACATAAGTTCTATTAGTTGGAACAATTTCACTCTTATTCATTACTTCTTCTGCTTCAACTAAATAGCCAATATTATCTACTAAATCAAATTTATCTATATTCATAGTTCCCGCTGCATTTGTAATAGTATTCTCTTTTTTTATTGCCTCTGTAATGTTTACATTAATTATATTATCCCCTTGATTAAGATTAACTGTACCTATAGCTACTCTAACAAAATTTGCCCAAATACTAGGATCATATGTGTACTTTCCATCTTCATTAGCAGGAGTTTCTGATCCAGGTAATATAACATCATCACCAATAGATAGTGCATTGCCATTTTGGGAAATTTTAATCATTTTATTTAGTTGAATATCAGCCATTTTAATTGGTTGCCAACCATAAATATCTTTTTCTATGACGCCACTAGATGCAGTCATATATAATGTCACTTGTTTTTCTACGCCTGAGAATATATGCAAATTGAAACTATTACCTTTTTTTACTTCGCCTAAATATGCTTGTCCAGATGCATTTTTAGCGTCAGCGCTATCATACTTAGCGTAATCAGTTCCACCTTCAGGCTTTGAGCCATATACAATTGGTTTCAATTCTTTATTACCAACATTACAGTTATCTCTTTCTATGTAATTAACATTATTTACAGTTGGCTTTTCACCCTTACTATAAATGTTTTCAGCTTCAACATCGTAAATATTATTAGCAATATTCATATTGAAATTTACGCTATAATTTTTATATTTAGCAGTAATAGTATGGTTTCCAACTTCAGTATATCCAATTGTGGTCAAATCAAGTTTTTCTTCGCCTTCATAAAATTCTAATTCTTCATTAGGAATTGCAGCAACTTTACTTCCGTTAGCGTCAAAACTAGATACTTCTAATTCATCAAATGTTATAGCTTGTCCTACAAGATAAGAAGAAGTCAATTCTTTAGTGACTTGAATACCATTGATTTTTCCTATTTGACTATCAAATTTATAAGAAGTCGTTTTATTTGCAATTATGCCACTTTCTCCATTAATAGTCATTTCTAGAGTTATATCTTTATCTAAATATGAAGAATTTGCTTCAAATTTGATAGTATAACATGCCCAATAATAGTTGTTAGTATTTTCATCTTGCGCAGTTACTAATTCTTCGCCATTGTAATAATAGGTTTTTCCATTTGAACTTATTCCTTTATACAAGGTTTTACATTCTAATGGTCTATCTTCTTTTCCTTCTACTTTTCGATTAAAAGTAATGCTTGTTACATCGCCTTTAACTGCAGTTGCAAATCTCAAATAAGAATTTGTGCCATCATTTCCAGATTGAGCATACATAATTGAGGTTTCAACTGTTGGAGTTACTACTTCATCTGTTTTTCTAATTTTCTTAATGTTATTTTCTTTACTGTATAAATCAGTAGCGGATTCTTCAAATCCATTTGATTTCATTTCACTTTTATTAACAATTATACCCGCTGTTAATAATGTGGCACTTAATGCAAATAATGCTAGTTGTTTTTTCATATTACTCACCACCTATAAAGTTTCATCTGGTTCTGAGGTAATAATATCTAAATTACTATCAACTTTAGATACACATATTACGTCTTCAACACTAATTGTTACGACATTTAAACTCGGCTCTAAATAATTTTTTTTCATTTTAATGCTCCTTTTATTTATGCATATAACGGCATCGCAAAATGCCGTTATATTTTTAATTATTTATTATTCAATTCGTCTAACTCTTTTTTCTTGTTAGCAAGTTGCATGTTTAACGCTTGAATATCTTTCTTTAAAGACTCTATTCGTTTTTCTTTAGCTAATCTTTGTCTTTCTTTAGCACGTTCATTAGCGTAACTATCATCTTTTTCCACGCTTACAGAATCATAAGCTAATTTTTTAGGTTTTAAGATGAAGAATACCGCTAATCCGATTGCGCTAACAGCGACAACATCTAAGGCAATTAATACTGGAATCCACCATGCAAACACTGATTCAGTTGTACGAATACCTACTTCTACTGAATAACGTGAATCTTCTCCAGCAGTGTGTGTCTTAGCATATTGATATGTATCAATGTATGTAAAGATAATATTTTTAGCTGCAGTTCTTGCACAAGCCATACTTGTAGCGTCAGATGTATTTAAAGGTGCTTGGTTTCTACCCTTAGTTGGGTTAAGCCACATATCATTGCCAGCTTTTACACCTTGTTCTGGGTTCATTGCGCCTAATCCACCACCTGCAGAGTAGTCAGTAATAACTGTTCCTCTAAATCCCCATTCAGTACGTAATATTTGTGTTAAGCATGGATAAGAGGCACCTGCCCAAATACCACCAACACGATTAAACGCTGACATAATTGCATTTGCGCCACCTTCTTTAACCGCTATTTCAAATGGTTTTAAGTAATTTTCACGAAGGTTTTGTTCCGTTACCCATGTGTTTAATCCGCCTGGGTTTGGTCCTGGTTCAGAAAGAACAAAGTGTTTTAAGTAGCAATATAATCCATTAGTTTTAGCACCACGAATTACTTCTGCTGCTAATTTTCCTGAAATTAAACCATCTTCACTATAATATTCATAGTTTCTTGCTGTATATGGTGAACGATGTAAGTTAACGCCTGGAGCATACCAACCATTAACGCCAGTTGCTTGTGCTTCAACGCCCATAGATAATCCCATATTGAATGCTAATTCACTACTCCAAGTACAACCAATTAATGTTTCGCTTGGGTAAGCAGTCCATTTTGATTTAGCACCGGAATCAGTTGGTGATAATACGTTAGCGTTAAATCCAGCTGGACCATCAGTATCATATGCTCTTGCTTTACCAATAGATTCAATAGCCTGAGTTTCAAATCCTCCATCTTCAACAAGTGTTGTGTAATCATCAAGTGACATTTGATCTAACAATGTTTTCCAAGTTGCACTATTATAATTTGATAAATCTTTAAATAATTCTTCATTAGCCACTAATTTAGTTCCATTACCTTCTAAATCAGCTTTAGAAGCCTTAGAACCATCTTCTTTAGTTACTAATCTTAAACCACTATCAACGCCGGTAGTAGGCATTGTGTTTGTATCATATACATCATTAATTTTGGTAGCTTTACCGCCATCACCAGTAGGATTTTTAGCATGTTCAGTTGGGAATGAACTAGCAAAATCACTACGTGTCATATAACTAGCAGCGTTGACTGAACTACCATCTACTGGTAAGTCAAGATAAGCATTTTCACCTGTCATTCTATTCTTAACAAATTGTTTGGTTTTTGGATCCATTTTGTAAATAATGCCTATATTTTCTCCGACACTCTCAACTTTATAAGTTAGAACATTATTATCACATTTCTTTAAGTTATGGGCATCAGTCATGAATTTAATTTCATAATTTCCTGGTTCTAATTCATAACCCTTAAATCCATTATTATTTTTATCATAGCAATCATAACTTGCCATATCATAAGCATTAAAAGATAATTTTAATGTTTGACTTTGTCCTGGTTTTAATTCTGCTGTTTTACCAAAAGCTACTAAATTAGCAGATGATTTTTCAATTCCGCCTTTTGTATAAGGAGGATTTACATAAATTTCAACTACATCTTTTCCAGCAACACTACCCGTATTAGTAACAACAACTTCAAATTCTAAAGTTCCTTTTTTAGTAATTGTAGTATCAGTAGTAACGGCACTAATTTCCCAATCAAATGTGGTATAGCTTAATCCATAACCAAATGGATATTGGACAACACCATCATAACCTTTCCCATAGCCATTATTAACTTTTTTCCAATATCCTTCCGTATCAGCGGTTTCATACCACTTATAGCCAAAATAGATATCTTCAACATATTGAATATGGCCTACACTTTTAATGTAGTTAGCGTAAGATGCAGCCGTTTCTGGATCATAAGCATAAGTGTCAGATACTTTTCCAGATGGATTTGCTTTTCCCCATAAAATATCAGGAATTGCTCTTGCACCTGATTGACCTGTTAAGCCAATATACAAAGCCGCATTAACATTATCGCTATCAACAATTCCTAAATGCATCGTATTACAAGAATTGATAAGCACAATAACGTTATCAAAATTTTCGTGTGCCATCTTAATTAATTCATCTTCATACTTTGATGTTTCTAAGTAAGTTCTTGAATCATCTGTCTCAGTACCTTTTTCAGTTCTTAATGATTGAGTTAAAGGAATTTCTCCAATATTTTCTCCACCATTTCTACTTAATACAATGATAGCGGTATTTGAAAATTCTTTAGCATTTTGTAACATTGTATCTGTATAGAATTCACGAGATGGTTCCGCTAATAGATAAGGTGAACCGGTATTATTTTCACGTGATCCAAATTTAGCAGAATCATAAGCAGATAAAATCTCTTTATTATATTCAATGCCTGCTTTTTCTAAAGCACCTGTTAAATCAACTCTTTTATCAGCATTGATAGTGGAAGATCCACTACCAATACCTCTTAATAAGAATCCTTTTGTTGCAGCATAACCAAATAGATTAACTTTTGTAGTTTCTGCACTTAATGGTAAAGCTTTATTACCATTTTGTAAATTGCCGTTTTTAAGTAACACAATACCTTCTCTTTCAAGTTCTTGGCATAATTCATCACCAAGAGCAGAAGCCTTTTCTACTTCTTCGCCATCGAAAGATACACCATTACCACATAAAGCTTTAGTGATAACACCACTATAAGTATCGCATACAATATTGCCAGCAATAATTCCACCTAATAAAACTCCTAAACCAACTAGTCCAACAATTTTACCAGGTCCTAATTTTGCTATTTTCATATATATTTAACTCCTTAACTAGTCTTTGAATTGAACTTCGAATTTATCAATGTTTAATGTACCTGCTCCACTAGTTTTATCACCAGTGAAAGCCATATCACCAATTAATTCAATGCTAATTACATTATCGCCTTCTAATAAATCCATTTCACCAAAGGCAACATCAATAAAGTTTACCCAAGCAAAAGGATTATAAGTATAAGTACCATCTTCATTATGTTTAGTAACGAATCCTGGTAAAATTACATCATCAGCAATTTCTACTTTTTTACCATTTGCAGTTGCACTAATCATTTTATTTAATTGAATATCCCAAGTCTCTAATGGTCTCCAAGTTTGGTCACTATCCACTTTAATAACTCCACTTGCTGCGGTCATAATGATATCAGCTTTTCTTTCTACATCTGACCAAATATGAATGTCAAATGCATTTCCTTTTTTAATCTCGCCTAAATATCCTTGACCCGATGCATTAATTGCTTCTGGTTTTTTGCCACTTGAATATAACATTGCGCCTAATTGAACACCGCTATATTTAACTCTTTGTAAGTAGTTTTTGTCGCCTTCTTTAACTTCATCAGCGTTTTTAATATTTTCTGCTTCAATACGATATCCGTTATATACTTCAATTTCAAATGAAACACTTTGACCTTTATAAGTAATTTTAACGGTATGTTTTCCTTTTTCTAAAACAATGCCTTCGCCTTTAATAGCATTAGTTACATCTTTACCATCAATTTTAACTTCATAAACATTGATTATTTTTGCTGTTCCATCTTCAAATTTAGCAGTAACTTCTAATCCATTTAAATTAAATTTATCACCTGCTGGATATAATAATGTTGATAATTGTCTAGTAATTTCAATAGAAGTAACACCAATCACTGAAATAGTAATTGGAACATCAACACTAATTCCTTCATATGTTACTTTGATTGATTTAGTTTCAGCGGTAATTGGAGTCTTATCATAAGTGATGCCATCATTATAACGAACATCCTCATCAATACCATGACTCCAAGTAGCTTTAAGAACAATACCTTTAGGATCAAAGACTTCTCCTTCTAAGTATGTTGTTTTAGCAGGCATTGTAACGATTTCTAATTTGACTACATGTGGATCAGAATCATCAATAGATGTTGATGCACTAGTAGTTGGTTTGTTTGTACTTTGGCTAGGTTTTGAATCACCGCAACTAGTCATAAGATTAGCTCCTAAAATTATCGAACCCATTAACAAAGTTTTTAATAATTTATTTTTCATATAAGTTCCTTTCTAGTTGCAACTAATTTGTGTTAGCAACTATTGTCCTACGGACACCTTAAACTTAAATGAAAGCGGTTTTTTTACAACATTTTATGCATATGTTGTCATTTGGATTTCATATCCTGTATTTAACAGCAAGAAAAAAAGTCTTAAAAGTAATCGCTTTCAAGACCATAAAATTAACAAAAATGAGATTATTTACTTTGAAATAAAATTGCTAAAGTAAAAATATTTTTCTTAGTAGTAATTTTTAAATCACCACTATATTTATTAACAATCATTTTTATAGATTTAGTACCAAACCCATGATAGTCTTTATTGTTTTTTGTTGTTTTTGGTAATCCGTTACTATCTAAAAATATTTCGCCTACATAATAATTCTCAATAGTGATAGAAATAAACGAATGCACATTACGCACAATAAGATTTATACTTCTTTTTTCTGGATCATTAATTTTCATGACCGCTTCTATTGCATTATCAATAGCGTTACCAAATAAACTATATAAATCTTCATTGCTAATAAATCCTAATTTAGTACAATCAGCTAAACAAGTTAATTTAATATTTTGTTTTTGACACAATAAACTTTTTTCAGTAAGAATAAGATTTAATGCTTCATTACCTGTTTTCATATTGGAATCATAAATATTAATTAAATCTTCTAATCCCGTGATTGTTTCTTGTGAAATAGAACTTTTAGACGCATATTCACGAATTTGATGTTTTAAGTCATGACATTTTAGATTAATCATATCAACATTTTCTTTACTTTCACGATATTTATCCTTTGATAAATGTAATAAACGGGAAGTAATTTGTAATTCATTTTCTAATACTTTAGTTTTAGTAACCGCAAATTGAATATAGAAAATCATTGCGCAACATAAAATATTATAAATACTAACGATTATAGAATACATGCGATTATAAGTTTTAGAGTATACTAATACTGAATTTAAAATAATGTCAGTTAATAAAATAATCATTGTTATTGCTAATATTGATATAGATGATACTTTTACATCATTATTACGCATTCTTTTGCCAAAAAAGAAATATAAAAATATATACACAGCAATATAAACATCTAAATACAATACGGATTGTAAAACATTAATTGATAAATTTGCTAAATCTACAACATCACTACTATATATACCCATTGATGAAGTATCGACTAAATTTAAAGCATTAGCAAATAAAGAATAAACCTCATGGGCAAAATGTTGAGTAGTGTAACCAATAATAGCAATAAAAAATATTTTTTGCCATGATTCATCATATACAAATATTAATAATCCCATTACACATACAAAGAAAAACATAAACATAATAGATGAATACCACCATGTATAAGAAATATTTTTAAATAAAGGAAATAAAATAGTTATTAATAAACAAACAATAATACCTATTATTAAACGGGCAATAAAATTATTACGTTTTTTTAAATTGAATGTAAGCAAAAATGTTGCTCCTAGAAGTTCGAGCATAAAAAGTATTTTGTAGTAAAACAAATAAGACTGTTCTAAAAACATTTTTAGCTCCCCCCTCCAGTGCTTAAATATAGGTTTAAAGCATGGACAAAATCTTTGCGTTTAGGGCGTGAAATTTGTAAATTATCATTACCAACATGAACAAAGTTGTCTTTCACTTCAGTAACATATTTCAAATTTACAAAATAGCATTGATTACAAAGGGCAAAAGAATCATTTTTTAAAAGATCAAGATAAGTTTTTAATGCTCCATAAGTAGTAAAGTCTCCTTCTACTGTGTGGAATATTAATTTGTGTTCGTTAACTTCAATATAGTAAATTTTTCTTACTTTAATCTTTTTAATAGAGTTTTTATTATTAATTACTAATGTTTTAGCATCTTCTATAGATAGTTTATCGATTGCTCTTGTTAACTTTAAAGCAAAGTTATAATAAGATATTGGTTTTAAAATAAAATCAAATGCATTAACTTCATATCCATTAATTGCGTATTGCGCTAAAAAAGTAATAAATATTAAAGTGACTTCTGAATCTATTTCTCTTAATTTTTTGCTGGCGCTCATACCATCTAATAGGGGCATATTAATATCCATAAATATTAAATCAAAAGAAAAATCATAATTATCTAACAATTTAATAGCATTGTCATAAGTAGTAACGGAATAATCTAAATCGTTTTCATCAAAAAACTGCTTCACATATTTGAGAAGTTGATTAGCCATTTCTATTTCATCTTCTACAACCGCAATTTTTATCACTGCTAAATCACCCATCTTTTTTTTACTAACTAAAATTATACAAACAATTTGTATTTTTTGTCAAATACTATACTAATGAGCTAAAATATTTAAGTAAAAAGCATAGTATTATTAATTATTTTGCTCATTTTTAATTAGCATACAAACTTTTAGTAATTTTTTTTAAATTTTTGAAATAAAATTATTGACTAAGTATTACCTCAATGGTATATTATAAAAGCACGCGTAGTTAAGCGAAACTTGGGTGTTTAGCTCAGCTGGGAGAGCGCTACCCTTACAAGGTAGATGTCGGGGGTTCGAGCCCCTCAACACCCACCATTATGTGTGTTATTTGGAGGAATAGCGAAGCGGCCAAACGCGGCTGACTGTAAATCAGTTCCTTAGGGTTCGGTGGTTCAAATCCACCTTCCTCCACCATCTTTGGTCATTGGGGTATAGCCAAGCGGTAAGGCATCAGACTTTGACTCTGACATTTCACTGGTTCGATCCCAGTTACCCCAGCCAATATTATGACTCGCTAGCTCAGTCGGTAGAGCACTTGACTTTTAATCAAGGGGTCCGGAGTTCGAATCTCCGGCGAGTCACCATCTTGCCCAGGTGGCGGAATAGGTAGACGCACAGGACTTAAAATCCTGCGGTAGCGATACCGTACCGGTTCGATTCCGGTCCCGGGCACCATCGTTTATAAAATTAGATGATACGATTAAGTGTCATCTTTTTTTTGTGCTTTAGCAAATTATACAAAAATTTAAGGATGTTCATAGAACTGCCACCATGAAAATTTAAAATATTTATTATAAAATTTTGATAGTTTAAACAATATATATTTGTAATATATTAACGTTATTTAATGTTTAAATCCATTAAATATTCATTTTCAGTCTTTTTAAAATTCAAATGTAAGCGTCAAAGATCGACCATAACGAATCTTATTTTGATAAAGGGAATCGATTTTTAAAATTCCAAGGCAAAAG
>CAKPBC010000006.1 GCA_934140155.1 uncultured Bacilli bacterium | reverse complement strand
CATTGTTTTTTCCTCCGACACTATTCTATATCTTGTTCGATTCTTTTCTATTACGGTCGATCTTTTTCGCTTACATTGATAATCACGATAACTAAGCCAAAAACAGTTATTATTCACCGCTCAATGATTTCCGACCTACGGACTGAGCAAGTTATGTGGGTCGGAAGGCATAAAAAAAGGAGTTTTGTTGAGACCTCAAAACTCCTTTAAACACACGGCGGAACCGATGCTTTTCACGTATGGCGTCCTTGGAGAGATTCGAACTCCCGACCTACGGCTTAGAAGGCAGTTGCTCTATCCAACTGAGCTACAAGGACACGCTAATAATGTTACCACATTTTTTCAATTTTTCAATAGAAAATTGTAAATTTGTTCATCAAAACAAAAAAAAGCAAATAAAATTGCGTAAAAAAAAGACATCCAAGAGAAATTTGGATGCCTTATGCTATTATAGTTATAATTCTACTTCATTTACTAATATATTACTTACTTTATAATCATCTTCGTTTAAGATACCATCAACTGCGTAACTTTCACCCTCAAAAGTTAAATTAACTTTATAGTCAAGATTAGAGTATTCAAATGTTAAATTCATAAGATCAAATAGTTCTTTAGAAATAGTTACTTCATCTATCATTGCCGAAGGTAATATATCCATTGACACTACTTGTTCATTAATAACTGGATCTTTATTTACATTTAAATATGAATATTCTTTAACTGAGGATAATCCTTGTATAATATTTGGTTTTAATGATAAGGCATTATATAAAGTGTTAATACGGTTATTCCCTTTTTTAGCAAGAATTGTTGATGGAGTGTAATAAGATTTATTATTAATCTTTTTATTATAAATAACTGTTATTTCTTCTTTATCTAATAAATCAGTTAAATCATTCACCCTTTTATTAATACCATAAGTTTTATCTAACACTAAAGGTATTTTAAAATCATTTGCAACTTTGTCAACAAGCGAGCCATCGATTCTTAAACTTAAACCATCAATACCATCAATGCCTAAGAATGAATAAGTTAATGCTTCCATAACTCTTGATGGAGTTTGTTTAATGTTATTAAATTCTATTGAAAAATCTAAAGTTAAAATTCCATTTTCAACATTAATATCATTTAACTTTGTGTCATTTGGAATAAAGCCATTCATTTCTCCGTTTTCATATTTTTGATCTTCTTTTAGTAATGAAAATACATCAAGTATTTGTTCTTCTTTAGTAAGTTTTTCTTCTACTTTTAAACTAACAGGCACAACCATATTATCTTTAGTTAAGACAAACACGCGGTAATTACTATCACGATTATCAATAATTACTTCTTCTTTTAATCCTTTATTAGCGTTATTTGTTAAAACACCTAAAGTAATACCGCCTCCCGCAACTAAAAGAGGAATAATAAAGATCAATGCTTTCTTTGGTTTTAATGAAGTAGTAAAAATCATTTTAGGACGACGTGTACCTTTAAATTTCAAATTAGGAATTCGGTCATTTTCTTTTTTAGTTACCGCCTTTTTTGATTTAAATTTGGATTTTAAACGCTCAAAAAAATTATTAAATTTGCTCATGTTCTACACCTCAATAAAAATATATTATTAACATAAAATTTTATTACTTTTTTTTAAATAAATATCTAAATACTTTTTTGCTTTGTTATTGCCAGTTATTTTTAAAATATTACTATTTGGCAATTTATCAATAATTGCATCTTCATTAGATATAAATCTTATATTAGGAAATAAATCTTCAAAAATAAATTTAACTAATGGGAAATGCGTGCATCCTAGTATAGCGGTATCAGTTTTAATATCTAAACCATTTATTAACGAAATTATTTCTTTTACATAGTTTGATTCAATTAGCAATGGTAAATCATCTAAAGCAATTTTCGGATTATTAATTACATTACTTGTTGAAGCACTTGTTCCAATAAAAGTAACATTCTTATTTAATAATTTAAGATTTTCTTCAAAAATTGAATAAATCTTAATTTTATATTTAGATAAATCAACATAATCTAAAAACGAGGATAAAGAATTACAAGCCAAAATAAGAATATCATATTTTTGATTAGCAAAATTCAAAATGTATTTTAAATGCTCAATAATATATTCTTTGGGCTTATTTCCAATTGGAAAAACATCTTCATCCATATATAAATAATAATTATTATATTTTTTCTTTTTAATTGCTTTTTGTAAAAATGGTATTAAACCAATTCCTGTATCATAAATCATTACGTTCATATTATCACCAATAAACTATATGGCGAATAATAAATTTTAGCACACGAAAAATAGCCTTCAAGCGAAGGCTATAAAGAAATTTCATTCATCCTTATTAATTCCACTACTGCATGAGCACGTCCTGTAACACCTAATTTTTGCATAACATTAGATATATGGTTGCGAACAGTCTTTTCGGATATAAAAAGTTCTTCAGCAATATCTCGTGTCGAGTAGTTTTGAACTAGTAAAGTAAAGACTTCTCTTTCACGTTTAGTAAGTAGTGATGGCATAAATACTCCTTATGTCACTTTATAATATGCTAGTGGCAAGAAATTGTGCATTAATCATTCTTATGAATAGTCTCATAAACATTTTTAGCAATACTTGGCGGAATTATTTGTGATAATTCTTCAATTGTTGCTTGCATTAAATCACTTGTTGAAGGATAAGCTTTCATAAGAGCTTCTTTTCTTTTCATTCCTAAACCTTCAATATCATCTAAAATTGATGTTTTATAATTTTTAAGATGTTTAGAACGATGGAAAGTAATGGCGTAACGATGCACTTCATCTTGCATACGCATTAATAAATAAAATAGCGGGGAATTATTAGGAATTTTATATTTTTCTCCATTAGCGTTCATTAATCCTTCGGTTTGGTGTCGATCATTTTTATATAAGCCTAATAAGTTAATATTTACATCTGCCATTTTAAGAGCATCTTGAGCAGCGTGAATTTGTCCTAAGCCGCCATCAACAATAATTAAATCAGGAAACTCTTTATTTTCTTCTTTTAAGCGGTGATAACGACGGTATATAACTTCACGCATACTTGCATAATCATCACGCGCTTCTTCGTGCGTAATATTAAATTTACGGTAAAGTTTTTTTGCTTTTTCACCATTAATAAACGCCACCATAGCACCAATAGGTTCACTACCTTGTAAGTGTGAATTATCAAATAATTCAATATAATATGGTGTTGGAATATTAGCAATTTTACCTAATTCTTCTAATAATGCATTTTTATCATCTTCTAATCTTGCTGTTAAGAAATGTTCATCTAAGCCATTTTTAGCGTTAACTTGTGCATCAGAAACAAGGCTATAATAAATTCCGGTTGTAGGTATTGATACTTCAACATTTAAGGATTCCGCAATAATTGTCTTAAGTTCTTTAACCGAGAATATTATTCTACTTGGTACTTCGTGTTTATCATAAAATTGAATAATAAGGTTAGCTAACTGGTCATTTAAATCATTAAATTCTTCGACAACATAAAGTTCTTTGCCTAATAAGTTACCATTTCGATACATCATAAATATAATCGCTAAATAACCTTCTCTTAATGAATAAGCAATGACATCAATTGGCTTGTTGTTTTTAATTTGCACAGTTTGTTTTTGGAAAACATGGTCCATAGCAATAATAAGTTGCTTTAGCTCATTTGCGTGTTCAAATTCAAGATTATCACTTGCTTTACGCATTTTATCCACTAATTCCTTACGTTTTGATTTATCTTTGCCTAATAAGAAATTTGTAACATCTTTATTTAATTTTTTATATTCTTCATCATCAATTTTATTAATACAAGGTCCAAGGCATTGATGTAAATGGTAATATAAACAAGCATTACTTGGAATAGTTTTACATTTACGAATTGGAAATATTTTATTAACTAAATCTACCATATCATAAGCGGCACTTGAGTTAGGAAATGGACCAAAATATGTATAATTTTTATCTTTGCGGTTACGGGCAATTTTAATCAATGGATCATTACCTTTTTTTAAAGCAATATAAGGATAAGTTTTTCCATCTTTAAGTAAAACGTTATAGCGCGGATAATATTTCTGAATTAAATTACATTCGAGAATTAATGATTCTTTTTCGTTATTCGTAATAATTGTTTCAAAATACTCTACTTCGCTTACCATTTTAAATACTTTTCCTGATTGCGAACGTAAAAAGTATTGCGAAACACGTTTAAATAAGTCTTTTGCTTTACCGACATAAATTACTTTTCCATCTTTGTTATGCATTAAATAGCAACCAGGACGGTGTGGCAATAAATCTATTTCACGTTTTATTCGTTCGTTCATTTAAGGGTCACCACCGTAGCGCCAACGCCGCCTTCACCCATACCACCTAAACGGAAGTTTTTGATGAATTTTTGTTTACTTAAATATTCGTGAACTGCTTTTCTTAATGCTCCAGTTCCCGAGCCATGAATAATACGTACTTCACTATATCCTTTAATAACAACATCATCAAGATAACGTTCTAAGTCATTCATTGCTTCATCAACATGTTTTCCAATTAAATTAAGTTCAAGCGGTACTGTACGGCTAATAATATTACGATCAATATTACTTACTTCGCGTACTTTTTTATTTGTTGGACGAATAGATTTTGATAAATCACTTTTACCAACTACAATATTACCTAAATTAGTTTGAACAGTGTATTTATCATTTACTATACGAATAACCATGCCACTTAAATTCATATCATCGATAGTAACATAATCATTTAAAGCAAAGGTTTCATTACTTTTCTTAACTTTTACTTCTTTTTCTCCTAAATCATCGATATGTTTTTTAGCGGATATAACTTCATGCATTTTTAAATCTTTTTTATTTAATTCATGCATAATTTCATCAATTTGTTTTTGGGTTTCTTCAAGCATTTCTTCTTTTTCATCTTCTACTTCTTTAAGAAGATTTGCTTTTCTTTTCATTAATTCAGCATTTTGTTTTTCTAATTCGGCATTTCTTTTTTCAACTTGTTCTTTTTGCTTACGAATACTTTCGTTGATTTTTTCATTTTCATGAACTAAAGCATCAAGTTTAGTTAAAGAAGTCGAAAATTCACTAGCGTTATCTTCTTTTAAATATTTTTTTGCTTTTTCAATAATTGTTTGATCTAAACCTAAACGTAACGCAACTTCCATACCATAAGATTTGCCAGGAATTCCGATACGCATTTTATATGTTGGCATAAAATTTGCTTCATCAAAAATCATGGAAGCATTCATAACATATTCTTTATCTAAAGCATAAGTTTTAACACCCATAAAGTGCGAAGATACAAAGGCAAAAGCATGCTTGAAGTGTAAATAATCTAAGATTGCTTTTGCTAATGCTTCTCCTTCGCTAGGATCAGTACCAGTACCTAATTCATCAATGATAACCAAATCTTTTGCCCCTAATTTTTTGGACATATCAATAATATTTTCCATGTGAGCAGAGAAAGTAGACAATGAGTCATTAAGAGATTGTTGGTCTCCAATATCGACATAAACTCTCTTAAATAATGGAATCAATGCACCTTCATTAGCTAAAACTGGTAAAGCACATTGATGCATTACCACTAATAAACCAACTGTTTTTAAGGCAACTGATTTACCACCAGCATTAGGGCCAGAGATAATTAATAAATGTTTATTAGTATCTAAATAAAAGTCATTAGCAACAATCTTATCTTTACTAATTAAAGGGTGACGGGCATTAACTAATTTTAATGTTCGATCAATAGATATATTTCCAATTACTCCATCATTTTCTAAAGCATATTTAGCTTTAGCATTTAAAAAATCTAAATATCCTAAAGTATTATTATTTTTTATTACTTCTAATTTCTTATCCAAAATAGCCACAGTGAGTTTACGTAAAATACGCGCTATTTCATCTTGTTCTTCAATACGTAAAGAAGCAATTTTATTATTAATTTCTACGATATTAGCTGGCTCAACGAATACAGTATTACCAGAATCTGATGTATCGTGAATTATACCTTCTACTTTAAATTTATACATTGTTTTAACTGGTAAAACATAATGGCCATTTCGTAAAGTAACAGTATTATCAGTTAGGTAACCGCTATAGGACTTAGCAAGATTATGTATTTTAGCGGATAAATCACTTTCTAAACTAGCAATGTTTCTTCTAATGCGTTTTAAATCAACTGAAGCGTCATCATAAATAGTTAAACTTGGTGATATAACACTATGAATTAAATCTTCCAAAGAAGACAAATCAATAAAATTACTAATTAATTTATCTAGTAATGGAAATTCATCTTTGCACTTTTCAAATGATGTTTGAACTCTTTTAATAGTGGATATATCTGAAGCTACTTTTTCTAAATCATAAACACTTAAAATACCTGTTTTTTCTCCATGAGCAATAATATCAATTAATAATGAGGAATTGCTAATTGGTAATTCATTATATCGACTTAAAAAAGAATGCATTTCTTTTAATATGTCTAATTCACATTGTAATTGACTTTGATCTAAAATGATTTCTAGATTATTAATTTTTTCTTTTCCAACTTCTGTTTTTGCTAATGTTACAATTATATCTTTAACTTTTTGAAATTCTAATGATTCATAAAAACTCTTCATAATAATTAATCACCTACGCTTAATATGCACTATGATTATAAATTATAATCATACAAATTTAAAGAAATATGAAAAAAAGCACAAAAAAAAGTGGTTACTACGGATTAACCACTTTCGTATGTCTGGTTAAGGACTACCAAACAATAATTACATGTGTAACTACATAAATAATACTAGCATGTTCTAACAAAATTTCAAGTGTTTTTAATAAAAAAAACAAACTTTTTTTTAAAAATAACTCATTTTTGCTATTAAATTAACATATTGTTTATTTTATTTAGAAATAAAAACTAGCGTACCTTGTGAGCACACTAGTTATTTAATTTAATTGATTAGTTATTAGTTGTTAACTTTTCTTTTTTCAATGTAATAATAAGAAACAACACCAGCAATTCCTAACATTGCAAATAATACGATCATAGCAACATTATTAGATTCGCTATTAGCATTTAATAAAGTTGTTTTAATTGTTGCACCATTATTTGTGTTAGATGACTTTGCTTGTTGTAATGTTTTGAAATAATTAACAGAATAAGCAACTGTAACTCCATCAGCATCTTGTACTGATTCTAAGTATTCTCTAGATTTATCACTTAATTCATCATATTTTGTTAATAAATCATCCATTGCACTTGTTCCAACAATAGCACATAAACCGCCTTCGCTATTACGAGCATTTTTCCATAAAGTGGCAAATTCTTTAGCTGCTGCAACATCTGTTGTTGTAACTTCTTGTGTTTTACCATCTTCTGAAGCAACAAGAACTAAGCCATTATCTAGAGTCAATTCATAGCCAGCAGGCATAATCAAGTTAAGCCTATTATAAGCATCTTCAGTATTAGTTCCTGATGCATATCCAACTTTACCAACTACTTTAACTGTATCATCAGCAATAGTAAGTGTTACACCATCTTTATAAGCTGGTGCCCAATAATAAACATCAAAAGCATAATTACCATCAGTAGCGTTTAATTCTGTACCATTCTTTAAAACAATATTTCCGTAATTGTTAGAAAGAACATATCTAACATTGCTTGTACCTTGTAGTACAACATTATCAAGAGTTAAATTTGAATAATTTTGAATAAGCATTGATCCATTAATATAATTGATAGATTTAGTTAATGTACCATTTTTGATAGTAATATTTGAATCACGTAATAATTGGAATCCATTAGTTTCTGAACCAGTTGAGCCAACCATTCCTTGAGCAACTTCATATGTTAATCCATTTAAATCAAGTACAAAGTTAGAACCACTTTTTGCTTGCACACCATTACCTTTAATTACGCCATTAGTAGCGGCATCTTTTTGTAATGTAATAGTTTCACCATTTTTAGCTTCATTAACCGCATCTTGTAATGATTCATAATATTTACCATTCATTTCAACTGGTAAAGCCTTTGCAACATATTTCACTGTTCCATCATTTTCAATTACTTTAGTAGTGCTATATCCATCAGATAGATATGAGTAACCTGGATCAGCATTTTGCGTAGCAGGGTCGTAATTTATAAATGTACCACCATTAATTTTAAGTGAAGAATTTGTTTTAGCTAAGCTATCATCTTTACAATTAAGCAAGAAAGGTGTCTCAGATTCTCCATCTAATGGGGAAGCAGCAAATGTACCACCATTAATAGTAATATTACCTTCCTCAGAATAAATTGTTTCAGCGGCACCGATAAATGTACCACTTTCGATTATTACATTTGCATTCCATCTTCCTGTCCAAATACACGGAATATATGTATTTAATCCATCTACTCTACTATCAATACCGCCAGTACCAACACTATCTTTAATTGTAACAGTGCCAATAAACGCATTACCATACTCGTAAATTGTTTTTCCAAAATAGAATGCTCCTTGATACGATGAAGAAATATTTTTAAACGATTCACTACATGTTACTTTGTGACCATTAAAATCAAATTCTTCCAAATTCCCATCAAAATCAGCCATCGTAGTTAACTCAATGTCCGCTAACAATTTAAGAGATGTAGGATAACTATATAAAGCCGAATAGAAATCATCATACTTTGTACCATCTTGGTCTTCTACTACATATTGAACTTTTGTTTCTTCCGCTAGTGCAACTTTTTCATTAGATTTAACTAATGCAGGTGTTAATAGCATTGCACCAAGTGCTATTACACTTAGTTTAATATTCTTATTCATAAGAATAATCCTCCTATATTGCATAAAGAAGGATACTCTCCACCGATAGTTTTGTCAAGAAGTTTTTGAACAAAATTCAACGACAAATTTTTACGCTTTTAAAAAAGAACAAGATTATCAGTTTATAAAAACAAACTAAACTTTTTAAAGCACCACAAAAAAACTGGCTTATAATCGCCAGTTTTCTTTATTTGTATAGAAACAATTATGTATTATTTTAATTTATTAAAATATTGTTTAACCTCTTTGGCGGTAGGTATTGCTTGTTGTGCTCCTTTTTTTAGACAAGTTAAGGCGCTTGTAACTGATGCATAGTTTAGTGCATCTTTTAATTCAATACCTTTTAATAATTGAGAAGCAAAGGCACCAACGAATGTATCACCCGCGGCTGTGGTATCAACTGCTTCTACTTTATGAGCTTTAATGCGATAGAAATCTTTGCCTTTAAAACACATTGAGCCACGTTTTCCTAAAGTAATAATTAAAGCTTTTAAACCATATTTTTTTAAGTATTGGTATGCTTTTAAAGCGTTGCCTTCATTAGTCGGTTTAATACCAGTTAATATTTCACATTCGCTTTCATTAACAATTAAGTAATCAACATTACGATAAATTGCTTTCTTTAAATTAATTGCTGGAGCAGGATTAAATATTGTCACTAATCCTTTTTCTTTTGCAAGTTCTAATCCTTTAATGACTGCATCTAAATTATTCTCTAATTGCGTGATAAATATATCATTTTCATTAGCTTTGCTAAGAGCATCTTCTATTTGATCAAAATCAACTTTTTGATTAGCGCCACCATCAAGAATAATACGATTATCACCATTAGCAATAATAATCATGGCTATTCCACTAGTGGTATCTAATTTATTAACATATGTTGTATCAACATTATATTTATGTAAGGATGATAACAAATTATTACCAAAGATATCTTTACCAATATTACCAATCAAAAATGTTGGTACATCTTGTTTGCTACACGCAACTGCCTGATTAGCGCCTTTTCCTCCTGGATTAAGAAAAAAGTCTTGTCCAGATAAGGTTTCACCGCTTTTCGGCATATATGGTGCGCTTATAACTAAATCCATATTAATACTACCCAAAACATAAATTTTTCTCATATAGTCCGCTCCTAACTTACTTAATGTTGATACTAGCAAACTAACTAGTAGAATTAAGTAATTACTATTCAAATAATAGCATAAAGAAATTTAAAATAGAATACTTGACATTATTACTTTTGATGCTTATTTAATTCCTGTTGTTATAACGCACGAACAAAAGCTTTTTGTGCAAAGGCTACAAATAATACCATTGGAATTGAAAACATTACTGAAGCCGCCATTACCTAAGTCCAATTTGCACTTCCTGTAGCGGAGATGAAATTTTGCATACTAAGTGATAAAGTATATGAATTTTGATTAGCTTATAAATAAACACATGGACATCTAGATACAGTAAATCCACTACTCTTCGTATGGCTGCAACCTTAGAAAATATCACTAGCGGTGAACTTTATTAATGGTACTTTTAAAAAGAATATTTTATTATTGAAGACAAAGAAAATAACACAAATATTAAAATTAACTAAAGCACAAACTACTTTATTAAATAAATATGCTAAAGAAAAAAAGGCAAATTTTAAATTTGCCTTTTAAAATTATGCTATTTCAATATTTTATGAATCATGCTTGCTAAATTTTGCGCAATTACGTATTCTTTTCTATTTGTGGGATTTTTAGCTTGCTTACGTAGCTGTCTAGCACTTGTTGTAAATTTTGTAGGATAATAAGTTGTAATATTTTTCCATTTTTGCAAATATGCTGGCTTTATTATTTGAATAACCTTGCTGTTTTATTAAATTTTATCGTATTAATTATGGTGTAGATTACACTCATTATTAGATAAAATACTATAATTAATAAACCTTCAGTTGGATAGACTTTAAAGAAATTAGTTATTCCAGTATCCCAAATGAGATTAAAAATAAATATTATCAAATATAGAACTAAAACACCTATTAATCCTCCGCCTAAAATACCAAACAAATTAGTAATTACATTTTCAATGAAAGACTGATTTATTTTTATGCCAGGAAAAGCAACTGTTACGGATGCTTGCCCATTAGAATTAACTTCAATGGTTTCATATTTTTTTAATTTTTTGATAATATCTTCTCTATCTTCTTTTGTTAAGACTAGTTTCATTGCTTCACTTGCAGGTACTACTCTTCCATCATTCAATTTTACATTGCGATCTTCTAAACATAATTGATTAATAAATATTTCTAAATCATAATCTAAATCACGATTTTCCGTATATTGATCTTTTAATACAACCATTGAACCAAAAGGTGCTAAAAATAATTTTCCTATTTTAAACATTTGTCTTCCCAAAGGTATTCCTATTATAGTTACACATAATATACATCCATAAATTGAACATAATACATATGATATTAAACCGCCAAAAATAAGATTAAGGGTATTCAATACTGGATGTGAACCATATTTTAGAATGACTTCTCTGCCCGCTGGTCTAAATATTAATGGTATAAATTTAAAACAAGTTATACCAGCTGGAATACCTATAATAGTTAAACAATAACCAATTCCCGTAAAGAAATTTATTATTACTTCCCATAACCCAACAAATATAAACCATAAAATATTAAATGCAGTATTAATACCACCATTACCGCCTGGTTCTTTATTTGGATTTTCTACTATACATAGACTATCATCATGATTGAATGAATTAATAACTTCTTCATTTACAATAATATTGTCATTAACTGCAACTTCATTATTTTCATTAAACACTTGAGAATTATCTTTGTTTTTATGATTTTCCAAATAAATTTCAACTTTTTTTCTACCATTTTTTAAATTTTTAAGTTCAGTTATTTTTCCAAGTATATTCACTGAAGAAATAAAAAATGGAAAAAGTAAAAATAAAGAAGTCATAAGCACATCATAAGCTCGAAGATTAAAAATTAATGGTATAACTTTTAATTTCATCAGCAATCCTATAAGCGCCACTATAGCGGCAATACCAAGAATTACTATGGAAATTATTATATTAACTTTAAATCTTTTATTAGCTTTTTTTATAAGGCAATCATAGTCTAATAAATCAACTTCACTATACTCATCTTTCTATGTTACTAAATACATAATATCACTTTGCTTTCTACCATTTTGTAGCTATATTATCAACATAATGCCAATATGTGTATGATGTATCTATTGGCTTAGACTCGGAGTAATAGCACACAATTTTTTTGATATTCTCGATATAATTACTATTATTCACATCGGTATTAAATTTTGAAAAATCATCAACTGTGCCTTTATAGAATATAGTTTCTAACCTATTACAGAGTGAAAATGCCCCTTTTTCAATATAAGTAATGTTCTTATCCATAATTATAGTTTTTAATAAAGCACATTCATAAAAAGCAGAATTATTTATTCTTAACAATGTCGAAGGTAATTCAATTGAATTAATACTACTACATCCCGAAAAAGTATTTCCATAAAATGCATAACTATCAATGACTGTCACAGGTATATCATCTACATAATCCGGTATTACTACATTTAATAGGCCTTGTTCGTATGAATATTCATGCTCAAACTTTGTAATATATGCTTCTTTTTCGTCGTTAGCGTTTTTTGTTATTACATACTCTAACCCATTATCAAGTGCATCATATTTTGAAACTGAATAGATAATTGATGTGTCCATGCTTCTAAGCATGTTATTAATCCATTTTGAAAAATATTCTGTACTAGGTGCTTTATCTTTTGAAAATGAACATAAAACTTTATGTATGGAATACGAATCTCTTAAAATAGAATTTTTATCGAATTTAGTATTTACTTTATCGATATACAAAATATTGATACGACTAAATGAATCGCGTCCAATTTCTTCTACGTTTTCTGGAAATCTTAAATTTAATTTTTTACAATAATAAAAAGCGTAGTCATCAATTGTTATTAAATTTTTAAATAAATCAGACTCATTAAAGTTAACACAAAAAGCAAATCCGTTAATGCCAACTTTTTTTAAAGCAATATTATTAGTAATTATTTTTTTTAAAGATATACAACCTGTAAAGCAAAAATCAGGTATTGCTTCTAAATGGCTATCAATTTGAATAGTTTCTAATGAAATGCATCTAAAAAACGCTCCTTCATCAATTTGCATTACAGTATCTGGAACTATTATTTTTGTAATTCTTGAATAATTTAAATAGTCATAGTCAGTGGATTTTAGATAATCTTTATCACTACTAACTTGTTCATCATACCTACTGTTTCCAGACTCAATATCTTTTGGTGAAAAAGCATATGCTCCAATTGCCGTAACTGGAAAAGAACTAATAGATGATGGTACATTTATCGTAGTTTGGCTACCAAAGAAATCCGCAATAGTAACCGTTTCATCATTTAAAATGGTATATAAATATCCATCTATATTTGTTCCAAATTCTTTTACATTCCATATAATTTGATAATAATAAAATCGGTCATATCCACTACAATCATTCTTTGTCTTTGGAAAATCTTTATAATAATAATTATCAACTTCACAAAAAACATGTTTAATCTTATTAAATGAACTTATAAAGTTATAACATTTTTCACTAGATAATTTTATATTTCGAAAATATGTTTTATCATCAACATATTCTTCTTTTAAACCAATTTCTTCAATTGTTTTTGGTATGTAAATAACATCTATATCTATTCCAGATAAAGCACAAAATCCAATATTTATTACTTTAATACCTTCAACTTCACTTGGTATAATCACTTCTTTGCTATATTCATACATTCCAACTAAATGGCAATAAACATTATCCTTATTATTTTCAAAACGATGACATTTAGCATAAATTAAACCATCATTATAAAACATATAATCTTCACAATCCCAAATAGTGTAGCAAGTATTTGTTAAATATGGTTCTTGCATATAGTAATGAACCGTTTGATAATTCCATTTGTTATCCCATGTTGATGGTTTATTTTTAAAACTTGCATAGATTGTAATAATATCTGTACTTAAACAATTTTCCAAAAATTCTGATTCGATACGCTGAACTGAACTAGGAATAAAAATTGATCTTAAATAATAGCAGTGAACAAATGTACTTTTAGGTAATTCAGTTAAAGTATCAGGTAACTTAACATGACTTAAACTACCACTATCGCTGATATTAATTTTTTTTACTGGCAATCCCTCATAGTAAGAAGGTATATTTGCATATGTAGCTGTTTCTGGATTCTTAATTCCATCAATTACTGCATAATTACCATCTGTTCCGTTATGAATAGAAAAATTATAAATAGCTTCTTCGCAATAAATCGGTTCTTCAGGTGGAGTAGGAATTGATTCAGAAATAGAATTATTATTACTTGGTTTAATAGATGTATCATCAGAAATCGAATTGTTGCTATTTAACGTAGAATTATCTTTACTTGCACTAGTAAAAAAATCACAAGAAGTAAGTGCTAATAATGCTGCAAAAAAAATAGCGAATAGTTTTAATTTGTATTGTCTCATAATGCCACCTCTAACTATGATATATGCATATAACTGAAATCTGCAATAAATATCCAAGAGTCAATTAAATCGGCTTTTGCTTTGCAAAATAATTTTACCCGCCGCAGCTATTTTTTGTCAATATATTTCTAAACATTGTTCAATTATTCAAAAAAAGTTCTATTTACAATAGAAAAAAGATCAGACTATTGCAAGCTTCTTTTTTAATTAATATACTAGATTAGAAGTGGGGAAGATATTATGAATAAATATAAAATTTTATATTTTGTATTAGCTGTTGCATGCGCTATTTGTCTATCTACTTTTGGATATGGAATGGAACGATGGATAATTGGGCATTGGTTTGATGCAGTATACGTTATTGTCTTTGGAATTCTAACTATTGGCACAGGCATTGGAACATATTTTTTCAAAAGAAAAGCCGAGGAATTTGAAGCCAAAAAATTAAATGACATGCATAAAGCAAATGAAGAAAAAATAAAGCAAAATAACGACAACTAACAAAAGCACGTTTAGACGTGTTTTTTTAATTTAAATCATTACTAACAAATTTGTTATTTTATAATTTAAAAAGCACATTATTATGATAAAATAATTATTGGTGATTATATGGACACAGTTACACTTAAAATTAGCGAAGAAACAAAAGAAAAAATTATTGATTTTTATAAAGATTATCAAATTGAACATAATGAAAATTATGTGATATTTTTTGCTAAATTTGAAAAAGTTGTTATTAAAATATATGAAAACAATAAAAAAGAATATAAAGCTCTTTTTAGTGGAGAAAATGCACTTAATGAGGCAAAAATATTTGACGTTAATGCCTTACTTAATGAAAAAAAAGTAAATGAAAAAACTCATTGGCTTGATGAGCTTGATCAAATTGGTTCTGATGAAGTTGGTGTTGGTGATGTCTTTGGTCCTACTGTTGTTGTGGCGTGTTTTACTAGCGCTAAAGACATTGAATTTTTAAAAACTTTAAAAGTCGATGATTCCAAAAAAATGAGTGATCAAAAAATCATGGAAATTGCACCAATTTTAATGGAAAAACTCACTTATTCTTCTATGACTCTTAGTAATCAAAAACTAAATGAAATGATGGAAAAAGGCAATAAAAAACTTGCATTAGAAGCAAAAATGCATAATCAAACACAAATTAATGTATTAAATAAAATCAATAAATGTGTCCCTGTTTATCTTGATCAATTTCTTAATCCGTTTACATATCAAAGTTATTTAAAAGATACGCAAATTGTACCGAATTTACATTTTAAAACTAAAGGTGAATCTTATTATCCTTCTATTGCCGCTAGTAGCGTTATAGCGCGTTATATATTTCTTATAAGAATGAAAGAACTTGATGAAAAATATCAAACTCATTTTCCACTTGGAGCGGGAAAAAATGTTGATGAATTTTTAGTCTCATTTATTAAAACTCATTCTTTAGAAGAAACTAAAAATATTGTTAAAGCACATTTTGAAAACTTTAAAAAAATTATATAAAACTAATTTATAAAAAAAATCGCTACCACAATTAAGGGTAACAATTTTAACTTTATTCTAAATTATCAATTATATCTTGGAAATCTTTAGGAAGAGGCGCGCTAAACGTCATCTTCTTTTTAGTTTTTGGATGAATTAGTATTAGTTTTTCAGCATGAAGTAATTGACCTTTATCAAATAATAAATGTGATTTAGGACCATATACTGGATCTCCTTCAATTGGATAACCAATATAATTCATATGCACACGAATTTGATGTGTACGTCCTGTCTCTAAAACACAACTAATTAAAGTATATTGATTAAATCTTTTTAAGACATGGAAATATGTAACCGCTGGTTTTCCATTTTTAACATCCACAGCCATTTTTTGACGGTTATATTTATCTCTTCCTATTGGAGCAATAATTTTGCCGTCTTCTTCTTTTATAACGCCTTTTACTAATGCGATATATTCACGGTGTAAAGTATGATCTTCTAGTTGCTTAGCAAGGAATTCATGGGCGTAATCATTTTTAGCAACAACTAATAAGCCAGTTGTATCTTTATCAATTCGATGGACTATTCCTGGTCTTTTAACGCCATTAATACCACTTAAATTTGTACAATGCGCTAATAAGGCATTAACTAATGTTCCATCTTCATGGCCATTAGAAGGATGCACAACTAAGTCTCTTGGTTTATTGATTACAATAATATCATCATCTTCATAAACAATATCAAGCGGAATATCTTGGGGTGTAGCATCAAGATTTTTTGCTTCCGGAATATTAATAGTTATTTCATCATTTTCTTTAACGCGATAACTATTTTTCGCCTTTTTATCATTAACAAGAACTTCTCCTTCATCAATTAAACGCATAATAAATTCGCGAGAGCGATCCTTGAGTTCTGATACAAGAACTTTATCTAATCTTAAGCCAATATAATTACTATTCGTTATTAGTAGTTTTTGCTTCATCTTTCTTTTTTCCTTCATTATGTTCATCAATAAGCATTTTAATAATAATGATAATAATTCCAATAACTAACATTGAATCAGCACCATTAAATACTGGGAATGTTATAAAATCAAACTTTAAGAAATCAATAACGCCATGTGGGTAATAAACAATACGGTCAATCATATTACCCATACAGCCGCCTAAGACTAAGAAACCAGCGATACGATAAGTAAGTGCAAGTTTCTTATAATTATAAGCGATATAAGCAATAATACCAATTGAAGCCACAACAGAAATTATGGCAAGAATAATGGGATGATCTTCAAGAAATGACCAAGCTGCGCCCGTATTATAACGTAGTTCTAAAGAAATAAATCCTTTTAAGAACCAATCATTAAATACTCCACCATTAGATTTTAGAAAACTTTCTAAACAAATCTTAGAAACTTGATCCACAATTACACATAGTGGAACAATCCAAATATAAGATTTAAAAAACCAAATTAGTCCTTTTTTAATATTTTGCCAAACATTTTTAGACTTATCCATGATTAGTCCTCTTTAATAGCGTCTAAGCAACGATCACATAAATGAACACCATCAACTTCCGTTACATGTTCAACATAATTCCAGCAACGTTCACATTTGTGTCCATTATTTTCTTTAACATCAATTGATGATAATTCCATATCATTAGCTAATTTTTCATCAACTAATTCTACTTTAGAAACAATAAATAAACGTTCTTGTTCAACTTTAGAGAATTTATTAAATGCTTCTTTTGTGGCATCATCTTTAATATTAAGCATAACGGAAGCTTCTTGTGCTGAACCAATAACGCCTTCTTGACGTTTTGTTTCAAGTACTTTTAATACTTCACTACGTAATTTAGAAATTAAAGCGTATTCTTTTAATAAACTTTCATCATATTCATGGCTAATAGTTGGGTAATCTTCAAGTTGAACAGATTCTTTTTCGTGTCCTGGAATATTAATGTAAACTTCATCCATAGTGAATGGAAGAATTGGAGTTAATAAACGATTTAAAGTGTTAACGGCTTGATAAATAACATTTTGAACTTGCAAACGGCGAAGTGATTTTTGATTTTCGCAGTATAAGATATCCTTAGTTAAATCGAGATAGAAGCTAGATAAATCACTACTCATAAAGTTTGTGATAGCCATAACCGCACTAGCAAAATCAAATTCATCCATATACTTAATGACATTATTTTTAACTACTTCTAATTTAGTTAAGATATATAAATCCACTCTTTCAAATGTATCTACTTTGTCTTTATTAATATCAAATGGAGCATTTTCACCATTGCTTAAGTTACCTAATAAGAATTTGAAGGTATTACGAATCTTACGATATGATTCTGAGACTTGTTTGATGATTGGTTCACCAATACGAACATCAGAAGTATAATCAATGCTAGCGGCCCAAAGTCTTAATACATCAGCACCATAAACATTCATTAATTTCATTGGGTCAACACCATTACCCTTAGATTTAGACATCTTTTCACCTTGTGGGTCTAAGATAAATCCATGAGTAACTACTTGTTTATAAGGAGCAACTCCGTTAACAGCGGTAGAAATAATTAAACTAGAATTAAACCAACCACGATATTGGTCAGAACCTTCTAAATATAAATCAGCAGGGAATTTAAGTCCTCTTCCTTTTAAAACTGCAACAGAGCTAGATCCAGAATCAAACCAAACATCCATAATATCAGTTTCTTTCGTAAATAAGCCATTTGGACTATGTGGGTTTGTATATCCTTCTGGAAGTAAGTCTTTGGCTTCTTTTTCAAACCAAATATTTGAACCATGTTCACGGACTAATTCAATGACATGATCAAAGACTTTTTCATCAATAATTGGAGTTTCATCTTCGGCATAGAAAATTGGAAGTGGTACACCCCAAGCACGTTGACGGGAAATACACCAGTCACCACGATCTTTAATCATGTTAGAAATACGAACTTCGCCCCAAGTTGGTTTCCATTTAACACCTTTAATTTCTTCTAAGATTTTTTCTTTAATTGGTTCGATAGAACAGAACCATTGTGGTGTAGCACGGAAAATCAAAGGCTTTTTAGTACGCCAGTCATGTGGATAACTATGGACAATTGGTGAATCTTTTAATAAAGCACCAACATTAGTTAACATTTCAAGAACTTTATCATTTGCGTCTTCATAAAACATTCCTTCAAGTTCTTTACCAGCACTTTCCATCATGAATCCTTTTGAATCAACAGGGCATAATGGTTCTAAGCCATATTTCTTACCAACGATAAAGTCATCTTCACCATGACCAGGTGCAGTATGTACACATCCGGTACCGGCATCATTAGTAACGTGATCTCCTAAAATAATAATCGAATCACGGTCATATAAAGGATGTTTACAAGTAATATATTCTAAGTCTTTACCTTTAAATTCTTTGATTAATTTAATTGTTTCAAAGCCTAGTTCTTCTTTTAAATGTTCTTCAAATTCTTTTAAAAAGACAAATTTACCTTTATTAGTTTCAAATACACCATATGTAAATTCAGGATTTAAACAAATTGCTAAGTTAGCAGGCATGGTCCAAGGAGTTGTTGTCCAAATGATAAAGCTTGTATCATTATCAAGTAAACCTTTTCCATCTTTAACCTTAAAAGCAACATAAATTGCATGTGACTTAACATCAGCATATTCAATTTCAGCTTCCGCAAGAGCGGATTCGCTACTTGGTGACCAATAAACTGGTTTTAATCCTTTAAAAATATAACCTTTTAAAGCCATATCTTTAAATACTTCAAGTTGTTTAGCTTCATAATCATGCGTTAAAGTCATATAACGATGATCAAAATCACCCATAACACCTAAACGTTTGATTTGTGCCATTTGTCTTTCAACTTGTTCATGGGCATATTTTTCGCAATACTTACGGAATTCCGCAAGTGGAGTTGTTTTACGGTTAATACCTTTTTTAGTAATAACATTTTCAATTGGTAAGCCATGAGTATCCCATCCTGGGATAAAAGGTGTGTAATAACCTTCCATAGTTTTAAGGCGAACGATAAAGTCTTTTAATAACTTATTAAGCATATGTCCACAGTGCATATCTCCATTTGCGTATGGAGGACCATCGTGTAACATATATTCGTCCTTACCTTTATTTTTTTCTAACATTTTTTGATATAAATCAATGCTTGACCAATTTTCTAAGATACGTGGTTCTTTTGTTGGTAAATTACCTCGCATTTCAAAATTAGTACGTGGCATTAATAAAGTTTTCTTTACTTCCATTGTTTTTCCTCCTTAAATATAAAAAAACGTCCTAATATAAGGACGTCATTAAACGCGGTACCACCTTAATTGCTTAAAAATTAAGCCACTTCATTAAGTCTTAACGCGACTAACGTATTATTCTACATATCGAATAATCTCTCCAAAGTGATATGTTTTAAATAATCTTAAATGACCTTGCACCAATCGTCATCTCGCTAATAAGTTAACATTAAAACACGTGTCTTTTTCATCGATTTACGTAAATATTATTAAATAATAATATTCAATTGTCAAGTTTTTCCTAATCTGATATCGCAAATAAGTAGATATTATCTTCTAATTTTGTTCTTGTACCATTAAGCGAATAAATTACACCAGACAAGAAATCAATAACACGATATTTATCTTTTAACGCTAGCGAGGATAAGTTAACAATGATGCTTTGTTTTAAAAATAAATTACTAGCGATGCTTTCAATTTCATAATATGAAGTGACATTATAAACAATTGGTGCCAATTTTTTTAAATGTTCTTCTTTCTTTTTGGGCGCTTTAAAATAATCGCTATCATTAGAATTTGGTAGTAGCGCCTCTTTTAATATACTTTTTATTGACATATTTTCCTTTAAAAATAATTTTTAAGTGCTCTTAAAGCATTTTTTTCTAATCTTGATACTTGAGCTTGCGAAATAGCAAATTCTTTAGCTATTTCAAATTGTGTTAAGCCATCATAGTATCGCTTTTTAATAATTTTCTTTTCAATACTACTTAAGTGTTTAATCCCCTCCACTAATGAAAGATGATTACTAATTTTTTCATTAATAAATGGGTCAGCACTAATTGTATCTGAAAGTTCTAATGATTCATCAAAATCATTATATAAGGGTTCTGAAAGAGAAGATACATTGTTAATAGCTTCTAAAGCTTCAATGACTTCAAAACTAGTTAGATTAAGAATACGAGCAATTTCTTCATTTGATGGTTCTTTTTGATATTTTGCAATATACTCTTCTTTTACTTTCATCGCCTGATACGCTCGATCTTTTAATTGACGTGATACGCGTAAAAAAGAATTATCTCGTAGATAACGCTTAATTTCTCCTAAAATCATTGGGACAGCATAAGTTGAAAATTTAACTTCTTGCGTTAAGTCAAAATTATCAATTGCTTTCATCAAACCAATTACTCCAATTTGAAATACGTCATCCATGTTATCAACACGTTTAGAAAATTTATTGACTAGTGATAAAACTAGTTTTAAATTCCCCATAATTAATTCTTCTTTTTTTGAGCTATCACCATTACGATAACTAATCAAAAGTTCTCTTGTTTTGCTCGGTGATAAAGCCACTAACTTGCCTGTATCCACTCCCGTTAGAACTACCTTATGTTCAGCCAAGTTTATGACACCTCTATATTAGTGTGTCATTTAACTAGTATTTTAAACCGACTTTCAATTTTTTTAAGATTTTTTTCTCTAATCTTGATATATAACTTTGTGAAATTCCTAAGAATTCTGCGACTTCTTTTTGCGTTAATTCTTCTTTGCCATCCAAACCGAAACGAAGTGATAATATCTCTTGTTCTCTTGGCTTTAGTTTAGTAATTTCTTCACGCAAAGAGATACGTGTTTCTTCATCATAAAGTTCTTTATTAATTTCATTTTCATCGGTTGCTAATATATCAGCGATTAAAAGCTCGTTTCCTTCTTTGTCGCGGTTTAAAGGTTCATCTAAACTCACTTCATTTTTCATTCGCGCTTTTTTTCTTAGATACATTAATATTTCATTATCAATACATCTTGAAGCATAAGTTGCTAATTTAATATTTTTATCACATTTAAAAGTAGAAATAGCTTTGATTAATCCGAGTGTTCCTATTGATATCAAATCTTCTAATTCATACATGTTATTTTCATATCTTTTAGCAACATATACCACTAATCGTAAATTATGCTCAATTAGTTTGTTGCGGGCTTCTATTGAGCCTAACTTATAGTCTTGTAGAGCTTGTTCTTCTTCCTCTTTGCTTAAAGGAGGTAAAAGATTTTCTGAACCGTTTATATAAAAAACGGAATCATTAATATGAAATAATTTTTTAAAAAAACGAATAATCTTCTTAAACATAATCACACTCCCAAATAGGCATTCAATAAACATTCGCAGCCATAGAAATTGCGTGAATCATCAATTAAAGCAACATAAACATTACTTTCTTTTTTGTCATCAAGCATAATACTAGCTTTATAAAGTTTGGTAACGCTTCGGCCTGATATAGTTTCATATTGAATTTCTTCAAAATTTTCAGGTAAGGAAAATGGAAAATAACTTCGTTTGAAAAATATTACCGGTAACCCTTTATATTTTAAGGTGTTACCTGTATCATAATATCCTTTTACTAAGGCTTTTTCTTCATTAAAACGCAATATAAATTTTATCTTGTAGTTGCCTAAATGATAGAGTTGATCTACCAAAATTGAAACAAGTTTCAAGGCTAAAAATGATATTGGCACACTGATTAAACTTATTAGACCATCAACTTCTAAGACTGCTAAAACTAACTTAATAAATCTAACATTTGGTGATAAAAGAGTCATAATAAATGCTTCATAATAATAACTAAATAAATAAGCTATAAAAGGAACTATAAATCGACTCTTAAAGAATAAAATGAACATTATCATAGGAACAAGTATCATTAGTAATATTGCTAACCAAGTTGGACAATATAACGTTAATATTGTCGGGGTTACAAAAACAATGAATTTGCATATACCTGAGATTTTTAAACGACTTTCATTTACGGCATTAACAAAGGTAAGCGCAAATAACATCATTAAGATATGGGTAATAATACTTAAATCTAGATAGAAATTCATTTTATCACCGTCTATATTATCTAATATATATAAGTAATAAAATGTCGAATAAAGTGAATTAGAAATTTAATTTGTTGAAATAAATTTGATATTTTGCGCGCAAAAATGCGCGCATTTTATTTGTGATTTTCTTATAAACATAAAAAATCGCTAATTACCAAACGATAATTAACGATTATTAGATACATTTATTATTAAATATTAGTCATTACGTTTTAAGAATGAAGATAATACTGATGAATGTCTTTCATCATCATTATTTTCTACTTGAGACGCATTATTCTCTTCTTTTTTCTCCTCTTTTACAAGGGTTGGGCGTGTTCCAAATTGTGGGATAGCGGTAAAATCATATTCTTCCGCAAAATCAGTAGCAATGATACTAACTAAAATTTGATCATCCAATTGATTATTGATTGAAACACCAAACTTAATATCTAAATCTTCACCAGTTGCGTCACTAATTGATCGAACTGCTTCTTGTGCTTCAAATAAAGAAACAGAACCACCGCAAGTAACCGAGACAATAGCTTTTCTTGCACCATTAATTGATGTTTCAAGTAATGGAGATGCCATTGCGCCAGATGCTGCATCAAGAGCTTTATTTGCTCCTTCTCCTTGTCCGAATCCAATTAAAGAAATTCCTGAATTTTTTAATGTATTACGAACATCAGCAAAATCAAGATTGATAACTGATGGCATTAAAATTAAATCAGTAACGGTTTTTACAGATTGCGCTAAAACTTTATCGGCTTCCGCAAAAGCATTTTGGACACTACATTGTCCGTTCATCATTAATAATTTATCATTAGAAACAACAATGATACTATCAACTTGTTCTTTTAAATTATTAAGTCCTTCGATGGAATTAGCAATACGTCTTTTACCTTCAAATGTGAATGGACGAGTAACAATAGCAATTGTTAACGCGCCTTCTTCTTTAGCTACGCTTGCAATTACTGGAGCGGCACCAGTACCAGTTCCACCACCCATACCAGCAGCGATAAAGACCATATCAGCGCCCCTTACAATATTACGAATATCTTCTTTTGATGCTTCCGCAGCGGCACGTCCAACATCAGGTTCACCACCAGCACCTAAACCCTTGGTTAATTCACTACCTAATACAATTCTATTTTCTGCTTTTGAAGACATTAAAGCTTGTTTATCAGTATTGGCAACATAAAATTGTACACAAGAAATCTTTTCATCAATCATACGATTAACGGCATTACTTCCTGCGCCACCTACACCTATAATTACAATTTTTGCTATTGGTTCAAAATTATCGATACTATCCATTTTTGTTCCTCCTATAAATTATCATCGGTTTCTGAATATTTTTGTGTTTTATGTTTTTCTCTTGTTAATGGTTGCACTTGTGGTATTTCTTCTTTTTCTTCACCGATAAATTCAAATAAACCACAAGAAGTTTTAATAGCACCTAAACAATTAATAAATATTTGATTACGAGCGCCTAATGATTTAACACTAGGGAAAATAACGCCTCGAGAATTATATTTATCATTTACAAATTCTTTAAATCCAATAAGTTGTGTTCCACCACCAACAAAGACTAATGGCCATTGTTCTAATTCAACATCTCCACCCATTAAAGTCTTGATTGCGCGATTAATATCTTTTAAAAGAGTGTTAAGATATTCTTCTGTTACAAGTCTTAAATCATTAACTGTAAATTCAACATTCTTATCTTGCTCACTATGACAAATACTTGGCTTAAAATTACATTTAAAATCATCTAAGCCGTATTTAAGTTTTAGTTCATTGGCTAAAGAATAACTAATGCCCATACGATAAGATAATTCTTGAGTTAAGTTTTCTCCACCCATATCAATATACGATGATTGATATGGCTTACCATCAGAAATAATAGTAATTGTTGTGGTTTTACCACCAACATTAACTAAGAAATATTTATTTGATACATTTTTATAAGTAGTAAATAATTGTGCCACACCATAAGGAGCCACTAAAATATTACTTATTTTTAGGCCAACTTTATCTACTAAACCAATATATGTTTCTTTAATATATGTTGGAATAGTATGAATGAAAGCATTGAGCTTTATTGTACCAGATGTTTCATTAATTGGTGGATTAGAGAAAATACGTTCTTGATCTAAAGTATAATTAATCGGAATTGTATCAATAACAGCATTCTCTTCATTATATGTATCTCTTGTTAACATTGTCATTACATTACGAATATCAACTTCCGCAATTAACTTATTTGGGGAAACGACATTAGTGGTTGCTGTGTTTTTAAATACTTCTAGTCCGCGAGCGGGTAATACTAAAGTAACTTCATCTATATCATTTTTTAAAGTGTTTTCAGCATCAAGAATTACTTCTTTAATTGCGCTACAAACTTCATCACCATCATTAACAATATTATTTTTGATGCAATTTAAAGAAAGTGGTTTAACTATAGCATGAAGAACAACTATTTCATGTTCGCATTCATATCCCACTACTAACTTAATCGCGGTAGATCCAATTTCTAATGCATTAATTATTTTGGCCATCACTAGCCACCTCCTCAAATGTTACAATACGGTAATCATCTTTTTTCTTGCCATTTTCTACTTTGTAATATACGCCTTCATAAATATCATTGTCCTTATTATAATAATATTCTTCTTTTGGGCTTCTAAAAGCACTAATAAACGCTTCTTTATTTTGCAATGCTTCTTTTAAGATTTTATGATTAATACGAACACGAAGTGTATAATCAGTATCTAACTCAAAATATAAACCTAAATATTTTTCTGGAGTTGGTATTTCTTTTAAGATAATCATTGTTTCATCTAACTTTACTAAACGACCATATAATTCTTGATCAAAGAACTTTAAATAATTTAGTAATGTTTTAGATGGAGTATCTGATTTATAATCAATAAAAACAGGTAAAGAATTTATATCAACATTATAGTTATTAATTGTATAAGAACTATATTTTTTTTGATATGTAGAATATATTTCCCCATTGGTAAGTAATATCTCACCATCTTCTAATTTGGCAATAGGCGCTACTTCATCAACATAGACATTAAGATAAGTTAAATGCCAATCAATACTAGAACGATTAACATAAGGTGATTCATTAAGTTTGTTCATTGTTTTTTTAACACTTACTTTAAGAAGAGAATCATTTTTTCTTAATCCGCATAAAGAAATAACATCATCTTTGGTAAGATAATAATTCCCGCTTAAATTATTAATTTTTACTTTTCCAATCGGTGAAAATAAATAAGTAGCAATTAAACTAACAATAGCAATCGAAAAAAAAGAACGAAGAATAATCTTGCTATGATTTTTTTTTGACTGAAGTTTGATTTCTTCACTGATTTTTGAAATATCAGTCAAAACAACATCATCTTCATATTCACTCATTCTTTATTCACCACCTAAGTATAATTACCTCGCTATCAGGTATATACTTAAATTTATTATAAACAAGACTTCTTAATATAACAAGTATATTAAGAAAGTTTTTTTGACTTGCATTTTGTGTATTGACAATAAAATTAGCGTGTTTATTTGATACACTAATGCCATCTACATTAAGTCCTTTGACATATAAACTATCCAAATCTTTTGCAATGCTTCTTTCAAGCATATTTTTGAATGTTGAACCTAAAGTTAAAACGTTTTGTGGTTGTGCATTTACTCGTGATTTTGTGTTTTCTAACGCTCTATTTCTAATTAGATTTAAATTACCTTTTACACATTTAAATTTTGCTTCATAAACAATATATTTTGTATCTTTAAAAGAGGATTTACGGTAAGAAAAAGTCATATCATTTCTTGTTAATTCAATAAATTTACCTTCATAAAAACAAGTCACACTTATTAAGTACTTAGATATTTCATCACCAAATGCCCCAGCATTATTAACAATTGCGCCACTAATATTACCGGGTATTGAAAGTAAACCACTAAAACCATCATATCCGTTATTAATCATAAAACTTGCTAATTTTTTTAATTTTGTGCCTGCTCCTATCGTTACTTCATCTTTTTTTAATTTAATATAATCATTAGAAATGCGAAGCAAAGCATCACGAAAAAAATAATCTGGAAATAATATTTTCGTTGCGCCACCAATCACATAATAAGTATATCGATTTTCTTTAATTATTTTAAATACTTCTTTTAATCCGGTTTTATTATAAACATCATAAAAATAAGGGATAACGCCACCTATTTTTATACTTGATATATCTTTTGTTAAGAAGTTTTTGGTTAATTTATAATTATCCATTTTCAATTGCTAATAAAATGTTTTCAGAAACATTTCCTTTCTTTAATTTATTTAAATTAGTTTTCATTTCAATTTGTAGTTCTAAATTATTTTTAACTTCCTCAATTAGCATAATTATTTCATCACTACTAACATCTTTTTCTTCAATCATAAATGCGGCTTTTTTATCAAATAAATATTTAGCATTTAAATATTGATGATTATGTTTTACATTTGGTGAAGGTATTAATAAACTTAGCTTATTTAAACTAATTATTTCACTAATTGAAGTTGCTCCCGCACGCATAATAATAAAGTCCATTTTTTGCATAAGTTTAATCATGTTTTTTTCGTATTTAATAATAGTTACATGCTTATTTTCAAATTTTTTTAAAGTTTCATAATTTTTGTTACCACTGATAACGAATAAATGAATATTATTGTTCATTTCCTTTTTTATAACTTCTTCAATCATTTTATTTAGTGAAGAACTAGATAAACTACCTGCAAAAAATAAAACATTATATGATTTATTATTTTGATAGTGATAAGAAATGTTACTTATTTCATCCATTCTTGGATTACCAAAATTATAAGTTTTCTTAGGAAATAAAATATGTTTAGTTTTATCCATAGAGGTAAAAATTTTTTTAGCAAAAAACTGTCCTAACATATTTGCGTCACCAATCACGCTATTTTGTTCATGAATATATAATGGCTTTTTTAGTTTTAAACTAATTAATAAACCAATAAAGGTAACAAATCCACCAAAAGCAATGATTGCATCAATGTTTTTTAGATTATTCTTAATACTTTTTAATGCATTCTTTAATTTAAAAAAGTTCGATGGTTTTTTAAGATATTTTTTTAATTGATTAGGAACATCAATTGATAAAATATTAATATTTTTTAAATTATCAATTACTTTTTCTTCAAAACCATTTTTTATTGTTAAATAAGTTATTTGATGATTAGATTGTGCTTTTTTAATTAACGATAAACAAGGATAAACATGTCCTCCACTTCCAGAGGCTAAAAATAAAAGATGCATAAATCCACCTACTTTCTAGAAACAATTAATCCTAATGAACATAAGCATACTGATAATGATGAACCACCATAACTAATTAATGGTAAAGTAATTCCAGTAACCGGAATTAAAGAAACCACTACTCCTAAATTAATGATAACTTGAACCATAATTAAGCCTAATAAGCCCGTAATCATTAAAGCATTAAATTCTTTTTCTTGTTTCATCGCTAATTTAAAGCCTAATACAAATAACAAACCAAAAAGTATTAAAACAATAATACCTCCAATTAAACCAAACTCTTCAACAATAATTGAATAAATAAAATCTGTTTGAGGTTCTGGCAAATAGAAATGTTTTTGATAAGAGTTAAGTAACCCATTTCCAAGTAACGCTCCTGGCCCAATTGCGTATAAACTTTGAATAATTTGAAATCCGCTTCCTAATGGATCACTCCATGGATCAATAAATGATTTAATGCGGTCAAATCGATATGGTGCAATAACAATTAATCCTACAATTAGAGCTACTCCTAATCCTCCTAATATAAAGAAATATTTCATTGGTAAACGTGTTGTAAACATCATTATTACTAAACTTGATAAAATGACAACTGCGGTACCAAAGTCTGGTTGAAGCATAATTAAAACAAAGCCAATAACCATGACAATTAATAATAACCAAAATCCTTTTAATTTTTTTGTCGCGTCAAAATTATTACTAATATATTTAGAAGCATAAATAACAATCGCAATTTTAAATAATTCCGATGGTTGTAAAGCAAACGGACCAATTCCAAACCAAGAACGTGAACCATTTCTACTAATTCCTAATCCTGGTATTAAAACTAATCCTAATAATATTAAGGAAGCAAGGATAATTTTTTCGGCATGTTTATATAAAAAATCACTTGATATTTTAGTGGTAACAAAAAATCCAATTGCTCCTAATAAAGCAAATAATGATTGTCTTTTTAAGTAATAATATGGATCATTAAATTTTGCTTCTGCCCAAATATTTGAGGCACTATAAACCATAAATATACCAAACGCTACTAAAACAAAAGTTAAAATTGTAATGCTTAATGATAATTTCTTATTTTGTGTCATAAAAATACTCCTTTATTAAGTCATCAAAATATTTACCACGTTCAAAATAGTTTTTAAATTGATCAAATGATGAACAAGCCGGAGAAAATATTATTGCTTCTTCTTTTTGAATATCTTTTTTAATTTCTAAAATGACTTCTAATAAATTATCAAATACTTTTCCTTTTTTTATAATATCTTTAATTTGTTTTTTATTAATGCCATAAATATAAATTTCATCACTACTTAAAAACTTTACTTTATCAAAATCATTACTTTTATAAATTCCACCAATGATAATATGTCTTTTAGTATTTTGAAAATTTTTTAAAGCTTCAATTAATGCCCCAGTTGATGTTGATTTAGAATCATTCATTATATAAAAGCCATTAACTTTACTTATTGCCTCGCGATATGGAAGATTTTTAAAGTTTTTAATAACTTTAATAAATTCTTGGTGATAACCAAATAATGGATAAATAGCAAGTAAGGCGAATGTAACATTAACTAAATAAAAATTAGGATAATTAGGTAAGTCACTTCTTTTAATTAGAATCTGGTCTTGATAAATAATTTTATCTTCTTTTAAACAAATTAAATCATTATCATAAATATTAATAACTTCATATTCTTTAAAATATTTATCATTGTCACTAATTAATACTTGATTATTAAGTAATAATCTTTTTTTAGAAGCAATATAATATTCATAACTACTTACTTTATCTAAATGATTCGGGGAAATATTCGTTATTACATTAACATCACTTTTAAAATCCTTAATATCTTCTAATTGAAAAGAAGATAATTCTAAAATTACAACTGAATTATTTTTAATTTCTTGAACATGCTCACATAACGGCTCACCAATATTACCTAATAAATAAGTATTAATATGAATGGATTTAAGCATTTTATCAATTAAACTAACAGTCGTTGTTTTTCCGTTTGACCCAGTCACGGCAATTATCTTAATGTTTTTATCTTTTAATAAACGATATCCTAATTCAATTTCGGAAATTATTTCGCGAGACATTACTTTAATTAATGAATATATTTCTTTTGATTTATCAAAGCCTGGACTAATAATTGTTAAATCAAATAAAGGTAAATTATTTTTTAAATAATTTTCATCAATTTTTTTTATATTTTTTGGTAATTCTAAATTATCTTCTATTACATAAATATCATAATTATCTTTTAATACTTTATAAGCAGCTTGACCACTTTTTTTAAATCCTAAAATCAAACATTTTTTCATAATAAATCACCCACGATCATGGCAATAAAGCTCATGATAAAGCCTACTAGATAAAACATATTAACGACTTGATATTCTTTTAAACCACATAATTCAAAATGATGATGTAATGGTGCCATTTTAAACACACGCTTTTTGGTTAATTTATAATAAGCAACTTGAATAATTACCGATAAAGTTTCAATAATAAAAACAAGACCACTAATAACAAGTAAGTATTCAGAATTAAGCATAAAAGCAATTAAAGCAATGAAGCAACCATTAGCCAAACTCCCGGCATCACCCATAAATATTTGCGCCGGATGTCCGTTATATTTAAGAAAGCCAACATTACCACCAATAAAACTAGTTATTAAAAAGGCAATGCCATATTCTTTAGTTTTTAAAGCAACTAATAAAAATGGTAAATAAGCAAGTATTAATAAACCGCCCGCTAAACCATCAAGACCATCAGTCATATTAACGGCATTTGTGGCGCCTACAATCATAAAAATAATTAAAACTACAAATAATGGCCCTAAATAAATATAATTATTAGCTAAATGTAAAATCCACATTGTTTTATCATCATAATTTAATAAAATTAAAGCAATGATGCTTAAAATTACTTCTAAAGAAAAACGTAAAGAAGCACTAAGTCCTTTAGCGTCTTTATATTTAATCTTTTTATAATCATCAATAAATCCAATGAGACAGAAACTAATAATTAACGCTAAAGCAATTAATATTTTATAAGATAAATATTGATAATTAATTAAAGTACCAACTATTGCGCCACCCACTACTCCTAGCCCTCCCATAGTGGGTGTTCCTTGCTTTTTTTGATGAGTCATAACAATGTCTTCTCGAATTGCTTGACCTAGATGTTTCTTCTTTTCGCTTTTAATAATAAAACGAATAATCATCATTGACGTTAAAGAACTAATGATAAACGAAAGAAAGAATCGGAGTAATATTTCAATATTTATAGCCATTTTTTAACCTCCTTATAATCTGAATATGGTATTTTAAGATTTTCCACTAATTGATAATCTTCATGTCCTTTACCAAGTATTAATAAGGAATCATCTTTAGTTAATAGCTTGATGCCTTTTTCAATTGCCAGGCTTCTAGAAATACATACTTGGAATTTATCTTTGTTTTCGCCCATAATGTCATTAATGATTTGATAAGGATCTTCATTACGAGGATTGTCATTAGTTAAAATGATATAATCGGCATATTTTAAAGCAATATTTCCATATTCTTGGCGTTTTGATTTATCTCTTTCGCCACCTGCTCCAAAGATTAAAAACAGTTTTCCTTTTGTCATTCTTTTAATTTCTTTGATCGCTTTTAACATCGCCACGCTTGTATGAGCATAATCAATAATAATATTAGGAGATAGATGAATTACATCCATTCTTCCTTTTACTGTTTCACATTTCCTTATTTTGCTTAAATCAATTTTTTTTCCTATTGCATTTAATAAAGTTAAGACCGCCACTAAATTTAAAATATTAAATCTTCCAATTAAATTTGTTTCAATTATTTGTTCATTAAATTTAAAAACTGTTTTATTAATATTACTAGTAATTATTTGTTCTTCACTTAAAGAATAACTAATGGTATTACTTCTTTTATCGCATAATTCTTTTCCAAATTTATCTAAATAATTAGCCACTAATAAAGCTCGTGAATTATTAATAAAATTTAGTTTTGTATCTTGATAATCTTTTAAAGTTTTATGATAATCAAGATGGTCGCTAGTTAAATTAGTAAAAATCAAATAATCAAAATCAAATCCATTTACTCGTCCTTCTTTTATACCAATCGATGATACTTCTAAGATTAAAAAATGCTTTTTTCTTTTTCTTGCTAGAACAATATCATTAGCAAGTTCAATCGCATTCGGGGTAGTATTCACACTTATAAAAGAATCTTTAATATTTTTTAAAGTTGTAACTACCATCGATTTAGGTAACAAATTATGTAAAATTGTCGCTACACTTGTTTTTCCATTTGTGCCAATAATACCGATTAAATGTGGCTTATTTGATTTAATTTTATAAAAGAAATTAGCAAAATAGCCTAATTGTTCTTTTAAATTGGGAACATAATAAACATCAGGCAAATCGACATTTGATAAAATTATTAATGGTTTTATTTTTAGTTTATTAATATAATTAATTCCTTTATCAATAGCAATGAAAATAGAATTTGGTTTCATTTTTCTTGAATCAATAACTAAATTTCTTGCTCTTCTTTCATCATCACTTAATATATTAAAAAACGCTAAAGCATGTTTAATTTTCATACGCTAATCTCCTAATAAAATCATAATGGTTGAACCTTCTTTAAGGTGTTCTCCTGACTTAGGTTCTTGATCAATTACTTTATTTCCTTCACCAAAATAAACAAATTTAAAATATTTTGATTTTACTTCTTTCTTACTTTTTCCTATGTAATTATCAACAACATACGATTTAACATCCATCCAGGTATAAGTGCGTTCAATTGGTGATTCTCTTTTGCTAACTTTTAAAATTGGTAAAGTTTCCGCTAAAATAGTTTGAATAATTGGACCAATTGTTGTTCCCCCATATTGAATAGTGTTATGTGGTTCTCGCATAGCAAAATAAACAACTACTTTGGGATCATCCATAGGCGCACTAGCAATAAAAGAAAGTACATATCTTCCTTTTTGATAAACGCCATTTTCGGCAATTTGAGCAGTACCAGTTTTTCCTCCAACGCGATACCCATCTAAATACGCTTTTTTACCAGACCCTAAAGCCACGACGCATTCTAAAGCTCTCCGCATTAAATCACTAGTTTCTTTTTTTATTACTTGTCTTTTTGGCTCATTAGGAAAAGTATAAACAATTTCATTAGAAAATCCGGATGATATCGATTTAGCAATATGCGGAGTATATAAATATCCTCCATTAATTGTAGCGGAAAACATACTAGCTAATTGAATAGCGGTTACTGATACTCCTTGACCAAATGCGCTAGTGGCCTGTTCTAAGACTCCATATTTATCATAATTAAACATGATGCCTTTTGATTCTCCTGAAATATCCACACCAGTTTTTTCACCTACTCCAAAATCTTTATAATAACCATATAATTGATCTTTTCCCATTCGACGAGCTATTTCTACAAATCCTGGGTTAGAAGAATTTTGTAATACTTCTAAAAATGTTTGTAAACCATGTCCGCCTTTTTTCCAAGATTTAATTCTTGCTCCTCCAACTATTTCATAACCCTTATCATAATAATAATCTTTATCCATATCTATTACTCCAGCATCTAAGGCACTTGCAAAAGTTATGGCTTTAAAAGTTGAACCAGGCTCAAAAGAGGAGAAAACCGCTAAAGTACGATTATAAATTTCCGGGTTATAATCAGAATAATTATTATTATCATAAGTTGGACGATTACCAATTGCTAATATTTCGCCATTATTAGGATCCATTGCTAAGGCAATAATTTCTTTTGGAGAATATTTAATCCAAGCATTTTTCATTTCACGTTCAATAATATTTTGTATATCAATATTAATAGTAAGATTTAAATTAAGTCCATCTAAAGGCGCAACTAAACGTGAAGATTTATTTTCGAATAATCCTCCTTTAGCGTCCATTAAATAATTTAAACTTCCATCGACTCCTTTTAAGTAATAATCATAATAACTTTCTACACCCGCTAAACCCTGATTATCTATACCAACAAAACCTAATAATGAGGCCATGGATTCGCCATATGGATAATATCTTTCATTATCATTAATTAAGTAGACACCTTTTAAATTTAATTCATTAATGGCATTTGCTTCTTCAATACTTATTCTTCTTCCTTCTGGATGTAAACGCACTATAGAAGCTTTTTTAGATATTTTTTCTAAAATTATATTTTCATTTCCATTAATAATTTTTGCAATCTTTTTTGCTGTTTCTTCTTTATCTTCCACTTGAAAAGGAATAACCGCAACTGAATAAGTTGGATTATTTAACGCTAAAGCATTATTATTACGATCATAAATGATACCGCGAGGTGCAGAAAGCGGAAAACTTCTTTCCCATAAATCTTGCGCTTTTGTTGATAAGTAGTTATTACGTATTATTGTTTCATAACTTAATTTAGAACCTACTAAAACTAAAGATACTATTGATAATATTTGAATGAATCGTATCTTTTTGATTGAAACACCTGGAATCATATTAATCACCATTAAATGATATGAATGGTTTTTAAATTATATTTATATTTTTGAGCATAAAAAAAACGCTTCTTAATAAGGAAGCGTTACTTAAATAATTTTTTGGTAATGTAATTAATATTAATTTTAATCTTTTTTAACACTGTTTCAATTGATGAATCTGTTTCTTCTTCTTTTAACGAACCAATTTCAATAGCCATTACTTCGTTATCGACTTGTAATTTATGGTTTATAGGAAGAAATGAAATAGCTGAAACAACAAATAAACAGATGCCAAAAGATCTTAATCGATTACACAAACGGTCAAAGCGTGAATCATTCGATTTAGTTAACTTATCTTTCATCATTTTCATCTATCCTTTCTATAATTCTTAATTTTGCACTTTTTGAACGTGGATTATATTCAAGTTCTTCTTCACTTGCCGTTATAACTTGGCGATTAACAAGGCGGTAGTTTGGCTTTTTTTCTTCACTTGGAAGTAAAACTGGCGCATGTCTATTACCTTCTACTTCACTTACTTCTTTAAAAGCTTTTTTAACAATACGATCTTCTAAAGAATGGAAAGTAATAATAGCAAGTCTTCCTCCAACTTTTAAGGAATTTAAAGCATCACTTAAGACATTAGTTAAGTAATCTAATTCGTGATTAGTTTCAATACGTAATGCTTGAAATACTTGTTTAGCGGGATGACCTTTTTTCGCTAATTCTTTTTTGGGAAGTGAACTTTTAATAATATCCACTAATTCGAATGTTGTATCAATTGATTTGATACTTCTTTTCATAACGATATTACGGGCAATTGGATAAGCATAATTTTCTTCTCCATAGTCTTTAAATATACGTACTAAATCTTTTAAATCGTAATTATTAACGATGTAATGAGCATCAAGAGTTGCATCTTGATCCATACGCATATCTAATCTTGCATCGTATCGATAAGAAAATCCTCTTTCACCATCATCAAACTGAGGTGATGAAACACCTAAATCCATTAAGATACCATCAACTTTAGAAATATTTAACTCATCTAAATGTTTTCTTAAGTTAACAAAGTTATCATGAATTAAGGTGTAGTTGTTACTTATTGTTTTTAGAAATTGGTTTGATTCTTCAATGGCCTTTATATCTTGATCAAAAGCAATTAAGCGTCCATTAGGTATTCTTTTTAATATTTCACTAGAATGTCCAGCACGACCTAATGTGCAATCAACATATGTACCATCGTTTTTAATGTTTAAGCCGGAAATAACTTCGTTAAGCATGACAGGAATATGAAGTTCCATTACTTATCATTTCCTTCTTCAAGGTTATCAGACATATCTTCATAAGAATCATCAGCTTCTTTTAAGTATTGTTCCCATGAATCTAAGTCCCAAACTTCAAAGTGATCAATTACGCCAACAATCATAACCTTACGACCAATCTTATATTGGTCTAATGTTCTTTTTGGAAGTAATATTCTTCCTGCTTCATCAATTTCTAATTCCACAACACTTTGTGATTCTACACGTACAACTTTACGTGGATCACTTTTATTGAAAGCGAGTTTAGTTGCTTCTTCCATTCTTTTGATAAAATCTTCTTCCTTATAGATGCTAATACAGCGGTCATAACCACGCATGATGAAAACTTTTTTTCCGACTTGCTCACGCAACTTGGATGGAATCATCATTCGCCCCTTAGCATCTAAGGTATGTTGATAGCTACCAAAAAACATACACTTTCTCCCACTTTCTACCACAATTATATTAATTTTATTAATAATTGTAAAGTGTTTTCTTGTTTTTTAACGTTAAATTAATTTTTAATTTTCTAAGAAAGCACAAAAAAACAGCCATTTAATCGGCTGTTTTTAGTGCTTTTATGTTTTTTTATAATTGTTCAGTCAATGATTAATCGTCTTCCCAATCATCAAGTGCTTTTAAGCGTGGATCGAGTTGATTTTTATGATTTTCTTCAAATTCATCTTCTGACCATACTTTTACACCTTTAATATTTGGAAGTTTTGCGCCTTGCTTTACCACTTTTAAAGGAATATTACCAATAATTATTCCTAAAACATAGTCATCAATATTGATTGTGTTGCCTGTGATTTCTAAAATTTCTTCATCTAATGGATCTTCTGAAAACTCAAGTGTTTCATCTGTATCAACGTCATAATCAACATCTTCTAAAGTATAAGAGCATTGAAGCACTAATGGAGCATGTATCTCAAGTTTAATTTCAATGATATCTCCATAATTAGAACATTTAGCTTTTACTCTAACATCTTTTATTTCGTTAAGAGTCGCAACATTTTCATAACTACTTTTTGGAAAATGTAAAGTTTCTTCAAGTTCTAAAGGTGCTTTAGCATTTTTAATGTCTAAAACCGTTACTTTCATATTAACCTCTTAATGTTGCTTTAAGTTTAGTATTTAAAGCTTCAATAATGCCTTTTTCAATATTAGCAATTTCTTCACTTGTAAAGCTCTTGGTTTGATCTTCATAAGTAATCTTAAGAGCTAAAGAGATGTAACCTTGTTCAACGTGTTCACCTTCATAAACATCGAATATATCAACATTCTTAACATAGTTATGTCCTGATTGACGAATAACACGAATTATTTCGCTAGCGGGTACATCTTTAGATACCACTAAAGCCAAGTCACGTTCTACTGTTTGATAACGAGATGGAGGTAATACCTTGATTGGACTTACACGCATATCAATGAATTTATCTAAATTCATTTCCATCATAATGACACGATTTTTACCTAAATCAAAATCTTTAACTAAATTAGGATGGGCTTCACCTAATACTGCGACACGTTCTTTGCCAATAAGTATTTCCGCTGAACGTCCTGGATGGAATTCTTTTACATCACTACTTATTCTTTGGATTTTATAACGCATTGGTTCAATACCAAGTAAACTCATAATAGCTTCAAATACACCTTTGATATGAGCAAATCCATAAGGTACTTTATGTAATAAATGTTGATATTCATCTTCACCACACATAATAACACCAAGATGTGATTCAACTCCTGCTTTCGTATAAACATCGCTTAATTCAAACATCTTGATATTTTTAGCTTGTCTAGCTAAGTTATAAGATAATGTTTGAAGTAAAGATGGAAGTAATACTCTTCTTACTATCTTATGATCATCAGTCATTGGATGAAGTAAAGTATAACATTCATTATTATTTAAAGTAGCAAAATAAGTATTAAGTTTTTCACTAATTAAAGTGTAATTTAAAGTTTCATAGAAACCATTATTAGTTAATAAGTCACGGATTTGGCGTTTACGTAATTGACGAGGTTTTAGTCCTCCAACAGTTGTTTTTTGTTTTGGTAATGTAGATTCTACTTTATCAAATCCTAACAAACGAATTACTTCTTCGCTTAAATCAGCATCAAGTTTAATATCAATACGATAATTAGGAATAGTTGCTAAGAAATGATTACCATCATTTGAATCAATATCAATATTAACACGACGTAATGTTTCAATAATTAATTCATTATCAAAGTTACTACCTAAGCGTCCATTAATAGCATCACATGAACTTTCAATAACTGTAGGTGTATGGTCATACTTATCATAACTTACAATATCATGTACTTCTTTAGCGTCCGCTAAATCGATAAGCATATTAGCCGCTAAATCAAGAACGAACTCATATTGATCTTTATTAATACCTTTGACAAAGCGTTGTGATGATTCACTAATTAAATTTAATCTTGTCGAAGTATGACGAATAGTTTTTGCATCAAAGTTCGCAGATTCAATAACGATATTTTTGGTATTTTCATCAACTGTTACCGCAATGGAACCCATAACGCCACCTAAGCAACTTGCTTTGCCATCATTATTAACAACAATGTCACCTTTAATAACTTCATATTCTTTTTCATCTAAAGCAAAGAAACTTGTTTCAATATCATCACGTACTACTAAACTATGTGATGTTAATTTGTCTTCATCATACATATGCAATGGTTGACCAGTTAATAACATAACATAGTTACCAATATCAACAATATTATTAATGGATCGAATGCCAGATGCCATTAAACGTTCTTTTAACCATTTAGGTGATTCTTTAATTGTGACACCTTTAATTTCACGAATAGAGAATTGTTTACAATTGTCTGTATTTGAACTAACAACAAAATCTGAAGGTAATGTATTTAATGGCTTAATATTAGGAATAACTATATCTCTTTCAAATTCTGCACCTAATTCACGAGCTACATTAAGAATTGATAAACAATCACTACGATTAGCTAATAATTTTAAATCTAAGATTGTATCATCTAATCCTAAATATCCTAAAACATTTTCTTCTCCTACGACGGCATCACTTGGTAATTCTTCAATACCATTAACTTGAGCTTCAGATAAATATTTTTGATCTACGCCAAGTTCGACTAAAGAACAACACATTCCATTAGATTCAACGCCACGTATTACTGATTTTGCAATTGTAATTTTAGGTAAAACTGCACCAACACGAGCAACGATAACTTTTAAACCCACTCTTGCATTTGGTGCGCCACATACGATTTGATTAACACCAAATTTACTTCCTTCATCAACACTTAGAATATGTAAGTGGTCAGATTCAGGATGTTTTTCACATTTAATAATTTCACCAATAACTAAATTAGATGCTTTGGCTAAATCATAATATTCTTCTACTTCAATACCAGCGAAGGTAAGTTTATTTGCTATTTCTTCAGGAGTTAAATCTTCTAAGTCAATATAATTTTTTAACCACTTTAAACTAACTTTCATATTTTTAACCTACTTTCTTTTAAATTGATTTAAGAATCTTATATCATTTTGATAAAATCTTCTGATATCATCAACGCCATATCTAAGCATAGCGACACGTTCAATACCAATACCAAAAGCAAAACCTTGATATTCTTTTGGATCGTATCCTGACATGCTAAGGACATTAGGGTGAACCATACCGCCACCAAGAATTTCAATCCAACCGGTGCCATGGCATTTAGAGCAATTGCCTTTACCACCACAATCACAAGAAACATCTACTTCCACGGATGGTTCCGTAAATGGAAAGTAAGAAGAACGTAATCTAATTTCACGTTTTTCACCATACATCTTTTTAATAAATAACTCTAATGTTGCTTTTAAGTTACCTAAGTTAATATTTTTATCCACTACTAAGCCTTCAATTTGACCAAATTGATGGGAGTGCGTAGCGTCATCATCATCACGACGATATACTTTACCAGGACAAATAATTTTAATTGGTTGTCCTTTCTTTTCTTGCATTACACGTGCTTGGACTGGAGAAGTATGTGTACGCATTAAAGTATTTTCATCAATATAGAATGTATCTTGCATATCACGAGCAGGATGATCACGAGGAATATTTAATAATTCAAAGTTGAAGTGATCTAATTCTACTTCTGGTCCTTCTGCAATTTCATATCCCATGCCAATAAAGATATCAATCATTTCATCTTGAATGATAAAGAAAGGATTCTTGCCGCCTGCTTCATAACTTACGGAAGGTAATGTGATATCTATTTCTTCTCTTTTTAATTTTTCATTTAAGGCTTTTTCTTCTAAAGCTACTCTTTTTTCTTCTAGTTTAGTTGTAATTTCATTTTTAGCTTTGTTAATTGCTTCACCAAAAGATTTCTTTCCTTCAATTGATAAATCTTTCATTTTAGACATTAAGCCCATAAATTTAGATTTCTTTGATAAATAATCATTACGGACAGTGTTAACTTTTTCTAATGAATCAATTTCATCAATTGCTTTTAGTGCTTCTTCATGAAGTTTATTTAATTCTAAGTCTTCCATTTTGTTCCTCCTAAAATATAAAAAAATCGTTCCTAACAAGGAACGACTATTAGCCGTGGTACCATCCTAATTCATACATAGTATGCACTTAATTAAAGTCTTAACGCGACCAACGATTACTCCAAGGTGAATTCATTAGTATCTTTTAAGAGCATTTTCACTTTGTTGCTCCTCCCTAATAAAAGAGTGGCTAACTACTATTTCTTTTCAACGTAATTTTCTTACGCACATATCTTAGCACATTAATTACTAAATTAAAATAATATTTTAATTAATTACTTTGTTCTTCAAGTAAATTCAAAACATTTATGATTGGTAAAGTTATTGTAGTGGTGTCAGTAAGTGCAGTTACATTAGTAATGATTGCTCTTAAATATGGGAAAAGAATTTGTACAAGTTTTAATTCAATATCTTTGTTCATATTTAAAGATTCCCAATTTTTTAAATAAAACACACCATTTAAATCTAAAGATAATGCGATTGGATAGTTGTCAGAATGAATATCCGCGACTAAATCAATAGAAATCTCATCATCATTCTTTTTTTTCATAATTGATGTAAAAGAAAATGGTATTTCACCAATAGACATTTTATTACTTATTACATCAAATTTAATATGCTTAACTTCATGATAAATTAATTTAAGCGAATAATTTTGTCTTTGCATTTCTTTTTTCTCCTAAAGATTTTTCTTTTTTAATTTCAAAGTTAGTACTTTTTTGATAGTCTTCTGACTTTAACGCAAAATGCATTTTAGATATATCACTTGTATTTTTATTTGATTCTATATAATTAGAATTTCTTTCAATTAAATCAGCAAAAACGTTAGAATTGTTTACAACTCTTATTAAATTATCGTGCACTCTTTCTTGGATAGCGCCATTTTCATAACGTGCGATTGTTTTTTCTCCCATACCAAGTAATTTAGCAAATTCAGTTTGTGACATATTATATTTTTCTCTGATTTTTTTAATTTCTTCTGGAAATAAAAGATTATTTAATCTTCTATATTCGTCATAAAACATTTTTAAAGTTTCGTCATCTAGTTCGTCGTCTACAAGCGGCTTACCACATTCTTTACAAACGCGCATTTTAACTTTTAAAGTTATTTCTTGCCCACGTACATTTAATGTCTCATACTTTTCAGTTATCCTAGTGTCGGCAAACTTATTACAATTTGGACAATATTCTTTTTTATTCATTTTTCCACCTCATAACCAATATTTTAAATGCAAAACACAAAAAATAGTATCATATGATACTATTTTAGTTAGTAAGAGACAATGTGTCAATCTGTACTCCAATATTTACTATATTATTTATACGTTTTATTTTTGGGTATTCTCTTCTTTTTTTATTACATCTAACAGTTGAGTTGCTTCTTCTATACCTTGCTCAGATGCTTTTTTTAAATTTGATTTTGCTAGTTCTAAATCTCGTTTTACATATTTACCTTCATAATAAACAATACCTAAATAATATAGCGCTCCTTTATGATTAAATTTAGCAGTTTGTTCCCATAAATCAATTGCTTTTTTTACATTCTTTCTAATACCTTTTCCTTCAAAATATAGGCATCCTAAAGAAAACATTGCTTCAGTATTATATTTTGCAGCGGATTTCTTAAATAAATTGAAAGCTTTTTTATAATCTTGTTTAACTATTTCGTCCATTAAGTAACATCTTCCTAAATTATATTGGGCAATATTATTACCTTGTCGAGCAGATTTCTTATACCAATATAAAGCTTCTTCATTACTTTTATTAACACCTATTCCATATAAGTAACAATTACCTAAATAATTCATTGCAAAAGCATAACCGTTTTTAGCGGATTTCTTATACCAGTAAAATGCTTTAGCTTTATCTCTTATTTTACCAAAAGCATATAATAAACCTAAAGAACATTGCGCCACTGCATGTCCTTTCTTAGCAGCCTTTTCATACAAGCAAAAAGCTTTATCTTTATCTTGCTTTACACCTCTACCAAGTACATAACAAATAGCTAATTCATTTAGCGCTCGTGGATCATTATTTTTTTCAATTAATGTTTCGAGCATTGCTACTGCTTTTACATATAATTCACTATTATCACTAACTGCTATTAATAAGGCAGCATGAGTATATAACAAAGTAGCTTCATCAATGATGCTTGGAACTTTTTCTTCTTCTATACATTTAAGAACTTCTTTTCTTATTTTATTAGTAGCAATAATAGTCTCATTAGCGTAATTCTCACTTAAAGCGGAAAAATACTCATCAACTGTATTAACTTCTTTTTCTTTAAAAATTAATTTCATAATGATTATCTCCTCGTAGCAAAATTTAGTTTTCTTCAATAAAAGTATTTTACTATATTTATTAAAAAATTAATAATTATTTAAAAAGATTTATACAAACAAAGAAACTCCTTATCGATGCGAGATAGATAAGGAGATTTTTGCATTGTATGCATTTATTGAGTTAATAATGTTGATGAGTTAAAACTATTTTTTAGTCAATTTTTTTAATCATCTTTCATTTATATAATACTTTTTATTTAATTTTTTATTTTTACTATGTTTTATTTTTTTGATTAAACCACTTTTTTATAATGCAAAATTTTATTTCTTATAAATTTATATTATTTATAGTTAGAAGGATAGACAAGTCTAGCACAATTAATGCTAGGAAATACTCTGCCAATCACACCTATAAAAAAGCTCATTACAATGCCTAAAAGAGCCCATATCGTTCCTTTTTTATATCTATTTCCACATAATCCTGCATATCCAATTGTATACAATTGTGCAAGTTTGCCAAATGGCAAAAATATTCCTATCCCACCAAACAAAAAGAATACTAAAGCAAGAATTTTATAAATGTCCATTTTTTTCTTTGTTAGTCTTTTAGCTTCCTCTAGTTCCTCTGGTGTAAATTGTCTACGTATTGTATCAATATCTACTAATTCCATATTTTTTCCTCCAATTTATATTTTTATAAATATTGTTTTTTTTGATATTCACATCTAATTTTTTATATAATTTAAACAACATCCTCTTTAAAAATAAAAAGTATCTCTATTTCAAACTCATTTATAAATGCCTAAAAAATGATTGCATAGTTAAAACCATTTTATAAATAAATATTTTTATATTATTCTTGTATAAAGACATAATATTTGTATAATGTTTTTCTAATAAAATACATATCAATTTGTATATTTATCTTTTAATTGCAAAAAGTATTTCGTCTGCAATATGGTCGCTATCTTCATATGCTGATTGATAATTTTTGAATTCATCAAATAAACTATCTACTATACTTTTAGTTTGAATTATTGATGAATCAATAGATTCAATAATACTTTTTCGCTTCTTTTTATTTTTAAAAGATTTTATTAGAGCACTCAAAGATAAAAACACTGTTAAAATTAACATAGCACACATTATAATAAACATATAGTTATTTCCCGTAATTCTATTGTAAATAAATGCTGCTATTCCGCCAATAAAACATATTACAGCAAAAACAATGCATAATATAATTGATGTGTTTTTTACTGTAGCTAACTGAGTTATTTTTTTATTATTATAAAATTCCTCTGTTTTACTATTTTCAGCAGATTTATCTTCAAAATTCGTTTGCGCTAAATAATCTTTAATTCTCACTGTATAGGTAGTCTTGTTTTTAGAACGATATTCAGAAAAGTATTTTTGAGCCGCTTCTTTTATTATATTGCGACATAGTAAAAATATATTACTGCGTGCTACATCAGAAATATCAGCGCTTTGTCCAGCAAATAACCATTCTATACATTCTTGCATTAAATTTAAAGGTGCAGTAGCATGATCATGCTTTTCATTATACATTTTATCAGCTTTGGATAAGTCGCCAACACACTTAATAATTGCTTCATTATAATTAATTTCATCTGTGTAAATTCGTTCTTTTTTATCAGGGGTATCAAGAAGGGTGTTTATAAATCTTTCAATATATAAATACCCTTTTCCCCGCGAAATTGTATTTGTTTTCTCAACAAAATCCAATATTGCAGTATTATCTTTTGCCATTGATAAGATTGTAGCCATCTCTGGATAATCTTTAACATAATTTCTTAAATAGTCAAAAACAAATGTTTCAGAAGAATTACATTGCACTAAATGATTTTTAATATTTTCTACCATAACATTTTTTTGGTTCATTGGAATTGATTTTTTATATTCTTCAACCAAATAAGATTTTATCGATTTTGTTAAAGGATCATTAACATCTTCTCTTAAATTTGTTGCATGCAATAATAATAAGATAAATTCAGCATCATCGCCAGTTTTTTCTAATTTTTTATAGCATTCAAACCATTTTAGAGCAGCTTCTTTGCGCTCTAATAAAAAGTTGAATGACATAAAAAATAATATCGTTTCTCTTTCGTCAAGTTTCATTGCTTGTTCCAAAGCTTTTATAGCCGAATTTTCATTATTATCCTTCCAATGCATAATGGCAAGCATAGAATATGATAGCCAAAAGTCAGGTGATTGTAGGTGCTCTTTTTCTACTGATTTATATATTAAATCAGGGGTAACTATATCTAAAGTTATATTATCGATAAACGCTCTTGCAAGTTTTCTGATTGTGCGAAAACTTGAAAATTCAAAATATATCTTATTATTTAATTCTCGAATCTTTTTATTTGCAGTTTCTATATTCTTAAATCCATGATATAAAATTTCAATATCATCTTGCTCTTTTGAAATTGTTTTAAGTGTATTTTCTGCATATGCAATAATGTCAGTTGAGTCATCTAATGTTCTTTTAGCAGCATCATAACTATTACCTAAAGAATTAGACGCAGATTGAATAGAATTACAAATATCACTAATTTCATTTCGCAAAGAGTTGTTTTCACTTTCTATTTGCGAACACTCGCTTTGCAAAGAAGATATTTCATTTCTTAATTGACTTGAATCCATTTTTTACTCCTCCTTTGTTGAAACATTAATTGCTTTATCTTTACCCCAATTACGGCATTTATCAACTAATTCAGGATTACTTTTAATAATAGGAACAATGCTTTTAATTTGTTCAATGATCATATCAATTGTTATTTTTAAATCATGATTTACTATCATACATTGAGACACCTCTTTAATAGCGGTTTCAATATCGGCATAACTATATCCTTCCGTTGCTTCTGCCATTCTCAATATGTCATTTTTATCAAAATCAATATGCAGTGATTGGTTAACATATAGTTCTATCGCTTCTACACGTTCACTTTCATTTGGAAGATCTGCAAAAAATATTTCTGAAAATCTGCCTTTTCTAAATAATTCGGCAGGAAGTTTTTGAATGTTATTTGCAGTTGCTACAAGAAAAACTCGTGATTGCGATTCTTGAAGCCAAAATAAGAATTGCCCCATAATTCTATTTCCTGTATCATTGGATGTATCAGATGTTGATAGTACTTTTTCAATTTCATCTATCCATAGAACACATGGCGATACATTATCAATAAAGTTTAGTGATTCACGCATTTTTCTTTCACTCTCGCCCATCCATTTATCAAACAATGCTCCAATATCAAACTTGTATAATGGTAATTCCCATTCCTTAGCTATCATCTTTGCACAAAAAGATTTACCACATCCTGGAACACCAGCAAGAAGTATTCCTTTTGGTGCGCTCAAATGATAGTACTGTAATACTTCTTCAGGAGCATAAAAAACATCTTTTTTAGTTAATAACCATTTTTTTAAGTTATTCATACCTGAAACTTTTATAGAGCTTGGTAATTTTATCAATTGGACAGCACCAACACTACCATAAACTTTATCTTTTTGTCTTACAAGATTATAAATATTTTGTGAAAACAACCCATTATGAGCGATTAATTCTGTTGACATTAAATTTTCTAATTGTGATTCAGAAAGTCCACGTAATAAAGTGGCTACCTTAATAATTTCCTTTTCTGTCCATTCAACTTTAAATCGTTTTGAATATAGTTCAATAAATGTTTTAATTATGTTTATTATTTCAGTTTGATTTGGAAAATCTAATTTTACTTTTGTTCCCAAAACACTTAGACGTGACCAAATTGAATCAGCAGTTATGGCAATAACAGTGGATGAACTTTCTTTTGCCATATATAAAAGATTCAAAAATTCTCTACTATAAGAATTATCTGAATCTATTTTTGTTATATCGCCTAAAACAAAAATAATATTTTTACTTTTTTGAAATTTATCAAACCCATATTTCATTGGATCATGATTAATTTCATGTGAACTACCCCAACTTCCCTTATTAATTGTTGATAATTGTTTTGAATCAGTATAATAGTCAATAACAATTTGTTGCTCTTTTGATATTTCATTTAGCATACGTTCTACACGTTCTCTTTCTGTTGACTCAATCACAATAAAAGGAGTTCGTGAACGTATATAAATCAACAATTCTTTTTTCGTTTCTAAATAATTTCCCATGTAATCCCCCTCAACTTATGTTTCAATAATTCTTTGAATATTTAGTGCTACATAATACATTGATGCTGAATACAAATAATTTTTATTTAAATATTCCAAAACATCCTTTAAAAAAAGTTGAAGTTTCCCATTAATCTCTTTACTAATTTTTTTTGTATATTCTAATGGTAAAAAATCTAGATTTTCAAAAAAGAACAATCTTTTATAATTTAAAACATATCGTCTAATTACAAGCAATAAATATTCACTATTACTACTTTCTATATTTTCTTGAATTGCTTTGCTAAAGTCACAAAAGAATAAAGAAATTTGATTTTCTAGAAAGTGAAGCAATTCTTTTTTTAAATAATTTAAACTATACTTACTATCTTTTAGACAACCATTTTTTAGCATTTCTGCATCTTGTTGAGAAAAATAAAATACTTTCATTCTATTGAATTCTTGCAACCATTCAGAATAAACAGATGGATATACTCTTAACTTTTTTTTAAACCAAAGCATTATTTCAAAAAGCCTTCTGGAGGTTCAAGACTCCATTTTGGAAGTTTTTTGTTCATTTCTTTAAGCTTTTCCTCATTAGAATCAATATCCTCTTGTTGAACAAGGCTATCAATCATAGTTTCATCAATTTGAACTTGATTTTCGTTAATATTGTTATTTTCGTTGTTTTTCATGATAATTCTCCTTTTAATATAAAAATTATAGATGCTCTGTAAGATTGTATAGTTTATTTTTGTTTTGTATGTTTGCAAAATATACTTTTCTAATTTCTGTCAATTCTGTCATACAACTTGAAAATATATTTAATTTTTCATTTACCATTTTTCGGAATTTTTTTCCTGCAGTTGCACATCTGATTATTAACACTAATGCAAAAATGCCTGTAATTCCAAACAAGGCATACGCAAGATAATTTCCCCATTCAGGTAATAATGAATTCGGCATTACAAACATTATTATAGCAAGTCCGCCTAAAACAAAAACTAATAGAAATATAAATAATTTAATGTTTGTTTTATTAAAATACATTTTTTGATATTTATGTTTTTGTAAGTGCTCATTAAAATTTTGTTCAAGTTCGTATTGATCTTCACCATTACTTTCGCAAGACCAATCATCAATTGTTATTGGATATGACATTGGAAATTGTGACTCAAATGAAGTAGACCAGTTATCTAATGCATGTAAAAACCATTCTTTTGAATTTTGGAATGCAAATTTACGAACATGAATATCAATTTCATTTGAATCCTTATAAATTGCCCATTCAATTAATTTACGACCAATGTTTTGTGTTTGGTTTCTAATTCGCATTCGTTCATCATATTGTTGCTCAGCAGCTTCCATATCACCTTGATTATCTATAATTAGTTGATAATAATCACGTTGATTTTTAATATCTTGTTCTTCTTCATCATAATTACTAATTAAATCAGAAATAATTGCATCAATTCGTTCTTTATAATTAGACGCGTTTTGAACAATTAAATCAACATCTAAAGATTCAATGAGCTTGATTAATTTTTCATACTTGAAACTTTCTATGTAGGGATTTTTTAATTTTGAAGCTACCGAACAATGTTTATTTAATGTTGAGCATTTGCATGTCTGTTCTACATTAATGTTTTCAATATATCCTTCAAAATCAGAAATTAATTCCTCACAAAGTTCTTCATTAAGATTAATGGTTTTTATCCATTCATCAATTACACTTTGTACTTCATATTCAAGAGATTTGTCAGTACCAAAAACTCCATTTATGTACGATTGTAGTAATATTGCAGTTTCATCTTTCATTTCATCTGGAACTACTACTTTAAAATATTCTGTTAGCCATTTTTTTGCGGCTTCCATTCGACCAAATCGAAGATTAATCAAGCAAAAAAACAAATTACTTTTGATGCTATTTGTCCTTACTGACTCATTAACAGCATTCTTGGCTAATGATTTGCTATCATTTACCCATGCACTTATTGCAATTAATGCAAACGATAGCCAATATCTCGAACTTGTTATCCACAATTCTTCAGACAATTCCGCTATGGTTGAATTACGGCATAAATTAATATCAAAGTCTTTTACAACGCCTGAAACTGTTTTACGAACTTTAAAGTTTGATTCGAATTTTTCTCTAATAACTTGGTCTAACCTTAAAATGTTTTCATGTGCGGATTGCATTTGTTCATCAGCAATCATTTTTTCTTTAAAAGTTTGAATCTTCTCTAATGCTGTATTCGCCGTTTGTCTTGCTACTTCTGTTTGTTTGTCAATGGTATCAATTTTTTCATCAACTTGTGATGTGAAACCATTAATTACAGAATTTAGCTCATTAATAACACTGTTTGTATCGTAGCTCATTCTATAATTTCCTCCTCTCTTGAAAATCTTTTCAAAACATCTGTTAATACTATCCTTTGTTCATCAGCAGTAATAAGTTTTTTTCTCCAATCTTGAATTGTTTTAATTATTACATCTAAAAATTCTAGTTCTTTATTCATACGCGCCGTAATAAAAGCCCCAGCTTTTCGTTTTTGAAAAATGAGCCATATTGTTGCGCCAGTAGCAAATAAAAATGTTGCTGCAAATAGAACTATAAATACTGGATTCCAGGTTCCTTTTTGTAAAAATGAATAACCTGCAAGTACTGTAGATGCAATCCATAAGAACCAAAAAAGCCATGTAAATACTGTCAGTATTTTTACTTTTTTATCTTTATTAATGAAATTCTTTCTATTCTTTTTATAGCAATTCTTAAATTCATTTTTTGCTATATTAGGATTATTTTCATCAATAGTTATTTTAAATGTTCCTATAGTTGCTTCATGCAAATAACCAACATTAGAATTATATTGCTTTTTAAATAAATCAAAAGCGAGAATAATATCTTTACAAAGAAATGAAACTGCAAATTTTCTAACTCGAACATCAATATCATCACTAGCAGATGGTATTGCTAATTTAACCATTAATTCAGCCATAGTAAGAGGCGTATCCGATTTATATTTGGTTTCATACATACTTTGTGCTGCAGAAATATCTCCTCTAGCTTTAAGAATCATTTCGTTATAATCCATTCTTTTTATGATTTGCATTTCTGCTTCATCATATGTATTAATTAAATCATATAAAACATTTCGTATTCTTTCTGTCATGTTTTTTGGTGCGCTATTATCATCGCTATATAATTTTTCAAACTCTTTAGCGAAAATTGCATTTTTTTCTGCATTACTCAATGTTTCTATCATTTTTGGATAGTCTTTACATACTCCTTGCAATTCAACAAATTCTTCAGTTGTTCTATGAACATTAGCAAGAATATACTCTAAAACATGATTTTTTATAATATTATTGTAATTAATAGTTTCATTTTTAACATTGCTTAATAATTCATTAAATTTAGCGCTTATTTTATTTTTAAATTCAAGATTGTCGCCGCAAACATTATACAAATATGCTTGAAGTAAAATTCGTATTTCATCACCAACATTTGATACTTCTAAATCTTGAACATAATACTCAAACCATTTTGATGCAGCATCACTTCTACCAAAATGTAAATTAATCAATAGGAAGAACAACGAACTTTTATGTTGATTAATACTCATTGCTTTATCAACCGCTCGCTTCGCAGCTTCTTTTTCATCACTCACCCAAAGCATAGTTGCCATCAAACAATGAGATATCCAGTAATCAGCATTTTGCAAATAGCTTTTTTCTACCATTTCTCTATGTTTTTTGTTGCTGATTATATTTTCATCAACACCTACTACATAACCTAACGCCACTCTTCTTAAATGATTATATAACTTGAATTTTTTTTGATATTCATTATTAAGTTCTGTGAGTTTTTTCGAAGCTGTGCTAATATTTTTAATCATAAAATATTTGGCGGATAATTGATCAATTTCATTTTGTACACTATTAACAAGATCAGCTATTCTGATAACATACTCTGCTGATGAATCTAATTTAGGTATAACCTTTTTTTGTACTTTCGTTGCGAAGTTAATGGCTTTAACAGTATCATTTAAAGAATCTTCTAATTCATCAATTAGCGCATTATGTTCTTCCACTAATTGATTCCTATAATCAACCAAATTATTATATTCATTTGTTAATTGTGCTATTTCCGCTAATTCTTGTTCGTATTCTTCTTCTGTCATAGTTATATCACTTCCTACGTTTATAAAATTTCTTGAGAAAGAATTTTAATTTTTTTGTCCAAAATACTTTCATTAGACTCAATAAATTTCTTTATTTTTATTTTTTTGCGCTGTGGAATCAATTCTAGCGGCATATCTACCTTTATTCTTTCAAATGCTAAAATTTTAATAATTTCCTGCATAACATAAATTTCATCTTCACTTGTAAAGAAATAAATTTGTGCAATATTCCCTTCTAAACTAATTTCGCCAAGACTAATTGTTTGTTTTATGTTTCTTACTTCATTAGCGCATAAACTTAAATATTTTTTTGTATGTTCTATTTTTTTGTTTTCAGGTTCTGAAACACTTAATAAATATTTTTGAAAACTTATTGAACTCATAGTAAACCCAAATTTAGTTGATAATTCTGCTATTTTTAAATTATACGAATTGGGATCACTAAGGCTCATAATATATTTATCGAATGTGTTTGCGGAAACCTTGCATGATCGTTCTATAAATATATTTAATAAATTGTTGGAATGTAATTCTTTTTTATTTAACAAATAAAAACTAAGAGCATCTGGTTCAGGAATTAAATGATATTCCAAAAATATTTTAATTACTTCTTCTCTAACTTTCGGAGAATCAATTTTTGTTTTTAAATATTCAGAAAAAACACCACTTGCTATAGAAATAATTCTAACTTTTGCAAAAAGTTCTTTTAAAATATCTGATTTATTCAATTCATCAAAATCATTATTTAAAATATATTCTTCAACTACATTTAAAGGAACACTAGAAACACGTTCAAGTAGTTCGTTTAAAAACTTTTTTCTATATTCGTTTGATATTTTATTTTGAAGGATATGGAAGGCAAGCATTTTATCCAAACTCTTACTAGATGTTTTAAATGCTTTAAGTAATTGAATTGCTTTTTCGTATTTTATTTCATCCGATTGTTCTGAAATAAATATGTCTTTCATCTCATTATCCGTAATTTCAAAAACTGAATTACTCTTATATAGACTATTAAAAGCTTCAGCTGATATCATCGTATTAGTACATTTTTTTATTGCCCAACTAAGTATTGCATTAGCCGTAGTTTCATCTAATCGATTAGAACTAATTGATTCAAACGTTTTTTTTGCAATTTCTATTGTTGTGCAATTTTGTAATACCGCATCAATAACTTTAGTAGTATCAAAATTAACTTTATGTGCCACAGCACTTAAGAAAATACCTATCACAATAGTTTCACTATCGTTATTAGAATTGAAATAGTTGTCAAAAAATTTAGCAACATCAATTTCTTGATTTAATCTATTTAATAGATTATCAATATGTGTAATTTTTTTATCTATGCTTGGATAAGAATTTAATACTACCATAATAGCGTATTTGCAGTTTGATGCATTTATTTTATCTAGTAATATATCAACATCTTCAATTCGATTTTCTTTAAGCAAGATATTTATTAAATACTTACTAACATTAGGATTTAAAACTTCCTCACAATCTAGTAGTTCTAGAATCCTATCTTTTCTTTGACTTTGACCTGTCATGCCATAAACTATTACTAGTAAAGCATATATATCTGATGATTCAATGAAATCATATAATATTTCTTCTGGTTCATCAATTTCTTGAAAATCACGATTTAATTTTGATAATAAGGTATTCATTTTATTAAGTTCTACTTGGCGATCTTTTATATAAAATGATTTAAATAACGAAAAAGATAATTTTGCTATTAAAGTTCCTACGCTTGCATGATCAATTTTTTCGCACTCAGATAAATCTTTCTCTGCACCTTCAAAATCCAAAGATAATAATTTAGATAACGTAGACCTAACTAAGTCATTTATACCAGCAAGCCCATCTATCTGTACTTTATCAAATCGTAATTCTCTTTCATAGATTTTTCCACAGTATGGACACTCCCAATACTTCTCTTTTTTATTATAAATTAGACCACCTTGACAATCTTGACATCGTTGTCCAGTAAATCTTTCTGCCATATAGTCATTCCTCAACTACTATTTACTATCAACTAGTTTCATATTTCTTTTTGAAACTAATAATTCTGCTTCTTTTATTTTAGTTTCAGCACTTGCAAAATCCTCATTACGAATATAGATTTCAAGTTCAGCAATGGCGTCTTTTATTAATGAATCTAATTCTGCCACTGATTCATTAGTCATTGGATCAGAGTACCTAATATCTTCAGCTAAACGATTTAACTTTGTTTTTAATTGGGCATCGTTTACACTTGCTGACATTATTTCAACATTTGTAACCAAATTTCTTAGTACAAATACATTATGTTTAATATTTTTATCGATTTGAACTACTATATTTTTATGTGTAAGACTAATAATAAATGCTACTAAATACAAACCTAATACTATACATTCTAATGTAATCATTAAAGAAAAAGGTACAACAACACCAAAACTAACCAATATCATGAATGCCAAAGATAAAACTGCTGTGATTCCAAAATAAAACCAAGATACCGCTATTAATGGTATTCCAAAGAAGACACTTTCCACCCCAGATTCAAATTTTCCAGTTAGCATAGATACAATTTGTAATATAAAAGCCGTCATTATAAAGCCATAAGAGAACCAAAAAACCAATTTGAGTTCGCTGCTTTCTAAATTAATTGGTTTAAATACAACAAAAATAATTAAATTTAACAATGCTGCTAGTATTAAATAAATTAATAGCGCAGACGAAACTGTTTTTTTACCTAATTTCATAAGTATTCTCCTTTACTATCTTATTTGAGTCTTTTGCCACAATTGCTGCAAAAAATTGATCCTGCACTAATCTCAGCGCCACATTCTGGACAATACGATTTAGTTTCTAGTTTTGCTCCGCAATGATTACAAAACTTTGATCCAGGTGCTATATGCTGACCACAATTTGGACAAACATTTTCATTACTGTGTTTATGTGTGGCTTCTCCATTTAAGAAATCACTCACATTTAATTCCTTGCCACTATTTTGATTGTTTACAGTTCTCGGTTGTTCTTTTAAATTTTGAGTTTCACCGATTGTATTTTCTGAATTTATAGATCCAAATACGGAATTAGATATATTCCCCATAGTTTGCCCTAAAGGAATTCCTAGACCTGCACCCATTCCAATACCCATTCCAGCACCCATCATGTTTCCTGACATACCTTCATTTTCAGCTGCTGCTTGGAGTACTTGATACATTCGTTCTTTATCCCAAGATGTACCTTCAGCAACTCGTCCAGCTCCTCTTTGTTTTGCCGCTTGTAATTCATTATAATCTTCTCTAGGAACATCAATTGTTTCAATATTAAAGAATTGTATTTCTAAGCCGTAACCATCAAAAATTGGTTGTAATTGTTTCATTACCATTTCACCTATATCATAAATCTTGGCGTTCATAACAAAGAAACTTACTGAACCAAGAATCATAATTTTTGATATATAATCTTTAACTCTCGAAGAAATAATTCCTCTCATATTTGCAATTAGGTCATTGTTAGTAAATGTATCTCTATTTCCAACAAATTTTAAAAGAAATTTTCGTGAATCTACAATACGAATTGACATTGTGCCACAGCAGCCAACATGTAAAAAGATGTTATATACTGGGTCATCTACTGCTATAGCACCTTGTGTTCCCCATTTTAGTTCTAATTGATGTACTTTGTTAATAAAATAAACTTTACAAGGGAAAGGCGTTTTAGTTGTTAACTTTTCATACTGCGCTTTTAGTAACGGAATGTTTTGTGTTACAAGCGTATGTCTACCAGGCTTGAACAAATCTAAAGCATTGCCATTGGCAAATAAGATTGCTTCATAAAATTCATCAACTATAAGTTGAGATCCAGCATTTATTTCTTCATCTCCACTTATTAAATACTCTTTTCCAGAATTTCTCCAGACTAAAGCGTCTGTAGGTCCTTCAAATTTAATTGTTTCTACTAATGCCATTTAATTCACCCACTATCATTACTAATTAATTACGCTTTCCATCTTTAAATGCACTTACTAATTTTTCATATGAGACTGATGAGCTAGCAACTAGTTTTTCTCCATTAGATTTTATAACCATATGGAGTCCGCCTCTTTGTGCATTCCAATAATAATGCGCATCAATATCTTCTATATTCTTATTTTGTTTACTTGCTTCTGTTTCAGAAATTTTTAAAACTTCTGCAGCTATTAAATCTAAATTCATTATTTGTTATCCTCCTTTATACTCATATCCCAATTAACTACATTGCCATAATCAGGTGGCCATTCATTTATTTCACCTGTTTGACCATCAACTGCGTAAACTTTTCCATCTTTACACACTGCATTAAACCAATGACCTGGTCCCTCGTCTCTATCAATACCAATAATTGCATGTGCTCCATCTCCTTGCTCTAGGAGCCTTGTTTCAATTTCGCTTGGTGACATTGAGACTTGTTTCATTCCAGTAAGAGAATTCATTTCGTCATTGTATCCAATATTATCAGCAGTTGCTACTATGCCATTGTCACCTTCTAGACGCCTATAAACAGCATAGGCACATGATCCACAATTGTTACAATATGGTGAATCTACATCATATGGATCAAAGTTTGGATTGATTTCTTTAAGCCAAACATCTACATTTTTGAAATCATTTATTTTATCCGTATTATTCATAGGTGGTAATTGATAATCTGGATTTTCTAACTTTATCAATCTACGCCATTCTGGGTCTTGTGAATATATTTCAAAATCAGCTTCTGAAAAGTTATGTGCTCCATAATACTCTGGTATGCTATTATAAGTTTCTCCCTCATATTTTGCCAAAATACTATCTATCTTTTCTTGACTTAATGGTGGCAATTGATAATCCGGATTTTCTAACTTTATCAACCTTCGCCATTCTGGGTCTTGTGAATATACTTCAAAATCACCTTCGGAAAAGTTATGTGCTCCATAATACTCTGGTGTACTATTATAAGTTTTACCCTCATATGGTGATAAGATATTATCTATTGTATCTTGCGTGAGTGGTGGTAATTCATAATCTGGATTTTCTATTTTTATTAATCTGCGCCATTCTGGATCTTGCGAATAAGTATCGTAATCACTCTCTGAATAATTATGCGCACCGTAATACTCTGAAGTATTCTCATACTTGATACTATTATATAATGCATCATTTGATTCATTAATCTGTTCCGTATTACCCACATTAACATTGCTATCTACATTTTCGCTTTCAACAATGTCTGTATCATCAATGATTTCTTCTAATTCTTTTAAATCATCAATGTTTTCATCTAAGTCTGGCTCTTCTTTAATTTCTAGCTCGTCTAGATTATTAGTTTCTTCTAATACTTCTACATTATCCGGATTGTCATTTTCTTCAAAAATTTCAACTTCCTCTAAATTGTTATCATCTGTAGAAATTGATTCGCAATCATCTAGTATCTCTTCTGTCTCTGTTTCAAGAGGCGATTTTTCATCATTAGTTATTTCATAAAATTCATCATCCATTAGTTATGTCCCCTTTCTATATTTAATTATTGTTTTTTATAATCGATTGATAAATTTTTTTTCGTCTATCAAATTCGAGTTCTATTGTTGAATTGTAATGCACTTTCCGTAAAAAATGCACTTTAACACATGAAGAAATAATATTGGTAATTTTGTCATCTTTAAAAATTCGTATAACTTCATCATGTATAACCGCATTAATTCTTTTGTAAAATTCTGCAAAAGATTTAATATCACTAAATTTAGTTGGATAATATTTTCTAAATATTCTATCTGCTACAATTCGAGCTTTCTCTCTAATTTCTACTGAGCAATTATTCTTGCAGCCATCTATACAATCACAATCTTCATATGGTTTGAGCAGTTTTCCATGTTTGTTCCAATAAGTCATTTTTTCTTTTATTGATCCATCAGAAAGATCTGTAGAAATTCCATTCTTAAGTCTATAATCATCCATAGCAATTTCCTCAACTTCATCCAATTTATCGAAAAACAATAAAGCTTGACCGCATTTTAATTTGGATAATCTATCTCTTTGAACATTGCTCATTACTGTCGATTTCATAACTATATCTTTGTCATCAGCTTCTACTAACCTAAACATTACCTTGATGTTTGTATTACCAATAACAGCCGATGTTACCTTTTTTGGTGACTGATCAGCAACAACAATTCCTACTCCACGAGAACGAATTTCTGCTAACATATCACTGAGAAGTTTTACTGCTGCCGCATTAGCATTGCTAGTATCATTTTGTGAAATCATATCACCGCATAATAATGCATGTGCTTCTTCTATTAAAATGACATTCTTCAGATTTCCATCATTTGAATTGTTTGCTTCCACAAAAGCGTAAATATTGTTTAAAAGTAAAGCAATAACAAAAGATTTTTGTTTTATATCTTTAATGTTTGATAATTCAATTATCGTAGGTTTAAGCAAGATATCTTCTATTGGAATAGAGTATCTCGTATCAAAAATATTAGCATTTTGTTCTATTAATCCATTGAAACGTAATACCCCTGCAGCTTCGATTTGTTTTTTATACTCTCCCGTGTATCCTTTTGATCCTACAACCTCTTTATATGTTTGAATAAAATCAGCCATTGAAAAACAATGTGACGAATCATCTATAGTCATGCTATCCAAAAGACCTTGTTCGCTGTAACAGATATTTAGTGTTTCATCAAAAAGTTGATCGAGCGGAGTCCACATTTCAAAAGCTGCAGAAAACGCTGATTTTACAATTGATTTATATTTTTCAATTGTTACACCTTTAGGCGGAACGAACGGATTCATAATAAATGGTGCTATATTATTCTTTCCTGGTGAAAAAACTTGAACATCAGGTATCGAATCTATTAATGATCTATACTCATTTTTTGCAGGTTCAATAACCAAAAAAGGTATTTTTTTATATTTCCATAAACGATCCATAAGTCCCACTAAAAAAGTTGACTTACCAGATCCTGGAGTTCCTACGACCAACATATGTTTTGTTAAATCTTTTAAACTTATGCCTATATAAGTATCATTGTTACCAATAACATTTTGAAGTTTTCCTATAAACAAATCCGCATTGTTAATTAGATCTTTTGCATATGTTTTATTTCGTTTTTCTATTTCGTGTATTGTAACACCTGCTGTAACACTTTTCGTACCAATCGGTAATCTAAATACTTGAGAAATCTCAGCCGAAGTGTAAATACTTGATAATCTATATAAAGAATTCCAAATTGGAGTGGACATCAAATATTTATTTCGATTAAACTTAATTAACTCATCTGTTAACAACCAAGGAGATGCATGTGCATTTTGTAAAAATCCTTGCATATGTGATACTTTACATATCTCTAAGTTTATGTGATATTCTGCTGTATCATTATTTAATAAGGACACAACTTGTCCTGATAAATTTGCAGCACTTTCGCTCGGAGAACTAGTTAAAACATTCATCATAAAAACAGGTGATGCGCTGTATTCAAAATATTTTTTATAAGTTCTAAGTGGAATTTCTGCTCTAGCATCTTTATAATATCCTACTTTTGGTATAGGAACACCTTGAGAAATTTTGCTTAATATGCTTAAACAATTTGATATATATATTCGCTCTTGTGTAGTAAAAAATGTAGGTATAATTTGAATTATAACAGCACTATTTTTTTCATTAATCAATGTACTTACAAGTAAATCTAAATCTACATCAAATTCTGATATTGAATCATATTTATAGCAGTATGGGAATGATGAAATATCAAATCCAATAATTTCATCTGGTCTTCTAATTGCATATAAATCATTAGTTTTTAATTTTTGAAGTATTTCAGTATATTTTTCAGTAGATGAATAGCTAATTACATATTTTAATCTATTTAAACTTGTCATAATGCTATTACATATTTTTAACAATGAGTTATAACATGTTGATTCATTATCATTAACAGTTCTAAAAATTATTTTTAAATCTATATTAGATACGAATGGTTGGTTAATAGTTGGCTTACATGACCATATAATTTCCAAAGATGTGCTAATAAGACTATTTTCCTTGGCATACTCTGCCAAAGTAATAGAAAAAATATGTTTTATTTGTGAAATTGCGTCAGCATCATTTTCAGATAAAAGCAAATAATTGGGTACACTTTCTACATTCATTACCACCATGCCTATAGTTTTTTGTCCGTATGTAGTGTATTCAATTGCATCATTTAACGATAACATTGCTTCACCAACTTCCTTTTTTTAATTCATAGTCTTTATTAACATGTCCAATGAAATTAGCTTAATGCCCTAGTAACAATTGACTTTTTTGCAATTGATTTTTTAACTTTTATTGAACAATATCACTCATTTTGTTTAAGTTTCTTGAACATCGTTCAAATTATATACAATTTTCTTGAACATGTCAAACTTTATGTACAAATTTCCTTTACAATTAATTTAATTAAAAAGAACAAAAAAGGTCGAGGTTAATGCTATGAATAGATTAAAAGAATTAAGAGAAGATAATGATATATCAATAAACAAATTGTTAAAACTATTAAATGTATCTCGTACAACCTATTATAATTATGAAAATGAATTGACATTTCCTTCTTTTAATACTCTTTTTACTTTGGCGGATTTTTATGGCGTATCGATTGATTATCTTCTAGGTTATAAATATTACAAAGTTAACAAAGAAAATAATGATTCTTTGGTGGCTTATATGGAAACTATTAATGTTGATAATAAATTAACCTCAAAAGAAAAGGAATCAATAAAGCTAATTACTGATTCCTTTATCAAAAACAAACGATAACCTATTAATAACGATTAGCATAATCATAGTAATATACTATTTCGTATAACTTACCATCTTCAAGTGTGATTTCTTTATCTTCGCACTTTTCACCATTAACAGTAACATATTCTCGTGTTATCTCTTCTCTTTTATCAAAGTTATATGTTACTCCTTCTAATTCCATACTTTTTGATGTGAACATTTTATCCACTCTTTTAACATAATCTTTATTTGTATCTTCATCATTAACTTGTCTATAATAATTACTTTGACTCATTTCCATGACTATTGCGCGATCACTTGGTACAGTTATTTTCATATATAGTCTTAATTCATCGCTAGGCAATGGTTCATTAGTGTATTTTACTTTAAATTCTTCATCTAAATAAAATTCAATAATACCACTATTCATGTCATAACCATAAAACCCATCACCATTAAAGAAATAATTATCAAATATATAGTTAATAGGCTTACCAACTTCGGAATAATAAACACTTCTTAATTGATAATCGCCATAATAAAATAATATTAGCGCGGTTTCTGCTTTTATCTCGATACCATCTAAAGATATTTTATCTAATAAGCCACTTTTATAACTATATTCAACATCATAATTGAATTCATAAATGCTCGTAATTGGTTTTTCTTCTGTTTTTGTTTTATATTCAATTTCAGTTTTTGTTTTAAATGAACTTACTTTATCATCGTTAATAGTAAAAGACATAGTATCTTTTTGTTTGGCGTATTCAATTGATTCAGCTTCTTCTTCTCCTTTTAAGTCAACATTAAAGTCAATAGTTAAAGTAACTACCGATTGATCAAATATAATACTATGTTTGTCATAAACTAAATGATTACCACTACCGTATTCTTTAATAATGTCTTCTATTTTGTCAATCGCGGTTGTTTCCATTAAACTCATCAAAATAGTATCTTCATAAAGAGAGGATGGACTATAATTTGTATATTTTTTTATAGATTTTTCACTTATATATTTGGCCTCTTTGTTTTTTTCTTCTATTCCTCGTTCTTCATAATATACATAACGATTATCTTTTGAAACCACCGCTTCAATTGTTTTGTTATTCAAAACATATCCGCTTTCACTATCTTTATAAGATCTGTTTTCACAATAGAATTTATTACCATCTCCAATTGTTTCAATTGTTTCTTCTTTATATCCATCACTTTTTCGAACAAATTCCGCATAATAATCCCCATCATATTCATAGGTGTTTTTCAAAGCAACATAGAATTTTGCATACACTTCTTTTTCATTATTTCCTGTAGAGATACTTGAACTAGATGATTGGGAAGTATTTGTTGAACCACTATTGCTTGTTTTCTTTGAATCACACGAAGAAATAACACTACATGTCCCCAATAAAACTAATAACATCTTTAGTCTAACTTTTGCATTTAACATAATTTTTCCTCCTATTTTAAAAATGCAGAAACGGCTAATTTTAGTACTTTGATTTGTGATTTCAAATAATATTCATCTTCAAATAAAGCGTAATGAACTGATGCTCGAACAAAGATAAATATTAGTGGAGTTAATATATCGCTACTAATTCCGATAACACTCTCTAGTTTTTTAGCATATTCTTGATATCTTTTGCTAACTCCTTCAAAAAACTTTTTGCCTTCTAAATAATATTTCGGATGCGTATAGACTTGATACATAAGGCGATATTTATCACCATGCTTATTTTTAGTCCAATAAGGCACTTCATCTAAGAAACGATTAACATCTTCAAGTGAAGTAGGCGCTAAATCCATGAAATCATCTTCTACTTTTTCCATGACATACGCTGTAGACTCAATAATTAATTGATCCAAATTATCAAAATAAATATAGATGTTACCTTTGGACATATTACAAGATTTTGCTAGTAAGTTAATGCCTGTTCCGGCTAAACCATGTTTAGCATAACAATCAAAGCACTTTACCATAATTTCTTGTTTCTTTTTTAGTTTGTTTTCTTCATTCAGCATAGTGTCTCCTAATCAATGAACGATTGTTCATTTATTATATTATCTTATAATTATGATTATGTCAAATTTTAATTGTTTTAATTCATAAACTATCGTGATATTATATTTCTAGTGAGGTGTTAAGATATGGATAATGAAGAAATTGATAATCTCGAAAAGTTAGAAGCTCTTGCTGATGCTGGTGATTTTGAAGCATTAAAAAAAGTCGCAGGACATTATTATTGGTTAACTAAGGATAAAGAAGCAGGAAAGAAAGCTTTTTATTATTTAAAAAAAGCCGAACATTTTAATGATTCTGACTTATTATTTAAATTAGGTAATTGTTATGCCTTTGAATTAGGAGTAAATAAAGATATTCCTAAAGCTGTTGAATATTATGAAAAAGCTATTAAAGGTAATCATCCTGGTGCCTATTTTAATTTAGCGGTTTCCTATCGTGATGGATTCGAAGATGTTAAACCTGATTTTAACAAAGCCAAAGAATATTTTTTAAAAGCTAAGGAACTAGGTAAAGAAAATGCCGAGGCTGCTTTAAGATCTCTTCCTTTATATGAGTTAGTGTATAATTTAAAAAACTTTGATAATCTTGATGATGATAAACAAACTTCTATTCTTTATGAAGTAGAAGCCATTAAAAGAGAAAGTAAAATATCAAGAGACAGACTTGTATTCCTCCGCAATAAATTTGTTAATTATGTTATTCAAAATTACCCAAAAGGAACAATTTCTGATAGTGAAAAAGAAATAGTTTTTGGCTTATCTAGTCTCGTTGTTTCTAGTCTTATTGAAGAAAACAATTTAAAAGATGCCCAAAATTCCATTGTACTTATGCTTAAAATGCTTGATACTTATCAAGGTGATGATGAAGAATACATTTTAGAAACTAACTCACGTTTATGGTGGCGTTTAGCATCTATCACTTTTATGCAAAAAGACTATGAACTTGCCTTAAAAGCATCAGATATTGCGTTAGACTCCGCTAAAAAACTATTAGTAAAAGATTTAGAAAATTTCCCTTATGATTTATTAATTAATATATACGCCATTAACACTAATATTCTTAACGCCGTTGGTGCCTATGAAGAATCAATCAAATGCGGAACTGCTTTATTAGATTATTTAAATAAATTACCTAGAGAAAAACTAAAAAGATACCAAATGGATTATGTCTTGTTTTTAAATACGATGTGCAACACACATGTATTAATAAAACATTATGACGAAGTTGAGAAATTAGCGTGCTATATCTTTGATTTAATTGATAATCCAAATAGTGATTTAGAATATGATATCCTTAGCCAAGCTCATTTGTCACTTGGTCTTGCTTTAGAAGGATTAGGCGATTATGTTGAAGCTATCAATAACTATGATAAAGCTTATGAACTCACTTTAAAAATGAATGATACTAGTTCTAAATATCAACGTCTTGCAAAATATGCTTTAGAATCAGGCCGCTTAAATTATGAAATTGGTAATCTTGAAGTAGCTAAAGTAGTTTTAATAAATGGACTTGAACATTGTTACTACCACGATTTTATAGGTTGCAATCAAATGTTAGCGAATTTAACAAATAAATTTTTTAAAGTGTGTTTTGACTTAAAAGACTTCAATAGTGCACTTGGAGTAACAAAAAATTATCTTGAAGATAAAGAAGCAGGCAATTATGATGATGAACCTACTTCTGATATTTATTCCGCTATATTTGCTAGTTATATTGCTACTGTTTATGAAGCAATGAACGATCCTAAACAAGAGGAAGAATATTTATTAAAATCTTTAGATTATTTAATGAATGACACTAACGAAGATTATAAAGAAACACATGATGAAATTTATTTAGATGTTAATAATAGATTAGAGAAATTTAGAGGTTCAAAAAATTAATTATGCATTATCACTTTTACGCCACATTAAAAAAAGAAGAAAATAGTACTTATTATAATGTTAAAATTCCGAATATCATTGGCGCTGTAACTTGTGGAGATAGTTATGAAAATGCGATGATTATGGCTTATGATTTATTAAAATATGTTTTAGAAGAAAATATTTCTAATGCCCAATATGTCACTCCTTCTAGCTATGAAGAAATTCTAAAATATTATCCTGAAGCTGATGAAATTATTGAATTATCTTATGATTTACCAGATGATAAAAAGAAGCCTAGAGAATAAAATAATAACTAATTTTAAGTATTTGAAAACCGCGCCTATTTGCGCGGCTTTCTTTTGGTTTTTTATTGGAAAGTCGAAACTTTATCCACGATTTACCAGTTATTGATAATATCAGTTAATTTATTATCAATATCTATACGAGTTTTCTTGCATTCTTTTTTAAACTTTTTACCAGCTTTAAATGCAATTGAAACTAATAAGGAACTTCCAATAGGAAGCATAAATTTTATTAAACGTTCAGGAAAAGCAAAATGTGTTCCATGTTGATAAATATAACTATATAAGGTTGAATCATGATTTTTTGTTTTTAAGCGCTCCTCCATCCTTCGAATATATTTAGTGGTATCCCATAAAACATCATCACTAGCACCTACTAAAACTATTGTCCCTTTAATATTTTCAACTTTAATAAGTTCTTCTTCCTTTAAAGGATGTAAACGCTCTGATTCATCAAATAATTTACGACTTGCAATCATGTCTTTACCTTCCTGAGATTCTTTTTTAATCATTTGCCAATAAGTTGGATGGCGATATGCATAAGGTAAATATGGTAAAGGTTTACCATTAAGTGTAAGCGTTGATTCATTATTACCCGGTCTTTCTTTAGCGCCATCTAAACCATCTTGATAAAATCCTTCCATAATAAAGTCACATGGAGTAAAGGCAATTGTAAGAGTAATTTCGTGATATATAGAAGCAACAACTAAAGCAATCATACCCGTTGTAGAGCCACCTGCAATAGCAAACTTAGTGCAGCCCTTTTGTTTAAGTACATCAAGAGCTTTACCAAATTTTTCTAATTCATAATTATGATAACCATAATTCTTTTTCATCGGAGATATAGTAATACAATTAAAATTAAATAATTGCATATATTTAACACCGGAAGTTGCTAAACAATCATCGATAGAATCTCCAAGCATTAAAATTATGCCTTTATTAGTTTTTGTTTTATTTGGAAAATATGCACCATAGAATCCATCTTTTTCAACACTAAAATATTCTTTTTTCATACTACTTTTCTTCTCCTTTAGCTTTAATGACAATTGTTTTTAATTCACTAACTACATCAACAAGATTATCAACATAATTATATTCATAATCCTTTTCACTAGTTTCAATAATTACTTTACCGATATTTGTAATAATACTTTTAGGAACATAAGTATCTTCATAATAAACATAATTTATATCTTTAGGATCAAGAATGATATCTTTATACAAATGTAATTTTTTATCATTATCAATGCTTATACATACTTTTGGTGCTTTATTATACTTATATAATTGTACACTTTGAAGAACAATCATCCCTAACATAAATAAATCAAAGAATAAAAATAGCGAACTTAGCAAAGTACCTAAAATTGATAAAACAAAGAAAAATATAAATAGACATAATAGAATAATATATCTTACGCCTAAAAGGGTATTTTTTTCTGCAATTACTTTCATAAACACACCTTAATTCTATTAGTTAGTTATAACTAACATAGTTATAATATAACTTTCCTTTTTGTTTGTAAATAAAAAAGATAACATTAATTTTTTTCTATACGTAAAAAGAAGTTCCTTATGACTCCTTATACTTTTCTTACGATGCATCCATTAAAAAAAGTATTTATTTAATAGTAATATTGTCTTTAATAGAAACGACTTATTCTTGTTATTTTTGTTAAGTTAATCATTATGCTAAACGCTTTAAAGATCATTATAAAATTAGTCCAAAAGAATATCAAAATAAGTTAAATAACTAGCCTAAAGCAATATCTAATATCATCATAAGGGTAAAACCGATTGCTACACCAATTGTACCAATATTAGAATGTTCACCATTTTGTGTTTCTGGTATTAGTTCTTCCACTACTACATAAATCATTGCGCCTGCCGCAAATGACAAAATATAAGGTAAAGCAGGAGTAATAAGTGAAGTTAAAAGTATTGTAATAATCGCACCAATAGGTTCAACAATTCCTGAAAGTGTTCCATAAAGGAACGCTTTTTTCTTTGTACATCCTGAACCTAATAATGGAGTAGATATAATTGCTCCTTCTGGCACATTTTGTATAGCTATACCTATTGCTAAAGCAAATGCTCCCATCATAGTAATATTAGTTGCGCCACTTAACATACCTGCTAAAACAACACCTACTGCCATACCTTCTGGAATATTATGAAGAGTAACAGCAAGAATAAGCATAAATGATTTATTTAAGTGAGATGGTTTTCCTTCTGGCTTATCATTATTAACATGTAAATGCGGAATAACACTATCTAGTATTAACAAAAATCCCATACCAATCAAAAATCCTACCGCAGCAGGCAACCACGGAAGTTTTAAATTAGAAGACATCTCAATTGCCGGTATTAAAAGCGACCAAACGGATGCCGCAATCATAACGCCAGATGCAAAACCTAATAAAGCTTTTTGCATTTTAGGATTCATATCTTTCTTTAAAAAGAAAACAAAAGCAGATCCTAATGTTGTTCCTATAAAAGGAATTAATATTCCAATTGTTGCTTTTAAGAAATCACTCATACTTTCATCTCCACGGATAGATTATCACTTTGTTAAATTAGTTGCAACTAACGTGATATATTAATCTTCAATATCAATGTAACGACCAAAAGACTTACCTTTCTTTTTTAATTTAATATCAAAAAAGGCATTAAATTCAAAATTTATATAGTGGCCTAGTTTTTCTAAATAAGTAACAAATTTGTTATCGTTACGATATTTTGTTAATTCATTAGCATAATATGAGAATTTTTCAAGCATGCCAATAACAATTTCATGTATTTTTTCATCATAAATCTTATTTTTATCTTTTATTTTTCTTTTATCACCAAATTTAGTTGAAGCAAGATTCATGGCAAATAAGTGAGTGTACTCACATACTGAAGTTATGGCACTAAAAACCACTTTATCTTCTACTTCTTCATTTTTAACTTTAGCAATTTCATTTTGTAAAATAGTATAAGTTTTTTCTAAATCATATATACTAACGTATTGGTCAAACTTCTTAAAATTTGCAAATGTTTTAGAATATGCATAATATTCGGTCCAAAAAAGTATTCCAGTATAAATATTAACATTTTTAATACTATTTAACTCAAAACTATCAATTGTATGTCCTTTAAAATATGGAAATGTGGCAATATAATGTAAATCATCTATATGACAAAATTCATGAAGTAAGCATACATGTAAAAAATATTCGCCATTTCTATCAAAAAAATCAAAAATTATCGGGCTAATTACTATATATGATTTATCATCCTTTATAACTGTTCTCATTGGCGAAAATATATCATCATTCTCATCTATGGAATTATTGCCATCTGAATCATAAATAGCCGCAATTATTTTCAAATCAAAATTTAATTTAGAATTATTTTCATTTAACAATTCTAGTAGTTGTTTACGATATTTTTTATAACGTTCTTTATCTTTTGAATAGTTTCTTAGTGATATTTTTATGTTATTCATATTATTCCTCACTTGATTCATAAAACATTACTATACCACTAGCAACACCAACATTAAGCGAGTCAATATTTTGAATTGGAATAATCACATTAACATCAGAAATATTAAGTATTTCTTCTCTTACTCCTTTTCCTTCATTACCAAATACTAAAATGCACTTTTCATATTTTGGAACGCTTGTAATATCAACTGAGTTTTTTAAACTGGTAGCAATTATTTTATAATCTTTCTTTAATTCTTTTAAGTAATCAATATCTTTAGTAATGATATTTAATTTAAATATTGCCCCTTGTGTTGCACTAAGTGACTTATCATTATATAAAGAAACACAATTTGGGCTCATAATAACATCTAAATAATTAAATGCTAAAGCCGTTCTTAAAATTGTTCCTAAATTACCAGGATCAGAAATGTTATCTAAATATATAATTTTATTACTTGTAATTGGTTTTTCTTTAATATAGTGACAAACCACCACTACTCCTTGAGCGTTAATGGAAGAAGAAATTTTATCTAATATTTCATTAGTTATGATAAATTGAGGAATGTTTTTATCAATATCAAGTTCTTTAGTAGTATATACTTCTTTTATTATATTTGCTTCACTAGCCATTTCAAGCATATGAAAACCTTCTACAATAAACAGTTTACTTTCCTCACGGTTTTTATTTTGTCTTAAACGTAATAAATCTTTGATACGATTATTAGTTTTACTTGTTATATATTGAATCATTATTTAAATTCTCCTTTCACCATTTTGTTACGTAATTTATCATAATTGGGACAATATTGATAAACGACGTTATAAAATTTTATTGAGTGATCACGATAAAAATCATGCGCTAATTCGTGAATAATAACAGAATCTATTATTTCTGGTGAAAAATGAATTAATTCTAAAGAAAAGGTAATTCTATTCGTACGTATTGAATTAGTTCCATATCTTGTTTTCATTTTACGAATTATAAATTTATAATCTCTTTTTACATTCATAAGTTTTTCTAAAGTATAAAATCTTGAATCAATATAGCGATTTAATAATCTTGCTAAAAGACGTTCTTTTTCTATTTCGTTTTTATAGCTTCCATATCCAGAAATTGAATAAATGTTATTTTGAAATATAATTGGTAACTTCTCACCAAAAATATAAATATAGTCCTCACTACTTTGTTGGTTACGATCATACATATGCACTAATGACAATTTATGTTGTTCAATTATTTTAACTAATGAATTATAACTTGATAAAGGATGAGCATAACAAATAATATTTTTATCAACAATCTTAAAAGAAACACGACGCATACTCCTTTTATTTAAAACAAATTTAACTTGATAATTTTTTCCTTTATACTCAAATACATAATCAACCATAAATCTCACCTAACTAAGATTATATAAAATTTAAACATTTTTTTAAATGTTTATTATGAATATGTTAATATTTAGGTGGTGATATTATGGAAAAACTTCTTATTAGTGCTTGTTTACTTGGTGAAAATGTTAAATACAATGGAAAAAGCAACAAAATTGATACTAGTGAAATCGCTAAATATTTTGAGTTTGTTCCTATTTGTCCAGAAGTTATGGGCGGATTACCTATTCCTCGTGTACCTAGTGAAAGAAAAAATGATAAAGTCATAAATCAAATTGGTGTAGATGTCACTAATAATTATAGGTTAGGTAAAGATATAGCAATAAATATAGCTAAAAACAATCATATTAAATACGCTTTATTAAAAAGCAAAAGTCCATCATGTGGAAATGATCTTATTTATGATGGAACTTTTAGTCATACTTTAATTAATAAAAGTGGTGTAACTGCGGAAGCATTAAAAAAAATAGGTGTTATAGTTTTTAATGAAAACCAAATTGATGATTTATTACATTTATTAAAAACTAAGACACCTATTAATTAACTAGTCCTCTTTAGGCTCAAATCCTAAAATATCATGAATGATATTATTTAGGTTATTAGAAGTTTCTTCCACCCATTCATTAGTTTCATGAATAGTTAAACTACCAATACCATATGTTAAGAATCTTGCTGCTGTTTTTGTATCAAGTTTTGGTTTTGCACCATTTTCAATTAATATTTCAATAATTTGTTCGAAATATGGTTCAATTACTTGTAATACTTGTTCACGGATTGCAAGTCTAACTGTACGATGCATTTTTTTATCGTACTTTACTCTAAATTTCTTAACAATCATCTTTAAATAATGGAAGAAATGATAAACAGCGTGATTTGGATCTTCTTTTGCCATTTTTACTACTCTTTTAAAGCCACGATGATATTGATTTAAGAATGTTTCTAATACATCACTAAATAATGCATCTTTTGTTTCATAGTAATAATAGAATAAGCCTATTTCACAACCGACTCCTCTTACAATACTACGAATACTAGTTCCATCATACCCATTTTCAAAAAACAACTCAGTTGCTACTTCAATCATTTTGTTTTTTGTGCCCCCATCATACATTGGTTTTCTTGCCATAAAGCACCGCCTATCTATTTTTTAATACAATTAAATTATACACTCAAAAAAAATTAAAACAACTTTAAAACTAAAAAAATTGCGCAAAATTGCTATATTTTATACTTAGCTTGCTAAAATGTTTTAATAAAGATATTTTTATTAGTTTTGTTTACATAATAAGGAAAAATATTCGGTGTTTAATACTTTAAATAAAACATATTTACATAATTATCATTTGCAATTTTTCCATATTTATAATTTTTTCTTTTCGTATTTAAAAAAAATTGTTATTATGAATTTGTAGATTACTTAATGTCATAAAGGAAAGGAATGATAAAATGCAATTTATAACTTGGCTATTAAGTTTTAACGAAAGACATTATAAAGATGCGGAGCGTTACCAAAAAAGTGGTTGGTTTGGCCGTACACTTATAATCATTATTTTAAGTGCCTTTAATGTAGGAACGATATTTGTAGAAAACTGGTCTCTTAGTGTATTTGATCAAACACTTGTAGGCGGAGTGCTTGCTTTTGTTTTATTTATTGGTTTATTTTTTGGCGTATTAGAAACAAATATTATTTATGCCATCTTTGGCTTTAAAATGTTTGTTTCTGGAACATTAGGTTCTTTAGCGGTTAGAAAATTAAATAAAAATAAAAATAAAAATAAAAATGAAAATATAAACGAAAATGACATTAAAGAAATAAAAGATTATAGCAAATATCGTTATTTTGATCTAGTTATTGGCATATTTTCTACTTTACTAACTATCGCCTTTGTTGGCGTAGCAATTTTCTTTTTTGCAAGTAAATTTAATTAAAAACACTTCGAGGGAAGTGTTCTATAAGTATTTACTTTCTTTAAGCATTTGTAATTTGTCATTATCAATGACTTTGATTAAATTAAGTAATAATTTTTTTGTATTATCAAAATCATCTTTATGGACTAAAGAAGTATGGGAATGGAAATATCGACAAGGAATTGATAATGTCATATTAATAATTCCCATTTTTGTTTTATGAATTTCACTAGAATCTGTTCCACCAAATACGCATAAATCATAGGTATAAGGAATAGATTTTCTTTTTGCTACTTCTTCTACCAAATCAAATAATCCGCGATGTGATATAGATGCTCCATCCATTAACGCTAAAGCGGGACCAGTGCCTAATTTTGAAGGATTATTTTCTGAACCCGGCGTGTCATAACTTTCCGTTACATCAATAGCAAAACCGATATCAGGCTCAACTTTATACGTAGAAGTTTTAGCTCCACGACAACCAATTTCTTCTTGGGTAGATGCTACAAAAATAACATTTGCAGGTACATCTAACTTTTTAATAGTTTTAAATAAATCAATAATAATTGCTACACTAAGACGATTATCAAATGCTTTACCTAAAAGTGTTTTATTGTCATTTAAAACACGGAATTTAGTTAAAGGAGTAATTGGGTCACCAATATTTATACCTAAGTCTAAAATATCTTGTTTTGAACTTACTCCCATATCTAAATAAAGCATATCAATTGGTAAAACTTGATTTTTTTGCTCACGTGTTAAGCCATGTGGAGGTTCAGCGCCAATAACACCTATGAATTCTTGGTGTTTATGATTAGTAACGACCATTTCTTGCGCCAACAAGACATGACTCCACCAACCACCTACTGGCTTAAGACGAATCATCCCATTATCTAAAATAGAATTAACTAAAAATCCTACTTCATCCATATGAGCTGTAAACATAATTAATGGCTTAGTTTCATCTGTTTTGAGTTCTAAAATTAATGAGCCTAAGTTATCTGTAGTAATATTCGTACAAACCTCTTTTAACTCATTTTTAATATAATCACGAACATCACTTTCAAATCCACTTATGCCATTAAGTTCCGTTAATTCTTTTAAAAGTTTAAGCGAATTCTTATTCATTATCGTTTACCTTTTTTAAATGCCAAATTTCATTAGCGTATTCACTAATAGTGCGGTCACTTGAGAAATATCCCGATTGTGCCATATTAATTAAAGCCATCTTTGCCCATTTATACTTATCTTGATATAATTCTTCGACTAATTTAGAAGCTTCAACATAACTTGCAAAATCTTTTAAAATGAAGTATTCATCATTATGATACATAACTTCATCAAAAATCATTCTGAAGCGATCTTTATCTTCATCCCATGTGCCATCAGTTAAAGAATCTAAAATACGTTTAATATATGAATCTTGGTTATAATAATCCCAAGGATTATAAGTATGGGCATTGCGTAATTCATTAACTTCATAATCTTTTAAACCGAATATGACACAGTTTTCATCACCAACACGTTCGCTAATTTCCACATTCGCGCCATCTAATGTACCTAATGTAATTGCGCCATTCATCATAAATTTCATATTTGAAGTACCACTTGCTTCTTTTCCGGCTGTAGAAATTTGTTCACTAACATCCGCGGCAGGAATAATTTTTTCAGCAAGAGTAACACCATAGTTTTCAATAAACACTACTTTAATAGATTGACTAATAACTGGATCATTATTAATAACCTTAGCAACTGCTAAAATTAATTCAATAATTTTCTTAGCATAAGCGTAACTTGGCGCCGCTTTTGCTCCAAAGATAAATGTATGAGGATACATCTTAAAGTTTGGATCAGTTTTGAGTTTGAAATATAAATAAATGATATGGAAAACATTTAATAATTGACGTTTATAAGCATGCAATCTTTTAATTTGGACATCAAATATTGAATTAACATTAAGTTCAATATGGTTATGTTCTTCTACATATTCCGCTAATTTGATTTTGTTTTCTAATTTGATTTCATAATATCTAGATTTTAAATCTTCATTATCAACGTAAGCCATTAACTTTGTTAAATCTTCTGGATTTAATATCCAAGAATCACCAATGTATTTTGTAACTTCATTAGCCATCTTTGGATTAGCATATAAGAACCAACGACGATGAGTAATACCATTTGTTTTGTTGTTAAATTTTTCTGGCATAATTTGATAGAAATCTTTGAATGTTGAGCTTTCAAGAATCTGAGTATGTAAAGCTGCAACACCATTAATACTATAACAAGTTACAAGTGCTAAGCTTGTCATATGAATCATACCATCTTTAATAATTGATAAACGGTTTTTCATATTATCGCTAACATGCATTTCATTTAAACGAATCATAAAGCGACGATTAATTTCTTCAATAATCATATAGCAACGTGGAATTAAATGTTGTACATAATTTATTGGCCATTTTTCTAAAGCTTCCGCCATAACGGTATGATTAGTATACGCCATTGCGTGAGTTACTTGATACCAAGCATCATCCCAACCATAATTATATTCATCCATTAATAAGCGCATCATTTCTGGAATAGCTAAAATTGGATGTGTATCATTTAATTGGAAATTGTATTTTTCATAGAAATTATCTAATGTGCCATAAAGTCTTAAATGTTCACGCATTGTGGATTGTAATCCTGCTGAAACAAGGAAATATTGTTGTCTTAAACGTAAAATACGTCCGTGTTCTGTAGAATCATCTGGATATAAACCATGACATAATTCTTTTAAAGCTGATAAATAATCAGTAAACTTTTCATCCATTGGTAAATGTTCATCACTTGGTTCGGCTGACCAAACACGTAATGTATTAACTACTTTATTACGATATCCAATAACCGAAATATCATAAGGCATAGCTTTTACGACTATTGCATCCGCAGTTCTATTACGTAATTCGCCCTTTTCATCGTAATAGCATTCTGGATGACCATAGAATTTTACTTCAACTGCGTGTTTAGGCTTTTTAACTTCCCAAACATTAGATTTAGCTAGCCATTGATCTGGAACTTCTACTTGTTTTCCATCAATGATAACTTGCTTAAAGAATCCATATTCATAACGGATACAGTTACCAATAACTGGATATCCTAAAGATGCCGTTGAGTCTAAAAAGCAAGCAGCAAGTCTTCCTAAGCCACCATTACCAAGTCCAGCATCGGTTTCTTGTTCTTCTAATTCATGAATATTAATTCCTAAATCATTTAAACCATCTTTTACAATTTCATAAATTCCTAAATTTTGTAAGTTATTTACTAATAAACGACCAATTAAGAATTCCATTGAGAAATATATAAGTTGTTTTTTACCAGTTCTTAAAACTGTTTCACGAGTGCTGCGCCAGTCTCTACTTGCGTAGTCGCGCACCATTTCTCCTAAAATATCATAACGTTCGAATATATGTGATTCATCGATTGTTACACAATATTTATCAAGTAATCTTCTTTGAAATTCTTCTTTAAATTCTTCTACATTATTAAACATACTAACTAACCTTTCTTCTACGGGTAACACATTTAAATATCATTGCCGCAAAACTACCTAATTTTATTGTAATGTGATATGGTCGACCTTCTGGACCGCCCACACTAGTTTTTAATTTTAAACCATTGTATTGGTTTTTACCACCATAAACATCTTTGTCACTATTAAATATTTCCGTGTATGTTCCTGGAACATAGGTTGGAACATCATATACTTCATAATAATTTGGTGTCATATTGAAAACGAATAATAATGTGTCATTGTTATAGGTTCTTATAAAAGCAAAGACACTTTGTTCATTATTATCCACTAAAGTCCAGGCATAACGGCTTGGGTTATATTCATCCATATACATTGCTTTTTCGTGGGCATAGATAAGATTTAAGTCACGAATCATTCTGCTAATAGAATCATGTGCTGGATATCTTTTTAAGTTCCATGGTAATGATTTATTTTCATTCCACTCATCAAATGAGGCAAGTTCATTACCCATAAAATTAAGTTTCTTACCTGGATGAGCCCACATATAAGTATAGAGATTTCTTAATTGAGCAAACTTAGCATAATAATCACCATTGATTTTATTAATGATTGTACCTTTTCCATGCACTACTTCATCATGTGATAAAGGAAGTAAGAAATTTTCTGAGAAAAAGTAAGCCATTGAGAAAGTTATTAAGTTATGATGATATTTACGATAAATTGGGTCAAGAGAATAATATTTTAATGTATCATTCATCCAACCTAAATCCCATTTATAATCAAAACCTAATCCGCCACTTTCTAGTGGAGCGGTAACTCCTTTATACGCTGATGAGTCTTCTGCAATTAAGATAATATCATTATGAGCATAATGAAGTTTGCCTGTTAATCTTTTGATGAATTCAATTGCGCCACTATTTTCACCTTTATTAGAATTACCATGCCAATAAATGACATTACTAATAGCGTCAAATCTTACACCATCAAAATGGAAAATAGTTAAGAAATAATTAACAGCGCTCATTAAAAATGAACGTACTGGATCTTTACCTAAATCAAATAAGGCACTACCCCATTGTGAGAAAGCATTTTCTTCGGAATTATATTCATACATTCGACTTCCATCAAATTCAATTAAGCCATAATCATCAATAGCAAAATGTACTAAAACAAAGTCTAGTATGACAGCAATACCCGCACAGTGCATGCGGTCAATAAATGACATCAATTGTTTAGGATTGCCATATCTTGAATCTACTGAATAAAAGCCGGTGGCTTGATAACCCCACGAACCATCAAATGGATATTGTGTAACTGGCATTATTTCAACAGCATTAAATCCATGCTCTAAACAATATTCAATAAGATAATCCGCGACTTCTTCATAAGATAAAAAGCGATTATCTTTTTTACCTAACCACGAGCCTAAGTGAAGTTCATAAATTGATAATGGTCTACTAAAATATCTATTTCTTTGTTTCATGTGCTTTTGATCATGCCAAATAAAATCGCTATAATCAAAAATTCTTGATGCACTTAAAGGTCTTAATTCACTAAAAAATGCATATGGGTCACTTTTATCTACATAAATATTTTTTGCATTCAGGAAATGAAACTTATAATTCGTGTAGTCTTTTAATCCTGGTACAAATGTTTCAAATATGCCATTTGGATCAATGCGTTCCATTTTATTGCTTGTAACATCCCAGTTATTAAAATCGCCAATAACTGAAGCATCTCTAGCTAATGGAGCGTATAAACGAAATACTACTCCTTCGACACCATCTTTAACTACTCTATGGGCACCAAAATACTCATAAGCAGTTATTGATTGTCCATATAGAAATTCATTTAAGTCAAAGTTCATAATTTCACCCCTTGAACTATTTATATTATAAGTAATTTTTTAAGTATTATCTAGAACTATTAACTAAATAGTTAACAATGTAAGCGATTAACAATTTTATTTTTTTAATCTTTACTATTATTTTAGAAAGTATTATTCTATTTAATGTGTTTAGGAGGAAAATTTATGGCAAAAATAATGGCAGTAAATGCAGGTAGTTCATCTTTAAAATTCAAATTATTTGAAATGCCTGAAGAAAAAGTAATTTGTTCTGGTTTAGTAGGAAGAATTGGTAAAGAAGATGCCGAGTTTAAATTCTATTTAGGCAAAGAAAAATATGAGAGTGTTTTACCAGTTTTAACTTATACATACGCTGTCGAATTAGTATTAAAAACTTTATTAGAAAAAGGTGTTGTAAAACACTTAGAAGAAATTCAAGGTGTTGGTCACCGTATTGTTCAAGGTGGTAAATATTTTAATGATTCTGTTAAATTTGATGATTATGTAGAAAAGAAAGTGGAAGATTTAATTTCTCTTGCTCCTCTTCATAATGGTGCACACTTAATTGGTTTACGTGCAATAAAAGATGCTTTACCTCATGTCGGTAATGTTGCGGTATTTGATACTGCTTTCCATCAAACTATGGCTCCACAAGATTATATGTTCCCTGTTCCTTATGAATGGTATGAACAATATGATATTCGTAGATATGGCGCTCACGGTACTTCACATAAATACTTAGCTCATGAAGGCTTAAAGTATGTTGATAAAAAAGAAAATGTCCGTATCATCACTTGTCACTTAGGTTCTGGTGCTTCTATTACCGCTACTAAAGACGGAAAATGTGTTGCTACTTCTATGGGTCTTACACCATTAGGTGGAATTATGATGGGTACTAGATGTGGAGATATCGATCCAAGTGTTGTTACTTATGTTTGTGAGAAAACTGGTATGACACCAACTGAAATGTTCCAAACTTTAAATAAAAAATCAGGTTTAAAAGGTTTCTCTGGTGTTGATGATGATTCAAGAAATGTTTTAAAAGCAATGCGTGAAGGTAATAAACGTGCAGAACTTGCAATTGACTTATGGGTTAGACGTGTCGCCGATTACATTGGTCAATACTATGTAAGATTAGGCGGATGCGATTTGCTTGTCTTCTCTGCTGGTGTTGGTGAAAATGACGGATATTTACGTCAACGTGTTGTGGATGAAATTTCTGAAGCATTAGGTGTTAAATTATTAGAAAGTCAAAAAGCTATTCGTGGCGAAGTCGCTGTTTTATCTACTGAAGATAGTAAAATCAAAGTTATGTTAATTCCAACTGATGAAGAATTAATGATTGCTCGTGATACTTGCCGTATCTTAAATATTAAATAATTCAATAAACAAAATTTATCAAAAAAGGTGCGAATACACCTTTTTTTTGTTATAATGCTTTTCGAGGTGAAATTATGTTAGATCAAGTAATTTTAGATTTAATAAATAAAAACAAATTAGAATACGATAAAGTATTAGAAAAAATTGAAAATAATGACAAAATTGTATTATTTCGTCACCAATCTCCGGATTTTGACGCTCTTGGAACACAATTAGGTTTATATTATTGGTTAAAAGATAATTATCCTAATAAAGAAGTTCATGTTGTGGGAGAAAATCATGTTACATTAACTCCTCGCTTATATGAAGAAATGGAAATTATTGATGATAGTTGGTTTGATAATAATGAATTTTTAGCCATTGTGATGGATACAGGCGATACTAAAAGAATCAGTGATAAACGCTATGCCAAAGCAAAATTTATTATCAAAATGGATCATCACCCTAATGTTGAGCCATACGGAAATATTAATATTGTTAATGATGAATTAGCGTCCTGTGCCGAATTAATGGCAAATATGTTGTATTATTTTGATAAAACTATGAGTAAAGAAGCCGCTCATTACTTATATTCTGGTATTGTTGGAGATTCTGGTAGATTCTTATATAATTCCACTTCTCCTCATACATTTGAAATATCAAAACTATTACTTGAAACAGGTTTTAATTTATCAAAAGATGTCTATCAAAAAATGTATACCAAAAACATTGATGATTTAAAAGTAACTGCTTATGTTTTAGGTAATTTCAAAGTAACTAAAGGCGGAGTGGCCTATTATATTTTACCAATTGAAGTGCAAAATGAATTAAAAATCACTGTTGAACGCGGAAAAGAAAACATCAATCTTTTCTCAAATATTGATGGCATAAACGCTTGGTTCTGCGTCACTCAAGATGTTAATAAAGGTGATTGGCGTGTTTCAATTAGATCAAAAGAAAAACCAATTAATGGTGTTGCCGCAATGTTTAAAGGCGGAGGCCATGAACAAGCATCTGGTGCTAGATTAAAAGATTTATCCGAATTAGATTCTTTAATTGAAGAATTAGATAAATTATTTATTAAGTAATGTCATTAAAAAAAGTAGCAAATCGCTACTTTTTTTTGCTTTTTATGTAGTCTTTATAAGACATATTCATATCATATCCTGAACTATAATGATGACCAATTTGCTTGCTTTTTGGTGGCAATTTCATATAGTCACCATAAGATAAAGTTAAAAATTTATCATATTCTTTAGGTACTTTACAGATTAAATCCTCGAATGGCCAATCAATAACTTCATCTAGCAATTCTTTCGGATAAATATTCTTTTTATTACGATAGTCACCACATTGAATATTAGCCACTAATTTTGCTTTCTTAAAAGGTATACTTTTTAAAATCTTTTCATATGCTTTTTTCGACCAGTTATTAATTCTAAATAAGAAAAATGGTAAAACAATAATATCAATTAAAATATCAGTTAAGAAAAATTTAAGTCTTGGTTTACGGAATAAAACAACCGGCCAACCCAAAAACCAAATTAGTGCTTGTAAATATATTTTTATATGTAACCAATATTTGTTAGCATTATGTTTAGATATTCCATCAAGAGGAAAAATATCTAAATATACACCATGATTCATGTCGACATGTTTATAAACTCTTTCAATAAATGTTGTGTTTGAATCGCGTAATTTAGAAAAAACATAAGGGAAGTTTTTATCTGTTTTATACGATTGAAAGAAAGTATCTCCAGTAAATTCTTTTGCCGCTAATTCACAAAACTTATCGTAATCTTCTCTTGGCATAGCCACATCAATGTCATCATCCCAAGGAATAAATCCTTTATGTCTAATTGCACCAAGAAGTGTTCCAGCCATTAAAAAATATTTCAAGTTATATTTATCGCAAAAATCAATGTATTGCTTTAATAAATCCCTCTCTTTTTGTTGTAATTCGTTCATATTTTCAACTCCAAGTAAGAGTATAACATAATTTGTTAAGTATTTGTTAATTATTTATGAAAGAAATGCTTTTTGTCTATTTTGGAACTTTAAATATTTATAATATTTATAATCGTATTTTCATTGATAAAATAGGCTAAATTAGTTAAAATTATCTTTGAAGGTGAAAAGTATGAGTTATGTCCCACTACATGTATATAGTGAATATAGTTTTTTAAAGTCTGGTCTTACTTTAAATAAGTACTTTTCATTTGCTAAAAAACATAATTTTAAATATTTAGGAATATGCGATTATCAAGTTATGTTTGGTTTTCCAATCTTTTTTGAAAAATGTAATGAATTAGGAATTAAACCAATACTTGGTATGGATGTTAAATTAGGACGCTTCTTACTTTCGATGTTTATTAAAAATGAAGAAGGCTATCTTAATCTAATTAAAATTTCTAATGCTATTCAAAATAATACCTTCTCTTATAACGATATCACTTCTAACCAAAATGGACTTGTCTTTGTGCTTAGTGTTAGTATTAATAATATTTCAGAAATTAAACCATCTATTGAACGTTTAAATAAAGATTTAACTGACTTTTATATTGGTTTAGAAATATATAATTCTAAAGAATTAGAAACTATAAAAATTAATTTAAGCGATATAAATGTTAAAACTATTATTTATCCTTTTATTCGCTATTTAAAAAAAGAAGATGCGATTGTACTTGATATTGTTGACGCTATTAAAAATAGTTCTACTCTTAATTATCAAACAAAAGATGGTGTTAATTATTTACGTACATTTGAAGAAATCGATGAAATTTATAAAGATTTAAATATCGTCTCCAATGAAAAATTTATTAGTCAATTTGATTTTAATTTAAAAAAGAATCGCGGAGTTATGCTTCAATTATTTGGTGAATTAGAAGCTAAAGAAACCATTAAAGAAAAGTGTCTAGAAGGTTTAAAGCGCAAGAATAAAAATAATGATAAATATTTATCACGCCTAGAATACGAATTAAGTGTTATTGATAAAATGGGATTTAATAACTATTTTCTTATTGTTTCTGATTATGTTAATTATGCTAAAACTCACGATGTATTAGTGGGTCCTGGTAGAGGATCTGCCGCAGGATCTTTAGTAAGTTATGCTTTAGATATCACTACTCCTGATCCAATTGAATATGATTTATATTTTGAAAGATTTTTAAACCCAAGCCGTAATACTATGCCAGATATTGATATCGACTTTGAAGATATTAAAAGAGAAAATATTATTAGCTATCTAAAAGAAAAATACGGCAAAAATCGTGTTGCTAATATTGTAACATTTCAAACTATTGCCGCTAAACAAGCATTAAGGGATATCGGACGAGTATTTAATATTGATAATTTTGATATTAATTATTTAAGTAAGGCATTAGGTCCTTTTCCAATTTCTTTTAAAAATGCTTATAAACAAAATCAAGCATTCCGTGATTTAATTGATAAAGAACCTTATTATTTAAAAATAGTCCGTTTAGCTAGTAAAATAGAAGGTTTAATTCGTCAATCTAGTTTACACGCTGCTGGTGTAGTTTTAAATAACACATCGATTGAAGATTCTTTACCAGTTTTAAAAGATGAAAACGGAAATATTGTTACACAATATGAAATGACTTATCTTGAACAACAAGGTTTCTTAAAAATGGATATTTTAGCTTTAAGAAATCTTACGATTATCAAAGATATTTGTAATTTAAAAACTGTGAATATCAACCCTTATAATATTCCAATTAATGATAAGGCCGCAATTGATGTTATTAAAAACAATTTAACTATGGGGTTATTCCAACTTGAATCAGCAGGTATGCGCCGATCAATTGAAATATTAGAACCTAACAGTTTTGATGATGTTGCAGCATTAATTGCTTTATTTAGACCAGGCCCTATGGATAATATTCCTTTATATGCCAATCGTAAAAAGGGATTAGAAAAAGTAAGCTATATTGATGATAAAGTTAAAGATATATTATCATCAACGTATGGTATTATCGTTTATCAAGAACAAATTATGAAACTTGCCACTTCTGTTGCGGGTCTTTCTTTAGCGGAAGCGGATAGTTTCCGTAAATCAATATCCAAAAAAGATTTTTCTAAAATGGAAAGTCTTAAGCAAACATTTATCAATGGTGCCATTAAAAATGGTTATTCATTAGAAAACGCTAATAAAATTTATGAAACTATTGAAAAATTTGCTTCCTACGGATTTAATAAAGCTCACTCAATTTCTTATGCTTATATTTGCGTAGAAATGGCTTATTTAAAAGCACATTTCCCACTTGAATTTTACGCCACGATATTAGAGCATGAATCAGGATTTGCAAGTGAAAAAATGTATCAATATTTAAAGGAAATTAAGTCACAAAATATTGCTTTACTTGCTCCTAATATCAATGAATCAGAAGGAACTTTTAAGCCGTTCAATGGAAAACTATTATTTCCATTAACCGCTATTAAAGGATTACAAAGTCGTATTGTTGATCAAATTTTATTAGAAAGAAATAATAACGGAAAATATACTTCTTTATTTGATTTTGTATCACGATTATATAAATATGATGTTAAAGAAGCCACTATTATGGCTTTAATTGATGCTGGTGCTTTTGATGAATTTAATAATCGCGCTACCTTAAGAGCATCAATTGCTAACGCCATCAATCAAGCAACTTTTAATAATTCTTTAGATGTTAGTCTTCTTACTAGTGGGGATTTTGGCTTACATTTTGATTATATTAAAAAAGATGATGACAAAATGTTTAATTTAGAGCGAGAATATGAAGTATTAGGATTAATGATTTCTGATTTTCCTTTAAAATATCAACACGATAAACTTTTAAAATATCACGCCATTAGTGTTAAAAAAGCTAAATCATCTAGGAGCGCTTGTTCAATTGGTTTAATTTTAATAAAAAGTAAGATTATTAAAACTAAAAAAGGTGAGCAAATGGCATACTTATCCACTACTGATGGAGAAGATGATTTAGAAGTAACATTATTTCCAAATGAGTTTTCTAAATATTGGAATATGTTAAAAACTAATAATGTCATTATTATTAAAGGTTATTTTGACCGTAAAAAAGAAGATTCGTTTATTGCTTCAGAAATTATGAAATTGGAGGATTAATTTATATGAAAAAAATGATTATTATTGATGGAAATTCGTTACTATTCCGGGCATTCTTTGCTACATTTAATCCTAATGTACCTTTAATGCGTGCAAAAGATGGTACTCCTACTAATGCAATATTTGCGTTTTCTAATATGCTCAGTAGAATTATTTCTGGATTTAAAGGAGATGAAAATTTACTTGTAGTTTTCGACACAGGTAAAAAGACATTCCGTCATAAAGAATTAGATACATACAAAGCTAATCGTAAGCCTGTTAATCCAGAATTAATTGAACAAATGCCAATTGCGCGTGAATTATTAAAAGCAATGGGTGTTTTCACTTATGAATTAGAAGGTTTTGAAGGCGATGACATTGCCGGAAGTACCGCAAAACTTGCTGGTAAAAACGGTTATGATGTTACTATTTATACTTCTGATAAAGACTTCCTTCAATTAATTGATAAAAAGATTCATATCAATATGATTAAACGCGGATTAAGCGATGTAAAATTTATGGATGAAGAAGAATTATATAAAGATTATGAACTTCTTCCTTCCCAAATTCCTGATTTTAAAGGTTTGATGGGAGACCCAAGTGATAACTTAAAAGGAATTCCCGGCATTGGGCAAAAAACAGCGGTTAAATTAATTAAAGAATATGGTAGTTTAGAAAATATTATTGAAAATGCTGATAAACTTAGCACAAAACTTAATAATGCAATAAAGGAAAATGAAGAATCAGGTCGTTTATGCAAACACTTGGCAATGATTAAAATTGATTTGGACTTACCATTTTCTTTAGATGATACCTTATATAAAGGTTACCATGTTAATGAATTATCGGAATTTTGTAAAAAATACGATTTAAAAACATTATTAAATAAAATGGGACAAAAATTCGCTAAAGAAAACAAACAAGCTAAAGAATTAGAATATAAAGTTGTTAGTTCTCTTCCTAAGCTTGCTAGTAATAGCATTGGAATTGCTTTGAATTTTGATGAAGATGATTATTATGATGGTATTATAAATGGCATTGCTATTAGTACAATTGATGAAACATATTATCTAAATATTGAGGATGCTAAAAAAGATAACTATTTGCAAGATGTTTTATTAAGCGATAAATACTTAAAATATTGTTATGATTTTAAAGCTATTAAAGTAGCTTTATCTCGAATTGATTTAGAAATTAATGGCTTAGCTTTTGATTTATTAATCGCGGCTTATATTATTGATACATCATTAAACAACAATATCGATTCTATTTTTAATTTCTTTTCTATTTCTTTAAGTAAAATTAGCGAAGATACTTTATCGTTGTTTGGTGATGATACTTCTAATATTAAACGCAGTGCAGAAATTAGTCATTATTCTTTAAAATTACATGATGAAGTGATTAAGCAAATCAATGACTTAGATTCTTTGGATTTATATAATTACATTGAATTACCACTTGCTAATGTTTTAGCAAAGATGGAAATTGAAGGTTTTCCACTTGATGAAAAATCATTAAATGAAATTGGAAATGTCTTCCGTAATAAACAAAAAGAATTAGAGGAACAAATATTTGCTATTGCTCCGCATCGTATTAATTTATCATCTCCAAAACAAATTGGCGAATTACTTGTTGAATTAAATGTATTTGATAAAGATAAAAAAATATCTACTTCGGTGGAAGTTTTAAAGAAAGTTGCTCATAAACATCCAATTGTTGATTTAATTCTTGAATATCGTAAATATGCAAAATTAACTTCTACTTATATTGATGGATTACTTGTTCATATTCATAGTGATGGAAAATTACATCCACGTTTTAACCAAGCCTTAACTACTACAGGACGTTTATCTTCTTCTAATCCTAACTTACAAAACATATCTGTACGTGATGAAGAAGGAAAACTTATTCGTAAAGCATTCTTCTATCCTAACGATGATTATTACATCTTATCATTTGACTATTCTCAAGTTGAATTACGTGTTTTAGCCGCTTTAAGTAATTGTCAAAAACTACTTGATGCTTTTAATAATGATGAAGATATTCATGAAATTACTGCTAAACATGTTTTCCATAAAGATGAAATAAGTAGCGCTGATCGTCGTAAAGCTAAGGCAGTTAACTTCGGTATTGTTTATGGTATTTCAGATTGGGGTTTAGCGGAACAATTAGGTATTTCTTCTACTGAAGCTCGTGAAATTATTAAAAATTTCTACGCTACTTATCCAGAAATTGCTACATTTATGGGAAATATTATTCAAAACGCGGAAAAGGATGGATTTGTTAAAACGTTATTCGGACGTATTCGCTATTTAAGAGAATTACATGATTCTAATTATCAAGTTCATGAATTTGCAAAACGTGCAGCCACAAACGCTCCTATTCAAGGTACTGCTGCCGATTTAATTAAAATGGCCATGATTAATATTGATAAAATGCTTACTAATAAAAACTTTGAAACTAAGTTAGTACTTCAAATTCATGATGAACTTATCTTCAAAGTACCAACCAAAGAAATAAATGAAGTCGCTCCACTTATTAAAGAATTAATGGAACAAGTATATCCTAAGTTAGGTGTAAAACTAAAAGTTGATGGTAGTTACGCTAAAACTTGGTATGATGCAAAGTAGGTGTTAGTATGCCAGAATTACCAGAAGTTGAAACAGTTAAAAGTATTTTAAAGCCTTTATTAGTGGGTCATAAAATTGAAAGTGTTGAGATTTTATATCCAAAAATGATTTTAAAATCAAATCTAGATTTTTTAAGTATTGTTAATAAAACATTTATTGATGTTAAAAGAATTGGTAAATATTTATTACTTTATTTAACTGATAATTTAGTTATTATTTCACATTTAAGAATGGAAGGTAAATATATTTTACTTAATGATAATGAAACACGAAGTGGACATTCTCGAATCATTTTCCATTTAGATAAAAATATGAATGTAAGTTATGATGATTCTCGTTGCTTCGGCATTATGAAATTAGTGACCATAGATGAATTAACTAATGAAGAAATGCTAACCAAATTAGGACCAGAGCCGATGCATTTTAATGATGATTTGAAGCTTAAATTACTTAATAAATTACAACACTCTTCTTTACCAATTAAAATTTCGATTATGGATCAAAGTAATATTTCCGGGCTTGGAAATATTTACGCTGATGAAGTTTTATTTGCTTCAAAAATCAATCCTCTTACTCCAAGCAAATTAATTACTTTAAAACAAATTGATGATATTATTAATAATTCCATTCGCGTATTAAATAAAGCTATTGAATTAGGCGGATCAACTGTTAAAAGTTATCATGCCGCTAGAGGGGTAGATGGCAAATTCCAAAACGAATTATTAGTTTATGGTAAAGTTGGTTCTACTTGTCCAAATTGCGGTTATCCTTTTAAGAAAATTCGTATTGGAGGACGTGGCACTACTTTTTGTCCTAAATGTCAAAAATATCCGAATGACACAACTGTGTTTGCGATTGTAGGAAAAATCGCTTCCGGTAAATCAACCGCTTTAAATTATTTCAAGTCTTTAGGATATAATGCTATTTCTGCTGATGAAATTGTTAAAATTTTATATCAAAAGCCAGATATAATTTCAAAAATTAAAAGACACTTTGCATCTGCTATAATTAACAATGTAATCGATACAAAAGTATTAAGAGATTTAATTAATAGTAACCCTAATAAGAAAAAGCAATTAGAAAGTATCATTCATCCTTTAGTGGAAAATGAATTAAATGAATTTATTCATCATAGTCATACTAAATTTACCTTTATTGAAGTACCACTTCTTTTTGAAGCAAATATGGATTATTTAGCGGATAAAATCATTGGTATTTCTGCTTCTAAAGATGTTCAAATCGCTCATTTACATAAGCGTGGTGTTAATGACGTTGAAGCTTATTTAAAATTAAATGACACTAATACATTTGATAAAAATATTGCAAAAATGGATTATATTGTTACTCCTAGTGATGATATAAACGAATTTGAAAATAAACTAAAAGGAATTATTGAAAAACAATAATTCCTTTTTCATTTTAAGTTATCTTTTTACATGAAGAATATCGTATGGTTTAAGACTTAAATCAGTTTTAATATTAATAAGAGTTCCGGCAATAGTATAAACATCATAATCAAAATTGTTATATTTAATTTCCTTTACTGTAACAAGTTTTGGTTCACTATTTGGTGAAAAGCATAAATATTCTTCACCTTTTATAATTTTGTTTTTAACTTCTAAAACTACTTCATTATCTTCTTTTATTTCACGAACAATGCCAATAAAATCTCCCGCTTTTTCAAATTTATCATTTAAGACAAATAATTGCTCATTTACTGTAACATTACCATATAAAAATCCATGTCCTGTTACACGATTTTCCCCATATCCAATCATTGTTTCATATTTTTGATAGTCTAATGACTTATGAGCATAATAATCATCAATTAACATGCGGTAACTACTTATAATTGCACATAAATAATTATATGATTTCATTCGTCCTTCAATTTTTAATGAATCAACGCCCATATCAATTAAAGCAGGAATGCTTTTTAAAGCACACAAATCTTTTGAAGACATTGAAAAATACTCATCAGTAACTATATTTTTCTTATCATATAAATAATATTTCCATCGGCAAGAATGTGCACATCCGCCTCTATTAGCGTCTCTACCAGTCATAATATTAGAAAGCATACATTTCCCCGAATAAGAAGAACACATTCCGCCATGAATAAATACTTCTATTTCAGTTTTGGCTACTTTTTTAATATCTTTAATATCATCAAGCGAACATTCTCTAGCAAGAACCACACGTTTAGCATGATGCTTATAAAAGAAGTCAATCGCGGATTCATTTAAAGAAGATAATTGTGTTGACATATGTACTTCTAAATTAGTATATTTGGTAGCAATTTCTAGCATTGTTAATGAAGAAGTAATAATGGCATCAACACCACATTTTTCTAATTCTAATAAATATTCTTTAATATGTTTAGCATTTTTATTATGCATCACAATATTACAAGTAACATGAATTTTTTTATGTAAGGCATGAGCAAAATCACAAGCACTTTTTATATCACTAAGCGAAAAATTCGATGCATGCGAGCGTAAAGAAAACTCTTTGCCACCAATATAGCAAGCATCCGCACCGTATAGGAGCGCTAATTTCAATTTATCTAAATCACCGGCAGGCGCTAATAACTCAATACGTTTCATAACTACTTCTCCAAATAAAATGAATCTTGATAAGCAAAACCATCTTGAATGTTAAGATTTAATTTATCAAGTTCTCTTTTTATAACTTCGATATTTATTTTGTTTTTATAATAATCATTTACTAAAGAGCATACTTTGTTAAATGCTTTATTTTTAATAAATAGTTGATCAATATAAATGAATTTGGCATGTGATAAGTTATTCAATTCTTTAATATAACTAGTAATATATGGGCGGAAAATGACACTTCCATATTGATTTTCAATCAAGGGATATAAATCATTGCGTGTTTCTTCTTTTAAATATAGATGCGTTTTATTAAATGATATCTTTTTATATTGCTCAAATAAAGATACAATTTTACGATATGATTGATACATTGGAACATAACTAAAAGCATTAAGCATTACTGGGGCATATTGCGAAATTATATCCGTATCTTCAATTGTTATTTCATTAGATGGACATATTGCTGATATGCCTAATTTAGCATAACTTTGCGCATCTAAATAATTACAAATTAAAGTATAAGGCATAAATATAATGCGTTTAGGTGATATTAATTCACTTAATATATTTAATATGCCAATATCTTGAACAATAAAATTAATCGGTAATTGTATTAATTTATTTATTTCTTTCTTAAATGAATTTATTTCTGATTCATGTAATAAAGCATTTAACAAAACATAAATGTTTTTATTTTGAGCATATTTTTTAATAAAAGAATAAGAACAATATTTTGAAGCAAAAAAGGTGAATTTTTTATATCCTAGCACATAACCAAATGCTTCAATATTAAAATCTTTACTATTTTTTACATTTATTAAAAGTTTAGGTTTTCTTGAATAACTAATAGCAATTCCTAACTGTTTTAAGTCCTTATAAAAAGTAGGATAAGACTTATTTATTCCCTTATAATCATTAATAATTATTTTGTGGTTATTAACTAAAATACTTATGGCCATAATAATACGATGATCATTATAACTTTTCAAAATTAAATCATTATTAATCTTGCAAGGATAAATTACAATATTATCTTCATTAATTTCATATTTTGCAGCAATTTCATCTAATATTTTTGTTATAGCTTCTAAGCGATTAGATTCTTTATAAATTAAACGATTAATATGATAAAAAGTCGATGGCTCTTTTAAAGTTGTAACAAACAAAAATAAAGAAGGTGCTAAATCAATACATTCGTTAATATCATAATTTAATGAAGATATGTCTGATTTTTTTATAATTAAACTATTTTCATCATATTTAATATTAGCACCTTGAGACAATAAATAATCGATAATTTTTTTATCTCCTTGCTTACTATTTTTATTTAAACCATTTAATCTAATCGTTATGTCTTCTTTTAAGCCAAGACACACAAAAGGAATAATGGAAGAATAATCTCCTTCACTTATTAATTTATTTTTAGCAATATATTTTTGTTTACCCTTAATAATAAAATCATTAACAATTTCAACATTAAATTGATTTAATATATCAATTGTTAAATCAATATATGAAGAAGATCCATTTGTTTCAAATATTAACTTTGTATCATGATTAGATAATGGTAAAGCCATTAATAGTCCAGAAACAAATTGGGAAGATTTACTAGCGTCAACTTTAATTTCTTTTGTGCTTATTTTACCCTTAATTATAAGTTTATTCTTATTTCGTTTAACTTTAATGTCATTAGTTTTAAATAAATCATCATAACCATCAAGCGGACGATTAATTAAACTATCATCTAAAATATATGTCACTGCTTTATTAGGAAATTTAACAAGCATTATTGGTATTATTAATCTTAATAATGTTGCAGATTCTTGAACATATAAATTTAAGTCATTAACTTTATTACCTGGTTTAACTATTAAATTATCTTTATTAATTATTATTTTTGAACCTAATGATTTTAAAACATTAATTGTTGCTAAAACGTCTTTAGAATAGTTGTTATTTTTAATTACTACTTCTTGGTTACTTAAATAAGCACATAACAAAAGACGAATAGTGTAACTTTTTGATGATGTAACACTAATCGTTGTATCTTTTATTTGATTTTTTCTTAAAGTAATCGCCATTATTATTTTCCTAAACTATGGATAATTTTTTCTAAATCCGATAATGAAATACATTGATCACTATCAGAAATCACTTCATTAGGATGTTTATCGCATTCAATAATTAATCCATCCGCCCCAGAAGTGAGCGCCGCTAAAGACAAAGGTACCACTAATGCTCTTTTACCACTAGCGTGCGAAGGATCAGCAATAACTGGTAGGTGTGTTAATTCTTTTAGTGCCGCGATAGCACAAATATCTAAAGTATTTCTTGTATAACTTAATGGCGTACGGATGCCTCTTTCACAAAGGATGACATTTTTATTTCCACTAAGCATAATATATTCAGCAGCGCATAATAATTCTTCAATTGAATTATTGAAGCCTCTTTTTAATAATATCGGTTTTTTACTTCTACCTAATGCCTTTAATAATTCAAAATTTTGCATATTACGGGCACCAACTTGGATAATGTCTACCGCTTCTTCAAATTCTTTTAAATATTTAGTATCAGTAATTTCACTTACTATATTAACGCCATACATTTCACGGGCTTTTTTTAATATACTTATTCCTTTAACACCTAATCCTTGATAAGAATATGGATTGGTACGTGGTTTAAATATTCCCGCACGAATAAATTTGATTCCTAGGTTTTTTAAAGCTAACACTAAATCAAAAAACTTTTCTTCGTTTTCAATCGCACAAGGTCCAGCAATAATTACTTTTTCATTTCCACCAATTAGATCACCATTAATACTAATGACAGTATCATCAATATGATTAATTCTTGTGACTAGTTTTAAATTTAGACTTGATTCTATACTAATAATTTTTTCTTTATCAATGATTTTATTAAATAAGGTAAAATCTAAATCATCTATTAATAAAACTTCTTTTTCATTAATAGTTTGAACATTAACTTTTATGTTATGAGAATTTAAAGCATTTAACACATCGCTTAAAAATTCTTTTTTAACATTAACATACATAAACTTCACCTTACTTTAAAAACTCATCAATAGCCATTAGATAACCATCAAATCCATTACCTTTAATTACCTTTTGTGCCGCAAGAGCGGTAATTGACACTTTACGAAATTCTTCTCTTTTACTTATATCACTTAAGTGTACTTCAATAATTGGCACACTTAAAATACGTAATGCATCTAATACAGCAATTGAATAATGTGAATACGCTCCGGGATTGATAATTAATCCATCATATTTGTTTTTCATATTTTGGATTTTTTCAACAATCTTTCCTTCATAATTAGATATAAAAAAGTCAACGTGAATAGATTTACTTTTAGCATATTGCTTAATATATTTCTTTAAGTCGTTATATGTTTTATTACCGTAAATACTAGTTTCACGCACCCCAAGCATATTAAGATTCACACCATTAATTACTAATAGTTTTTTCATAGATGGCGATAATCTCCTTAGCTACATCTTCAATCGTTCTATCATTGTTAATTTGATAGTCAGCATATTTTAGATATAAATCTTTACGCTCTTGATATAATTTATCAAAAGCTTCACTATTTTGACATAATGGGCGAGAATTATCAAATGCTATTAATTCTTTAGCGCTGTTAAGACAAAATACTGTTCCATTTTCTTTTAAATGTTCCATGTTTTGCTTGTTAGTAACCGCACCACCACCAGTGGCGATAATTACATTTTTTAATCCACTAACTTTTTCAATTAAGTTTTTTTCAGTAGCGCGGAAAGTTTCAATTCCTAAGTCTTTAATAATCTCTGAAATTGATTTATCAAATGAAGTTTCAATTAAATCATCCACATCAATAAACTCTTTCTTTAATATTTTGCTTAATTCTTTTCCGATTACAGTTTTGCCAGCATATGGCATTCCAATTAAAATAATATTTTTGTCGTTCATAATATCCCTCTTTACCTTTGCATTTATTTTAACATTAATTTCTTCATTTAAAAACAAATTTTCACTAATTCTTGCTTGTTCAATAAGCATATCTAAACCATTCATCGCTAAAATATGTAATGATTCAGCATTTTGTAAGAACAAATTCTTCAATGGATTGTAATTTAAATCCACTACTGCCGTTAGCCCAATTATGCTTTTTAAGTCAATATCAGGCATTTGATGTTCATAAGGATGTTGTCCTATTGGTGTTGTATTAAATAAAATATTAGCCTTTATATTTTTAGTGTCTTTATAAGAAATAACATTTTTTCCAAATTTATTTCTACTAACAAAGGTGACACTTTTAGCTTTTAAATCTATGGCTAATTGAGCAATCATTTTTGCACTACCACCAGTTCCTAATATTAAGACATCTTTATTTTCTACGATCACATTATTTTTATCTAAAAGATACTTCAATCCATAATAGTCACTATTATAACCTATTAGTTTGTTGTTTTTATTTAAAATGATATTAACCGCTCCTATTTTTTTAGCTAAGTCATCTATTTCATCTAAATAATCTAAGCATAGTTCTTTATATGGCTTTGTAACATTAAGTCCTAAAAACTTTTTGGAAGTTAATAGTTCTTTTACTCCTTTTTCATTAAGTGATAGTAGTTCATAATTTTCATTACCAAATAAGTTATGAATTCTTTTTGATAAACTAGCAGCTACATTCTCTCCAATTAAATAGTAACTCATAATCTTAAATATTCACTTCCATACTTTTGTAAAAGTGCATCAAGAATAATAATAGCAGTTAAAGCATTAACAACATATTGTCCGCGTCTAGCAATGCAAGTATCATTTCTTGTACATAATTTTTGATTTTTAATAACCATACTTTTTAAATCAAGATAATTTTGCTCTTTTTGAATTGTTGGTGTAGGTTTAAAAACCACATTGAAATTGATATCTTCACCATTAGTAATCCCGGCATTAATACCACCGCTATTGTTGGATTTAAATTTTACTAATCCTTCTTTGATTTCAAATTGATCATTAACTTGACTAGCAAATTTATTAGCAAATTTAAATCCTAAACCAAATTCTATACCCTTAACACCTGGTATAGCTAACATTGCACTTCCTATTTTACTTTCTAATGAATAAAATAAGTTCCCTCCTAACCCACCTTCGACTCCTTGAACATTAACACTTACTAATGCTCCTAATGAATCCAAATCATTTTGTGCCACTTTTAATAATTCTTCATCAATGTAAGGTGAGGAATTAATAAAAATGTTTTTACTTTTTAAAACTTCAATAGCAATACTTCCTAAAGCAACAATGGGAGCAGTTAGTCTTCCAGAAGATACTCCACCGCCTCTTAAATCAGCATAGCTTCCTTGTTTTAAAAAAGTTTCATAATCTCCGTGCGAAGGTCTCGCTAATACTTCTTCGTTATCATCAACATTCTTATTTTTGATAATGATAGTAATGGGATTTCCGTTAGAAAAGCCATTTGTTACGCCACTAAGTATTTGAAATTCATCATCTTCAATACGTTTTGTTTCGTATTCATTTTGCGAACGTCTTTGAGCTAAATACTTTTTAATAGTGTCTTCATTAATCTTAACTCCACTTGGTAATCCTGTTAATGTAGCGCCCACTACTGGGCCATGCGATTCACCAAATACACTAAGATCAAGTATTTTATTATTTAAGTTCATGAAAATCACATCCTTTAGTGATATAACTATCAATATCAATCACACTTATATATTTTATCTCATAATTTTCATAATCGTTAAGATAAACAATACAAACCTTGTTATCAATATTCTTTTTGTCATTGATAATTAATTTTTTTATTTCTTCTTTATCAAAATCATAATCACAAGGAATGTGCCATTTTTTTATGTAAGAAGCAATTATTTTTTGCATTTTTGGTTCACTTACAAATTGCATTCCAAGTAAAACTGATTCTCCATGTAAATAAGGATAACTACTATTTAAAGATAACATTTCTAAAGCATGACCAAAGGTATGGCCAAAATTTAGAATATGGCGTGCATGGAAATCATAAACATCTTTTTGGACAATGTTATCTTTAGCAATAATACATTTTTGGATTAATAGTTCTAAATTATTTTGATCGTCAAGTAAAGGTAAAATTGTTTTATCTAATGTCAAACCCATCTTTAGCGCTTCACATAACCCATTATTAAATTCGCGTTTTGAAAGAGTGTGTAATGTTGTAATATCAATAATTACTAAATTTGGAAATTTAATTGTTCCAACACCATTTTTAAAAGAAGAAAAATTAACTCCTACTTTTCCGCCAATGGAAGCATCAACCATAGCAAGTAAAGTTGTTGGTATACTAATCCAATTTATTCCGCGTTTATATAAACTAGCCACTAAGCCAGTTATATCAGAAGTTACTCCTCCGCCAATAGAAATTAAAGTATCATCACGAGTAATATTATTTTGAAATAAAAACTCGAAAATATTTTGAATAGTTTCTAAATTTTTTATTTTCTCACTAGCGGTAATCTTAAAAACTAAGGCTTTTGATAATAAACTAGAGAATAAAGATTCATCTACTTTATCATCAATAATTATTACTAATTTGTTTTTGTTAGAAATATAGTTATCCAAATTTAAATGCGCTTTATTATTAATCACAATTTGATAAGTATTATTCAAAGCATGCGCGATTAAATTCATGACTTATATTTCTCCTTTAAAATAAATATTATTTTAATTATAGATTAATATTAGCAAATCTTCAACAAATACAATTTTCTTATCGTATCATTTTTTTCATGCTATAATTGAGTAGTGGTGATTATTATGCAAAAAAACTTAAAAATATATCGTAATCAAATTGATGAAATCGATGAAAAAATGCAAGAATTATTTTTAAAAAGAATGGAAATTGCAGCAAAAATAGCAAATTATAAAATGGAACATAACAATATTGTTACTGATCAAAGTCGTGAATTAGATATTTTTTCTAAAATTGATAATAATCCTAATAAAATTATAAAATTGTATTATAAAAATGTTCAAAAAAGCTTAATTGAACAAAGTAAAGCATATCAAAAAGACTTAATCGATACTCTTAAAAAGTAATCCACTATACTCATTATCTAGTTTTATAGTTTCTTCTTTTGTAATTATTTGATTGATAAAATCAATATTTTTAAAATGTCTTAAATCAATTAACACTTGATTATTATTCTTTTTATAAACATTAATTGGGCGATAATTTATCAATTCAAAGTGACAAGAATTAATTCTAATTCGTCTAATTGCAAAACTCTTATTAAATTCATCTTTATATTCTAATGATGAACTATATTGACAAGATGCACAATTTTTTCCTGTTAAATGAATAAATGGGCAATGTGTAAAATTCATCATTACATTATATCCAATATCATATATGAAAGTATCTTCATGCAATTTAGCAAAATTAATGTTAGTTTCTAATGATAATATTATTGATTTTACACCTAAATCACTTAATAATTTAATAGCAAAATCGTTATTAATATTAAGTCCTAATCCGCCAATAAGTGGATGCGTGAAAATATAATTTAATCCGTAAATGTTATTAGCAATTAAATAAATATTATTATCAAGATTTGTCACTATCTCATTAATCACTTTTTCATCAATACCTGGCAAAATAACTGGTAAATTTAATGCAAATTCCGCTTTTTTAAAATATTCTTTTAATTCCAAAAACTTATTATTTATATTTTTATAATTATTACTTGCATAAATGATAAGCCCATTAAAATCATTATTAATTTCCTTATAATTAATTGTTTCATCAATAATAATTGCTTTGTTAAATAATTTAAATGGTTCAACATTTAAATCTAATTCATAATTATTATTTTTTATTGCGGTAATATTTGATTCATAGTCTTCAACAATTAGTTCTTCTAACTTTTCTAAAGCTTTTCTTCTGACCTCATTTAACACTGATTTAGCAATAAAAACATTATCTTTTTTAATATCAATATTTACTATTTCAAAATTGGTATCATTAGTCTTTTTTAATTGGTTAATGATATCTTCATTGCTTATTGGTTGCGTTAAAGCTTCTGCAAGTATCGAATTAGAAAATACTCGGGCTTTAATGTTTTTATACTCTAAAACTAGGCTAAGCGGCTTATTAACTAAACATGTAATTGTTGCCTTAATTTTAAGTTTTCTTTTTCTATTTAAATAAATATTTTCTTTTTGAGCATCAAGAGTTAAATAAATATCAAGTCCTGTCATAATTGGACGATTTTTAGTAAATACTTTATAAATATTTCCTGGTTTTTTAATAACATTTCCCACTCCTAAACTCATGACTTCTTTTTCGCCATTACATAATTTTAAACCATCACCACTAGTTAATTGGTGCGTAGTTTCAATTTCTAGTTCATATAAGTCATTTTTAAATGGACGAAATGATTTTAATTTGCCAATTTTTGTTCCAACATGATTTTGATTTTTTGAATTAATAATGCCACCTTTTTGATTTTCTAAATAGGCATTATAGTTAAAATCCCCACGAGAAAAAGCATTACGTAATTCTAAAATATCATCTTCAGAATATGCAAAGTTCTGATCGATTATTTTACGGTATATTGCAGTTGCTACACTTACATAGCCAACATGTCTTAAGCGCCCTTCTATTTTAAAAGAACATACTCCAGCATCAACTAAATCACGTAATCTTTTAATAAGACATAAATCTTTTGTTGATAAATGATATTCTTTACTTATAAATTCATCATTTAACATTGCGGCATATTTTTTACGGCAATATTGTTGACATTTTCCACGATTACCGCTTAATCCAGAAATGAGTGAAGACATATAACAATTACCAGAAAAACTCACACATAACGCGCCTTGAATAAAATATTCAATTTCTAAATCTGTATTTTGTTTAATATTTTTAATATCTTCTAATGTCGTTTCTCTAGATAAAATTATGCGTTTGAAGCCTAGTTTTTGAGCAACTAAAGCACCAGATAAATTATGAATACCAAGTTGTGTAGAAGCATGCATTACAATATCTTTATAGCGATTTTTTAATAAATATGCGACGCCATAATCTTGAATAATAAATGCGTCAACTTTTGCATTAACGCATTCATCAATCATATTTAAAAACTCGTTAACTTCATTATTTTTAATAATAGTATTAACTGTTATATAAACTTTAACACCAAATAAGTGAGCAAAATGCGTTATTTTTCTTATATTATCCGTATTAAAATTATCAGCCTTAATGCGCGCATTAAAACTGGATAATCCTAAATATACCGCATCCGCGCCATTATTAATCGCGGCAAAAAACGCTTCTTCGTTTCCAGAAGGTGCTAGTAACTCCACTTTTCTCATTCTATCACCTTATTTTCTACTTTTTTAGTATTAAAGAAAACTAAATATAAAACGCCAAATATAATCATAACTATCATCATTGCAAATGAAGTGTCAGTTAGAAAATGCGCTCCCATCATATGGCGAGAAAATCCTACCACTAATGCCCAAATTGTAGCTATAATCATTAAGATAATTTCTTTCCCTTTTAATTTTTCATTAAATCTAGGTAATAGCACTATTAAAAATGCACAACTTGCAGAAGCCGTATGACCAGATGGACAAGATTTAAAATTATCACTAGAAATATTAGGAAATAGTTCTTTTACTCCACTATTAACTTCCCACCAGTTTCGATAATAATCTAAATAGCCGTATTCACTAATTAAAAAACGATATCTTGGTCTTCCCCAAACCTTTTTTAAAATAGTAATAACTAATAATTGGGTTATTATTACTGCTCCCATAAATATTAACACGCGTAAGATATCTTTATTATTAGTTTTATTTGTTAAATCATATCCTAACAAACATAAACCGCCATCAAGTAAAATAGCAATTGGTAATGTTAAATACCATTGACTTGGTATATTTAAAGCATTATATGACTTCATTGCGCGCATTGATAAAAATGTTCCTGCAACAAGCAAAATTGTTGAAATTAATAATAAAATTATTTTATTTGGTTTTTTATGGACACCTTTTTGATAACTATATAATCCACCAGCAACAAACGCTAATCCACCATAAGCTGGAGTTTCACCAATTGCTGCAAAGAAAACGCCAAACACATTTTTATTATAAATAGCCTTAGCGTAATTTAAATCAAAAAATAAGCCAACAATAAATATCACTAACGGGATAATAAATAAGGCACTATAAACAAAATAATATTTCTTTTTATTCATGAAAAAAACAATCCCTTCTTTTAACTACAAATAATTGTATCACAAAGTATTAATTAACTTAAGAAATTACTATTTATTTTATAGTTAAATATCAAAAAAGTTTTTTAATAAAGTGAAAAAAATAAGCCTTTTTGATACCTTTTTGGTAATTTTTTAATTTTTTTGTAACAAAATGTAACATTTCACCCTTAGAAAGCCATTTCATAGCCATAAATGCGTTGACATTTATTATAATTTGTTACATTATTAACGAGTAGATTTATATAATTTAAGTGGATTTGAATAATTTGTATTAATTGCATACAAATTAATTACTTTACTCGGAGGAGAAATAATGAGTTACACAAAAGAACAATTACTACAACTAGCGGTCGATGAAAATGTCAATTACATTCGACTACAATTTTCAGATATGCTTGGGACAATCAAATGTGTGGAAGTTCCAGTTAGTAAATTGAGTGAAGCGCTTGATAATAAAATTATGTTTGATGGTTCTTCCATCGAAGGATTCGTTCGTATTAAAGAAGCTGATATGTATTTACATCCTGATTACGATACTTGGTTAATATTATCTTTTGAAGATAGTAAGTTTGGTAAAGTAGCGCGTTTAATTTGTGATGTTTATACTCCGGATGGACATCCTTTTAAAGGTGATCCAAGATATTTACTAAAAAAGCAATTAGATTTAATGCATAAGTCCAATATTTGTGATTTTAAAGTAGGATTTGAGCCTGAGTTTTATTTGTTTAAAAATGATAGTGAAGGAAACTGCACTATGGAAGTTTCTGATCATGGCAGTTATTTTGATATGTCACCAATTGATGGCGCAAATGAATGCCGTCGAGAAATTGCTATCGCCTTAGAAAAACTTGGATTCCAAATTGAATTATCACACCATGAAGTTGGGCCGGGTCAACAAGAAATTAATTTTAGATACGCTAGTGCTTTAGAAGCCGCTGATAAATTACAAACATTTAAGCAAGTTGTTAAAAACATTGCTCGTAAACATAACTTAACTGCTACATTTATGCCAAAACCTGTTTATGGTTTAGCAGGTAACGGAATGCATACTAATTGTTCTTTATGGGACAAAGATGGAAATAATATTTTCTTTGATGAAAATGACCCAAATAAATTGTCTTTAGTGGCAAGAAAATGGATGAGCGGTATATTAGCTCATGCTCGTGGCTTAACCGCTATTTGTAATCCTACGATTAACTCTTATAAAAGATTAGTATTAGGTTACGAAGCACCTGTCTTTGCTTGTTGGAGTGACGCTAATAGATCATCAATGATTCGTATTCCGGCTGCTCGTGGAAAAGCAACACGTACAGAAGTTCGTAATGTTGATCCTATGGCTAATCCTTATCTCGCTTTAGCGGCTATTCTCGCTTCTGGTTTAGAAGGAATTAATAGTGATATTGAACTTGTTCCACCAGTATATGATAATATCTTTGAATTAACACGCGAAGAAAGAGAAGCAAAAGGAATTAAAAATCTTCCTGAAAATTTAAAAGATGCTATTAAAGAATTACGTCATGATGCTTTATTACGTGATGTTCTAGGTGAACATACTTATGAAAAATATGTTTTAGCCAAACAAATTGAATGGGACGAATATCGTAAATTAGTTTCCCCATGGGAAATTAAAAAATATTTATAATAAAAAAATATTTATAATAAAGGGGAAATAATTAATTATGTGTGGAATCGTTGGAACAGTTGATAGTAAAAATTTACGTTCTTTTTTGCTTAACGGCTTAAAGTCTTTAGAATATCGTGGCTATGACTCAGCCGGTATTGCCACAATCACAGACAACAAATTTGATTTATATCGTTGTGTGGGTCGCGTTGAAGGATTAGAAGAAAAAATCCCTTCAGTTTTACCTGGATTTACTGGTATTGGTCATACTAGATGGGCAACACATGGTGAGCCACTTGAAAGAAATTGTCACCCACAACTTAGTTTTAACAATATATTTGCCATTGTTCATAATGGTGTAATTGAAAACTTCCAAGGATTAAAAAACGAATTATTAAATGAAGGATTCAAATTTAATAGTGACACTGATACTGAAGTTATTGCTAATGTTTTAGAACAAGAATATTCAAAAACTAATAATGTATTAGAATCCATTAATAATGCTCTTAAACGTATTGACGGTTCTCTTGCTATCGCTATTTTATTTAATGGTGATGAACATAAATTATATTTTGCAAGAAGAAAATCACCTTTATTAATTGGTATCGGAAAAGAAACCAATTATTTAGCAAGTGACGCTCTTCCAATGATTAAATATGCAAATAAATTTGTTGATTTATTAAATGATCAATATGGTTATATTACTACTAATGAAGTACATGTTTATCAAAACAATAAAGAAGTTGAACTAAAATTCACAGAACGTAATGCCGAATTATTAAATGCGGACTTAAATGGTTATCCTCACTATATGCTTAAAGAGATTGAAGAAATTCCAAGTTGTATTGTTCGCTTAATCGATAACTACTTTGTTAACGATGAATATCATTTTAATAAAGAAATGCTTGAAACATTACAAAATGCTGATACTATAACATTTATTGCCTGTGGTACTTCTTATCATGCTTGTTTGTTAGGAAAGCATTATATGGAAAAAATCGGTAAGCATTCCGAAGCTTACATTGCTTCAGAATGGGCATATTTCCCGCATTTTAACGATCGCGAAAAAGAAGTATTTATCCTTGTATCTCAATCTGGAGAAACAGCAGATGTAATTACTTGTTTACAAAATATTAATAAAAATAATTACAAATCAATTACCATCACTAATACAAAAGGATCTACTTTAGAGCGTGATGCAACTTGGTCTTGTTTACTTTACGCTGGAGTAGAAATTGCTGTTGCTTCAACAAAAGCATATACTTCCCAAGTTTCATTACTTTATTTATTATCTTCCGCAATTGTCCATAATACTTCTTCTGTTAAGATTCTTAAAAATAATAATGTAGCATTAAATAACATTATAAATCAAAAAGAACAAATAAAAGAAATTGCTTATAAAATTAAAAATGTTAACGATGCTTTCTTCTTAGGACGTGGTACTGATTATTATGTTGCTTTAGAAGCTTCATTAAAACTAAAAGAAATTACTTATATTCATTCTGAAGCATTTCCAGGCGGAGAATTAAAACATGGTCCTCTTGCTTTAATTGAAAAGAATACTCCAGTATTTGGATTTATTACTCTTCCAGAAATCTCTGCGGCTATGCGTGGTAATTTTTCCGAAGTAAAAGCTCGTAATGCTAAAGTTTATTCAATTGTAACGAAGAATTTAGCTACAAAAGATGATACAATAGTAATAGATAACTTAAATCGTGATATTTCCGCACTTGCTATTGTTATGGTTGCTCAATATTTAGCTTATTACACCGCTTTAGCGCGTAATAAAGATATTGATAAACCAAGAAACTTAGCAAAATCCGTAACGGTAGAATAGAGGTTAAATTTATGCGATATTTTGGAACAGATGGTATACGTGGAGAGGCTTATGTAACACTTACTGATAGCCTAGCGCGCAAAGTTGGTAAAAGTTTAAAATTATTAAATTGTAAAAAAGTTGTTATTGGTTATGATACAAGAGAATCTAATCATATGCTTGCCGATAATATTGCACTTGGTGCAAAAAGTGTTGGCAAAGAAGTAATTGACTTAGGTATTATTCCTACACCAGGACTTTGTTATGTATCAACATTAGAAAAATGTATTGGCGTTATGATTACTGCTTCTCATAATCCTTACCAAGATAATGGTATTAAAATATTTTATGATGGTGCAAAAATTAAAGATGAAATCGAAGAACAAATTGAAGATTTTATCGACAATAATGATGATGTTATTCATGAATCTTTAGAAGGAAGCATAAAAAAAGACGAATTAAAGAAAAATCTTTATGTTGAATTTTTAAATAGTTTAGTAATAGACAGCAATTTAAAAGTTGGATTTGATTGCGCTAATGGGGCTACTTCTTTTGTTTCTGAGTTTTTCCGTCCTCATTTAAAAGAAGCATTATATATTGCCCATGAACCAAATGGTAAAAACATTAATGCTGGTGTTGGTTCTACACACATTGAAGCAATTGAAAAATTTGTAAAAGAACATCATCTTGATGTTGGTTTTGCTTTTGATGGCGATGGTGACCGCGTTTTAGCAGTTGATGAAAATGGTACTCTCCATAGCGGTGATGAACTAATTTATGTTATTGCTAAAGACTTAAAAGAAAATGGTTATTTAAATAATGACACTGTTGTTTTAACAATTATGTCTAATTTAGGTATTATTAATTCATTAAACAAATTGGGAATAAAAGTAAGCACCACTACTGTTGGTGACCGTAACGTTTTAAAAGAAATGCAATTACATAACTATGTTATAGGTGGAGAAAATTCAGGTCATATTATTAATTTACGCCACTTATCGACTGGCGATGGTATGTTATCCGCAATTATGGTTTTAAATATTATGGCCAAAACAAATAAATCATTATTAGAATTAACAAAAGACTTAGAAATTTGGCCTGATAAACTAGTAAACTTAAAAGTCAAAGATAAAAAAATTGCTAATGAAGATATCGTTAAAAACGAAGTTAATAGAATAAAAGAGCAATATTCTAACATTCAACTAGTAATTCGCGCAAGTGGTACTGAAAACTTACTTCGCGTTAGTTGTTGTGCCGAAAGTAAAGAACTTGTTAACGAAATTATTGAACATTTTGTTACATTAATTAATAAAATAGATCAAGGAGCAAAATAAATGAAAAATTATGCAATTGTCCTTGCTGCGGGTCAAGGAAAGCGCATGAAAGTTCAACTTCCTAAATGCGCGCATTTAATACTTAAAAAGCCAATGGCGAAATATGTTATTGACACTGTTGATGGTTGTGTTGATGAAAAGATTCTTGTTGTTGATTCAAATAGTAAAAATATTTTTGAAGAAATATTTGCTAATCAAGTGACATACGCTTTACAAGTTTCCCATTTAGGCACTGGCGATGCTTTACGTTGTGCTTTAAATGATATAAAAGATTTAGATGGATATTCTTTGATATTACCTGGTGATGTCCCTTTAGTGGATAAGCAAGAATTAATTAATTTTATGAATTTTCATCTTACTTCTCATGCTGATGTCTCTGTATTAACTATTCATATGAAAGATCCATCTAACTATGGACGTATTATCCGTGAAAATGGTCAAATGGTAGCTATACGTGAAAGTAATGTAGCTTCAAAAGAAGAATTAGAAATTAAGGAAGTTAACACAGGTATTTATTGTATTAAAAATAGCATTATTAAATCTTTACTTCCTAATGACAATAATCCATGTGACTTACCAATTATTGTTGAAAATGCATATAAAAAAGGCTTAATAGTACGTACTTTTTCTTCAAATAATGAAGAATTCTATTATGATGTTAATGACTTTTATACTTTATCAATTGTTGAAAGCATTATTAAAATTGCCACTAATAAAAAGCATTTATTAAATGGTGTTAATATTATTTCACCAGAAACAGTTACTATTTCTAGTGAAGTAACTATTGAACCTGGCGTAACAATTTATCCTAATACATTTATCACTGGAAAAAGTGTTATTAAAAGTGGAGCTATTATTGGCCCTGATTCTGAACTTCATAATGCCGTTATTGATGAAGGCGCTACTATTCGTCATTCTTTAATAGTTGATAGTGCCGTAGGAAAAGAAACTACTGTTGGTCCATTCGCACATTTAAGAAATGGAACATTTGTACATGATAACTGCCGTATTGGTAACTTTGTTGAAATCAAAAATTCTCGTATTGGTAATGGCACAAAAATATCACACTTAACATATTTAGGTGACACCGATTGCGGTGAAAATGTCAACTGGGGTTGTGGATGTGTTACTGTTAATTATGACGGCAAATTTAAAAACAAAACCACTGTTGGTGATAATGTCTTTATTGGTTGTAACACTAATTTAATTGCCCCAATTTCAATTGGAAATAACGTCTTTATTGCAGCGGGTTCCACTATTACTGATGATATTCCTGATGAAGCATTCTCTATTGCGCGTACAAGACAAATAACTAAAGAAGATTACGCTCGTAAATATTCTTACGGAAAGAAGAAAAAATAATATGATTATAACCAAAATTGCTACTTGTGATAATGATTTTATTTCCACATTATGCGGTTTTGGTTTTTCTTATGATTTAGCAAGTTTTTTATATCATCATCAAGATTTAGTTAAAATAAATAATCAAGCATTTTCATCGTCAAATATAAAAAAAGGCGACAAAATTGAGCTTAATTTATTTGAAGAAAATAATGTGTATGGAAATTCTAAAAATAAACTAAATATTCTTTATGAAGATGATTATTTATTTATTATTAACAAACCACATAATATTGCCACTATCCCGACAATTAGACATTTCAATAATAATTTAGCTAGTGATGTTAGTAATTATTATTTGAAGCATAATATCAAAAGCAAAATTCATGTTGTGACAAGACTAGATTATGAAACTAACGGAATAGTTATATTTGCTAAACATCAATATATTCATGCACTTATGAGTAAAGTTAAAATTGATAAATATTATCTTGCTGATGTTCATGGCATAATTAAAGAAAATGGAGTTATTAATAAACCTATTTTAAAAGATCCTAATGATACTAAAAAGCGTATTATTGATGAAAAAGGAAAACCTAGTATTACCGAATATGAAATTATAAATGTTAATGAAAAAGAAAACAAAACCACTATTAAAGCGCATCTAATAACAGGTAGGACACATCAAATTCGCTTGCATTTTGCTAGTATTTCTCATCCTGTTATTGGTGATAAACTTTATGGATTTGATAATACTTCCGATATTTTATGTTTAACTTGTGCAGAAGTAAAATTTATTCATCCAATTACTAATAGTTTAATTCATATTAAAATTAAATAAAAATTCATTAAAATAATCTATCTTGCTTTGAATCGCATATAAGATAGATTTTTTTGTTATCATTACTACTTATTCCACTATTTTTATATCAATGTTTTTTGTATTACTTACATAAAATTTATAAACACACATCTAATAATTTTCCTACTTTGTTCATATATTCAAATTTATGTTCTAGTAAGGAATGTGAATATCTATTTAATGTAATCATAGGATTTTTGTGACCTAGTATTTCTGATAATGCTTTAACATCCATTCCTAGTTCTAATGCTCTTGTTGCAAAGGTGTGTCTTAATGAATGAAAATTTTTATAAGTAATATTGCATTTTCTTAAAATACTCTTAAATGATTTTTGATATGACCTATTTTGAACAATATCACCAAGCTTAGTGGCAATTATATAATTAGACTTAGATTCTTTTTTATTTTTCTTTAACACACTTATCACTTGTTTTGGCAAAGGTATTATTCTATTAGATTGTTTGGTTTTAGGTTTATCAACATACGCTTCATTTTTACCATTTTTAGTTATCGTATAAACCGTTTTATTAACTTTTAATAATCTTTTATCAAAATCAATATCGTCCCAAGTTAAGGCAAGTAACTCACCAAGTCTAATTCCTGTATATAGACAAATAATTATGCCAATATAGTTAGGTTTAGAGTTAAGGCAATAATTTTCTAATTTTTGTTGCTCGATTCTATTAAAAGCTGCTACTTCTTTTTCTTTTATACTTGGTAATTTTATATGTGATGTATATTCAATGCTTGCTATTCCTAATAACACTGATTGTTTTAACGCTTGCTTCAATAGTGATACTATAGCTATAACGCTATTATCAGATAATTTATCTTTAGTAATTAGATTGCCATTATTTAATTTATATAATACAAATTCTTGTATAACATTACCCGATAAATCATCCAGTTCGTATTCTCCTAAAATAGGATTGATATGCTTTTCTATAATATCTGCATATTTTAAATATGTTCTTAATTTAATTGTTGTTCTTTGATATTTATTTAACCAAATATCTAGCCATTCGTTTAACTTCATTTTATTACCTCCAGTTTTTTCTTATATTTTATAACTTGTTATAAAGAAAAATTTTACACTTAAGAGACTAGAGGAGAAAATAATTCAAGCCACCGGCAACATTAAGTCGCAACACAAAAATTAGACCACTTATTAATCTAATAGGTGGTCTTTTCGATGTTTTTATGCTATTATTTTACCATTTTTTTGTTAAAAAGCAATTACGTTTAGACATTGAAATTGGAAAATATATTCCCTACCAAAATATTTTATCCACCTATTAGATTAATA
>CAKPBC010000005.1 GCA_934140155.1 uncultured Bacilli bacterium | reverse complement strand
CTCTTTTGCCTTGGAATTTTAAAAATCGATTCCCTTTATCAAAATAAGATTCGTTATGGTCGATCTTTGACGCTTACCTTACAAATCCCTTACAAGCAACAAAAAAGTCCGATATAATCGGACTTAATTAACGAATGGAGCAGGCGACGGGAATCGAACCCGCATAATCAGCTTGGAAGGCTGATGTTCTACCACTGAACTACGCCTGCATAGAAACTGGCGGACCAGACGGGAATCGAACCCGCGGTCTCTTCCGTGACAGGGAAGCATGTTAACCGCTACACCACTGGTCCATGCGCCTCAATTGCTATGCTAGTAAATATTACCACATTAGCAAGAAAAATCAAGATATTTCGAATAAAATTTCCGAAAAAATTGATTTTAGAGGTTGCTTAAGTAAAATATTAACTTCAAAACAAAATAAAAAATAGCAGTAGTAGGAAAAAACTAATGCTATTTTAAGGAAAGGTTATTTATTAAAAATTATTATCAATAAGGTGTTTTAATGATTTTTGTGGCATAAATCCAACTTGAGTATGTTTTAATTCACCATCTTTAATAAATAAAAGCGTAGGAATTGAACTTACCATGTATTGAGCGGCAATTTCTCCAAGTGCATCAACATCTACTTTGCCAATATTTAATTTTCCTTCGTACTCAGTATCAATGTCTTCAAGTACTGGTGTCATCATACGACATGGCCCGCACCATGTAGCAAATAGGTCAATGATTACATTGCCTTCTTTAATAAATTCTTTAAATTCTTGTTCTGATTCAATATGTTTAATCATTTTAAATACACTCCTTTTAAAGTAAATATAATAAGCCGAATATAATTATTAGGTGTAATGGATAAAATAAATAATTAAATATTTTAAACCATTTAGAACTATATCCATGCTTACCATTATATAGTATAACAAAAATTATCGATATAATGCTATAATCTTGCACTGACATTACTAATAATTGATTAAAATATGGGAAATACATACAAATAATGAAGAATATAATATTTGTTAAAACAATCATTAAAGCATACATACGATTAATATCGCCTTGATAATATGATGTTAATTTATAATCTTCATATTCCATCATATATTTGCTTGCCTTTAATTTAGCGTTATAACAAGCAAATAAATATCCTAAATATAATAAAACAATTAATGATATACCATAAAAACTATAGCTAGGCCTTAAAAAACTAGGTGTGTTAGGAAATTGAATGAGAATAACTACTCCTATAACAAGTAAGCTTAATAGAGATGTTTTATTTTTAAATGACAGAAAATAAATTATTAGAGCTCCTAAAAATAAATCAATAAAGATATTACCACTTGTATAACTTACAATTTTAAAAACATCAGTTATTAAATATATCCCAATGATAGTTAAGACAAGCATTCCAAGTAGGCGTAATAAATATTTTTCTTTATTACTTGTATGAATCATTCCTTCGACAATTCCTAAGGCAAATAACGGAAAAGAAATACGACCAATAATACGTAAAATCCAATATAAATTAGATGATGTATCAAGGAAAGAAAATAATCCAAGACCTAATGCAAGATGATCTATTACCATTGTAATTATGGCAATAATTCTTATCCAAAATCCATCTAAAATGCGATAATTTCTCATAATAAACCAACCACAAACACAAATAAATTATTGAACGCGTGAGCGGTAATGGAAGTGGCTAAAGAACCGGTGTAGTCATAATAGAAACATAATAATAATCCCGCAGAAACATAAGCAGGCAAATTAATTAATTCAATTAACATATCATTACCACTTGCAGTAAAATCAAAATGAATTAATCCGAATATTAAAGCACAAACGATATATGCTGCAACGCGAGAATATTTTTTGATACCGCCAAAAATTCCTAGACGATAACCAATTTCTTCAGTAAAAGGCGCAAATATGACACTCATAATTAAAGCAAGAATTGGTTGTTCTTTCATTCCTTGATTTAATGTTAATTGATTGTGGTTTGGTTGATATACTAATCCATATTTTTGACAGATAATATTGGCAATAACGCCCCAAATATCAGTAACAACAATTAAAGCAATACCAAATATAACGCCCATACCAATATTTTTTAGAACTTTAAATTGTGCAAATAAGTCTTTAATACATAGATTCCATAAATAAATAATTAAAGCAATAGCGGTTAATCCATAAGCAAGACAGTACTCAATCATCATTGAAGTTGGTTCGCTTAAATTTTTAAATGATGGGATGAGGTTTAATAGTGTGTAATTAAGTGTATAAAACACCGATAATCCAAAAAAACTAATTAAATAAATAACTAAATGATGAATTATGTGCATATTAATCTTTTTTTCTTCATTCATAGTATAAAATCATCTCCTAAAACAATAATTATAGTATACTTATGATAAAGGTTTTTCAATAAATTTGCTAGTCTAGTAAAAAATTTCATATATTTTAATAAATATATGATATAATTAAACGAAAAAGGAGATTAACATTTATGGGAATTTGTAATTTTTTAGCAACATTACCGAATATTGATACTACCCAAATAACACAATGCTTAAATATTGCTTTTTTTGCGATAGTGGCAATTATAGTGTTAGGAGGTATTGTTGGACTTATTCGTGGCGTGTGGAGTTCGGGATTTAGATTAATATTTGTTGGCATATTAGTCATATTATCATATATTTTAGCAGGAACATTAGGGACTGCTGTGGCAAATATTAATTTGGCGAGTTTTAATATTCCATCGTTTACTATAGGTGAAAATGTGGTCGAAGTGACTACTATTAAAGAAACATTAGTTAATGCACTTGCAGCTTATGGTGCTGGTGAAGGCGGAGATGTTCAAAAAATACTTGATGACCCTAACACAGTAAAATTAATTACAGAACTTGCTCTAATGATTGTTCGTTTATTAACGTTTATTATTTTAGCCATAATTGTTATAGTTGTAGGTAATCTTTTAGCCACAATTTTATACCATGTGCTATTCAAACATTTTATTAATAAGAATTTACGTAAAAAAGTAAAATTACGTTTAGTAGGTTTTGCTTTTGGTTTAGTCAAAACATCAATGGTTGCTTCAATGTTAATTGTTCCTTTTAGCGGCTTATTAAATAGTATATCAGTAGCGTTTAAAAATGCATCAGATGAAAATAATGAAGTAAAGTTAGATTCGGAATTATATAATCAACTTAAAAGTTGGATTGATGCATATGATGGTTCTATGCTAGCCCAAGGCTTATTTGGCTGGACAGAATTAGGCGGAAAAACGATGGATATGCGTTTGCTTGACATAATTACAAGTGACAAAGATTCTACTATGAAACTAAGTGAAGAAATGTCAAATATTACAACTGTCGCTGCAACTCTAATTGGTACAAATGCCGTTAGTGTTAGCGGTGGTGAAGGTGGAACAGTTTCTATCGGTGTTAATGCTGCGGTATTTTTAGATAGTAAAATTACATCAACACTTTTATCAGTAATTTCTAGTTCGGCATTATGTACGCAACTACTTCCAATCGCGGCAACATTTGCCTTTAATATGGATGAAATTAATGTTTATTTTGATGCAAAAGAATATGATTTAAGCAAAATTGACTGGAAAAACGATTTAGAATCAATTAATGAAATTTTTAAAGGAATGTCTAATGCGGGAATTATTGATGAGGATGTAATTAATGATCCAAGCATTTTAATAGATAGAATTTATGATGTAAATAACGAAAACACGCATAGACAATTAATCGAATCGTTTAAAACGTTTGATAAGTTAACATCTCTAGAGCAATTACTTCCGAGTTATTTATATACATTAGTTAGTAAAGGCGATGAATTATCAAAATCACTTTCTGATTATTTACCAACAAATAGTGAAGATTATGATGGTATTAAATGGGGTAGTGAATTAGCTAATATTTACGATGCAACATATCGTATTAATAAAGTCACAGAAAATGCCATTGTTGACTATATTAAATCTCCTAAAGATTCTAATAATGAAACAAGTAAAATTAGAAATGTAAGAAAAGAAGACAATACAGATGACAAATCTACCAAACTTATTAACTCGATTGTTGATCATATTGGTGATATAATTCCTATCTTTGTTGGAGAAAGAGAAGATGGTGAACCTATTAATGTTGATGATAATGGCTTCACTTTAGAAAAAGATAGTGCAGGTAACGCATTACAATCTTGTTTGTTAGATAGTAGATTATTATCTCGCTCTATTAACAAAATATTAAATACAATTAGTAAAATGGCTGTAAATGCATTATCAGATGCCTTGAAAATTGATACTGAAGAAGATAAAACAAGTTTAGAAAATAAAGTAACCAATGCAGTTACAAGTATTAAAGGTGTTGTATCAGTCAAAAAAGAATTAGGGGCATTATTCGATGTGGTTAATGATGTAGTAAGTGATGAAAATCTTTTACCACTTATTAAAGGCGGAAATGATAAAATTGAATTTACTGATGAGGTATGCGATGCATTAAAAACACCTGTAAGTAAAATTTCAAAATCAAATATTCTTAATGCTACAATACCTACAGTTATCGAATATACTGTTAAACAAAACGGAAGTAGTTTAAATGATAGTCTTAAAAACTTTGGGATAACTACTGATTCGTTAAATTTCGAAGTCGATGATATTGGTGAAGAATTATCTTTAATGCTTGATGCAATTCCCGCAATTAATAGAATTGCTAAAACTAGTAAAGATGGTAAAGTTGATTTTAAAAATATTGAAACAGCAGATTTAAATAACATTCTTTCTACTGTGTATTCATCAAATATCTTAAATCCAAATAAAGAAGGAGAGGTTAGAAACTTCTTTAAAATTATTGATAAAGTATTTAGTGATTTAGGATATGATGACGGCCGTATTACAGAAGGATTAGAAGAAGATAAGTATTGGTCTGGTAATAATTCGGAAATAAATCAATTTTGTGAAATATTTGATATATTGAAGAAAAATAATCTCTTTGATTTATCAAATAATAAAGATGCTTACTTAGATTCAACTATTTTAAAACCAGAGTCTATTGAAGAATTATTTGGCGAAGTGGATAAATCAAAACTTTTATCTAAAGGATTAGGCACTATTTTGGATAATCTTTTATTAGATAGTTTATCAAGTGTTACAGGTGATAAAGTATCATTTAAATATATCGATAATTGGGCTAGTGAAGGTGAAAACTTTGCTAATGTAATTGATAGTTTACAAAAATTCAATAGCAAAGGAATAAGCATTGACAAGATTGACTTTTTAAATAGTACAGAAATAGATGAAGAAAGTGGAAAATTATTAACTGAAAAATTAGTATCTTCTTTAGCTAATTCCAATATATTTGAAAATGGCGCTAAAGGATTTGGTGATTTCCTATTTGACAAACTAAAAAGTATTTCAGATATTAAAATGAATGATATTGATAAATCAGGAACAGGCGAACTTACTTATACTAAGAGCGAAGAAATATTTGATAGTATTAATGATTGGCAACCAGAAATAGATGTCTTATTTGAGTTTATCAAAAAATTACAAACTATCGGAGCAGGTAATGAACAACCAGGGTCCACGGGTATTCAAGAATTAATGAATAATCCTTCTAATCATAGTGATTTGTTTAAAGTAATAAACAAATCAGAAGCGTTCCGTATGCCAATTGCTAATGGAATTTATGATGCCGCAAATAAAATTAATATTTCTAGTCTACCAACATTAAATATCAAAAATAACATTAATATAGATGCTTTAGTGAATATGGATAATTATGATGAACGTAATGATGAAATTCAAACTATTTGCAATATTATTGATAATGTAAATGATTTAAAAGATATTCAATTTAATGATATTAAAACCAACTCGGCTAAGCGTGAAACATTAAAAGTAATTATGGAAAACATTCATAATTCTAAGATGTTTAATAAACCAATTGAAGAAGGACATGTCACAGTATTTGAAAATTTAATAGAAACTCTTCTTTCAGTTGCGGGCATTGATGATAATGTTATTTGTGGAAAAATCAACGAATCAAATAATCTAAAATATACAACTTCAATTCAAGTAATCCAAAGCATTGAAAATGATTATACTAAAGATGGTAAAAATGGTAATACAGATGGATGGACGGGAGAAGAAGGCGAAATTGCTAATATTAAGATTATTATTGAAGATATTAGCACATTAGATTTAAATGATATAGATCTAACTCATTTTAATTTTGATGAAAGTGACAACAATAGTTTACTTGATCATTTAAATAATTCAAAATTGTTATTCCGCGCTCTTCCATATTACATTAATCAATTTGCTTCTAAAACTACAGAGGGATTTTCAGAAGAATTTGACTTAAAGGCACTTAAAGCAGATTATACTTTTAATAAATATAGCGGTGAATATGATTGTTATGAAGAATCAGAAATTAACACATTAAAGACTATATTTAATAAATATTCGATTATGACTGATGTGATTGGTAACACATTCAATTTACAAAAAATTAAGTCAAAAACAGATGTTGTATCAGAACTATTAAAATCATTATCTAGATCGCAAGTATTTAACTCTACATCTTCAGTTAGTGGAAAAGACACAGTATTTCTCCAAGTTATTGAAGAAATGTTTGCTAAATCAAAATTAGATGAAGCTATTTATGACAACTCATTATTTGATTACCAAGGATTAACTATCAAACAAAATGCTCAAAATAAGATAAAAGGTATAGATAACTGGAATTCAGAAATCGATAATCTAATTAACATAATTAATGCTTTACCAAATTCATTTAATGATTTAAATGATATGAATGTTTCTAATATTAGTCCAAATGAAGTAATAGAAATATTAAGAACCATTAATGATAGTGAGTTATGTTATAATGCCGTTCCAAAATATGTCAAAAAAGCATTTGAAGGAATTAGCATTGGGCAATTCTCAAATAATCACGAAGACTATTTGATGGGAAATAGCAGAGGTTATCGTAGCCTTTATTCTAACTATAAGGATCCAACAGATACAAAACCATATGAACTTGATGTTTTATACAATATACTAGATGCTCTTTATAATGGGAAAACTTATAAAGGGTTTGATGGATTTAAAGTAACTGAGTTTATTAAAGATAAGGAAGATAATGAGAAGCATTCACTCACAAGAATTGTTGAATTCTTAACAAATTCTAAAATATTTAAGAAATGTCGTGGCGAAGTATTCTATAACGCTATTGCCTCAGTTGGATTTAGTTCAAATATTAGAGTAAAAGATTCTTCTGAATGGAAAGTATTTGATGACTTATTTGATTTAATTGAAGTAAAAGGCCAAAATCAAATAAATAGAGAAGGTGCTTGTTTAGATAGCATTGTTGGAGAATTAGAAGATATTATTAATGCTTCTAATAGTGGATCAAATACATTAAAATCAATTCCACACACAACTGTTAGAAAAGTATTTGATGCTTGCTATTTATATGATGAAGTAGAAAACAAAGCATTGCTATCTTGTGAAATTGTATCAGGATTCTTAAGTAACGCTATTGTGAATTCTAATTATTTAGACAATGATTATTATGACACATTAGGTAATGTTAAAGATGAATGGTTCAACGCTTGGTATTATGATGGAGAAAAAGATTATCAATACCCATTATTTAACAAGCTAGAAGCTGATACGCTTGAATCAATAATTGATGTAATTAATGAAATAGATAACATTTCATTTGATGCATCTACACAAACATCAACATTAGATGAACCTATGCTAAAGAAAATTGATGCTATGTTTGATAACATGAAAGATGAAAATAGCAAACAATCAGTGATTGGATTAGCACTTTATGAGAAAGCTATTTATAATTCACTTATGGTAAGTAATCCTGGGATTTGTGGAAAAGTTCATGATCCTCTAGTACTTAATTTATACTTTGGCACCGATACTACAAACAAAAAACTATTTGAAGATAATTATAGTTTGATGTTACAAGATGATTATAAAGATGCTGGTAATACAAAATTTGATTTTGCTAAAGTGAAGATAGCAGTTCATGCAATGCTTGATGCTATTTTACAAGTAAAATGATTATAATTTTACCAACCCTTAAGATTTTCTTAAGGGTTTTGTTTTACCTTTATGAATTATAATGCTAAAATAAATTGGTGATGAAAATTGTATTCTATTCTTAACAAAACTATATATGAGTTAGAAGTGGAACGTTCAAGATTTATTGGCGTTATTATTCATATTGATAGCATTGATGAAATAAAAGATATCATCACTAATTTAAAAAAAGAATACCCAAAAGCTAAACATTATTGTTATGCTGCGATTACGGATAATAATAAGAAGTTTAGTGATGATGGTGAACCACAAGGAACAGCGGGTAAACCAATGCTAGATATCTTAGAAAAGAAAGAACTAACTAATGTATTAGTGGTCGTAATAAGATATTTTGGTGGAATTCTTTTAGGGTCAGGACGCTTACTTAGAACATACGCGGATACTTTGCTTAAAACTATTGAGAATAGTGAAATAGTAAAAATAGTGGAAGGTTATTCGATAACATTCACTATTGATTATGCAAATTATGATAATGTGCGTAGTTACTTAAAGAGCCAAAATGCTCAAATTGAACGCGCAGAATTTTTAGAAAGTGTTAATGTAACTACATTTTCTTTAAATGATTATGCGCAAGATTTATCTAATCGCTTTTATGGAAAAGTGATTATCAAAAATGTTTCAAAAAAGATTTCATATATGAAAGAAGGTTTTTAAATGTCAGAAGAATGTACACACGAATGTGGTTCATGCTCACAAAATTGTGACCACCGTATTGAAAAAGCAAAATTAAATGAGATGTCCAAAGTTAAAAAAATTATTGGTGTCATTTCTGGAAAAGGCGGAGTAGGAAAAAGCTTAGTTTCTTCGATGCTAGCTAGTAAACTTCAACAAAGTGGTTATCGTGTTGGTATATTAGATGCGGATATTACCGGTCCATCTATTCCTAAAACATTTGGAATTTTAGAAAAAGCAACAGGAGATAATAATGTTATTTATCCTGCTATTTCTAAAACAGGAATTCAAATTATGTCCGCTAATATGCTACTTGATAATGATGATGATCCAATTATTTGGCGTGGTCCGATGATTGCGGATTTAGTTAAACAATTTTATTCCAATGTCTTATGGCATAATGTCGACTATATGGTCGTGGATATGCCACCAGGAACAGGAGACGTAGCATTAACTACTTTCCAATCACTACCAGTTGATGGAATCATTATTGTTACTTCACCACAAGATTTAGTATCTACAATTGTTAAAAAAGCAATTAAGATGGCAAATACAATGAATGTACCTATCTTAGGATTAGTGGAAAATATGTCTTATGTGGAGTGTCCAAATTGTAAAGAAAAGATTTATGTTTATGGTAAATCACATATCGATGAAATTGCTAAACAATTCAATTTAGAAGTATTAGGTAAGATACCTTTACGTCAATTGATTGCTAGCGCTGTTGATAAAGGCGAAATCGAAGATTTAAATATTGATTATTTAGACAAAGCTATTGAAAAAATTAAATCATTATAGTTAGGGGAGATTGATTATGGAAGAATATTTAAATAGAAGAAAAAAATTATTAGAGAACTTACCAGATAACTCCATTGTTATTGCTTTTTCTGGTAATGAAATTAGGCAAAGTGCTGATGAAGGTTTTAAGTTTACACCAGATTATAGTTTCTTTTATCTAACTGGTATTAAACAAGCAAGTACAATACTTTTAATGAGTAAAAATAGTATTATGAGTGATGAATACTTATTTATTCAAAAATTTGATGCTTTAAAAGAAGTTTGGACTGGTATCCGTTTAAAAGCACAAGAAGCTCGTGAAATTGCTTCATTAGAAAATGTTTTATTCTTAGAACATTTTGAAAAAGTTTTAGAAAAACGTATTGAAGAATTAAGCATTAATGGAAATGTTAATGTATATTTAGATTTTGAAACAGCAGTAAATTTAGGCGATTTTGAGACATTTGTTTCAATTGCAGATTATAAAAAACAATTAGAAAAATATAAAACTATTACTATTTGTGATATGAGCGAAACTTTAAAACGTATGCGTATGGTTAAATCAGATTATGAAATCTCTGAACTTCGTAAAGCTATTGCAAATACTAATAAAGGTTTAAAAGCAGTGTTAAATGAATTAGAGCCAAACAAATATGAATATGAAATGGCTAATTTATTTAAATATACTATTTCTAAAGATAATAACGCTGTTTTATCATTTAATACAATTGCCGCGAGCGGTAGTAACGCTATTATATTACATTATCCTAATCCAATGGGAATGATGCATGATGGCGATTTATTACTTTTAGATTTAGGATCAGATCATAATTTCTATAAAGCTGATATTTCTCGTACTTATCCAATTAACGGAAAATATAATGATTTACAAAAGAAGATTTATGAAACTGTATTAGAATGTAATGAATTAATTATTGATTATATTAAACCGGGACTTACCATTGCGGATTTACAAAAGAAAACTCGTGAATTCTTCTTTGGTCGTTTAAAAGAAATGGGTTTAGTTGAAAAAGAAGAAGATTTAATGAAATATTATTACCACAATGTATCACATCATTTAGGACTTGATACACACGATATTTCTTTACGTGAATTACCTCTTGAAAAAGGTAATGTTATTACTGTTGAACCAGGATTATATATTAAAGAATATGGTATCGGTGTTCGTATCGAAGATGATGTTTTAGTTACTGAAGATGGTTCTGAATGCTTATCAAAAGAAATCGTTAAATCAGTTAAAGATATTGAAAATTTAATGAAAAGGTAAATTTATGGAAAGAGGAAGCGGACTTTTATTGCATTTTTCGTCTTTACCAGGTAAATATGGTATTGGTGGATTTTCTAATGAAGCAAAGAAATTTGTTAAATTATTAAAATATGCGGGACAAAAATATTGGCAAATATTACCTATGAATCCAACTGGATTTAAAGATTCACCATATCAAAGCTATGCTTCTTTTGCTATTAATCCATATTTTATTGACTTAGATCAATTAAAAAAAGATCATCTATTAAGCGAAGAAGAAATTAAGGAACATACTAAAGCGAAAAACACTAATAGAATAGATTATGGCTATTTATATGATAATCGTTTGATTTTACTTGATTTAGCGGCAAAAAGAGCAATAAGAAGAGATAGAAGTAAAATCGATCGATTCTATAAACAAAATCGTTATTGGATTGAAGATTATGCTTTATTTATGACTTTAAAACACTTATATGATAATGCTTGTTGGGTGGACTTCCCTCGTCCATATAGAAAGCATAATGTATGTGCTTTAAGAGCATTAAAAGAATCAGAATTTGAATTGTTTTATTCTTTTGTGGCTATTCAATATTTTGCATTTAGCCAATATAAAAGAATTAAAAAATACGCTAATAAGATGGGAATAAAAATTATTGGTGATGTACCAATTTATGTATCTTATGATTCATGTGATGTTTGGGCTAACCAAAAACAATTCTTATTAGATAGAAAAGGAAAACCCGCTCTTGTTGCAGGTGTACCACCAGATTATTTTTCTGAAACTGGTCAATTATGGGGTAATCCAATTTATAATTACCAACGTATGGAAAAAACAAACTTTAGATGGTGGGTAAGAAGAATTAAACACGCTAGTAAATTGTATGATTATATTCGTATTGACCATTTCCGTGGCTTTGCTTCTTATTATGTTATTAATCCTGCGGATGGCACAGCTTTAAATGGTAAATGGATGGAAGGACCAAGAACTAAGATTATTGACGCTTTTAATAAAGTTGCAGAAAATCGTATTATTGCAGAAGACTTAGGTATCTTAACTCAAGATGTATTTGATTTAATGGATTATGCTAAATATCCAGGATTAAATATATTCCAATTCGCAGATTTTTCGGACTGGAATCATAAATATCTTCCACATAATTATAAAGAAAATTCGGTAGCGTACTTAGGAACGCATGATAATGATGTATTTAAAAATTTCTTAAATGCTAGTGAAAATACTAAACATCAAATTATGAATTATTTAAAAATAGATGATGAAACAAACTTGGTTAAAGCAACTTTGATGTCTTTATTAGCGTCAAAAGCTAATGTTACTATTTTTATGCCACAAGATATACTTGAAATGGATGGAGATGTCCGTATCAACATTCCAAGTGAAGCAGATGGTAACTGGACATTTAGATTTAGGAAAAGTGATTTAAAGAAAGAAAAATATCTAGAATTATATAAAATGTGTTGTCAAAATAATCGTTACTAGGAGGACAAAATGGAAAAATTTGTTTTAGCAATTGATCAAGGAACAACTTCAACTCGAGCAATCTTGTTTGATAAGTTTGGAATGCCACGTTTTAAAGCGCAAAGAGAAGTTCCCCTTATATATCCGAAATCAGGATGGGTCGAAGAAGACGCTATTGAAGTATATACATCTGTAATTGATGTAATTAATGAATTATTAATTAGGTCTAATTTAACATTAAAAAATATTGATTCGATTGGTATAACAAATCAAAGAGAAACTACAGTTGTTTGGAATAAAGAAACTGGGTTACCTGTTTGTAACGCTATTGTATGGCAATCACGTCAATCACAAGAAATATGTGATGCTTTAGAAGATAAAAAAGATTTTATTAAAGAAAAAACTGGATTAGTAATTAATCCATACTTCTCAGCTTCAAAAATTCGTTTTATTTTAGATAAATATGATTTACAAAAAGAAGCAGAAGAAGGGAAATTATTATTTGGAACGATTGATAGTTGGCTTATTTATAAGCTTACTTTAGGAAAGGTTCACGCCACTGATATTACTAATGCATCGCGTACGATGTTATTTAATATTTTTGAGAAAAAATGGGATGATGATTTATTAAAATTATTTAACATTCCAAAATGTATGTTACCTAGTGTTCATGAATGTTCTTATCATTATGGTGACGCTACTTTAATGTTTGCTTCAACGACCATTCCTATTACTGGTGTTGCGGGTGATCAACAAGCATCTTTATTCGGTCAAACGTGTTTTGATAAAGGTAATATTAAAAATACTTATGGAACTGGCTGCTTTATGCTTATGAATATTGGAGACACACCAACAATATCTAAAAGTGGATTACTAACTACCGTAGCTTGGTCAATTAATGGTACCACTACTTATGCCTTAGAAGGATCAGTATTCATTGGTGGAGCCGCTATTCAATGGCTACGTGATGAAATGAAACTTATTTCTAAAGCTTCTGATAGTGAAATTTCCGCACAAAAAGTAGATGATTCTAATGGCGTTTATGTTGTTCCTGCTTTTGTAGGACTTGGTACACCATATTGGGATGATCAAGTACGTGGAGCGGTATTTGGTTTAACTAGAGCAACAAATAAATATCATTTTGTAAGAGCTACATTAGAAGCAATCGCGTATCAATCAAAAGACTTAATGGAAACAATCAAAAAAGATAGTAATATTGAAATTAATCAATTAAATGTTGATGGTGGCGCTACAGCAAATAATTATTTAATGCAATTCCAAAGTGATATTATTGAACTTCCAATTGAACTTCCAAGTTGCTTAGAAACTACAGCTTTAGGTGCTGCTTTCTTTGCTGGTTTATATACAGGCTTTTATAAATCACAAGAAGAAATTAAAAAATCACGTAATATTGAGCGTGAATTTAAACCTTCGATGAGCCATAAAGAAGTAGAAGAACGTTATAAAAAATGGAAAATTGCTGTTGAAGCAACAAGAGTTTTCCGTTGATTAGTTTATTAAATATTGTAAATGTTATTTGCTTTTGTTTTAAAATATGGAACTCTTTTATAAGGAGAAATTATTTATGGATTTGGTTAAGGGAAAACAAATTTTTTTTGAATGTTATGGCAATCATTTATTTATTACAAAGGAATATAACAAAGAATATGATAAGTGCAATGTTCCAAAAGAATGTGAAAATATTTGGAAAAAAGAAATAAAAGATATTATCTTAAAAAAGATAACTTGTGAAAAAGGCCCAAAATTACTGTTCTTTGTTGATAGATATATTGATCTTGTTGATTCAAAAGAGGCTTGCGATTTTATAGTTCAATTATTACAAAAAAAAGACATTGATACATTTACAATTTTAATATTGCTTGAAACAATGAAAAATATAATCAGTAAGAATTCTGAAATATCAGATTCAAAATATTCTTTTGTTATAGAAAAGACAAAAGAATATTTAATAAAACAAAATATTTCGGTTGATGAAGACTATTATTTATCAATTGATAAAAACTTATTATCAAAGGCAAAGATTAAAGATAGAATAAACATGTTATAAAATTATAAACACTCTAATAAATCTTCTTATAAAAACAGTAATTATATTAGATGTAGAAACTGATGAAGTGAATTTCTCGAAATTTTACAACAAGCGCACTAATAATTTGGGGTACAACAGCAGCAACTTATGCAACTAGTTATTGGTTGGGAAAAATTAATTTTAGATTTTAGGAGGGAAAATATGGAATTCTTATATTTAGTTGGAACTATATGGTCGACTTTATTAATAACATTTGCTTTCTGTCTTGATACTAGAAGGCCAATGTCAACAAAATTGAAATATAAATATAGAGTTAATGATGATTCGGTACTTAGAAAAATTATAAAATTTAAAGATAAAGAGTATTATCCTTGTAATTATTTCAAAATTATTCCATTTTATGTGTTTTTATTATTAGCAATTTTAAGTTTAATTCTATTGTTTATTGACATATTTGCTAATGGATTAATTATAAGTGTTGTTCCTAAAAAAGTGTTTACAATCACAATGTTATGCATTTTAGGTATTAGTGTATTGTATTTTATGGCTATTGTAATTTGGTGGGAAATTGTTGATTATAACGAGTTTAAACTCACCAAAGAAGAAAAGAAAAAATAAAATAATTAAGAAAGTTTAGAAAAGAAAACAAAAATAATTAATAGCAAATTGCTTTTATAAGCAAAACTGGGTGAGTTTACTCAATAGAGTGGACTCGCCTTTTTAAACATTTGAGTGATATAACTAAAGCACTAAAAAAGATGTTTTATAAAACTACTATTATTTTGATTAAAAGTTGTTTAGAAATGTTTTTTAGAGTATCATAACTATGATTTTAATTTTATTAATATTGATGAGTTTATTTTATCACTTGTTTAAATTGGTAGTTATTATTGGAAGGTAGTTTGGAATGCAAGAAAACACTAAAAAAACATATATTGGTAAAAGTGCTGCGGCAATTTTAAATATGTTTTTTATGTTTGCACCATATTTATTTACTATCTTTTTTATAATTGAAGGGATGATGTTATTTTGGCTTTTATTATGCTTAATTAATTCTTGCCTTATATATTTAACATCCGGTATAAGAACTATAGGTATATTAATTATTGATAAAGAAAAAAATAAATGTGAAAAAGAATTTTGCACCAAAATCTTTATGCTTTCAACAAGAAATTAATGTTAATTTAAAGGATATTGAATTTATTGAGTTTGCCTATATAACACATGATAAAGATCCTATTTGGACTATGCCATTTATGAATTTATATTTATCAAATGACAAATTAGTTACAATAAATGTATTCCCATACTCAAAAAGACAATGTATAGAAATAGAAAGTAATTTGATTGAAAATAATCCTAATATAATAATTTTAAAAAGCGCACAAGAAACGATATATAAATAACTTATAAGAATATTAATATTATCCATTAAGTTAAATTAGAAATACCTATGTTCGATTATATAAGGAAAATGTATTCTTATAAGATCATAAGCAATAGTATGTAGTACATACTATTGTTTTTTTACGCTTAAAAAAGTATAATTTTACTGAGGATAGCGGATATGAACATTAATATAGAAAGTAAAAACTACATCGTAATTGCGCCAAGGCATTATCATTTTGATTTGCTTAAAATTTTACGTCAAAATAAAGTGGCGAATATTAAAATCTTTACTAAAGATGAAGTAATTAAACAGCTAGATGGTGAATATAGTTATCAAGCAATAATAGAAGCTATGAATAGTTTAAATACTAACTATAATAATGCCAAAATATATATCGATAATTTAAATTTATTAAGTGATGATGAATCTCAAAAAATTCATCAACTTTTTGAACTTAAAAAACATTTAAAAGAAAAAGAATGTGTTAATTATTTTCCATATGCCAAACATATATTTGCCAATAAAGATATTTATGTCATCGGATATGGTAAAAATGATAAAGAATTAAATAAATTACTTGGTAAAGGCCTTAGTTATATTGATTATGAAAAGGGATTAAAAAAACCAATAATTAATGAATTTAATAATATTAATGATGAATTGTTTTTTGTTTTTAATGAAATTGCAAAATTAATAGAATCGGGTATTAAACAAGAAGATATTGAATTAATTATAAATAGTGATAAGTATTATGTTGCAATGAACAAAATGTGTGAACAATTTGATTTGCCACATTTAATTAGCGGTAAAACTTCTTATATCAATATTCCTAATGTTAATTCATTGTTAAAAGAAATTGCTTTAGTGGGTATTGATGATTTTAAGATGCACCATGAGTTTGATGATAATGAAGATGTTAAAAAAATTATACAAATTATTGATGACTATAAGATTGGAACTATTTTCAATAAAACCAACCAATTAGATTTTTTAAAAGCAATATTAAAAAATATCAATATTATTGAAAAGTGTTCTCAATTTATCAAAATAAATGAATCTTTACCAATTAGTAATGATAATAAATATTACTTTTTACTAGGATTTAATCAAGGTGAATATCCAAAAGTTAAAAAAGATGATGATTATTTATCTAATGATTTAAAGAAACGTCTAGGATTATCAACAAGTATTGATGATAATCAAGTAAGTAAAAATCAAGTAATAGATTTTATAACCAATACTGAACATTTACTGATAACATTTCCATATGATAATAACAGTGAGATTCTTTATCCATCTAGTTTAATAAAAGAACTTGGACTTAAAATATGCGCTCCACAAGAAGAAAGCATATATTCTTTAAAAGAAGCCAAAAGAAATCTTGCTAAACTTAATGACTTATACCGCAAATATAATTTTGATAGTGATTTACGTCATTCTTATATGCGTTTAGTGGATATTCCTTATTTTTCTTATAGCCATGCCTTTACTAAAGTAAAGAATTATCAATATGAGCCAAAAAGGCGTTATTCCTATTCAAAAATCAAATCTTTCTTCCAATGTCAATTCCAATATTATTTAACAAATGTCTTAAAACTCAACGATTATGAGGTAACTTTTGCTCAAGCACTAGGTACATTATTTCATAATGTTTTACGCCATGTTTATGACACGAATTTTGATTTTGATAATACGTTTAATACATTAGTAGAACAAAGCGATTATAAATTTGTGAATAGCGAAAAAGTAATACTTGATAAGAAAAAAGAAGAATTAAGAGTTTTGTGCCAAATATTATTAGAGCAATTAAAATTCATGAATTTAAAAGATATTAAACATGAACAGACTTTTTATAAAAATTTAAATGATGAAGTATCAATTTATGGACAAATTGATAAAATAATGATTACAACAGATTTCATTCATGATTATTACGCAATAATTGATTATAAAACAGGTTCAGAAACTTTTATAGAAGATGAAGTAAAATTTGGCTTTTCCATGCAATTACCAACTTATGCTTTACTTTTAGATGATAATGATGTCTTTAAAAATAAAGAATTAATTGGTTTTTATATTCAAAAAATTACTATTGATAGTATTGGTGTACCTTTAGATAATATAGAAAGTTTTTATCAAAATCATTATAAACTTATGGGAGAAACCACTAATGAAATTGATAAAATAAAAACATTTGATGCATCCTATGCTTCTTCAAACTATATTAAATCTTATGGTTTAAAAAAAGATGGAGTATCTTTCATGCCATATGCCAAAACATTTAGCAAAGAAGATTTTGCTAATGTCATAGCATTAACAAAAGATAATTTTATTTATGCTGATGAAAAAATAAAACAAGGAGATTTTATAATTAATCCAAAAATTATAAATAATTCACAAGATTCCGTTTGCAAGTTTTGCCCATTTAAAGATATATGTGGCGTTGAAAAAGAAGATTATATTTATATTAATACGAAAGGAGAAGATGACTAATGGCGTGGACTAGTGACCAAGAATACGCAATTACTACTAGAGGTAAAAATACTATTGTATCCGCCGGAGCAGGCTCTGGTAAAACTGCAGTATTAACTGAAAGAATGTTTCGTATTATTAAAAATAAAGAAGCTAATGTTGATGAATTATTAGTGCTAACTTTTACTAATGCCGCGGCGCATGAAATGAAAGATCGAATTGTTGCGGCACTTCGTAAAGATAATCTTTTCTCTTTAGCGGATCAAATCGAAGGAAGTAATGTAACAACATTTGATGCTTATGCATTGTCTTTAGTAAAAAAATATAGTTATTTCTTTTCTTTGCCTAAAGATATCTCGATTATTGATGAAAATATAATTAAAATTAAACAATATGAATATTTAGATATAATATTTAACCGCAAATATGAAGAAAATGATTTGAATTTTATTAAACTTATAAAAGATTTTGTGGTTAAAAATGATCAGCCAATTAAGGATTATATAATATCAATCCTTGATTTGAGTGATTTAAAAGTTGATAAGAAGGCTTTTTTAAAAAATAAATGTCAAGAAGTGTTTAACGATGATTATATTGAAATGTTATTAAATAAAGTACGAAATATTGCTAAGAATACTTTTGAAGAATGTTTAAGTGCATGTAATGGATTTGAAAATAGTGATGTAAGTGATGCGATAAATGAAAAGTTAAAAGAAATAATGTTATCTTCAACTTATGATGATTTCTTTTGGAAATTGAGCAATTTAAAACTTCCAGTATTTCGTGGGTTAAGTGAAGAAGATAAAGCGCTCAAATCTTTAATCATGGATGACATAGTTAAGCCAATAAAAACAAAAATAGTTAAAATGGGTGATTCTAAAACTATTAAAGAATTCCTAACTAATGAAGAATATAAAAATGCTTATAATGTATTATTTGATATTGCTATTGAATTAGATGAAATTCTTAGCAAATTTAAATTTGAAAAATGCTCTTTTACCTTCGCAGATATTGCTAAAATGGCTTTAGAGTTAGTTAAGGATAAAGAAATTAATGCCGAACTTAAATCCCATATTAGATTTATTATGGTTGATGAATATCAAGATACATCAGATATTCAAGAAAGTTTGATTCAAGCATTAGGTAATAATAATGTTTTCATGGTTGGAGATACTAAACAATCTATTTATTCTTTTAGAAACGCTAATTGTGATATTTTTCAAGGAAAATATGAAAGTTATAAAAAGCACGATGGCGGAGAAAAAATAGACTTAAGTTACAATTTTAGAAGTAGACACGAAGTTATCGATGATTTAAATGTAATGTTTTCGAAAATAATGTCTAAACAATATGGTGCGGTAGACTATAAAATAGATCATATTGCTATATCTGGTAATAAAGATTACGATACTTTAGGCTCTAGTGCTCAAAATAATAACATTGAAAAGATAGTCTATAACAGCGATGAATTAAAAGATAAATCAGAAGAAATAGAGGCTAAACTAGTCGCGGAAGATATTATTTCTAAAATTAATAATGGATATTTGGTTTATGATAAAAATGACAAAAAACTTCGTCCATGTAAATTTGGTGATTTTGCTATATTAACGGATAAAAGAAAATGCTTTGATACATATAAAAAAGTATTTGATAACTATCAAATACCACTTAAATCTTATAAAGATGGATCAGTAATGTCATCAAAAATTGGTAACTTATTTGTTAATGCTTTAACAGTAATTTCTTCAATAAATAAAGAAACATATGATACTCGTTTTAAACATAATTTAATTGGATTATTACGCTCATTCATTTATCAAACTAGCGATAGCGATATTTATGATTTGGTTATGAGTAATAATTTATTAAATACTTCAGCTTATTTGGATATGAAAAATATTGCTGATTTTATTGATAAAATATCATTATCGGAACTAGTAATAAAACTTTTTAACACTTTAGATGTTTATAATAAATTAATTTTAATTGGAAATGTGAAAGATAACGAAATCATTTTGGATCGACTTATTAATGTATCGAAAACAATGGAATCATTAAATTATTCTTTTGATGATTTTTTAGAATATCTTTTAATTATTAAAGATAAAGATATCGATATTGATACGCCAATTAATGATAACATGACCGATGTTGTTAAATTAATGACCATTCATAAATCTAAAGGCTTAGAGTTTTCTATAATTTATTTTCCAAGCTTAACAAGTGATTTCTTCCGCTCAGGCGGAAATATGTCATCGTTTAAGACTAGTAATCAACTTGGGCTTGTTTTGCCAATTGTTAATAATGATAAAGATAATTATACAAGTATATTGAATTTTATTAACGATGAAGTTAACAAAACTTTAACGATTTCAGAAAGAATGAGACTTTTTTACGTTGCATTAACAAGAACAAAAGAAAAATCGATATTAATTGTGGATGAAGCTAAATATAAAAATATTGCTACTTTAGGACAAGCCAAAACATTTTTAGATTTTGTTAATTTTTATGAAAATAATGGAACATCAATAACAACTAAACAAGGGAAAATAGAAAATATTAAGTTAAATGATTTAAACACTAAAGAATATAAAGAAGATTTATTAACCTTAAAAACTCATAATATTGTTATTAAAGATGAAATTACTCATCAAAAAGCCTCAAAAGTATTAGATGAAAGTATCAATGAAGAATTACTTAATTTTGGTAATCAATTGCACTTGCTATTAGAATTAACGGACTTTATTAGTAAAGATACAAGTTTTATTGAAGATAAATATCAAAAGCATTTAATTGATAAAGTACTTCAATTATCAGTTTTTAATGATTTAAATAACGCTACTATACTAAAGGAATATCCATTCTTTGACGAAGTAAATAATGTGCAAGGTATTATTGACTTATTAATTGTTAAAGATGATGAAATTAAAATTATTGATTATAAAACTAAACATATTGATGATGAGGCATATGTTTTGCAATTAAAAACATACGCTAATTATATTCATCAAAGGTTTGATCAACCAATACACGTATATTTATTATCAATAATGGACGCTATAATTGAAGAGAAAGATTTGTAAACGCTTATCATATTAATTTGTTTACAAATAGTCTTTTTATGGTGTAGTATATTAATGGTTGCAACGTAGATTATATAATAATCTAAGTACTCAAGTTGCTTTATAAGGATGAAGTTATGAATAAGTATGATGTAATTATTGTCGGTGCGGGTCCAAGTGGCTATATGTGTGCATATGAGCTAAATAAAAAGAACCCTAATTTAAAAGTTTTATTACTTGATAAAGGAAAGGATATTAATACAAGATACTGTCCAGTATTAAACCATCTTATTGAAAGATGTCCTTCGAATAAAAAAGGAGTTATTGGTTGTCACCCATCTTGCTCAATGACTTGTGGCTTTGGTGGCGCTGGTGCTTATAGTGATGGTAAATATAACATTACAACAGAATTTGGTGGTTGGTTAAATGATTATATTTCTGACGAATTATTACTTGAATTAATTAATTACGCAGATGAGATTAATCTTCAATTTGGAGCAACTTTAGAAATTACTAACCCATATAACGATAAAATTAGAGAAATTGAAAGAAAAGCAATTGGTGCTGGACTTAAATTATTACGCGCTCGTGTAAGACACTTAGGTACCGAACAAAACTTATTAATCTTAAAAAGAATATTTAATTATTTAAATGAACGTATTGATATAAAGATGTCTACTGAAGTAGTGGACTTAATTGTGGAAGATGGCGTATGTAAAGGTGTTATCACTAAAAAAGGCGAAGAGTTCATAGGTGATAATATTGTTTTAGGATTTGGAAGAGATGGATCAATCTCATTAGGCCAATTATTAAGTAAATATGGAGTTCCACTTTTAAATAACCAAGTTGATATTGGTGTTCGTGTCGAAACAAGCAATGTTGTCATGGATGAAATTAATGAAAATCTTTATGAAGGTAAATTTATCTTTACTACTTCAACAGATTTAAAAGTACGTACATTCTGTTCTAATCCATCAGGACACGTTGTTTTAGAAAATGACCATCATGTAATTTTAGCTAATGGTCATTCATATCAAGATAAAAAATTAGGAAGTAATAATACAAACTTTGCTTTATTAGTATCCCATAAATTCCAAGAACCATTTAATGAACCAAATGATTATGCTTACCAAATTGCTAAACTTGCTAATAAGTTAAGTTGCGGTTCTGTTATTGTTCAAAAATATGGTGACTTGAAAAAAGGAAGAAGAAGTACAGTTACTCGTATTCAAGAAGGATTTGTTACTCCAACTTTAAAAGAAGCAGTTCCAGGAGATTTAGCTTTAGTATTATCTTATAAAACAATGAATAGTATTATTGAAATGATTGAAGCTTTAGATAAAGTTACTCCAGGTATTGCAAATGATGATACTCTTCTTTATGGAGTAGAAGCAAAATTTTATAGTGCTAGACCAGAAGTTAGTAATGATTTAATGGTTAAGAAAATTAAAAATCTTTATGTAGCGGGAGATGGAGCTGGTATTACTAGAGGCTTATCTCAAGCTAGTGCATGTGGCATATATATTGCAAGAAATATTTTAAAGGAGAATGAAAAATAATGGCTACTACAGTTATTGAAGGTCTTCAATGGGGAGACGAAGGAAAAGGCAAAATTACCGATTATTTAGCAACAAAAAGTGATGTTGTTGTCCGTTATCAAGGCGGAAATAATGCTGGACACACTATTGTTCATGATGGACATAAATTTGCTTTAAGATCTTTACCTAGCGGAATTATTAATAAAAACATTGTTAATGTTATTGCGGATGGTGTAGTTTTAAATCCATTTATGTTAATGGATGAAATTAAATACATTAAAGAAAATGGCATTGAAGAATTTAATTTGTTTATTTCTGATCGCTGCCATTTAATTATGCCTTATCACCTCGATTTAGATGGTGCTTATGAAGGATTATTAAGTGATGCAAAAATTGGTACAACTAAAAAAGGTATTGGACCTTGCTATATGGATAAGATGGCTCGCCGTGGAATTCGTGCTGGTGATTTATTAGAAAAAGAATTCTTAAAAGAAAGATTAACGGCAGCTTTAGTTGTTAAAAATCTTGAATTAAGATCATTAGGCTTAAAAGAATATGATGTTGATGAATTATATAATTCTTTATTAGAAGTGGGAGAAGTTTTAAAAGGTCATATTGTTGATACCACAGTTTTAATTAATAAAGCTTATGATGAAGGTAAGAAAATCTTATTTGAAGGTGCTCAAGGATTAATGCTTGATATTGACCGTGGTACATATCCTTATGTTACAAGTAGTTCACCATCAAGTAACTATGTTCCGCAAGGCGCTGGTATCTCTCCTAAAAAGATTGATCGCATTGTTGGCATTGTTAAAGCATATACAACAAGAGTGGGAAATGGACCATTCCCAACAGAATTAGATAACGAATTAGGTAATTTAATTAGAGAAAAAGGCCATGAATATGGCACAGTTACTCATCGTCCACGTCGTGTAGGTTTCCTTGATTTAGTTTTATTAAAAAGAAATGTAATGATGACTGGCGCGACATCAATTGCTTTAACATTATTTGATGTATTATGCGGCATTGGTGATTTAAAAGTTTGTATTAAATATGAATTAGATGGAAAAGAAATTGATACAATTCCCGCAACTAATAGCGCATATTTACGTGCAAAACCTATTTATGTTGATATGAAAGGCTTTGACTTTAATAAAGATGATATTCATTCATTTAATGACTTACCAAAAGAAGCTCAAGATTATATTAGATTTATTGAAAACTATTTAGGAGTTAAAGTATCTATTTTATCTGTTGGTAGTGACCGTAAAGATACTTTAATTTTAGGTGACTTATAATGATTGATCGTTATGATGATAAAGAAATTTCTAACTTATTTACTTTAGAAAACCGTTATAACAAATTTCTTGATATCGAATTAGCGGTTATCGAAGCTAATGTTAAATTGGGTAAAATTCCTACTAGCGATTATCAATTAATTAAAGAAAAAGCAAAAGTAGATGTAGATCGCATTAATTATCTAGAAACTATTTATAAACATGATGTAATTGCTTTTACGCGTTCAATAAGTGAAAACTTAGGCGAAGAAAAAAGATGGTTCCATTATGGCTTAACATCAACCGATGTTGTTGATAGCGCGATGTCACTTATTTATAATGAAGCCACGAATAAACTATATCCCACTATTGATAAATTATTAGAAGCATATAAAGAAAAAGCATTAAAATATAAAAACTTAAAATGTGTAGCTAGAACTCATGGAGTACATGGAGAAATTACATCTTTTGGTTTAAAATTTGCCCGCTTCTATGATGAATTAAAGCGCAATAAAGATCGTTTGATAAATGCTCAAAAAGAATTGTGTGTAATTAAATTAGAAGGAGCGGTTGGTAATTTCTTAATGACTGATCCAGAAGTTGAAAACTATGTAGCTCATAAATTTAATTTAGCAACACCACGTATTGCAACTCAAGTTATTGCTCGTGATGTGCACACTAATTATTTAAATGTTATTAGTTTAATAGCAACACACTTAGAAAATGTGGCAGTCGAATTTAGAAATTTATCGCGTACGGAAATTAATGAAGTAAATGAATATTTTGCTAAAGACCAAAAGGGTAGTAGCGCAATGCCTCATAAACATAATCCAATTGGCTTAGAAAATATCTCAGGATTAGCAAGACTTGTACGTGGTTATAGTTTTGCAAGTTATGATAATATTTGCTTATATCATGAACGTGATATATCCCATTCATCAAATGAAAGAATTATTTTTCTTGATGCTTTAACACTTATTTCCTATATGCTAAAAAGAATGACAAGAATTATTAATGGACTTGTTATTAATGAAGATAATATTATCGCTAATATATATAAAACTAAAGGATTATTATATAGCGAAAAAGTATTAACTAAATTAATTGAATCAGGTGTATCAAGAGAAGAAGCATATGATAATGTTCAAGTGTGCGCGAATAAAGTATATAATTCTAACTTTACTTTAGATTTTAAAGAAGAATTAAAGAAAAATGATTTTATAAAAACTCATTTATCTAATGAAGATATTGAAAACATCTTTAATAATACTGATTTCTTAAAGAATGTTCCGTATATCTATAAAAGAGTTGGATTAGAGTAAATTTAATTAGGCTATGATTTGATTCATAGTCTTTTTATTACTATAACAAAAAAATATTCTTATAAATAGTTGACAAAAAATCTATTATGAATATAATATAGTTAGTTGAACAATTGAATGATTGTTCAAATGAATGGAGGCGATATTATGAACGATGAATCTAATAAGCAAGCGCTTAAGAACCATGAAGAACTTGTTAATAATGTTCGTGAACATTTGCCAGAGGATAAACAAGTAGAAGCATTATCTGATTTGTTTAAAGTGTTTGGTGATGCGACAAGAGCAAGAATTATGAGCTGTTTAGAAGTTCGTGATTTATGTGTTTGTGATATTGCAGAAATTCTAAATATGACAGTGTCCGCGGTATCGCATCAATTACGAGTCTTAAGAACTGCCAAACTTGTGAAAGCCACTAAGATGGGAAAAGAAGTCATGTATTCATTAGATGATGATCATGTTGCTAAGATATTTGAATGTGGTTTATCACATATTAATGAAGATTAATAACAGGCTAGACCTGTTTTTAAAAACAAAGTCATTTGAAAATTTGTTCAAATGTTGAATGGAGAAACTATTATGAGAAAAGTATTTGAATTACAAGATTTGGATTGCGCAAACTGTGCAGCAAAAATTGAAAGGGAAATCGCTAGTATTCCTGGTGTTAACTATGTTAATGTTAGCTTCATGATGCAAAAACTTACTATCGATATTGATGATGGTGAATTTGATGAAGTTATGAAGAAAGTAGTTAAAACAATTGCTAGAGTTGAACCTGATTGCTCAATTAAAAAGTAGGTGTTAATATGTCTAAAAAACAAAAGAAAACATTAACACGTATTATCGTTGCTTTATCTTTGTTTATCATTGTTTTTACTTTAGATAAAATATTTACATTATCTTCAATATTTAGTGCACCATTTAGTTGGTTATTTCCATTTATTCTTTATTTAGCTATTTATATTCTTATTGGATATGATGTTGTATTTAAAGCATTTAGAAATATTATTCATGGCGAAATGCTTGATGAAAACTTCTTGATGGTTGTGGCTACATTTGGAGCGTTTGGCTTAGCAATTTATCGTGGTTGTACTGGTCAGGAAATTGAAGGATTTGATGAAGGATGTGCTGTTTTACTCTTCTATCAAGTTGGTGAATTCTTCCAAAGCTATGCGGTTAATAAGTCACGTAAATCTATTACAAGTTTAATGGATATTAGACCTGATTACGCTAATGTGAAAAGAGGTAACAAAGTAGTTACTGTTGGACCAGAAGAAGTTAAAGTTGGCGATATTATTGTTGTTAATCCAGGTGAAAAAGTACCACTTGATGGAATTATTGTTAAAGGTAAAACTTCGCTTGATACAAAATCATTAACGGGTGAATCATTACCAAAAGATGTTGAAGAAAATGAAGAAATCATAAGTGGTGTTATTAATTTAACTTCCACGATTGAAGTCAAAGTAACAAAAGCATTCTATGATTCAACAGTAAGTAAGATTCTTGAATTAGTAGAAAATGCTTCAAGTCAAAAGTCTAAAACTGAAAACTTTATTACAAAATTTGCACAATATTATACACCAATCGTTGTTGGTTTAGCAGTTTTATTAATGGTAATCCCTGGTATTATTACGGGTGAATGGTCAACTTGGATTTATCGTGGACTTAGCTTCTTAGTTGTATCTTGTCCATGTGCCTTAGTTATTTCAATTCCATTATCTTTCTTTGCTGGATTAGGAGCCACATCAAAAAAAGGTGTACTTGTTAAAGGATCAAACTACTTAGAACAATTTAATAATGCTTCAATATTTGTATTTGATAAAACTGGTACATTGACTAAAGGTAATTTCAAAATTAGTAAAGTATTCCCTGATAATAAAAAAGAAGAAATACTTAATTTAGCGGCAATTGCGGAAAAAGATTCTTCGCACCCTATCGCTTTATCAATTAAAGAATTAGTAAAAGTTCCTGAAATTGCTAATAAATATGTTTTAACAAATGTTGCTGGTGAAGGTATTAAAGCAGTTAATGGAGACGACATTATATTAGTTGGTAATTATAAATTAATGAAGAACGCTAATATTAAGTATGAAGAATTAAATGAAGTAGGCACTATTCTTTATGTAGCGCATAATAATGAATTTGTTGGTTCAATATTAATTAATGATGAAATTAAAGAAGATGCAATAGCGGTATTGCCAGAGTTAAATAAGATGGGAATTAAAACTGTTATGTTAACAGGTGATAATGAAAATATTGCTAAAAATGTTGCTAGTAAGTTATCATTAACAAATTACAAAGCAAACTTATTACCACAAAATAAAGTAGAAGCCATTGAAGGACTTATGAAAGATAAAAAAGAAAAAGAAGTTCTTTGTTTCGTTGGTGATGGCATTAACGATGCGCCATCTTTAATGCGTGCTGATATTGGTATCGCTATGGGTGGCGTTGGTTCTGATGCCGCAATTGAAGCAAGTGATATTGTCCTAATGGATGATAATCTTAATGGCATTGTTGAAGCTAAGAAAGTTGCTAAAAAAACAATGCGTATTGTTTATGAAAATATCATCTTTGCTTTAGGAGTTAAAATCATTATTTTAATTCTATCAGCATTTGGTATAACTAATATGTGGATTGCGGTATTTGGCGATGTTGGTGTTGCAGTACTTGCAATATTAAACGCAATGCGCGTTAATAGTAAATATTAAACAATTAGTCTAAATTTATAAATAGAGATAGTCATATTAGATTATCTCTATTTTTATAAATTCGACTTAATTTTACTTTACTTAACCATATTAAAAGTGTTTAATAATCTTTGAGGTGAAAACAATGCTAGAAATAAAAAATGTAACAAAAAAATATAATAACAAAGTTGCGAATGATAATATTAACTTAGTTATTGAAGATGGCGAAATATTTGGCTTTATTGGACCAAATGGTGCTGGTAAATCAACTTTAATTAAATCCATTGTTGGTTTAAATAATTTTGATAGTGGTGAAATTACTTTTAATAATATGACTATGAAAAATAATGAAATGGAATTTAAAAAAGCTTTAGCATATATTCCTGATAATCCAGATTTATATGAACATTTATCGGGAATTAAATATTTAAATTTCATTTGTGATGTTTTTGGTGTTGATAAAAATAAAAGAGTTGAAGAAATAGAAAGTTACGCGACAAGATTTGGTATTAAAGATAATCTTAATGATTTGATTTCTTCTTATTCTCATGGTATGAAACAAAAATTAGCGGTCATAGCGTCTTTAATCCATCATCCACATTTACTAGTAATGGATGAACCATTTGTGGGTTTAGATCCAATTGCCTCCCATACTTTAAAAACAATTATGCAAGAATTTGTTAGTGAAGGAAATATTATTTTCTTCTCCTCTCATGTTTTAGAAGTGGTGGAAAAATTATGTGAACATGTTGCTATTATTAATAATGGTAAAATTGTTTATGATGGAAATCTTGAATCAATGAATAAAGATGAATCACTAGAACAATTATTCTTGGAGTTGACTAACCATGAATAATTTTAGTGTAGTATTTAAAACTTTGTTTAGTGAGTTATTTTCTTCTTTTTCAAAGAAAAATAATCGTAAGCCGTATATAACTTTAATAATTCTAGGAGTTTTATTCTTTGGATTATCAATATTTTATACTTTAGGTATGGATGTTATTTTAAAGGAAGTTAACGGGGAACAATATCTTCCATTACTATTTGCTAGTGTTGCTTTAATATTTGTTATCTTTACAACAATCTTTAGAGCACAAATGGTGTTATTTTCTAATAAAGACCATAATATATTAACTCCTTTACCCATAACTAAGAAAACGATTATAAGTGCGAAATTATTAATATTTTATTTACAAGAATTGGTATACTCAATTATTTTATTTTTACCAACAATTGTTTTATATTCTTTATCACATATCTCATTTTTGTTTTTTGGCTTGATTTTGTTATTAATAATTCCTTTAATTGGTGTATTAGTATCTAGTGTTATTGGATTTTTGATTTCATTTTTAGTTAATCGTTTTAAAATAGCTAAGATAATTTCTACTATTTTGTATATTGGATTATTTGTTGGACTTATTGTATTATCTTTTACATTAAATATAAATGGGACAGGTGAAGAAGACCCAACAGTTTTCTTAAAAGCAATTGCAAAAATGCGTGACTTTTTCTTGTTTGATTGGATATATCGTGGATTTGTTAATAATGAATGGCTTTATTTCTTATTGCTTGTCGGTAGTTCGCTTATTAGCGCTATTACAGTTATCTTCTTATATGCGAAATTTTATGAAGCGTTTTATATAATGCTTAATCGTAGTTTTTCAAGAAGTAAATATAATCGTAAAGAAGTTAAATCTAAATCAGTTGTTTCCTCAATAATTTCTAAAGATTTTAAACTGTTATTCTCTGTACCTTTGATCTTATTAAGTTCTTTTTCTGGTGGACTTGTTGGAGTAATTATGACTACATTCGTGGTAATTAACTTCAATAATGCAACAGTTCCTCCAGAAGCAACATTAATTGTGGATATGATAAAGAGCGCATCACCGATAATAATTTGTTTCTTTTGTGCTATGATGGCAATTACTACAATGGCCATATCTTTAGAAAAAGATAGTTTTTGGCTCATTAAAACTTTACCAATAAGAAAAAAAGATTATTACATGGCTAAATTAATTGAAAATCAAATATTTAATGGCATATTCGCACTTATTAGTAGTTTGATAATTATTTGTGTTATACCAATGAATGTATTAGATATTATCAATTTAATTATTTATCCGCAACTCTACATATTAGCACTAGGATTATTTGGTTTGGTAATCAATTTAAAACACCCACGATTGCATTGGTCATCTTTTAACGAAATAAAAAATTCTGCATCAATAATGATTTATACTTTTTCCGAAATGCTTATTGCTTTAGTATTATGTGGTATATTTATCATATTTTATTTTTTAATGGGTTTAGTAATCGCAGTTATTATTTCGTTGCTTCTTATCATTTTGTTTATTCTAATTATGATTCAAGTATTAAATAAAGAAGGCAAAAAATGGTTTGATGAAATTGTTTGCTAAATATTAAAATAAACATAATAAATGGTGAGTAATTGTTCTCATCATTTTTTTATGGAGTTAAAGCGTTTTATTGTTGAAATTACTAACAAAAAGTGATAAAACATTGCTTGTGTGAAAGGGTTTAGTTATGAAAACAAGCAGTAGTGAAAATTTTGAAAAAGGTTCTTTATGGAAACAAATATTATTATTTTCTTTACCACTAGTGGCTACGAACGTATTACAAATTTTATTTAATATGTCCGATATTGCTGTTGTTGGTAAGTTTGGCGGCCCAAATTCTTTAGGGGCTGTGGGATCTACAACAACATTAGTTACTTTGTTTACTGGTTTTTTAATTGGTTTAGGTAATGGTGTTAATGCTTTGCTTGCTAAATTTATTGGACAAAAAAATCAACAAAGTATTCATGACACAATCCATGTATCTTTTGTATTAAGTATCATCATGGGATTAATATTAACATTAATCTCCGAACTTACTATTCCTTGGTTTTTAAGTATTTTAGGAACGCAAGATGTTTTCTTTGAAGGTGCGACAAACTATTTAAGAATATATATGTTAGGCATGCCAGCTTTAGCAATATTTAACTATGGTAATGCAGTATTTAGCGCAATGGGAAATACAAGACGGCCTTTAATCTTTTTACTTTGCTCAGGTGTTATTAATGTTGCTTTAAATCTTTTCTTTGTAATTGTGTGTAAACTTGATGTTATGGGTGTGGCTTTAGCAAGTATTATTTCTCAATATATCTCTGCCTTATTAATAGTTATTTCGATAATGCGTTTTAAAGGTGAATACAAATTAACCTTTGCACATTTAAAATTAAACAAAAATATTGGCTTACAAGTTTTAAAACTTGGTATTCCAGCTGGATTTCAAAACTCAATATTTGCGATTGCTAACTTATTTATTCAATCAGGGGTGAATAGTTTACCTAAGATTATGGTTGATGGGAATTCAGCAGCAGCTAACGCAGATGCCTTAATTTATGATGTTATGGCAGCGTTTTATGTTGGTTGTTCTACATTTATGGCTCAAAACTATGGGGCTAAAAATAAAAGTCGTGTAATGAAATCTTATCTTGTTAGTTTAACTTATTCATTTGGTGCTGGCTTAATTTTAGGATTATTACTGGTAGCATTTGGAAGACAATTTTTATCTTTGTTTACGAATTCTAATGAAGTTATTGATGCAGGCATGAAAAGAATAATGATTATGGGATTTTCTTATGGATTCTGTGCTTTAATGGATAATTCGATTGCTGGTTCAAGAGGCTTAGGAAAAACAATTGTACCAACTATTATTGTTATTACTGGTTCATGTGTATTTAGAATTATTTGGATTTATACAATATTTGCACATTTTAAAACCATACCATCTTTATATTTATTATATATATTCTCTTGGTTAATAACTGGGATTGCTGAGCTTATTTATTTCATTAGTGTTTATAAAAAGGCTATTAAAGAAATGGAAACAATAGAAAATAACTAGTAGTTTAGAAACTACTAGTTATTTTATTTAATATCGTATTGATTGTATTTGTATCATTACTTACAAGTTCTAAATTATATTTGTAATTATTGTTTATAAAATAGAAATAAGAACTAGACTTCTTTATTTCGCCATAGATGAGTGTTTTATTTAATGTAAGGTATTTATTATAATTTTTATAAGAAGAAGTTTTTTCTAACGCTAAATGATTAAGTTCAACATATAATTTGCTATCAATATTTTCAATAGTTTTATATTCGACATAATAAGCAACAATTGTGTTTTCTTTATAATCTTTAGTAGCATTAATTAATTCATATTCTTCATATAAAGAGACTTGGTTTTCATCTATAAAAGATAGAAAGTTTTTATTCTTGTATGTACTTCTTATCACATTTAAATCAGAATCATTTAGTGTGCTAAATGTAGTCATGGCATTTTCTTTATTACGTATGTCTTTTACAATAAAAAAGGCTGTAATCATTAAGATAATAGCGATAAAAATGCTCCAAATATAATATTTTTGTTTATCACTTTTGGCATCTAATGTTATATTTTCGTTATTGGTAGCTAAAGTAGCATTATTTACTAAAACTTTAGATTCTTTTTGTTCATTTAAATATTTTTTTGCTTTTAATGTTAAGTCTTTAGAAGTAGTAGTAGCGCGTTCTTCAACATATTTAGAGAACAGTTCTTCTAATTCTTGGTCTTTGATATCGCTTCTCATAATTTTGTCCTTTCATTAAATATAACAATCTTTTTATTTATTTTGTCCACGTTTACTTAATTAATTTTTTCATTTTTTCTTCGGCTTTTTGTATTTCTTTACTTACATATGATTTAGATTTTTTGATTTCTTTAGCTATTTCTCTTACGCTCATATCTAAAAAATATTTCATATATATCATTTGTTTTACTATTGGTGGAGTTAAAGAATTCATTAATTGTTCCACTAGTAATTGAGTATGAGATTTATTAGTTAAATCATTATCGTCACTAATATTTTTAAACTCATCAATGTCAATTGTGGGATTATTATTCAAAGTTTTAATAGTATTCAAGGCAGTGTTTTTAGTTATTTTACAAATCCAAGCATAGCCATTAGAACCTTTTTTATATTTAGTAGCGCTTTGTACTATTTTTAATAAACTATCTTGAATGACATCTTCGCTAATGAAATTATCATTGGTAATACCTTTAGCGATAACAAACATGACTTTTCCCATTGTTTTATAAATTATGTCAATGCCTTTTTCATCGCCATTAGTAATGAGAGATAAGGCATATTCTATTATTTGATTTATATCTTTATCCATCATTACACCTCTTAATTAATTGAATTATACTATGTAGTATTAACCAAGTAAAGTTAAAAAAAACTAGTAATTATTAAAAAAGTGTGGACATTTTTAAATTTCATAATGTTTTATTTATTGTCAAAGTATTTGATAGAGGGAGACAAAACATTATGAAAAAAAGAGGAACAGTTTATTTAATTATTATTAGTTTATGGATAGGTGCGTTAACACTTTTAGGATTTGCCTTATTTAATATTATTAAAGATATTAATGAATCCAATATTATAAAATATGTTTTGATTATTATTTTATTAGCTATTAATACATTAGTGTTAGGAGTATTGTGGTTAGGAAGTATTAAAGATTTTATATTTTCCTTAACTTATGCTTTCAAACATAAGACATTAGGAAAAGAATATCAAAAAATAAAAGATGTGGAAATATCTAAAGAAAATGAGCCACGTGTATTACTATTATATTGTACTTGCAATGACTTTAATCCTAGTGCTCTCTTTAAAAGTAGCCGCCAAGATTATAGTAATTTTAAAGTTGTTATTTTAGATGATAGTACTAAAAATGAATATATTAGTCTCATTAATAAATACAAATTTCAACATTCTAATGTCGAAGTAATTCGTCGTAAAGATCATACAGGTTATAAAGCTGGCAATTTAAATAATTATTTAATGGGAAGAGATGACTACGATTATTTTGTGGTATTGGATAGTGATGAAGTAATTCCTCAAGATTATATTAAAAAAGTTTTAAAATATTTTAACTATGATCCAAATTGTGGAGCAGTACAAGCTAAACATAAAGCCTTAAAAGGTAAAAATGTATTCCAAGCTTTAATGGGAATGTGTGTAAATAGTAATGGCACAACAGTGCAAGTAGTAAAAAACTTCTATGGCGCGAATGCTTTAATTGGTCATGGTATGACTATTTCTAAAGAATGTTACATTAAAACTAAAGGCTTCCCATTAGTGGTTGCCGAAGATATTTCATTTGCAGTAGAAATTAAAAATGTAAACTTAAATATAATTTACGCTCCGGATATTGAATGTTTCGAAGAATTTCCAATTGATTACGTCTCTTTAAAGAAACGCCAATGCAAATGGACACAAGGAAATCTTGAATATATGCGCAAATATGATAAAGACATTAATCATTCAAAAATGAAATGGTTTGAAAAAATGGATATTAAACTTTCTCATTATAGTTTACCAATTGTTCCAATACTAAGTTTATTATTAACAATTTGTACAATTGGATTAGGATTTTTAGGTTATCCAATTATTCGTTATTCATTAACTATATATCTAATTATGATTTTATTTTTATGCTCGCCAATGATTCCAGATTTATTTGTTTATCAAAGAACAAAAAATGTTTTCTTGTTAATTCCATATTTTATTATTAATATTATGACTTATGCATCTTTATCGCCAATGATGTTAAAAACTATTTTCTTAGGATTATTTGGGAAAAAAGCCACATTTATTGTCACTCCAAAAGATAGCAAAAAATTTACTTTAAAAGAAGTATTTAAATATTCTTATGATTCTATAATTTTTGCTGTAATCATTGGGGCCTTGGCCTTATTATCCTGTGGAAGTATTTTACCAGTTATATTTATTGTAGTGGGATGCTTAGGCGCACCTTTAATAATTTTATTAGCTAATATATCATTAGAAAAAAAGCCAAAAATCAAAGAAAAAGAACAAAAAATAGAAATTATAGAGCCAAGAAAAAAGATTTTTAATACTTGCGAAATAGTAATAAAAAGATAAGAAAAAGCACTACTAGGTAGTGCTTAAGACACAAGTGAATTATCAACAATCTTTTCAAATGGTGCAGGTTTATCTAATTCTCCGGCAAGCGTAACGATATCAATTAAACGGTTATAGTTATCTTTATTTAATTCTAAGGAATTAGGCCAGGCTTTAATTTTTAAGTAGTTGTTCATAACACTTTTAATTTCTACTTCATCGCTAGAAACAAAAGAAGGCGCTAAAGCATTAATTAATTCTTCGCTTGAAGCATTATAAACAAACTCTAATCCTCTTTTAATTGCGCGGGTAAACTTTTCTAAAGTTTCTTTATTTTCACTAAAATAGTTCTTAAGTGAAGAATAACAAGTATAAGGCACAACTCCGCTTTCTTCACCAATTGAAGCGACGATATGACCAATGCCATTTCGTTCAACTTGTGAAGCAGATGGTTCAAATAAAGTTACATAATCAGATTGTCCAGCGGTAAAAACACCCGCCATGACATCAAAATTAACATCAGTACGAATATTAACATCCGCGGAAGTGTCTTCCCCGTTTCGTGTGACTGTTAATCCTTTGTTTTTTAAGACGTATTCTAGAGTCATTTCCGGCATTCCGCCTTTTCTTCCGCCAATTAATGTTTTACCTTTTAACATATCATAAGAGAAGTTATCAATTTTTTCTCTTCCTAATAAGAATGATCCATCTTTTTGAGTTAATTGGGCAAAGTTAATTGCGTAGTTTTTTTCTCCGCCGTTATAAACATAAACCGTAGCTTCTGGTCCCATAAGAGCAATTTGTGCCTCTTTAGATAATAAAGCCGCCATAGTCTTATCTGCGCCTGGCGTAGTAATGACTTTAATGTTTAATCCTTCATCTTTGAAGTATCCTTTATTTATGGCCACATATTGTGGGGCATAAAATAAAGAATGAGTAACTTCCGCAATCGTAATATTAGTTAAGCCATTATCGTTACATCCACTTATAAAAAATAAGGGAAGTACCATAAATAAAGTTAATAAGAATGTTTTAATTTTTTTCATAATAATCTCCATAATTTAGTTTATTAGTGATTTTAAAAAATGCCACTAATAAAAAGAAAAAAGAAGAAAATGGGTTAGTTTTTCTTCTTTCTAGCGTATCTTTTATTACGATAATATTTTTCTATTGAGTTAAGTACTAAATACATTAATAAAGCAATTATTCCTAATATAAAGACACCCATCATTACTAAGTCTAGTTTAAATACTTGGCCACCATAAACAACTAAGTAACCAATACCTTCTCGAGAAACAAGGAATTCACCAACGATAACTCTAATATAATTGGTACTATAAAGCTATTACCTTTTAAAGTAATGGAAGAGGATAAAAATATAGCAATTATATATTAAAGTGTTAGAAAAAATGTTATAATAATCTAAAAATTACTAAGGTAAATACTATTGCTATTAATGAGGGAGATGTTGAATGGATACAGTACAAAAGTAGTATATGAATACGAATACAAATAGTTCTTTATGATGAACTTTTAGAGAACTTTGAGAAATTTCTTAATCAACGAATATCAAAATGCATATTTAATAAAAAAAAACAACGGGAGGAAGAACATATAATGAAGATAGATAAACTAAAAGATTTAATCTTATATCAAAGTGGAAATGGTAATGTTCAAATAGAAGTTTTATATGATAATGAGGATTTTTGGTTAACACAAAAAACAATGGCTGAACTATTTAATGTTGCAGAAAACAATATCACATATCATTTACAGAATATATTTAAAAGTGAGGAACTAAATAAGAATTCAGTTACTCAAAAAATTAGAGTAACTGCCTCTGATGGAAAAAACTACAATACAAATTTTTATAGTTTAGATGCAATTATTGCTGTTGGTTATCGCGTTAATTCTAAAGAGGCTACTAGTTTTAGAATATGGGCTACGAATACATTAAAAGAATATATAAAAAAAGGATATGTTTTAAATACTGAATTGTTAAAGAATGGTCCGAAATTTGGTAAAGATTACTTTGATGAGTTATTAGTTAAAATCAAGGAAATTAGAGCAAGCGAAAGAAGATTTTATCAAAAAATTACAGATATTTATAAAGAATGTAGTTATGATTATGATAAAAATAGTGAGATTACAAAAGAATTTTATAAGAATGTTCAAAATAAATTGCATTACGCTATTACAGGAATGACAGCTCCAGAAATAATATATAATAGAGTTGATTCTAAGAAGGACCATATGGGACTACAAACTTGGAAAAATGCTCCTGATGGTAAAATTTTAGAGACCGATGTTGTGATTGCCAAAAACTATTTATCTCAGGAAGAATTAAAAGAACTTAATAATTTGGTATCAATGTATTTGGATTTTGCTGAAAGACAGGTGAAATTAGGCCATATAATTTCTATGCGAGAATGGAAAAATAAATTGGAAATGTTTTTGAATTTAAATGAATACAACATTTTAAAAGACAATGGTAAAATTAAAAGAGAAATAGCAGATAAATTAGCATTAGATGAGTATGAGAAATATCGAATTGTACAAGATCAAAAATATATTTCTGATTTTGATGAATTATTATTGGAAACCAAAAATATTGACCACAAAAAAAGTTAGTTGGATTTTCTCACAAAAATAGAGCGAAATTTATTCAATTATTTATTGAAATTACATTAAGTGAAAATCAAAGAAATTATTATGCCTATAATTAAATAATTAATCTAAATGTTTGCTACCATATATTAAAACTGTTCTTGCGTACTAAGGCAATTAAAAAGCATAAACTTGCTTTCATTTTTGTTTACTTGCAATTTTATGCGGTTATTCTAAGAGAAAGAAGAAAATGGGTTAGTTTTTCTTCTTTCTAGCGTATCTTTTATTACGATAATATTTTTCTATTGAGTTAAGTACTAAATACATTAATAAAGCAATTATTCCTAATATAAAGACACCCATCATTACTAAGTCTAGTTTAAATACTTGACCACCATAAACAACTAAGTATCCAATACCTTCTCGAGAAACAAGGAATTCACCAACGATAACTCCAACCCAAGACATACCAATATTAATCTTGATAATGTTAATAATATTTGCAATATTGGCAGGAATTACTAATTTGGTGAGTATTTGAAACTTGCTAGCATTCATAGTTTTCATCATCTTGATTTGTTCTTTATCAACACTTATAAAATAGTTATAAGATGATAAAATAGTCACGACAATTGATAATGATATGGCCACTAAAACGATACCTTTAATACCAGTTCCCGCCCATATAATTAATATCGGCGCGAGAGCGGTTTTTGGTAAGGCATTTAATACGACTAAAAATGGATCTAATATTTTGGCTATTAATTCATTCCACCAAAGTAAAATACCAATGATTAATCCTAAAAGTGTACCAAATACTAATCCGAGCAAAGTTTCAAATACACTAATCTTAATGTGTCCGAATAGTTCGCCACTTTTTACATATTTAATAAATAAAGTAAATATATCACTAGGCTTAGAAACTAAGAATACATTAATAACTCCTAATCTTGCTAATACTTCCCATAAACCGATTAAAATAAGAGCTAAAGCAATCTGTGAGAAAAGTATTAACATTCTATGTTTACGCTCATAAGCCACAAATTGTGCACTAGAATTAATCTTTTTCATAATCATTTAACTCCTTATAAATTAAATCAAAGTATTTTTGAAAATCTTTGTGTTTTCTTGTTTTAGTAGGAGTTTTGTCTTTGATATCAATATTTATCGGGACAATCTTTTTAATGATACAAGGGCGACTTGATAATATGATTACAGCATCGGCGACACTTATCGCTTCTGATATATCATGAGTGACAATTAAAGCGGATTTTTGCTCGTCTTTAATAATACGATATACATCATCAAGAACATATAACCTTGTTTGATAATCTAAAGCCGAAAAAGGTTCATCCAATAACAAAACGTCAGGTTTAAGAGCGAGTGTTCTAATTAAAGCTACACGTTGACGCATACCACCTGATAATTCATTAGGATAATACTTTTTAAATTCTTCTAAACCATATTTTTTAATTAAATCTTCTATATAAGTAATATTTTCTTTTGTTAAGCTTTTATTTATTTCTAAACCGAGTTTAATATTATCGAATACATTACGCCACATAAACAAATTATCGCGTTGAAACATATAGCCAAGCTTAGCGTTAATAGTTAAATTCCCACTAGTGATATTCTCTAATTTAGAAGCAATATTTAATATAGTGGATTTACCACATCCTGATGGTCCAATAATAGCGATAATTTGATTTTCACACAAGGAAAAACTTATTGATGATAAAACATCGGTTTTGCCATCCTTAGTAAAAAAAGACTTACTAACGTTATCAAATTTTAATAACTCTTTCATAAAACATCTCCTTGCTAATATTAGTTTATTTAATAAATTAATAAGCGTGAGTTAAATTATAATTAATGGGCAATAATGTAAGAAAATATGCTATAATGCTTATGACTTAAGGAGAGTAGTAGTTATGAATAAGTATTTAGATAATTTTAATAGATTATTTTCTGATGATGACCAAATAGTCTATCAAGCGATATTAGAAAAGAAAGATTGGATTTGTCATCCATTATATTTACCAGGTAATTTAGATATTAGTTTAGACGAACAAGGTAAAAAACATTTTAGATTTTTAGAATCATTATTTGATAATGTTATTCTTTTTAAAAAGAGTAAAAATGAATTAGCAAAAAATTTCCGTTACGTCAAATTTTTAACTAGCATTATTAATGAAGAAGAAGCGATGTTTTATATTGAATATGACTTTACACGCATTGATGAAAAAGGATATCGCGCGGTTGTGGCAAATTATTATCCTTGCTTAAATGAAGAAGAACTTCATATTGATTATTCTTCGAAAGATACAAAAGAAGTACTTAAAACTATGATGATTGGTGAAAATAATGAATCAGTAATCATTTTAGACGAAAATGCTTTAATTAATGATGCTTTCTTCGCCCCAATTATAAGAAAAGTATTTGTAAAAGAAAGCGCACCAAAAGAAGTTAAAGAAGTTTTAATTAATTTAGCTGTTGATAAAGATGTTGAATATGTTGAGCTTAAATAATTAAGATTTATCTTTAATTTTATACTTTTGTTTATTTAAATAAACTACTTTATTATCGTCTATCGAATGAGTAATTAAAGTATTAGCCCCTATAACGACATTATTACCTATAATTGTATTTCCCCCTAATATCGTTGCATTTGCGTATATTATGACATTATTTTTTATGGTAGGATGTCTTTTTTTATTAACTAAATCAAGAGGCTTATCTAAAGAAGATGCCCCTAATGTGACACCTTGATAAATACGAACATTTTCACCAATTAAAGATGTTTCTCCAATTACAACACCAGTGCCGTGATCAATAAAAAGTCCTTTTCCAATACGCGCATAAGGGTTTATATCAATTCCTGTTATGGAATGGGCAGTTTCACTAATTAATCGAGGAAGAAGTGGAATATTATTTTCTATTAATAAATGCGCAAAACGGTAATATAAGATAGCGTTAAACCCAGGATAACAAAGTATTACTTCACGTTTACTTTTATATGCTGGATCTCCTAAATATGCGGCTTCTAAATCACTTTCTAAAATATCTTTTAAACTAAGAATATTATTTATATCAAAAGATTGATTAATATTTAATTGCTTAAATATTTTATTTAAATCTTTTTTTATTTGTTTTAATAATTTTTTATAAGTGTTAAAAAAGAAATATTCTTTTAATTTGTTCATTAAATTAATAATTTTAGTATTCACAAAAATCACCTATTATAATGTATTAATATTTATTAATAAGTGTGCGGGCCATAAAAAAAACACCCTCCGAATTGGAGAGTGTTAATTTAATAGTTAAGCAATTAAGCTTGTTTTACGAATTCAGTTCCTCTAGCAGAGTAGAATTGTTCATCTTCACCTTTGTAAGTAGTAAGAGAAGTAATTTTTTTATTTGTTGAATCTAATGTGATTTTGATAAACAAATTTTTTGAATCACTACTATTGATTTGTGTATTGCTTATTAAATCAACATCATATTCAAGTGTAGAAGTTGTTCCATCACCGGAGAAACTAGTATAAGTAAGAGTAATTTTTGTTTCTGTAATTTTAACTGTAGCATTTGTTGTTCTACCATTAGCAACATTTTCTAATGTGAAAGAGAAAGTACCAAGATAGAATGGACCTTCTTCAACAACAATAGTGAATGAAATATCGTATTCACCATCACCATCATCATATGTACCAATTAATGTTCCATTTACTGGATCCCAAGTTAAATCAAATGTACCTACACTTGCTTCAAATGAAACATTTTTAGTATTTTCATCATATTCAAAGTTTCTAATATCTTCACCATTATACTTACCAGTGCCATCTTCATTTAATACTAGTGTATTATTGTATTTAGTACTGATAAATGAAGAATATAATGATTTTAATGCTTCAACATAATCAGTAAATGTTTTAGCAGACTTATCGATAGTGTAAACATGTTCAGTTTCATTAACTGTAACAGTGACTTTGTTTTTATTAGAAGAGTCAACAATATATGTTCCTTCAACACCATCTAGAGTTGCTTTTCCAGCACCATCAAGAACTAATGTGCTATCGCCGTTTTTATAAGTTCCGTATTCATCGCCAAGTCCTACAGCAAGAATAGTAGCGTCATTTTTCTTGACTAAGAATTTAGATCCGCTTTCTTGGATATTGGATCCGCTAATCATTTCAACATCTATATTAAGTACTACAGTTGAACTAGTTACTAATGCACCTAATCTTAAAACTTGCTTTTCAACGGTGTGTTCATTTTCTGTAACACTAACTGTTTCATAGATTAATGCAATAAGATTATTTCCATCTACACGAACATATTTTGTTAATTTTGTATTATCAACAATATCTTTACTAAATACATAAATATCGTTTATAGCAGAAGACCAATAACACCAAGCTGCGTTACCTTCATAATTAATTACTTTTTTATTTTCTAATGTAATAACGCCTTTTTCTTCATCGACTGATTTAATTGATCCAGAAACATTATAAGCATTTCCATCTACACTACCATCGGCTTTAAATTCCATAGTCATTGGTGTTGTTTGGAAAGCATTTCTATAGATTTCAAATCCTTGCCATTTTCCAATGAAAGGTTTACCTAAATATTTTTTCATGTATTTTTCAGCTGTAGTAATTTTAATTGGTCCAGCTGCTACATAATAAGAACTTACTGTAAAGGAGTAGGTTGCTTTTAATTCTGATGATCCATTTTGTTTATTAACTGTAATATTAGTAGAACTAGTAGTTAATCCTTTTTCATTACTATACTTTAACATAGTAGCAGATATAGCAGAAGATGTTAAATTATAATCATCTTTGTCAGCATCATTAATTGTTAAATCTAGATATAAAGTTTCACCAGGATAACCAAAAGTTGTTTCTTCGTGAGATTTATCAGACTTAATACGATATAAAGAAGTGGTAGTATGTTCTGCAGCAGTGATATCAATATCAACTGTTTTGTCAACTGCTTCAACAGATAATTCTACACTAGTGGCAGGCATAGTGAATTTATACATCACAGCAGTATCACTAGCAACTTTTTCTAATTCTACACCATTAGCAAAGAATTTGTTTGCAATAGCAAATGCATTATGTTTTGCAACAACTGTTACTTCACTACCAGCACGGAAGAAATTAGGTTTTAATGTTGATTCTACGTTTCCACTATCAATAAAAGAATAAATGAAACTAGAAACGCTTAATTTAGAATCGCTAGAAGTACTACCTTTAGCTTGGAAAATTGTTTTTTCACTATCAGCATTTACTTTAAAATAAGCACCTAATGCTTCGGCTTTAATAACAACATCAGAATCCGGCATATCAAATGAATATCCAATTACTGCGTTACCAGTAAGAGTAACTTCTTCTTCAACTGGTTCTTCACCATCATCAGCAGCAGAAGCAGCGTTAACTTTAACTACTTTAACACTTGTAATTTCATAACCAGATCTAGCAGCAACTTTGAATGAAACATGTTCACCAACATTAGCATCTTGAGGCATTTCAAGAGCAAATGCTAAATCTTTACCTTCAAATGCGATTGTGTGATCTTTAGTAGGAGCAACGATTTGTTCAGTGACGACTGCAACATTTACATCAGCTTTTCCCATAACTACTGAATAATGGAAGACATATTTGTTATTAGCGTCAACCTTTCCATCTAATACTTTGTCGCCAACTTTTACAGATTTTAATTCATAATTTGTAGGATCTGTTAAGGCAACTGTGATATCAACTTTATCGCCTTCTGCTGCTTCACTACGAGAGGCAGTGACATAAGCACCAGCAACAGAATCTGGAACAACTACTGCGTGTTTTTCAACTACTGGTACAACGATTTTTTCAGTAACAACTGAAACATTAGCATCAGCATCTCCCATAACAAATGAATAATGGAAGACATTTGCATTATTAGCGTCAGCGGTTCCTTCTAATACTTGTTCTCCAACTTTTACAGATTTTAATTCATAATTTGTAGGATCAGTTAAAGCAACAGTGAGTTCAACACTATCACCAGCAATAGCTTCACTACGAGAAGCAGTAACATAAGCACCAGCGACAGAAGTTGGAATTACTACCGCGTGTTTAGTTGCTACAGTGCTTGTTGATGTGCTTGTAGATTTACTAGGTTCATTAGTTGAACAACCAGCAATTCCACCGATTAGCACAAAAGCACTTAATACAAAAAGTAGATTACTTTTTTTCATAAAAATTATTCCTTTCTTTAGAACAGTCAATCGTTCTAGTAACTTTTTTGTGGCTAAATAATAGCACTAATGAAAATACATGTCAATAAAATTGTAAAAAAAAACATGTTATGAAAACCGGTTTCATAATAAAATATAATATATTTTATGTAAAAAAGGCGATTTTAGAACAAAAAACTCAGCAATTATGAAAACTGCTGAGTTAGTAATTGTGTTATTTTGCATCTTTGTATTTTACATAATCACTTGGGTTGAATCTAGTTCCAGTAAATTCTTTATAATTTCCTTGATTAAAAGTGAATGTTGAATCAGTTATTCTCCAATTTCCTTTATATCCACCAGAATATATGTTTTGCTCAGAATGTTGAACTACTTTACTAATTATTCCATTTACCATAGTTAATGTGTTTTGATAAATGTATTCTTGGTGTTTGGCTTTACTAGTGCTAGATTCATAAACTAGGTATGTATAAGAGTATGTCCATTCACCGTTAGCGGTATAATCATTAATACCACTAAATTCAACATCAAATCCCGCAACATCAATTGCTTGAATCATTGCTTGAATATTATTTCTTTCAGTACCAGAAAAAGTAATATTCAAGTTTATATCAATAGTGTCTTTAGAAAACTGAATTTCCTCATAACTTCCACTATCACCAAAATCAGCGATTCGGTAAAACTTGTTATCATCATAAAATGTTTGTTTTTCGTATTGGAAGAAATTAGTAAAATTCCCAGCTGAATTTTGTGATACACTTTGAAAACCTTTTTGAATTACAATTTGACCATCATTACTAAGAAATCTTTCTAGTGTGGAGTTATCTTTTGTTGGCATAGTAAGCGGCTCGCCTTCGGTCAAATAATAGACAGTGCTTGTTGTATCTGAGTTTACAGAATTAACTTGGCCATCTGCATTTACTAAAGTATTATATAAGTTTTCTAGTTGTTTAGCTTTGCTTAATTCTTGACTTGTAGAATTGCTTGTACTAGTTGAATTACTCGGCTTTGTACTAGTTGATTCAATAGGCTTTATAACATTATCACAACCACATAATAATAAAGGTATAAATAATAATAATGTCTTTGTTTTCATAGATATCACCTTATTTATTAATTATTAGAAATAAATACATAATCTTTTGTTTCTGATGCAGAAGAGCATGTAATCTTGTTACCATCTTGGGTTATAATGCCAGTTTCAAATTGCTTTGGAGCACCATTTGACCAAGAGGCAAATGCAATCTTATTACCACTAATTGTATAAGTAAATGTATCGGTATATTCTTTACCAGATTTATTTATGTGTTGAATTCTTTCGCCTGTACCATCGGCATTAAATTTTAATGAGAAAGTATAACCATAACTAGATAAATCACAAAGATATGTCTTTTGTGTAATTATTGTTGCAAGATCAATATCGGCGGATGCGACAATAAATGTCATAGAAGCAGTTACTGATTCATAACCATTAACTTTGAAAGTAATAGTAGATTGACCACTAGCAAGAGCGGTAATTGTTACATTGTTATCTTTATCTATGCTCACACTTAATACATTAGGATTAGAATTACTATCAATAACAATATCTTGTGTAGCTTTTATTGGTGTTACATAAACTGAGAAGGTATATGTTTGACCAACTGTTAATGTGTTATCAGCAATTTCTGGTTTAATTACTGTAAATCTAATTTTATCAGGATTTGGAGCAACAACTGTAACAGTTTTATTAAATGTTTTTTCGCGATATACATTATCATCATCTTTGCCAAAATAGACAAAAGATAATGTGGTTGTACCAGGTCCAACTATTTCAAAATATCCGTCATCAGTAAAATTAATTACATTTGAATTAGTGGATCCTGCACCAGTAATAGAAATATCAACTGATTTTTCAGGTTTATAACTTTTTGCACGTGCAAATAAATAATTATAGCTATTGCTATAAATTATATTACTAGGATCAATAGCAGCGTCATTATTTTCACGAGTATATAACTCTACATCAGTTATTTCTTGTAAGAAGTAATTTGTAACATCAATAGCGTCACTTGGAACATCTTTTCGTGTTCCATATTCTGGAGTAGCATCCCAGTGTACTTCATTAAAGTAGGCATCCTCTTCTTCGCCTTCACGCATATCAGCAAAGTCGTAATTTACTGCTGTACTAATTAGTTTGGTTTGTTCAGCATCAGTAACAAATTGTATATTAATGTTGTGATATTGAGTGTCATTGAAATTCTCATCATTGGTAAGAGAGTAATTAACAATGCAAATATAAGAAACATTGCCATTAGAATCTTTACTATATGAGAAAGTATCGATTCCAGTTTGTGGTACATATACGTTAGTTATTAGGTATGAACTTATGTAACTAGCTAAGTCGTATGCTACAGATGTAGAAGTAGATTCAAGTAAATCGGTTGCAGTAACATATTGGCCTTTTGATAATCCTGCCGCGGTAGCTTCATCATCACTTTCGAATATGAAATTCTTTTTTGCAGAATCTTTATAATCGTTTCCGCCCATATTTTCATTTTCATAATCAACAATTTGAGCAAACATTGGATAAGTGTTAACTTCACCATTTACTTCATATTTTTCGTTAATAACAGCATTTCTTTTCACGAATGTGTCATTTTTATCTTCTTTACCATCAATGGTGCGAACTACTGTGCCAGTTGAAGCAGAAGATGGAACTGCAGAACTATAAACTTCCTTCTTTTCAGTAGAAGTTGTGACAGTTGTGTTTTTAGTAATTCTATTCACAATTGTTGCGCTACTAGCATTATAAACTTCATAAGTATGCAATTTTGTTAGTAGACTTAATACTTGACTAAATTGCATTTCGCCATCAGTATCGACTGTAGAACCCGAATTAGAATTGCTGGTATTAGAACCTGAAGTGGAATTGCTAGTGCCAGAACTTGAAGTGGAATTGCTAGTGCCAGAACTTGAATTGGAAGTTGAGTTTGAAACAGAACTAGGTCCTGAAGTAGAATTAGAGATTGAAGTAGAATTATCTTTGTCACAGCCTGCTAATCCAAGTGTTATAGCCGCTAAAGTAAATAACAAAAAACTTTTTTTCATAGAATAAATCCTCCTTATAATTAATATTTTTTGATAAAAAGATTGATACGAGTTTAGCACATTGTAATAATAATTACAAGTAATTAGTAAGCTTTGTAAATTGATTGCTAGTAATAATTTATGCAATTAACATCACTAGTTGAGACACGCACTTTTATCTGCATAATTGTTTTACACTTGAATCTTATAAAACGGAATATTTAAAAAGTTATTTGTATCAACTAAAAGTTTACATAACAAGCAATTATTAATACAATTAATAAAAACCTTTTTCATATAGTTTATTGGAAGTGATAAAATGAAAACGTTTTCTTCAGCATTAGAGTTAATTAATAATACGCCATTAGTCGAGTTAAAAAGATTAAAAAAAGAGTTAGGATTATTTGCAAATATTTACGCAAAAGTAGAATCACTTAATCTTACTGGATCAATTAAAGATCGAATTGTTTTAAATATTGTAAATGAACTAGAAAAGAATTATAAGATAGATAACAATTTTGTAGTCATTGAAGCAACATCTGGAAATACTGGTATTGCATTAAGCGCAATCGCAGCTATAAAACAATTTAAAGCAGTAATTGTAATGCCAGAAAATATGTCCAAAGAAAGACAAAAACTAATGCTAGCGTATGGAGCAAAATTAGTTTTAACACCAAAAGAATTAGGTATGCAAGGCGCTAAAAATAAGGCTATAGAACTAAATAAATCTATAAAAAATTCAATAATTTTAAATCAATTTGAAAACAAGTATAATCCATTAACACATTATCAAATAACTGGACTAGAAATTTATTCGCAACTTAACGGAAAAGTTGATTATTTTGTCGCAGGTATTGGAACCGGTGGTACCATTAGTGGAGTTTCTAAATACTTAAAAGAACAAAATAAAAATATTCTAGTTTATGGCGTTGAACCACTTAATTCACCATTACTTACTAAGGGGCATGCTGGAAGTCATAAAATTCAAGGAATAGGAGCAAATTTTATACCCAAAACACTTAATTTAGATGTGATAGATAAAATCATTGATGTTAGTGATGAAAATGCAAAAAAATATGCAAAAATGCTAGCAAAATTAGAAGGTTTACTAGTGGGATATTCTTCTGGTGCAAATTTATTTGCAGCAGTTGAATTAGCTAAAAATCCTAAAAATAAAGATAAAAATATTGTGGTTATTTCACCAGATAATGGTTCAAGATATTTATCAACCGATTTGTTCGACTAAAGTATTTTCATCACGATTTTGTTTAATAATTTTAAAATCTTTTATTAAACTGATAATAATAAATAAATTAATTAATGCGGATAAACGCACACAATCTTGGCCTAAAAATTTAAAGATATATTCGCCAGTTAAGAAGTGTGTGTAATTATTAAATGAAGAGAAAATCATTAGGGCCGCTAAATGGTATTTTCTTTTGAAAACTAGAACATAAATTAATACAAATATATCAGCCATAAAGAAATATCTTTCATGCATATGTGGTAATACAAAAGGACAAACAATAGCAAATAATGTGGCAATATAAGTCATATTTTTTTCATTGCATTCGACTTTATTGTAGTAAAGAATGAAAAGAGTGAAGGCAATTGTGGAAAAAGCAAATATGATATTAAATCCATTATTGAAACCATCTTTTAATCCCGCCATTTCTAAGAAAGCGTACATTGATCCAGAACCATAATTAGCGTTCATATATAGTCCCATTTGATTAGCGTAAGCTTCTAAAGGCATCATAAATGGAGCGCCAGCGATATAAGAAGGAATAAATGTAATGAAAATGCCAGCAAATATAATAAATATATTCCATAAACGGTATTTTTTATTAAGCCATAAATATACGACAAAAGGTAAGAAGAATACACTTTGAAGTTTTAAAGATATCGCAATTCCTATTAAAAAAGACGCCCAGCAATTGTGCTTTTTAAGTATCAATAAGAAAGCAAATACAATTATAGTTACATATAATTGGTCACATTGTCCCCAAATAGCGGAATTTGCAAATACACTTGGAGCAAATAATGTAATAACATAAGCAATTAAACTTGTATATTTATTCTTACTAAAATGATAAGTAACTAAACCAACGCCAATTGCTAAAGCAATATCAGCAATAAAACAAGACCATTTAATTGTCACAATAGCGTTATTAGAAAATAAACTTAAAAATGCTAGGATATTCATATAACTAACTGGATAATCACAAGGAACTTTTGTGCCATTTTCTAAGACAATATTCCAATTAGGATAAGTGCCTAATGCTTTAAATCCAAATTCTCTAAAGTAGTTAAACCAAGGAATTAAAGGGCAATACATATCGCCACTTACATAATTTATGAAAGAAGTACGAGCAATAAGTGCTAAAATAGTTAGAACAATAAAAACAATTAATAATAAATATTTTCGAAACCATTTGCTAAATCCATCAAATGCTTTGTTACAAAAAGAATCAAAATTTGCTTTAAAATGCATAAATTTTTCTTTCATAAAATCATCTCCAATTTTTTAAATTTTAGCATAAAAAAAGCTAAGATTAAATAAAATCTTAGCCATTAGTAATAGTTTAAATATCTTGGTAGCAACTTCCGCCAATAAATTCACGCATTAAGGAATTACATGGAACCCAAGTGTCATCCATTTCAACAAAATATTTTAAGAATTTAATCAAACGTTCGGCGATTGGGAAACTTGGTGAATCAACATCAATTTTCTTTAATACTGGTAAAGCATATTTACGCATGACACATAATTCATAAGGTAAGAATGAGTTATAAACATAATCAGCGCCTTCTTGAGTTTTATAAATCCAAGTAAATTCGCCTTTACGAACACTTGGCCACATTTCAATGGTGTTTTCAGCAGAAGCATTTCTGAATTGTTTATCACGAACTATTCTTCTTAATAATCTTAAGTCAGTTAAAGAAATTGGGTTGTGGTTATCAAGGTTAATTTGTGCTTGAGGAGCAATATAAATTTTAAATTTTTGGTGCTTTGGAATTAAAGATGTCATTTGATCATTTAAAGCATGAATTCCTTCAATAATAATTGGTTGATCAGCAGGAATCTTTAAAACACGGCCTGGAACACGTTTACCTAATTTGAAATCAAATTTTGGTAATTGTACTTCTTCACCTTGAACTAAATCAAGCATATTTTGGTTGAATAATGGAATATCTAAAGCATTGATACTTTCTAAATCAGCATCACCATTTTCATCGACTGGCGCTAAATCACGCGGTAAATAGTAGTCATCCATTGAAATACGAATAGGCTTAATACCACGAGATAATAATTCAATTCTTAAACGATTAGCGAATGTTGTTTTACCAGAACTTGATGGACCGGCAATACAAACTAAACGGATATTTTCGATATCTTTTTCGATTAAATCACCTAATTCGCAAAGCATACGGTTATGTCTTGCTTCACAAAGATTGATGAATTCAACATCGCCAGCTTCTTCAACCATTTTGTTTAAACCAGCCACATAATCAATGCCTGTTGCTTTAGCCCATTTATGAGATTCTTTAAGTGTTTTACCAAATGTAGGTGCATCTTCAAATGGTGGAATATTTCCATTACATTCACTACGTGGATATTGAATAATAATACCTGGAGAATATAAACGTAAAGCAAATCTTCTTAAATATCCAGTTGATGGAACCATGTATCCATACATATAGTTCATATAATCATCACACTTATAGAAGTGAACAGTTTTTTCTGGACGATATTTTAAAGTGGCAATTTTATCATCAAATCCACGTTCATGATAAATTTTTGTTGCCTCTTCGTTACTAACAATAATTCTTTCAAAAGGTAAATCGTCATCAATTAATTTACGCATTTCTTCACCTAATTTTTTAACCATTGTTGAATCGACACGAACATTATCACTTAATATTTGCACGAATATAGAGCGAGAAACATTATAAGAAAATCTAAATTTTAGATTTGGATATAATCTTTGTGCAGCCATAGCGAATAAATAACGTAAAGAACGTTCATAAGTACGAATAGCAGCTTGGTCTTTTACAGTTAAAAATTCTACAGTGGCGTCATAATATACTTCGTAATGTAAATCACGGATACGATTATTAACTTTAGCTACGACAAATTCTTTATTCGGATCATCGGCTAAAGAGGCTAAACTAACTTTTTTGTCAAATTCGAGTGTTTGGTCTTTTAATTTAATTTTAAACATAATTTTCCTCCTATTTTCAAAGCTTTTTGCAAGGGCTTTCAATAACTATACCAAAGTTTATGAATTTCTACAACTAAAAATTTAAATAAACGACATAATATCTTCAAATGTTGTGGAATCATTTACTAATAGTTCAGTATTGTTTTTGTAATTAATTATTTTTGATTCGATTGAAGATTCATGTAAACTTGTATCATAAAGATACATATCAATATTATTTGCTAAAATTTGATTGTATAAACTTACTTTATTTGCTGAATCATTTTTAAAATAATAAATAATATTTGAATTCTTTTCATAGTCGCTAATATTAGTATTAATTGCTTTTGTTTTACTAATTGATAAATGGTTATCCATGAAACGCTTAAATACTTTATCTTTAAAAAGATTATCAGTACCATATTGCTTAGAAATATATTTTCCGTCTTTAAAAGTCATTAAAGTTGGTGTTCCTTCACAATCACCATTTGGCCCGCAAAAAACATCAGTGTTATTTAAATCGCGTATTTCATTACCTTTAATTTGGAGCCAATCATAATTAGTTACTTTTATTGTTGTTTCTTGAGTATCACCAGGAATGGTATATAAAATTTTAGTAATATCAAGTGAATATATCGCAGCACCTGATTCTTTTATATATCTAATCATAAATGGTTTTAATTCTATGCATGATCCACAACTAGGACTATAATAATATAAAAAGAAAGTTTCTTTGTTTTCAATTTTTTCTTTGACATTAGGCGCATTTATATCAAGAGTATAATCAGCAATATTAGTAGTTTCATCTATTGTTGCGGTTAACAATGAATTACTAAGTTCAATTGTTGAAATGATAATTTTATTTTTTGCATTACAACTAAATAAACTTAATAAAGAAATAAGGAAAATTACTTTATGTTTATTCTTTGACATTTTTATCACCTCAACAACAAAAATTATAACATAGATTAACAAATATTTATATAAATTTGGTTAATTTTATGCTAACATTAATTATAGAAAAAGGAGTGTGATAAATATGAATATTTGGCATGTTGTATCTAAAGATAGAATTCAACCAAATGATTTTATTGCGTGCATTGAAATTCCTAAAGGAAGTAAAAATAAGTACGAATTAGATAAGGATACAGGAGCATTACGTTTAGATCGTATTTTATATACATCGACGCACTATCCACATAACTATGGATTTATTCCTCATACTTATGCTGGTGATAATGACCCTCTCGATGTGTTGGTATTATGTACTGAACAAATAACACCACTTGCTTTAGTAGAATGTTATCCAATTGGTGTTGTAAAAATGATTGATAATGGTGAACCGGATGAAAAGATTATTGCTATTTGTAAGCATGATCCTTTCTATAATACATATAAAGATATTAGAAATTTACCACAACATGTATCGGATGAAATTAAGCACTTCTTCTCAGTTTATAAAACATTAGAAAATAAAGATACAATTGTTGAAGAAGTTGAAGGTAAAGAAGAAGCAATGCGTATTATTAAAAAATGTATTGAAAATTATGAATTAAAATTCGGCGATAAAAAGGAGCAAAAGTAAAATGAAATTATTTATTGATACCGCAAATATTGAAAGTATTAGAGAAGCTAGTAAATGGGGCTGCATTAGTGGAGTAACCACTAATCCATCTTTAATTGCTAAGGAAGGAAGAAAATTAGAAGATGTTATTAAAGAAATTGTCGAATTAGTTAATGGACCAATTTCCGCTGAAGTGGCAGAAGCTTCCGCTAGTGAAATGGTGGCCCAAGCAAAAGAATTAGCAAAAATTCATAAGAATATTGTTATTAAATTACCAATGACTATGGATGGTGTTCAAGCTTGTTCAGAACTTACTAAATTGGGTATTAAAACTAATGTTACCTTAGTGTTCTCTGTTCCTCAAGCTCTTATGGCTTGTGAAGCTGGTGCAACATATATTTCTCCATTTATGGGTAGAGTTGATGATGCCGGTAATAGCGGCGCTGAATTAATTGAAAAAATTATGCTAATGATTTCTAATTATGGATATGAGACACAAGTAATTGCTGCTTCAATTCGTAATTTGGCTCATGTTGAACAAGCTGCTCTTGCTGGTGCTGATATCGCTACAATTCCTTTTGCAGTATTAGAAAAAATGGTTAAGCATCCTTTAACTGATGCAGGCTTAAAAATATTTAAAGACGCAGCAAGCAAATAATTGTTAATTTATTCTTAAAAATATTATTTTAATAAGATAGCATTTGTAGATTTCTTTTATGAAGAAACTTGGCTATCTTTTTTTGCTCTCTTTTTTAAAAAAATATGATAGTATCTTGTTTTATAATTAAAAATTGTACTAAAATAATTATAAATTTATAGTATTAAATTTATTAAATAAATTTGCTTGTGATTAAAAAAGGAGAAATTAATAGATAACAATTGCTAATTATCATCTATTAATATAAGAAACAATGGAAAAATTATTATTAAAAAATGGCAACATATATGATGGAAAACTAAATAGTGACTTATTAATGAATTATGATATTTTAATTGAAGGCGGAATAATTACTTCAATTAGTCAAAATATTACTAATAAAGATGCAAAAATCATTGATTTAAAAGGAAGTTATGTTATTCCTGGATTAATAAATTTGCACGTTCATTTACCCGCTAGCGGGAAACCATCGAAAAAGAAAGTTGGAGATTTAAAAAAGTTAGTTGCATTTATTTCTAAATATGAAATAACTAGAAAAGTTGGAATTAAAATATGTCAAAAAAATGCTGAAAAAGAATTGCTTTCAGGAGTAACTACAATTCGCACAGTTGGAGGAATTGATGATTTTGATGCGAGATTGCGTGATTTGATTAAAAAGAATAAATACTTAGGACCAAGAATTCTTGCTTCTAACTATGCAATTGGAGTAATAAATGGCCATATGGATGGAACAGTTGCTAAACCAGCAAGAAATAATGAAGAAGCTATTAAAATGGTTGAAGAATGTAATCGCCAAGGTGCTGATTTAATTAAATTAATGATTACTGGAGGAATTCTTGATACCAAAGAAAAAGGTGTTATTGGCTTATTAAAAATGGATCCTAGTATGATTAAAGCATGTACAACTAAAGCTCATGAATTAGGTCTTAAAGTAGCGGCGCATGTTGAAGGGGAGGAAGGAGTCAAAGAAGCTATTTTAAATGGCGTCGATACTATTGAGCATGGTGCTAAAGTTAGTGATGAATTAGTGGATTTATTTAAAAATCATGGTGGAGCGTATGTAGCCACATTTTCTCCCGCTATGCCACTTGCAATGCTTGATCCAAAACCATTAGGATATGATGATATTGTAAAATATAATACGCAAGTGTTATTAAATGGGATGATTGAATTTTTAGGAAAATGTCTAAAAAAAGGCATCCAAGTGGGTTTGGGAACCGACACTGGATGTCCATTAGTAACGCATTATGATATGTGGAGAGAATTAGTATATTTCACAAAATGTATAAAAGGTATTTCTAATAAATTTGCCCTCCATACTGCTACATTAGTTAATGCTAATATTGCAGGAGTTAGTGATATTACAGGTAGTATTGAAGTTAATAAAAGCGGAGACTTACTAATAGTTAAAGAAAATCCTTTAAATGATTTATCTTCGTTACGTAATCCGGAATATGTTGTTTTTAAAGGTAAACTTCTTAAAAAGAAAGTGAAAAAATATTCTCGTGTTGAAAAAGTGCTAGATGAAGTGTTAGAAAATTTATAAAAGTAATTCAATTAACTTCTTAAAGTGGTTTTACAACCTTCAATTGTTGAAAGTAGTGGGTCAGCGGTAATACGAACTGGGACATTAAGTTCTTTTTCTAATGTTTCTCTTAATCCGTTAAGTAAGGCTACACCGCCAGTTAAAGCAATACCATTTTCGACGATATCACCCGCTAATTCGGGTGGAGTGATAAATAATGTATCACGAACGACATCGACAATAACTTGGACGATAGGCTTAATTACTTCAGTTATGGATTGCGTGTTAATAATTACACTATGTGGTAAAGATGTTTCAATACTTACACCACTAACTTGTAATAAACGATTTTCGTAATTATCTCCAACGGAGCCAATTTTCATTTTGATATATTCAGCGTTTTTATTTCCGATTTTAATATGGTGATTGATACGCATATAACGAACAATAGCTTCATCAATCATTTGTCCAGCATTTGGAATGGATTTTGCTACGGATACTTTACCAACCGATAAGACACATACATCAGTAGTGCCTCCACCAATATCAACAATCATTGAACCTTTGGAAGAGTTAACATCAACGTCAGATCCGATAGCAGCCATTTTAGCTTTATCTTCAATAGTTATTTTTTTACAACCTAATTTTTTTCCTAGTTGTTTTAAAATACTTACTTCCACAGGTGTTAAATTAGAATGTGCAGTAATTAATAAATTAGCGCGTTTTAAGTGACGAGCATGTTTAGTAAAACGGAAGATAGTGGATATAAATTGTGCTGTAGCATCTAAATCCGCAATCGCACCATTTTTAATAGGATTAATAATTTTAATACCTTGTGGGGTACGACCAATAAGCTTTGCAGCTTCATATCCGACAGCGTAAGTATGATTATTTGCTTCATTAACAGCAATACAAGTTGGCTCATTAAAAATGATACCATTAGGTTTAATATAAACAACAGTATTACTTGTTCCTAAATCAATTGCGATGCTTTTATTAAACATTCTAATCACCTCGTTATTTAAGTTTATCACATTTGTTTTTTTAATTGTAGATTGTAATATAAATATTGTAAAATAAAGTTGGTGATAATATGCTAAAAAAACTTTTAAAAACACAAGTAAAAAAACAAGAAAAAATGTTAGAAAAATGGCTAGCTAAAAGAGAATTAGAACATGCTTTCCCTTCGGATAAAATAGAATGCATATCTAATGTTTCTTATATAAAAGATAGTAAAAGCATTCATAAAATGGATATTTATTATCCTGAAGAAAACAAGGAAAAACTACCAGTGATTATTAATATTCATGGTGGGGGATTTTTATTAGGCAAAAAAGAAGTTAATAAACTATTTTGCGCAGATTTGGCTTTAAAAGGATTTGTAGTATTTTGCGTAGAATATCCCCTTATTCCTGATTGCTATATTTTTGACGTTTTTAATGACTTAGTAGAAGCAATTAATAACATTAATGAAGTAGCAATTAACTATAATGGAGATAGTAATAATCTTTTCCTTGTTGGTGATAGTGCCGGTGCTTATTTAGCATATTACTTATCGGCTTTTAAAAATAATGAAAAAATTAGAAAGTCTTTTAATGTAAAAGAAATTATTCCTTCTATTCAAGCAATTGGATTAATTAGTGGTATGTTTTATACAACAAAATTCGATCAAATTGGTATGTTTTTACCAAAATTTATTTATGGGAATAAATATAAAAAATCTAGTTTTTATCCATATATTAATCCAGAAAATGAAGAACTTGTTAGAAGTATATCTAAACCATTCTTAGTAACTGGTAAAGGCGATTTTTTGCGCCACTATAGTAGAAATCTTGTTAAATTTTTTGATAAGCGTCAAATAAAATACGAATTTTTAGATTTAGTGGGTGAAAAGTCTTTACCACACGCTTATGTGGCAATGTTACCGGAATTAAAAGAATCAAAAATTGCTATTAATAAAATGATAGAATTTTTTAAAATATAAAAAATGCCATGCTTATGAAATTGATTTAGAACTTAATAAAAAATGAAAATTAATAATTTTGATGTTTTTCTCCACGATAAGACATAAGTATTAGAAAAAATATTAAAAGAATATCTACAAATTGAGGTAGTACAAATGCAATTTAATTATGTTGGTTATAATTATAATGATAACACCATCTAATCTTGACTTTGTTATGAAGTAGTCAAAAATATCATAAACAAGTTATAGTTATGAAATGATTATATTAAATGTTAGAAAAGATAAAGAATTTACCATCAATATTTGCCTATTTGTAAATTATTAGAAGATGTTAAAAAGAATTTTTAAAAAATTGAAATTACGTAAATTACTAAAAGAAAATGAACATTATTTATATCAACAATTCGTACAATTACAAGATATTGCCGAAAATGATGAATTTGTGTTTACAATAAGGAAAAATAACAAATCCTTAATTATGGTAGCGATATCATAATAGTTTTTTTTTAAAACGTGCTTAAAAAATAAAATTTATGTGATAAAGATTAAATATCTATGTTATAATAATTCAGTTAAAAAAATTAAGGAGATGTAAAAATGTCAAAAAAGGTTTTCGAATTAGATTTCGAAGGTAAAAAACTGATCGTTGAAGCAGGCGAAATAGCCAAACAAGCTGATGGTGCTGTATTAGTTCGCTTGAATGATACCGTAGTTTTATCCACAGCATGTGCTTCAGATGAAGCCAAAGATACCGATTTCTTCCCATTAACTGTTGGTTATGAAGAAAAGCAATATGCAGTCGGTAAAATTCCAGGAAGTTTCTTAAGACGTGAAGGTCGTCCTGGTGAACACGCAACTTTAACAGCGCGTTTAATTGATAGACCAATTCGCCCAATGTTCTCAGAAGGATTTAGAAATGAAGTCCAAGTAGTTAATACTGTTATGTCTGTTGATTTAGATTCAACTCCAGAAATGACAGCAATGTTTGGTGCTTCTCTTGCTTTATCTATTTCTGATATTCCATTTGATGGACCAATCGCTGGCGTTTATGTCGGTAGAGTAGATGGTAAATTTATTATCAACCCATCAGTAGAAGAAAAAGAAAAAAGTGATATTAATCTAGCTGTCGCTGGTACTAGTGAAGCAATCAACATGGTTGAAGCTGGTGCTGCAGAAGTTAGTGAAGAAGATATGCTTGACGCTATCATGTTCGGTCATGAAGCAATTAAAAAATTATGTGCTTTCCAAAAAGAAATTATTAAAGAAATTGGAAAACCAAAACGTTCAGTTGACTTATATCATGTTGATGAAGCAATTGAAAAAGATGTCCGTGATCAAGCTGAAGCTCGTTTGAAAAAATCAGTTTCAATTGTTGATAAACTTGAAAGATATGCTGCAATTGATGCAATTGATAAAGAAGTACTTGATAAATACGAAGCTAAGAAATACGATAACGAAAAAGAAAAAGCTAAAACTATTATGCAAGTACACGATGTTCTTGAAACAATCGTTTCTGAAGAAGTACGTCGTTTAATTACAGAAGAAAAAGTTAGACCAGATGGACGTAAGATTGATGAAATTCGTCCTCTTGATGCTCAAATCGATTTATTACCAAGAGTACATGGTTCTGCTATGTTTACTCGTGGACAAACTCAAGTTATTTCTGTTTGTACTTTAGGTCCAAAAACTGATGAACAAATTATTGATAACTTAACCGATGAAGATTCTAAACGTTGGATGCACCACTATAACTTCCCACCTTATTCAGTTGGTGAAGTTGGAAGAATGGGTACACCAGGACGTCGTGAAATCGGTCATGGTGCTTTAGGTGAAAGAGCGTTATCTTATGTTATTCCTAGTGAAGAAGAATTCCCTTATACTATTCGTTGTGTAGCAGAAGTTGTTGAATCTAATGGTTCATCTTCTCAAGCATCTATTTGTGCTTCTACAATGGCTTTAATGGCTGCTGGTGTCCCAATTAAGGCTCCAGTTGCAGGTATTGCGATGGGATTAATTTCTAGTGGACCACTTGATGGTAATCACCCATACACAATCTTAACTGATATTCAAGGTATGGAAGATCACTATGGCGATATGGACTTTAAAGTTGCAGGTACTGATGATGGTATTACAGCTTTACAAATGGATATCAAGATTAAAGGTATTACTAAAGAAGTATTACGTGAAGCTTTAGCGCAAGCCCATGGCGCTCGTGCACAAATTATGAAAGTAATTAAAGGCGCAATTAGTGAACCTCGTAAAGATGTCGGTAAATATGCACCAAAACTTGCTCAAATGAAGATTGATGTTGATAAGATTCGTGATGTTATTGGACAAGGCGGTAAAGTCATTAATGATATTATTGCTAAATGTGATAATGTTAAGATTGATATTGAAGATGACGGACATGTTGTTATTTATCATATGAATAGAGACGCTATTAACAAAGCTGTTAAGATGATTGAAGATATCGTCCGTGAAGCTAAAGTTGGCGAAATCTATGAAGGTAAAGTAGTTCGTATTGAATCTTATGGTTGCTTTGTAAATCTATTTGGTGATGTTGATGGCTTATGTCATGTTTCTAAATTAGCTCATCGTCGTATTGAACATCCAAAAGATGTTGTTAAATTAGGTCAAAAACTCAAAGTTATCGTTACAGATATTGATGAGAAAGGTCGTATTAACTTATCTCATAAAGAATTTGAACCTAAGCCTGAAAAAAAAGAAGCTAAAGTAGAAGAAGTCAAAGAAGAAAAAGCTGAATAAAAGCCTTATTAAGCGTGGAAATTTAGTTTTCTACGCTTTTTTTAATATGCTTAAATAATAGCTTAAACTATTTAAGTAATCTTTTTACTTGAAAAAGTTTTTTTAAATGTGTAAAATAAACACTCCAATAAAATCTTATTGGGAATTTTTTTAATATGCGTGTACCTACTATGGAATACCAATCTACACGCAAAAAAATCTAGAAAGGAGAAGTATATTTGATTGGATATACTAACAAATAAATTATGAAAAAGAGATTATACGAATTGCCAATTATAGAGATTACTAATGTTGAGTATGAAGATGTAATATTAACAAGTAATTTAAATGCTCAAGACAATCTAGATTGGTCAGACAAAAATTATGATGGAGAGGTTTGGGGTGAATAAAATGAAAAAAGGATTATTAGTTTTATCACTATTTAGTTTAAGTGGATTATTAGCATTTGCTACAAATAATCAAAAAGTAAGTGAAAATAATTTTGAAGAAAATACAACTTTAGAAAATCAAGATGCCAAGAAATTAAATGTTCGTTCTAGCGATAAGGAAGATGTTTTAGTTTCTAATGTCTTAAAAGCACAAGTTTCCGCAACTACAACTAAAAATGGGGAGAATGTTAAATCTCTTCGTGTTGTAGCTGGTATTTCTAATTTAAACATTGCACCATATTTTGATCGTGCAGAAATTAACGTTGATGGAAAGGTTATTATGCCTCAAAGAGACACTTATGTAAGTTGTGCTTATAAAACAATTACTGTTAATGGAGAAAATAAAAGCACTAAAGAAGTATTTGAAAGCGACGATTATAATTATTTTGTCACTTATACATTAAAAGATATTCCTGAACAATATTGGTTTACTCCTATTAGCATTACTTTAAAAGTAGAAGGTAGTGATACAACTGTTAATAAAACTATTAATGTTGCTGCTTTAGCGGAAGAATATCAAAATAGTAGTGATTACTCATATTATAAAATTGATGATAATAATGTGGCAATTGGCTTAGCAAATTCTGCTTTAGAAGAAGCAAATATTCCAGAATATTATTTAGAAGTGGAAGATACAGATACAACTTTATTAGGAAAAAGAATAAGAATTACGAGTGTTGGATACTTTCAACTAGGAAACTATTTGCTTTTTCAATCACCAAGTTTAAAAACTATCACTATACCTGAAGGTGTTAAAAACATTGCATCATATTGTTTTGCTGGTGCTAGCCTAACATCTATTTCTGTGCCTCAATCATTAACAAGTATTGGTGACTATGCTTTCTTATCCACTAATGCGTTAGATCAAATAATATTGCCTAAAAATGTTATTTTAGGAATGAGCGTTTTTGGTGATCACCATGAAAATTTAAAAATATATTTTGAAGGAAACACAGATCCTACTTCTAATTGGAATGCTGATTGGAGTCATGGTTTAAGTAATGTTAATAATCGTTTCTTCTTATATTCAGAAACAGAACCAACTGGAACTTCAACTTATGGATATTGGCATTATGACACTAATAACCAACCAGTAATTTGGTAAAAAAACGAAAAAGTAAGGTTTTTATTTTATAAAAACAAAAAACATTTATACTAGTTAAAACATTAACTAGTAATAGGAGAACTGCTATGAATAAAAAAATTATTTTCCCCCTTTTGTGTGCTTTCCTACTAGCGGGCTGTAATTCCAATAACAATTCTAATAATGGATCAAATAACTCTAATAGCCAAGTTGTGAATATTGATGATAATTTAAAATCATTATTGCAAGGCAATTTAGAATTGAATGGCTCATATACAAAAACTGGAACTAAGCATCAATTAAATGTTTCTTTTTATAATGATACTTATGCACTAAAAGATATTAGTGATGAAGGTATATTATTAGATAAATATGTTAAAAAGAGTGATGGTATTTATAAAGAATTTATTACCAAAAACAATGATTTAGCTTATAAATTAGTGGATAGCGATTTAACTTCTTGGAGCAAATACGAAAATCCTTTTAAAAATATTACAAGTCTTGGAATTAGCAAATATGGCTTAACTAGATATAATTTAAGTGGAAATCTTCAACAAATCTTACAAATAGTAAGTGGTTGGAATTATCAAGTTAAATCTATGTATATTGAAACTAGTCCAAAGCCACAACTTATCATTGAAGTTGACGAAAAATTAGGTGGTAATATTACATTTACATTTGATTTAGTTACTGCTACAAAAGAATTTGATATTAAGTATGCTGAAAATGAAAATGCTGATACTTTAGCCCAAGCAGTAGAAGATATTTATAAAAATTACACTATTACTGATGTAACACATATTAATGGTCAAGACGATACTACTAAAGTTTATTATCGTAGTGAGGATGTTTTCTTTAGTTCATATCAAGATGATGAAACCAATAATTATGGCTATGTTTTTAAAAATGATGGTATATATTCATTTAACGTAGAAAATGGTTTAGCAAGAAATGTTACTTTGTTTAATGATGATTCATCAAAAGAAATCAATTTCCGTTTAGATTTTGATATGTCTTGGGATTTATTTGATTATGATGTTACAAATGAAATCTATGTTACTAAAGATAAAAATGCCACTTCCCTTTTAGCGGAGTCTTTTGCTTATGATTATGACACTTATTTGGAATTTTTAAATTATGGAACTAGTATTGAAGTTAAATTAAATGGTACATCGCTTGATTATTATGTCGTTAATGGAGTAAGAAGCGGACAAGCTTTTAGCCATAAAATTACTATTAGTAATATTGGTTCAACTTCTCAACCATTTGATGTAAGTTCGATTGATAATAATCGTGAAGATTTAAGTAAAATTAAAGCAGTTTATTTTGGAACATATAAAGGAACACTTGTTAAAGGAACATTACCAAATGGAGTTACTGATATTACTCTTGTTATTAGCGCTTCTAAGGTAACACTAAATGATAAAGAAGCAATTGTTAAGTCCATTAAATATTATGAAGACAAATATATTCATGCTGAATTTGTATGGGAAGGTATGGAATTATTCTTTGCTGAGTATACTCATTATGGTGATGCGGGTAAATCATTAGAAGTTAAAAATAATGATTCAACTATTATTTCTAACGAATTAACTAAACAAGTTAATGAATTAGAAGAAATTGAAGGCGAATATGAAACGGATTATTTTTATTCTATGAATGATGATGACCGTGATGATTTATATGCAAGTCTTGTTATAAGTAATAATACCGCAAAACTAAATGTCCCTGATTCTAAATTAGATGGCTTACATAATGTGACATTTAATTATGTTGGTAAAACAAGTGATGATAAATATGAATTTAAGAACGAAACATATGGTAGTTTATTTGTTGAAGTAAGTGGCGAATTATATTTATATTACGATTTAGCCTATAATGAAGGAACTTGTGCCACATTTGAATTACCTAATCCTATTATCAAAGTAGAAATTCCTAATTTCTTTGTTGGAACATATGTTGGTTCTTTAAGTACAGGCTCAATTAATGGCAATGCATCTTTAGAAATAGTAATTACTAATCAATCAGTAACTATTAATAATAGTATTACAACTTTAATAAGTTACGATTCCGCAAGCGGAATAAAAATTAGCATTAATAATATTAATTTCTTTATTAAATCACTTGATACATTAAATCCAACTAATAAAATTAGTGTAATTAGCGAAGATTCTTCTATTAGCGGAACAGAATTTACTCGTAAAGGCACAACAACTAGTGATGAAATTCCAACATCTTTAATTGCTACTTGGAAAAATGAAGAAACTACATTTGGTGATAATTATGAAGATATATATACCGTAACAATTAAAATTACCGCAACTAATTTAACAATTAATAGTGAAGATAAAAAAGATGCATGCTTACAAAGTCAAGTATTTAATTTTGTTGAAGTAAGTGAATTAGATGGGGATAAATGTTATGTATTTAGCAATGACGTTTATGGTAATATTAAGATTCTTGATTATGGTAGAAGTATTGTTGTTTATTATGAAACTGCGGGAATAATTGGTAGTGATTCTGGAGAATTTGTAGAGGTAGAAGATGTAGCAAAAGATGACTTATCTAGCTTAGTTGGTACTTGGACTTCGACAGATTCATATGATCAAAATAAGAATCCTTTAGACTTTGTTCGTGTTGTTATTTCTAGTGATGGAACAGTAGTATTATCTAGTAGTTCAAATGAGGCTTATTTAAATAAGACACTTACGTTTGTAAAATTTGATGATAGCAATGTTGCTTATTTTGTTGATGGCGAAGGTAATCAAATGACTATCGATGGAGTAAGTTTTCCAGGATCTTTATCCGTTACCTATTTAGCAGGTGGATTAACTGGCGAAGAGATATTTAAGTAAAATTTCTTCTGAAATAAAAATTTAATTAGTAAATACCATTGTATAACTAAAAATATAATGGTATTTTATTTATAATAAAATAAAGGAGTTGGAAATAGTGAAAAAAATAGTTTATCCAATTATATTTTTAAGTCTTGCCCTTATTGGCGGATGTAATAAAAATCCATCTTCATCAGTAGAAGATAAAGATAGTTATACAGTTTCTTATTATTCAGAAGATAATTCACTACTATATCAAGACCAAGTAAAAAAAGGTGCCTCATCTTTATATAATGGCGATGAACCAACAAAAAAATCACAATATGGCAATTATGAATATTCGTTTTTTGGTTGGGATAAGGAACTTACTAGTATTAATAGCGATTTAGAAGTTCATCCTATATTTAAAAAACTTTCAACAGAAGAAATAGAAGTTGGGGATTATACATATCGTCGTTTTATTACTGAAAATAATGAAACAGAAGCATATGAAATTTATAAATATAACAATTTTGAAACTGAAATTGATTTAGTGATTCCTAATAATTATTTAAATAAGCCAGTTATTCAAATTGGAAAAGCATGTTTTATGGAAACACCTATAAAATCTATTACTATTCCTGAAGGAATAGAAGTAATTGATGCTTATGCTTTTAATAGCTGTGATGTATTATCAAGTGTTACATTACCTTCCTCTTTAAGAATTATTAATCATGCAGCATTTTACTTAACAACAAATTTAAAAGAATTAGATTTAAAAGGCACTCAATTTATTGGTGAAGATAATTTTGAATTATGTGAAAGCATTCGCAATTTATCAATAAATAACGATAATCATTTTTATTCAACATATGAAGGTGGGTTATACACTTTTGATTATAGTAAGTTAATAAAAATGAGTGAGAATGTTAGCAAAGTAAATCTACATGAAAAATGTAATACTTTAGGAATTGAGTCTTTATCTAGATTAAATAATGTTTTAGAAGTAACTATTCCTTCTAGCATAACAAATATGGAAGAAGGAGTGTTCTTTGAAGCCCAATTTTCTAAAGTTAATTTAAACGCTAATATCGAGCAAATACCATTTAATACATTTAAATTTTGTCGAAAATTACAAGAAGTAACTTTACCAAGTTCATTAACTATGATTGGAAATTATGGATTTTATCGCTGTGAAAATTTGACTTCGATTACTTTCCCAGATTCACTTACTGAAATCGGTGAGTTCTCATTTGCTTATTGCTTTGCTTTAAAGCAATTTAGCATTTCTTCAAATTTAGAATTCATTGGATATGGCGCTCTTGATGAAATGACCGAACTAGAAGAATTCATTGTTTCTCCACGAAATACACAATATCGAGTAATTGAAGGTTCGCTTTATAATTATGATTCAACAACTTTGATACGTGTTCCTCAAACTAAAAAGACTATAATGATTCCTAATTTTGTAACAACAATTGGTTCAGGGGCTTTTTATAAGTGCCAAGAAATAACACAATTACAATTACCGAATAAATTAGAAACTATAGAACAACACGCTTTTTATTTTATGAACCAAGTGACTAAATTAAATATTCCAAGTTCCGTAACCACAATTGAGGCATCAGCTTTTGACACTATGGAACAATTAAGTTCGATTACTATTCCTGATAGTATAACCGTTTTAGCGGATAACTTATTTGCACATTGTACAAATTTATCCGAAGTAAATTTACCTAAAAACTTAGAAACGATTGGTAAAGAAACATTTTATTCTTGTGAAAGTATTGTTGATATTACTTTCCCAGTATCGTTAAAAGAAGTTGGCTATCATGCCTTTGAATTATGCTCTAATTTAAAATCAATTCATTATAATGGAACAGAAGCTCAATTCAATAAAATTAGTCTTCGTGATAGTGGTATTCCAAGTTCTGTTACTGTTTATTGTAATGAAGATTAATTAAAATAAATAAAAATCACAGCCAAGTTTAATTAATAATGACTGTGATTTTTTAATTTGAGTTTTTTCTATTCGATTATTGTTTTTTAGATAATTTGATAATAGTAGTAATTAACATATATACGCCTAACACTGCAAGTAATACACCAAAGATTACCCATAAATACTTTTTAAAGTCAGCCCATAATAATAGCATTAATCCTAAAGCGATTAAAATAATAGCAACGATAAGTTCACTAATACCAGCAGTTTGATGATTTTTAAATAATTTAATAAGTGCATCTATTAAAACCAAAGCACCAATTGATAGAATAGCTACTTCGACTATAGTTTGTAATGGATTAACAATATCTAATTCTCTTGCAAACATAGCAATTGAAACACCAATTAATACTGTACCCCATAATGCGCCTGGCACTAACAAGGTACTTTTTGATGAATCGGATAAACTTTTGGTAAAAAAGAAGATACCTAAGATTAATACTGCAATTCCAACAAGGATGTTAACAATGCTAGTGTCAATAATTGAACAAGCAATCAAAATACCAATAATAATAAATAGAATTGATTCGACTAATGTATAAGCTTTTTGTTTACTCATAAAAAAACTCCTTTCAAATACGTTTAAATTATACATTTATTTTTACTTTTAGCAAATAATATATACATAAAATAAATAAAAAAATCGCTTACATTATTATAATATTTTAAGCATTATAAAAAAACTTTTAAATAATTCACTTTATTTAGGCTATTGTCATAGACTATATAGAGGTGAGTATATGAAAAAAGAGATAATTGGGGCGATGGTTACTCCTTTTAATAATCAAGATGAAATTGATTATATAGAAGTTAAAAAACTGCTTGAATCATATGAAAAAAGCGGACATAGCGCAGTTGTCGTCGCGGGGACAACCGGAGAAGAATCGGCACTCACATCAAAAGAAAAAATTGATTTAATTAAATTTGTTATAATGAATACAAAATTAAAAATTATTGTTGGTGTAGCAGAGAATAACACGAATAAAATAATTGAACAAATTGAAGTTCTTAATACGTTAAATATTGATGCTATTCTCGTGACATTACCATTTTATAATAAGCCGCCACTTCGAGGTGTGTTTTTACATTTTAAAAAAGTATTACAAACTAGTAGGCATCCAGTTTTAATTTATAATGTTCCTTCAAGAGTGGGTATGTCAATTGATTACCAGACGATTAGAAAATTACTACATATATCAAATAAATTAATTGGGATAAAAGAATGTAGTAATGATTTTAATCTTATGACTTTATTAAAGAAAAATTTTCCGGATTTTTTAGTATATCACGGAAATGACACTAATTTTGATAAAGCACTTGCTGCAGGTGCAGATGGAATTATTTCAGTTTCATCGATTTTATATGCTCATGACTATAAATTACTAATTGAAGATTATGAAGATAACTTTACAAATCCAATATTAATTGATTATTTAAATTTTATTGGCAATTTAATAACTTTTGAAACTAACCCAATACCTATTAAATATTTATTAAGTATTAATGGTTATAAAAGTATGAATTTAAGATTGCCTTTAGTTAATTTATCTTTAGAAGGCAAAAGAAACTTAGATTTACTTAAAACCAAATAAAACTTTTACTAGTTTTGTTTGACATTTGAAATGTAAACTATAAACTATAGATAGTGAATTGACACTTATCCGCTTCCTTCAGCGGAAAGTAAGCATTGTGTCTTACATTGATAACGACCTAATAAGCCGTTATTTTTTTATACTTCGATAGTTTTATAAAAAGGTAAAAAATGTTATACTAATATTAACAAAAACACTTACAAGGAGTTTAGATAATGGTTGATGTAATTATTTTAGGCGCTGGAGTTATTGGAGCATTCATTGCTCGAGAAATAGCAAGATATAATCTTGATGTTTTAGTATTAGATAAAGAAAATGATGTAGGTAATGTCACATCAATGGCTAATTCCGCAATTATCCATTCCGGATATGATCCTTTGCCACATACCTTAAAAGCAAAATTTAATGTTTTAGGTAATAAAATGTATGATCAAGTTGCTAAAGAACTAGATGTAAAATTTATTCGTACTGGCTCAATGACTGTAGCCACGACTAAAGAGCATTTAAAAGTATTAGAAGATTTAAAGAAAAGGGCTTTCGAAAATGGCGTGGAAGTTTGCTTATTAACAAAAAAAGAAGCATTAGAAAAAGAACCACATTTAAATGATTCTATATTAGGTGCTTTATATTGTCCAACTGCGGGAATTATTGATCCATTTAATTTAGTTGTTCATGCCATGGAAAACGCTATTGATAATGGTGTGAAATTAAAATTAAATGAAGAAGTAATTGATTTAAAAGAAATTCCTAATGGCATAAAAGTAATTACTAAAAATAATGTTTATGAAGGAAAAGTTATAATTAACGCGACTGGAGTAAATGGAGATACTATTTCACATCTAGTTAGTAATCATGACTTTAATATTAAAGCAAGAAAAGGCGAATATTATGTTTTAGATCATTTTGATGATTCATTTTTAAATATGCCAATTTTTCCACTTCCTTCTCAAAAAGGAAAAGGAATTTTAATGACACCAACAAGTAGTCATAATTATTTAGTAGGACCATCATCAGAATTTGTTGATGATAAAGATGATTTATCAACTGACTCACTAACATTAAGCGAAGTCAAAAAACAAGCATCTTTAATTATGAAAGATATTTCTTTTAATATGACAATTAGAACTTTTGCGGGTAATCGTCCAACTCCATCTACCCATGATTTTATTATTGAAATTGAAAATAAACATTTTATTAATGTAGTAGGTATTGAGTCACCAGGTTTAGCAAGTGCACCAGCAATTGGAAAATATGTTGTTGAAGAATTGTTATCAACATTAATTAATTTAAAAGACAAAGAAAATTATAATCCTAATGTAAAAAAATATGTACATATGAAAGAATTAAGTTTAAAAGAAAGAAATAAACTAATAAAAGAAAATCCTAAATATGGACATATCATTTGTAAATGTGAATATATTTCTGAGCAAGAAATACTTGATACATTATCGAGAAGTTGTCCACCTCACTCCATTAAAGCACTTAAGAAAAGAGTTCGTGCTGGATTTGGTAAGTGTCAAGGTGGTATGTGTCAACCAAGTGTTTTAGATATATTAGCAAATTATTATCATATTGATGTTTTAGATGTTAATTATGATGCTTTAAACACCAATATAATTAAAGAAATAACAAAGGCAGGTGATGACAATGCATAATTATGATGTTGTCATCATTGGTGGCGGAGCAGCAGGTTTAGCAGCCGCTAAAAAATGTTATGATTTAGGAATAAAAGATATTGTTTTAATTGAAAGAGATTTTGCTTTAGGTGGTATTTTAAATCAATGCATTCATAATGGTTTTGGACTTCATGAATTTAAAGAACAATTATCTGGACCAGAATATGCTAGTAGATTTATAGAAATGCTAAAAGATACCAATGTTGTTATTAAAAATAACACCATGGTTACTAATATTTCTAAAGATAAAAAAATAACTTATGTAAATGAAATAGAAGGTTATCAAGTAATCGAAGCAAAAACAATTATTTTTACAGTGGGTTGCTATGAAAGAAATGCTGGATCCATTCAACTTCCTGGTGATCGACCAAGTGGTGTTTATTCGGCAGGTACAGCCCAAAAATATTTAAATATTGATGGTTATTTAGTTGGTAAAAAAGTATTTATCTTAGGATCAGGAGATATCGGTCTAATTATGGCTAGACGTATGACTTTAGAAGGGGCAAAGGTTCTTGGTGTTGCTGAAATTATGCCTTATTCTAATGGCTTAAATCGTAATATTGTTCAATGTTTAAATGATTTTGATATCCCGTTATATTTATCTAGTACGGTCACTAAAGTAATTGGAAAAGAAAAATTAGAAAGAATTGAATTATCTAAAGTTGATGAAAATTTAAAAGTTATACCTAATACACAACAGTATTTTGATGTTGATACTTTATTATTATCTATTGGATTAACGCCTGCAACAGATTTATTAACTAATCTTGGGCTAAAAATCCATCCACGTACTAAAGGACCTTATGTAAATGAACATAATGAAACATTAATTCCAGGAATATTTGTCGCGGGTAATGGTTTACATGTGCATGATTTAGTTGACTATGTAACTATGGAAGCACGTGAATCCGCGATTGGAGCATATTGTTATTTAAATAATCTTCTTCATTATGAAAATAAAAATATTTTAGTAGAAGCAAGAAGTGGCATTGGCTATGTTTTACCTCAACGTATTAACTATCTTAACATTAGTGAGTATTTCACTATCAAATTCCGTGTTAGTAAACCAATGAAAAATGTTGATATCGTTATTAAATGTGATGATGTAGTAGTTAAACGTATTAAAAAACTTAATGTAATTCCTTCGGAAATGGAAAATATCAAATTAAGTAAAGATTTAATTAGTAATGATACTAGTACAATAACTGTAGAAGTGGAGGGATTATAATGAAAGAACTAATATGCATTGTTTGTCCGCGTGGATGCCATTTAACGATTGATGAAAATAAAAATGTTACAGGCAATAGTTGTCCGCGAGGTGTTCAATATGCCATTAATGAAGTAACTAATCCTATGCGTATGTTAACTTCTACAGTATTTATTAAATCTAAAACTTTAAAAAGAATACCAGTTATTACGAGCAAAGAAATAAGTAAAGATTTGCTATTTGATGTTATGAAAGAAATTAATAAAATAAAGGTACAAGCACCTATCAAAATGCACCAAGTGTTAATTAAAAATGTTTTAAATACTGGTGCAGATATAATTGCCACAAGAGAAGTCTTAAAATAGTTGTTTGTTTAACTTTTACATGCTATAATACATTTGCTGTTTAAGTTATAAATCGAATAATTATTATGACTGAAGGCGTTTTATTATGGACGAAAGGAAAAATTTTTATGCGTGATAAAATTCGAATTTTTGCGCTTGGCGGTTTAGATGAGCGCGGAAAAAATATTATTGTAGTGGAAATAAATCAAGACATATTTATTATCGATGCTGGTATTAAACACCCAGATAAATCTTTACCTGGCGTTGACTTAATTATTCCAGATTATCGTTATTTAGAAGAAAACAAAGATCGTGTTAAAGCGTATTTGGTGTCACATGGTCATAATGAACAAATGGGCGCTATCCCATTTATGTATAAAAGTATTAAAGCACCAATATATTGTTCTAAGGCTACGGCGGCTATGATTAGTGATTATGGTATTAATTATTTAAAGAAACCAGTTACCTTTAATTTTAAAATTGTAAATCCTAGTGATGATGTAGAAATAGCTGGACATAAAGTTCACTTTTTCCAAACTTGTCACTCGATGATTTGTTCTAGTGGTATTGCTATAGATACTTCTGAAGGCACAATTATATATTCTGGTGACTTTATTGTGGAATATAATAGTGATATTGGTCATAACCATGATTTAAATAAATTAGCTAAAATTGCCGAAAATAATGTTTTATTACTTATGACTGAATCTAGTGGCGCAACTTCATTAGGATATGCTTCACCAAATCATAAATTAACACCTTACTTAAATCGTGTTTTATTTGAAAGCAAAGGTCGTACTTATATTGCTTTATTTGATAAAAATATTTATGGATTAGAAGAAATCTTAAAATTTGCCACACTTAATAACAAAAAAGTTATTTTCTATAACGAATTTGCTAAGAAATTATATGAAAAACTTCAACCATGCGGCATATTTGTTCCAGGTAAAAATGTTATTACTAGCGATGATGAATTATTAAGAATTAAAGCTACTGATACCATTATAGTTATGATGGAAGAAGGAGAACATTTATACGAATTAATGTCTCAACTTGCACGTGGAGAAATTGAAGATAAACGCTTTATTATTAGTCCAAATGATTCTTTCTTAGCGGCTTGTCCTCCACAAGGTGGATTAGAAATTATTGCCACTGATGCTATTGATGATTTATTTAGAACGGGTGCGCACATTACCAATTTAAATAAAAAGACTTATATATCAATGACCGCTCGTGAAGATGATTTAAAATCGATGATTTCTTTATTAAAACCAAAGTATTATTTACCAGTAAGTGGTGAATATCGTCATTTATTAGCTAACGCGATGATAGCGGTACATAGTTTTACAACTTATAACCACCGTAATGTCTTTATTTTAGATAATGGTGTCCCTGTTGATATTATTGATGGAGAAGCAAAAATTACCAACACAATTATTAAAAATGGAGATTTAATGGTTGATGGTATTGGCGTTGGTGATGTCAAACAAGAAGTTATTGATGATCGTCAAAAACTTTCAGAAGATGGTGTTATTATTGCCGCTTTAGCAATATCTAAAGAAAATAATCAAATCATTGCGGGACCAGATATTCAAATGCGTGGTTTCGTATTCTTAAAAGAATCAGAAGCTATATTAAGAGAAATCACTAGATTATTTGTAGATACTGTTAATAGTAGCTTAAGCCATAACAAATCTATCGAAGAAGCTAAAAATATTTTTGTTGATAAAGCAACCAAATTTATTAAAAAAGAGACTGCTCGTTTCCCACTTATTGTCCCAATTGTGGAAGTAATTGAATAATTGTTAACACCTAGAGAAAATCTAGGTGTTTTTGTTATAAAAATGCTTTTTATAATTTCTTGTATGTGTCATAATAATTATAGATTTAGTTAAATCTATAAATGTGAAGGTGATCGTATGGCAAAAGAAAAGCATTTACCAAAATCAATATCAGAAGCAAAATTATTATCAAGAGATGCTGAGAATACTCTCTATGGATTGATGTTATTCTTAATATCTGTCATTGGAATTTTAAACAATGGCTTTGTTGGTAATTTTTTAACATATATATCCGCATATGCTTTCGGCGTATTTTATTTTGTACCGTTTTTACTTGGCATTGCTATGGGATTTTATTTAATCTTAATGAAGAAATCTTATATGGTAAAAATTAATCTTGTTTTATTAGGAATTATTCTAATTGCTTTATCTTGTTTAATTGGTTCATCTTTATCTTCAACACAAGATGGATTTAATACTGTATTTACTAATTTTCATACAAAAATATCGAATGCAGTGGTCAATGATACAATATTTAAATTAAGATTAAGCGATGTTGGTGGCTTAGGCGGTGGCATTGTTGGGGCATTTTTAGCTACTTTATTATGTTCTACAATTACATCAATTGGTGCTTACATTGTAGTTATTGTTCTTATGCTTGTGGGCTTATATTTAACATTTGCAAAATTAGTTTTAAAAATTATTGCTAAATCGAAAGAAGCAAAGAAAAAACATAAAGAAAAAGTTCTAGAACGTTTAAAACAAGAAGAACAAGAAAAAGAAGAACGTGAATTAAAACTAAAAATAGAACAAGAAGAAAATGCTAAATTAGATCAAGAAATATCTTCATTGTCTTCACGTGTTCATTCTAACGATAACAATGTATCTCCTACTATCAAGAAAGAAGATAATCATCAAGTAATTAATAATTTACCTAATCGTCCACAAAAAGTGTCTATTAGTGATTTGACTGATAAGAATGAATCAACCCTGGCACCAAAAAAAGAGATGCCAGTTACTCCTACACCTATTAATCAGCTATTTGCTGATGATATTGAACCTAAAGAAGATATTAAAAAAGAAGAAACTATTAATGAGACACCTGTATCTAATCAAACACTAAATACAAGTGTAGCATTTAATAAACCAACACCGGCCGCTTCTATATCTTTTGAAAAGAAAGTAGAACCGCAAAAAACATTAGCACGTGTAAGTACTCCACGTACAGAATATATTTATCCAAGTCTTGATTTATTAGCGGATGCGAATGGAAGATCAATGAAATCGTATAACGCTAATATTGCAGAAGAAAGAAGAGAAACTATTAACCAAACATTTAAAGATTTCAACATTGGTGCTTCTGTTGATACATATACAGTTGGACCATCTGTTACAAGATTTGATATTAAATTAGACGCCACAACATCAGTAAACTCAATTCAAAAAGTTATTGATAATGTTGCTATTCGTTTAGGCGGAGTATTCCCACGTTTTACAAAAGTTGTTTTAGGTCATACAACATCAGGCTTAGAAGTTCCAAATGAAAAAATAGATATGGTTACATTAAAAGAAGTTTTATATGATATTAAAGATATAACAGATAAACCACTTTTAGTACCATTTGGAAAAGATATTTCTGGTAAAGTAGTTTCTGAAACTATGACTAAATTCCCACATATGCTTGTGGCTGGTACTTCTGGATCTGGTAAATCAGTATTCTTACATTCATTTATTTTATCATTAATGATGCGCCAAACACCGGATGAAGTAAAATTCTTAATTGTTGATCCAAAGCAAGTAGAATTCAATTATTATCGTGATTGTCCGCATTTATATTGCCCAATTATTACTGAACCATTAGAAGCGCGTGTAGCTTTAAATAAAATGATTAAAGAAATGGAAAACCGTTATACTTTATTAGCGGAAGGTTGTTTCACTGACTTAAAACAATATAATGAGTCAATGAAAGAAGAAGGAAAAGATATTCTTCCTTATATTGTTATTATTATTGATGAATATAATGATTTAGTTTCTGCTTTAGCTGATATTGAAAAACCAATTATTCGTTTAGCCCAAAAAGCTCGTTCAGCGGGTATTCATATTTGTATTGCCACCCAACGTCCTTCTGCGGATGTTGTCACTGGTACTTTAAAAGCAAACTTGAAAGTTAAAGTAGCTTTAATGGTTGCTTCTTTAGCGGACTCAACAACTATTTTAGGTCAAAGTGGTGCAGAACAATTACAAGGTAATGGTGACTGTTTATTAGATTGTGTTACCGTTACTCGTGGTCAAGGATTCTTACGTGTTCAAACACCTTATGTCGATCGTAAAGAAATTATGAAAGTTGTTGCCTTCTTAAAAGAACATTATCCAGTTAATTATAATCCAGATTTCTTAGATTTAAGAGATCGTTCCGCTATGGGACCAACATTTATTTCTTCTGATGATAGTGGTGGTGAATATAATTCTGATGAAGAACGTTATCAAAATCTTAAATCATTAGTAATGGCGCGTGAAACAGTTTCTATAAGTGCAATTATGGATTTATGTCACGCTAATTTCTCAACCGCTCGAGGCTTCTATAACCGCCTTCAAGAAGAAGGAGTTATTGAAAAAACAATGCCAGGATCTACTAGTTCTAAAGGTGCAAAAGTAATTCGAAGAGTGGAAACTGAAGAAGAAAAAAATATCAATGATGGTAATGGAGAGAATAGTTAGAATATGATTAGTGTAAAATTTATAAATTTTTATACCATCGAAGTAATGGGATTAGATAGTCCCATTGCTTCTTTTAGTGTAAAGTCTAATAATGAAAATATAAAAATAAGACAAACCAGTAACTATGAAAACAAATTATATATTGATTTAGATGAAGAAATTATTTTAGGTAATCATTACCAATTAGAATTAGATGGAGTAATCTATGAAATTAATATGACTGATTTAGTGGATGATCCTAGTTTTGACATAAAATTTAACTATCAAGAAAATGATTTAGGTGCCACATGCATTGATGAATATGTCATTTTTAAAGTTTTTGCTCCTTTAGCGTACGCTATCAATGTTATCATTGACTACGATAATACTCAAAAAATCTTTGCTTTAAAAAGGAAAGATAATGGGGTGTTTTATGGAAAATTTTATGGCTTTTTTGATAAAAAATCATATTTATATGAGATTCATCAAAACGGAGAAAAAATTGTAACTTTAGATTCTTACTCTATTGCTTGCACATTAAATAAAGAAAAATCGGTTATTATTGATAAAACTAAATTTAAAACTAAAAAAGTGGAATTAGAAAAAATGAACAGTTATACGGATGCGATAATATATGAAACAAGTGTTCGTGATTTTACGAGTTATCCTAAAAGTGAAATAAATTATAAAGGTACTTATTATGGATTTGTTGAGAAAAACCGCAAATATAAAGGCCAAGCAGTGGGTGTTGATTTATTAAAAAAACTAGGTATTACTCACGTACAACTATTACCAGTCAATGCTTTTATTGGTGTAAATGAAATGAAGACTAAATCAGAATATAACTGGGGATATAATCCTTATTTATATTTTGCTTTAGAAGGTAGTTTATCACTTAATCCTAACTCACCAATAACTAGAATTAATGAATTTAAAAATTTAGTAAAAGTATGTCACGAAAATAATATCCGCGTTAATCTTGATGTGGTTTTTAACCATGTTTATAAATATGAAGATTCAGTTTTACAAAAAATAGTACCAAATTATTATTTTCGCCATAATAAAGAAGGATTATCTAATGGCTCATACTGTGGTAATGATTTAGATACGAAACGACCTATGGTGCGTCATTTAATTATTAATTGCTTGAAATTTTTTATTGATTTTTATGATGTTGATGGCTTTAGATTTGATTTATTAGGTATTATTGATATTGAAACTTCAAAAATTATTGATGAAGAATTACGCAAAATGAAAAGTGATATTATGTTATATGGTGAAGGTTGGAATATGCCAACTTTCTTGCTTGATCAAGAAAAATCCATGCTTGATAATGCAAGAGTATTACCACATTTTGCTTTCTTTAATGATTTTTTCCGTGATACTTTAAAAGGTTCCAGTTATTCTTTAAATGATGATTGCGGATATTTATTAGGCAATGGTTATCGTTATGAAGATTTTATCAATAGTTTTAAAGGAAAATATCGTGATATTTATAAATTTATTTCTCCATCACAAAGTATTAATTATGTTGAATGTCATGATAATGCCACTTTATACGATAAAATTAGCATTGTATTTGGAAAGAAAAATCAAAAAGAAATATTAAAAGCACTCAAATTATGTAATGCAATTAATGTATTAGCGTTTGGTATTCCTTTTATTCATATGGGACAAGAAGTAGGATTATCAAAAAGATATTTAACTAATACTTATAATACCAATGATTTAGATAATCAATATAATTTTGAAATTTTAATTAATCGTAAAGAACAATTTAATTATATGTGTGATGTTATTACATTAAGAAAAAAATATAATATTTTCCATCTTAATGATTATCAAAAGATTGATGAAATTATTCGTTTTGAACGTATTGGTGATTTAGGAATAAGAATCATTTATAAATTAGAGAATAACAAAGAATTATCACTTTTAATTAATACAAATAGCAAAGAAAACTTATACTTTACATTTAATAAAACGCATAAAGTCATTTTTAATGAAGTTGGATTAGTTCATCTTCCTGTACTTGTTGATTCGATTATTATTGCACCATTAAATATGGTTGTGGTTGTAAATGATTAAAAAAAAGCGTACAATTAATTCATTATTGGAAGGTGCTTAGTAATGTTTAAAATATTTATATTCGCTTTAAAAGCAGGGCCATTAATTATTTGGAATTACTTAAGTTGGATAATCCGTTATTCTAGACATCCAGAAAAGTATTCTATTGAAGTTAGATATAATCGTGTTCGTAAACTCGTTTTGAAATTATTAAAACGTTTAAATGTTGTGATTAAAGGAGAAAACGAATATTTAATTCAAGATAACAAAATCAAAATGTTTACTCCTAATCATCAATCTTTATTAGATCCGTTATTTCTTATTGCTCTATCCGAAAAGCCAATTACATTTGTTGCTAAAATTGAAGTAAAAAAACAACCTTTTGTAGGTCGTGTAATGCGTATTCTAGATGGCGAATTAGTGGATAGAAGTGATTTACGTCAACAATTAAGTGTCTTAAAAAAAGTTGGAAAATCTTTAGCTAATAACCAAATTAGTTGGGGCATTTTCCCAGAAGGAACAAGAAATAAAAATTTAGATAATGTTTTAATAGGTGAACTTCATCCTGGAACATTTAAAATTGTTTTAAATAATGATATTGAATTGGTGCCTGTTGTTATTGATAAATCATATGCGGTATTATCTAGGAAGATTAAACATAAAAAATACATTGTCAATGTTGCCTTTATTAATTTTGATAACAATAATGGCAAATATAAAAACACCGTCGAATTACGTGACGATGTTTATAAGTTAATGTGTGATAAATTAACTGAAATAAGAAATAGTAAAACGACCATCAGCGAATAACTGATGGTTTTTATATCCTTAATCCTTTAGGAAAATGATTTTTTAATATTCCATTAACTGATTTAACAAATCCAATATTAATATCGTTGTATGAAACAACATAAAAGCCATTTTGATAATCTTTATTAATAACTTGACCATTTAAATAATTTTTTAGTTCATTTTCGTTTAATTTAATACTTTCATTAGAACTAAGAAAATGCGATAAATGATAATCAGGAATAAAGTTATTTTTATTCAATGAACCGATTTTTAATCCATTTCTAATAATATTAAATTCTTTTAAGTTTAAATTAGTAGGAGAAGCATATAAATTATCATCTTTATTAATTAAGTAACCATTTAAATTATATGTAAAGAATTTGCTTTTAATATCAGGTAAGTTTATTTCTTTATAATTCAAGTTACCATCTTTTTTTAGCATGCATAAATATTGCCCTTCACCTTCAAAAGTAGCAGGAGACATAGTTATTCCATCATGCGCATTAGTTAAAGAGTAAGACTCTAATTCTTTTAAAGGAATTAATGACATATCGTTATGATTAGCTAATAGAGTTTTGATAACTTCATAGTTTTCTTCTTTAGAATAAGAACAAGTAGAATAAATAAGCGTTCCACCTGGTGCTAAAAAATTATACGCTAATTCGATAAGTTCTTTTTGAATAGCGCTTTGTCTAATTACTTTATCAATGCTCCAATCTTTAAGCATTTTTTCTTCTTTTCGAAACATGCCAGAACCACTACAAGGAGCATCAAGGATAATCTTAGTAAATAATCCATAATATTTAGCGGGTAATTTACTTAAATCATTAGAAGTAACAATAATATTTTTTCTTCCTAATCGCTCAACGTTTTGCGATAAAACTAAAGCACGTTGATAAGATAAGTCATTAGAAATAATGACACCTTCATTTTGCATTAATAAAGATGTTTGAAGCGTTTTGCCTCCCGGTGCGGCACACATATCTAAAACGTAATCATATTTATTCGCATTTAAAATAGAAGCTACAACTAAACTAGAAGCATCAGATATATAAATAGCGCCACCAATATGTAAATATGATTTACCAAAATCGTATTCTTCTTTATCATATAAAAATGCATGCTTAACGAATGGATGCTTTTTTACATGGGGAAAAAGACTAATAAATTGCTCATCACTAATTTTATCACTATTTAAAATTAAAGCATGAGTACGAGGATTATTTAAGGCCTCTATTAGTTTAAAAGCGATTTTTTCATCATAACTATTATAAATGTGTTCTTTAAAATCCATAAAATCTCCAATAGTAAAAAAATCCTAAAATGTTAGGAATTTTTTATTTGTGCATAATAAGCATCTAATAAGTTTTTCATTAATGTTAAGCGAGTTAATAAACCAACTCCACCAGGAACAGGTGTTTGTAATTTAACATCTAAATTTGGACGAGCATCACCATATAATTTGCCGTCAATGCGGTTAATACCAACATCAACGATAATAGCATCTTTTTTAAATTCTTGGGTATCTAAGAACCATTTTTTACCAATGGCAATAACAATTATATCAGCGTTTTTAATAAACATATCCATGTTTTCTTTACTAGTTCTTGAGTGAAGAATAGTGGTATTACAATGTAAATTAGTAAGCATTTTTGCCATTGGTTTACCAACAATATTGCTTCGACCAATAACAACAGCGTTTTTATCTTTAAAATCTACACCTTCAAATGTTAAATAATCGACAATGCCTTTTGGTGTACATGGATGTAAAGATGATAAAGGATGGAAGCCATCAACATCTTTTTTTGGGCTAACAGCCATTTTAATATGATCTTCATTAATATGACGAGGAAGAGGCATTTGTACAATTAAGCCATGAACTGAATCATCATTATTAATTTCATCAATTAATTTTAATAAATTTTCTTCGCTTGTTGATTCATCTAATTTAATTAGTTTAGCAATAATTCCTAAGTTATTAGCGTCATTTAATTTGCCTTTTACATAAGCATTAGAAGCTTCATCATTATTAACTTGAATAATCGCAATAGTGGGTTTAACACTTAATTTTGACACTTCATCTCTTATTAAATCTTTTTGTAATTGTACATATTCTTTAATTGTCATTTTAATCACCGAAAATAATTATAACATACTTATAATTAAATTAATAAATTTATCTAAAAATAATGATAAATCATACCTAATCATTTATAATACTAGTTGTTTGGAGTTGATGATATGAAAAAATTATTAAAATACATGAAATCATATCGTTTAGAGGCTATTTTAGGGCCTTTATTCAAGTTACTTGAAGCGATATTTGAATTAATTGTTCCATTAATTGTTGCTCGCATTGTTAATGTGGGAATTAATGAAGGCGCTGGATTAAGTTACATTTTAAAAATGTGCTTAATTATGATTGGTTTAGGCGTAGTTGGCTTAGCTTGCTCAATTACGGCACAATATTTTAGTGCCAAAGCGGCCGTAGGATTTTCTTCTACTTTACGTCATGAATTATTTGTTAAAGCTCAATCATTATCTTATAAAGAAATTGATGAATTAGGTACGGCCACAATGATTACTCGTATGACTAATGATGTTAATCAAGTACAAAATGGTGTTAATTTGTTTTTAAGATTATTCTTACGTTCCCCGTTTGTCGTATTTGGCGCGCTTATTATGGCGTTTATTGTTGACGCTAAAGTTGCTATTATATTTGCGGTGGTAATATTAGTATTAAGTATTATTATTTTTACTATTTTATTAGTTAGCCAACCTAAATATAAAGTAGTTCAAAAACAATTAGATGGTGTGTTAAAATCCACACGTGAAAACTTAAATGGTGTTCGTGTTATTCGTGCTTTTAATAAAGAAGAACGAGAATTTGAAGAATTTAATGGAAAGATTACTAACTTAAGAAAAAGCCAAAAGAGAGTTGGTTATATTTCCTCTTTAATGAATCCATTAACATACGCAATTATCAATGTTGGTATTATTGGTATTTTGTATTTAGGTGGAAGTCGCGTTGAATCTGGTGTTATTATTCAAGGTGATGTTCTTGCTTTATATAACTACATGTTACAAATTCTTACCGAATTAATTAAATTAGCAAACTTAGTTATTACTATTTCTAAATCATTAGCAAGCGCAGATCGTATTGCTAAAACTTTAGATATGGAGCCTTCTTTAGTTAGAAGTGAAGAAACTAAAAAAGAAAATATGCCATTGGTTGAGTTTGATCATGTATCTATGAAATATAATAGCAACGAAGAAAGTTTAAGTAATGTCAATTTCGTTGCTAATCGTGGAGAAAGCATTGGTATTATTGGTGGTACAGGTAGTGGTAAGACTACACTTATCAATTTACTTGCGCACTTATATGATGTTAGTAGTGGCGCAATTTATATTGATGGAAGAAATGTTACATCGATAAGTGATGAAGAACTTCACCATATTATTGGTATTGTTCCTCAAAAAGCTGTTTTATTTAAAGGTACAATTCGTTCGAATATGTGTCTAAGAAAAGAAGAGGCAAGTGAAGAAGAAATTCTTGAAGCTTTAACAGTTGCACAAGCTAAAGACTTTGTTTTGAAAAAAGAAAATGGTATTGACGCAGTTGTTGAGCAAGAAGGAAAGAATTTCTCAGGTGGACAAAGACAAAGATTAACTATTGCTCGTGCTTTAGTAGGTAATCCTAGTATTGTTATTTTAGATGATAGTGCTTCAGCATTAGACTTCTTAACGGATTTAAATTTGAGAAAAGCTTTAAAAACTTTAAAGAATAATCCTCTTGTATTTATTATTTCGCAACGTACAAGTTCAATTGCCCATTGTGATAAAATCATTGTTCTTGATGATGGTAAAGTTGTTGGTATAGGTAAGCATGATGAATTATTAAATAATTGTGAAGTTTATAAAGAAATTTATGATTCACAATTTAAAAAGGATGAATAAGCATGAAAAAGAATTCCACCACTAAAAAGATATTGAAATTAATATCTAAATATAAGTTTTTAGTATTTTTATCATTCTTATTTGCAATTTTATCAGTTGCGGCAACATTATATATTCCAATCTTAATTGGTAATTCCATTAATGTAATTGTAAAAATTAATGAAGTGGATTTTGCCGCTATTACAAAAAATGCTATTTTAATTGGTATACTAATCTTAGTTGTAATTGTTACTCAATATGTTATGAGTATTATTAATAACAAAATCACTTATAACATTACTTATGACTTAAGAAAACAAGCATTTGAAAAAATACATCATTTACCAATTAGTTATATTGATTCGCATCAATATGGCGATATAGTTAGCCGTGTTATTAACGATGTTGATACATTCGTTGATGGCTTATTAATGGGATTTACGCAACTGTTTGTTGGTGTTCTTACTATTGCGGGTACGTTAGGATTAATGATTAGCATTAACTATATTGTCGCTATTGTGGTTGTATGTTTAACACCTTTATCATTATTAACAGCCAAATTTGTTTCAAAAAATTCTTATAAATATTTTAAGAGTCAAACAGAAATTCGTGGCGAACAAACAGCGTTTATGGATGAAATGATTAATAACTTAAAAGTTGTTAAAGCATTCTCGATTGAAGATAAAAATGTTGTGAAATTTGATGAAGTAAATGATCGTTTAGAAAAATCATCTTTAAAAGCGATATTTTTCTCAAGTCTAGTTAATCCAACCACCCGTTTTATTAACGCGATTATTTATGCGATTGTAGCATTTATTGCGGCTTGGGTAATTATTAAATCACCTGCTAACTTAGTATTAGATGTTGGTAAATTCTCAACCCTTTTAAGTTATGCAAGTCAATATAGTAAACCATTTAATGAAATTAGTGGCGTAGTAACGGAATTACAAAACTCAATTGCGTGCGCGAATAGGGTGTTTGAATATTTAGAAAGCAAAGAATTAGATAATACTGATTGTCCAAATCACTTAGAACACGCTAAAGGAAATATCAAACTTGAACATGTATATTTCTCTTATGTTCCAGAACAAAAATTAATTCAAGATTTTAATTTAATCGTTAAACCAGGCCAAAGAGTGGCTATTGTTGGTCCGACAGGATGTGGAAAAACTACGCTAATTAATTTGTTTATGCGTTTCTATGATCCAACAAGTGGCACCATTTATATTGATGATTTAGATACAATTAAAACACCAAGAAAAGATATTAGAAATAATTTTGGCATGGTATTACAAGAAACTTGGATTAAAAACGCAACTGTTTTAGAAAATATTAAAATGGGTAAAGAAGATGCGACCAAAGAAGAAGTTATTCAAGCTGCAAAAGAAGCTCATGCTCATAGTTTCATTATGAAAATGAAAGATGGTTATGATACTATGATTGGTGAAGATGGTGGTAACTTATCAATTGGTCAAAAGCAATTACTATGTATTGCACGTATTATGTTAACAATGCCACCAATGCTTATCTTAGATGAAGCAACATCAAGTATTGATACGCGTACAGAATTAAAAATTCAAAATGCTTTTGCTAAGTTAATGCGTGGTAAAACTAGTTTCATCGTTGCCCACCGCTTATCAACCATTAAAAATTCGGATATTATCTTAGTTATGAATAATGGCAATATTATTGAACAAGGTAATCATAACGAATTAATGGCTAAAAAAGGTTTCTATTATAAGTTATATAATTCACAATTTGAAGAATAAAAAAATGACTATTGTTTAGCAAATATCGTTAAGCAATAGTCTTTTTGATTAATCAAAATTAATTGTTAGTTCCACTAATTGGCAGTTATAATTATTCATTACACTTAGATTAAAATAAGTATTATCTTTACTATCATTACTAAAAGTTATTACTTTATTAGTGTCAGTTCGTTCTTTTAAAGTACTATCTGTAACAGCTTCATTAATTACTTCATTCCCCAATGTTATCCCAATAATAGCGTTTTTACTTGTAGAAGAAGAACATTTAATTGTTACGGAACTAATGTTTCCTACACTCGAAGTATTATAAATATGTCCTGCGCCATTTGTATCTTTAGTTTTTCTAAGCATTAAATAGCCACCGCCATTATAAGTCCCATAATTTGCACTAACTATTCCTAATTCAACTAAGCCATTAGTAATTTTAGTTTCTTCTTTAGAAGATGCAGTAGGTAGTTTATCTTTTAAATTCAAAAAATTAAAAGTAATTGATTTAGTATTAACTAAAGAAGTACTATTATCACTAATTGATGGATATGTTGATATCAAAGTACTATTAGAAGTCGATTTACTGATTGATAGCGAATTACTAATAGATGGCTTGTTATTACAACCATTTAATAAAACCAAAGAGCTTAAAATAATAATTTTTTTGAAATTCATTTTCATTCACCTCAAAAATAGTATTACCAAAATAAATTATTTAATTCAAATTTACTAATTATTGCTTTATAATTGTTCTAGGAGTGATTAAGTATGATAAATGATATAATTCATTTAAATAATTTTTATGATATAAAAACCGATCCAGTTATTCAAATTAATGTTATTCAAAATGTTGATATTGGAAAAAGAAAAAAATCTAAAACTTTAGTAATTGTTCCAGGAGGAGGATATGATTTTGTTTCTAATCGAGAAAAAGATCCTATTGCAGTGACTTTTTTAGCCAAAAACTATAATACAGTCACTTTAACTTATAGTTCTAAAGCCACTCAAAAAGATGTGTGCTATCCAGTTCCTCATCTAGAATTATTATTAACTATTGATTTTATTATCAAAAATCAAAATAAATATCGCATTAATCCTAAAGAAATATTTTTAATTGGTTTTTCAGCAGGTGCCCATTTAGTGGGAAGTTATGTTTATAAATATATGGAATTAGCTAATATGATGAATTTAAAAAATGTTGAAAAATATAAACCTAAAGCCATTGCCTTATGTTATCCAGTAATTACTTTAACCCAAAATACCCATCTTCATACCAAACTTAATATTACTAATGGTAATCCAAGCCTTATTAATGAATTAAGTATTGAACTTCATGTAACTAAAGATTATCCTCCAACATTTATTTGGACAACTTTAGAAGATACTGCCGTTGATCCAATATCAACAAAATTAATGGATGAAGCTTTAAATAAAGTAAATGTTAAACATAAAACAATCTTCTATCCGATAGGACACCATGGCTTATCACTTGCTAATGATTTAGTATTAAGTAAAAAAGAAGCACATAAGTATCAAAGTATTACTACGTGGGTGGAAGAGTGCGATAAGTTTTTTAGCGATATTTTAAAAAACAAATAAAGATTATTTAGGAATATAAACAAGAATTGTTCATAAATTATATTGGTGATAAATATGCAAAAATTTTTTATGGCAATTCTTTTTTCTTTATTAGCGCTTTTAGGAGTTAATAAAAATGTAACGCCTCAAACCACTAATGAAGAAAAACCTGATTTAGCGCTTAATTCTTCTTCAGTTGTTTTAATTGAACCCAATTCTAAGCGTGTGATTTACGAAGAAAATAAGGATGAAAAACATTATCCAGCGAGTATGACTAAAATGATGGGAATGTATATTGTTTTAGATAATATTCAAAAAGGTAATCTAAAATGGAATGACATGGTTACTGCTAGTGAATATGCTTCAAGCATGGGTGGCACCCAAATATTTTTAGAACCAAATGAAAAAATGAGTGTAGAAGATTTATTTAAATCAGTTTGTATTAATTCCGCAAATGACGCAATAACCGCGCTTGGGGAACATATTGCCGGTTCAACACCAGCATTCGTTTCTTTAATGAATAAAACCGCTAAACAATTAGGAATGAATAATACAAACTTTGTTAATCCAACGGGATTTGATGATGAAAATCATTACACAACGCCATATGATATGGCGCTTGTGGCTTCTGAACTTGTTAAATTTAATGAAGATTTATTCCGCTTTACCCGTTTAAAAGAAGACTATGTAAGAAAAGATTCTTCAAATCCATTTTGGCTAGTAAATACTAATAAAATGCTCGGACATTTTGATGGGTTAGATGGCTTAAAAACTGGTTTTACTTCGAAAGCTAACTATAATTTAACCGCTACAGCAAAAAGAAATGGTGTACGCTTAATATCGGTAGTGATGAATGTTGATACAATTGCTCATCGTAGCCAAGATACCGCCACATTATTAAATTATGGTTTTAATAAAATGACAGCGATAAAAGTATTTGAAAAAAATGATATTATTACTTATGTTAACTTTAATAATTCATTAAATACTAAAACACCAGTAATAGTAAAAGAAGATGTCGTGGTTGTTACGAATAAAGAAGTAACAAAAGAAGACTTAAAAGCCGAAATTGAAATTACTATTTTAGAAGCACCCTTAAAAAAAGGTGATTGTGTTGGTTACCTAACGATTATTGATAAAGATAATATCAAACACACATATCGGATTTATGTCGATGAAGAAGTAAGTAAAGCAAATTTCTTTGATTACTTATTTAAAAACTTCCTTGAATTTCTTTTCTAAGCACATTAAGTTGTGCTTTTTTTGTCGATTATTGACAAATACTTTTTTGCGCGAATTGTCGAAAAATGACTAAAATTTTAATGACAAATTTATAATATTTTATAATACTCCCAAAGGAGGAAATATTATGAATGATGGAATAAAAATTACACCATTTGAAAATGGATTATTAATTAAAATCTATGGTGAACTTGATAGTTTTCATGTTCTAGGATATAAAGATAAAATCGTTTTAGAAATGAAAAGATATAATCCTTATTTATTATTATGGGATTTAAAAAACGTCTCATTATTCGATAGTGCGGGTATCGGATTAATTTTAGGACGCTATAACGAAATTCGTAAAGTAAATGGATTATGTGGATTTATTTCTTTAACTACTTATACACGAAAAATTATCGAGTTAACAGGACTTTCTAAAATCATTTATGAATATAAAAACTTAGCCTCTTTTAAGAAAGAAGGAAAGGTACTTTTATGAATGAGATGGAACTCAAATTTAAAGCTAACTTAGTTAATGAAGCGTTAGCAAGAAATGCCGTTATTAGTTTTATAAGTTTCCTTAATCCGACTATGGAACAAATATCAGAACTAAAAACGATAATTTCTGAAGCAGTTAGTAATGCAATCATCCATGGATATAAATTAAATCCAGAACGTGATGTAATTATTAAAGCAGCCGTAGATAAAGAAACTTTAATTTTATCGATTATTGATTATGGAGTAGGTATTGAAAACATTGAATTAGCGCGTAAGCCAACTTTTACTACGAGACCTGACCTAGAGCGAGCGGGTATGGGATTATCAATTATTGATTCTTTATCCGATGATTTTGAAATTAAGTCGGTAGTGGGTATGGGCACAAAACTAGTAATTAAAAAGAACTTGATGAACTCGAATATTGAAGTTTATGGTAGTTAAAGACGAAACTTTTTCACTCATCAAAAAAGCTCAAGAAAATGATCAAGAAGCATTTGAAAAAGTAGTTAATGACAATATGTTACTTGTCTACAAATTAGCGCATCGTTATAAATCAAAATATACGGACTTTGAAGATCTAATATCAACTGGCACAATTGGCTTAATGAAAGCCATAAAGCAATTTGATACAAGTTTTAATGTGGAATTTTCGACATACGCCGTTCCTTTAATTCTTGGAGAAATAAGAAGATTTTTTCGTGATGATGGAATAATTAAAATTTCTCGCGGAACAAAAGATTTAGCGAAACGTATTGAAGAAGCAAGAATCGAACTTGAAAATAAAAATCATAAGGAAGCACGAATTGAAGATATTGCCGCATTTTTAGAAGTAGGTGTCGAAGATATTATTATGGCACTTGATGCAAATAACTATCCTTTATCACTTGATGCTCCAATTGATGAAGATAATATGACTTTAAAAGATGTGATTGGAACAAGTGATAGCATTGATTATTTAACAAGTATTGATTTAGAGGACGCTATTAAAAAATTAAGTAAAATTGATCAGATTTTTGTGCGCTTAAGATTTTTTGATGAAATGAAACAAGCCGATTTAGCTAAAAGATTTTCCTGTTCACAAGTTCAAATATCTCGTTGGGAGAAAAAAGTATTAAAAAAATTAAAAGAATATATGTCTTAAGTATAAACTAGCAAAAATTGGTAACCTTATTTATAGAGGTGAATTTATGAATAAGAGTGAATACCAAGAAATAGTTAAAAAGCATACTGGCAAGAAAAATAGATTAAAAAATGCTTTTTTTGCCACACTTATTGGCGGATTAGTGGGTGTTTTAGCTAATGGATTTTATGATATATCGTTACATTTAATTGGTTTAGAAAAAAGTGATGCGGGTTTACTTTCCACATTAGGCATAATTTTTGTAACGACTGTTTTAACATCGACTAGTTTATATAATAAAATTGCCCGTGTCGCTGGAGCAGGATTATTTATTCCTACTTCCGGATTTGCTAATTCTGTTGTATCTTCGGCGATTGACGCGAAATTTGAAGGACCAATATATGGTGTTGGTTCCCGTATGTTTTATCTAGCGGGCAGTGTTATTACTTATGGCTTTGTATCAGCGTTTTTATATGCGCTTATTCGTTTACTTTTAAGTTATGCGGGGGTGAGTTTATGAGTTATTCCCTCGAATTTAAAAATTTGTTTATTGAATCATGCGCGACAATAGGCGGAAAAAAAGAATATGAAGGGCCAATTGGTCAATATTTAGATAACTATATTAAAACATCTTATAATAAACAAAAAAGTTTTGAAGATGCGGAAATTAGTATGTCAAAATCCGCGATTGAAATAGCTTTAATGAAAGCTAAACTTGATACATCAAAAATTAAAGTAGCAATAGGTGGAGATTTATCCAATCAACTTGCTATATCAAGTGCGGTTATTAAACATTTTAATGTAGGATTTATGGGCGTATATGGGGCCTGTTCATCTTTTATCTTGTCTTTAATTAATGCAGGTTTAATTGTTTCTAATAATAACAAAACATATGTAATAGCGTTTACTTCATCTTCATACGCAACAAGTGAAAGACAATTTCGTTTTCCTATCGAATATGGTATTCAAAAGAAAGATAGTGTTACTACCACAGTTACGGGGGCAAGTGCCGCAATATTAGGTAAAAGACCAACCAAAGTAAGAGTTAAACGCGCCACTATCGGAAATGTGGTAGATGCAAGTTGGGATAATATTAATGATGTTGGTTCACCAATGTCACTTGCAGCTTATGTTACGATTAAAGATCATTTACATAACTTTAATGTTGATCCTAATTATTATGATTTGATTTTAACTGGTGATTTATCGCGTATTGGAAGTAAAATTTTACTTGATTGTTTTAAAAAAGATGGCATAACTTTAACTAATTATAATGATGCAGGAAATATTATTTATCATAAAAATGATAAAGACGTTCATGCTGGTGGAAGTGGTCCAGCTTGTATTGGACTAGTCAGTATGTCTTTAATAATGCGTAAATTAGAAAAAGGAGAATTAAAGCGTGTCTTATTAGTGGGTACCGGAGCGTTATATTCACCTACTTTAACATTTCAAAAACATACGATTCCAATTGTAGCACACGCTATTGAACTAGAGGTGAACGAAAAATGACCTATTTATACGCATTCTTATTTTCTGGCTTTTTATGCTTAATTGCCCAAATTATTTTTGATAACACGAAATTAACTCCAGGACATATTACTTCAATTTATGTAGTTATTGGTGTTTTATTAACCTCTTTTGGTATTTATGATTTTTTAGTTAAGTATTGTGGAGGAGGAGCAATGACTCCAATTACTAATTTTGGTTATACCTTAACAAAATCAGCATTAGAAGGTGCCAAAGAAGGAGGAGTATTAGGAATATTAAAAAGTATGCTTAAAAATTCTTCCGCGGTTTTATCTTTCGTTGTAATTATGGCATTTTTTGCCGCATTAGTTTCTAAACCTCGTCCATAATATGAAAAATAAAGAAATAGAAAAAAGAATTGATTTGTTAAACAATTTTGATATGAAAAAGAAAAATATCAAAATTAAAGATAAATCCGCAACGATATATTTTACTTCTTCTTTAGTGGATAAAATGGATATTATTTATCTAATGGAATATTTAGATAAATTAAAAAGCATTAAAGATTTAGATTTATTAATTTATAACGGAGAAATAAAAAAAGAAACTAATATTGATACGATAATTGAAGAATTATATGCTGGTTTTTTAGTTCTTTATATTAATGATGAAACTATTTATTTAATTGATGCTAAAAGTTATCCTAATCGCTCGATAGAAGAACCATTAACAGAAAAAACTATTCGTGGTTCGCGTGATGGATTTAGTGAATCAATTAATACTAATATTGGCTTAATTAGAAGAAGACTAAAAACTACTGATTTAGTAGCTAAACCTTTTTTAGTATCCAAAAAAAGTAAAACTTCTGTTGCAGTAGTGTATTTAAAAAATGAAGTCGACCAACGTTTAATAAAAAGAATAGAAGATGAATTAAGAAACATTGATGTAGAATCTTTAATTATGAGTGATCGTTCTTTAGAAGAACTATTATTTAAACAAAAATATACACCATTTCCACTTGTTCGATATACGGAAAGACCTGATGTAGCGTCTATTAGTATAATGCACGGAAAAATTGCTATTTTAGTTGATACATCCGCAAGTGTGATAATTACGCCAATAACACTTTTTGATCATACAATGCACGTTGAAGAATTTCGTCAATCGCCACTGGTTGGTACTTTCACACGCTTAATTCGCGGTATTGCTATTTTATTATCTTTATTTTTAATTCCTTTATGGATGTGTATTATTGATAATTCAGAAATCATGAATGCATTAAAAATAACGATATCTAATGAAAATATCGAATTAGGAATTGCCATTCAAATTATCATTGTTGAGTTGATTTTAGAAATTGTTCGACTTGCATCTATTCATACTCCAACCACACTTCAAACCGGAATATCATTAATTTCGGCGGTAATATTAGGCCAAGTATCATTAGAGTTAGGTTTATTTTTACCGGAAGTGCTTTTACTATGTTCTATTTCACAAATTTGTGGCTTTGCAACACCAAGCTATGAATTATCTATGTCGATGAAACTTAATAATCTAATTCTTATCTTAGTAGTGGCCCTATTTGGTAAAAATGGTTTTATAATTTATAGTTTATTATTGTTCTTATATTTGATTTCTTTAAAAGTTTGGAGTGTGCCTTATTTATCTCCACTTTGCCCTTTTGATAGTGAGTCTATTGGAAGCATTTTCATAAGACAATCAGCGGAAAATAGAAAAAAATTGTAGATAAGATTTTATTTTTAATTTAACATAAGGTTGAAAGGGGAAGAGGGCAATATCTTTATATAAGATTTAGCTAATAATGTAATAATGTTAAAATCAAAAAGAAACATAATAAAAGATTATGATGATTTTATTTTAAAGTTTTTTCATGATTGTTATTTTGCTATTTATGACAAAGTTAATAATACGCAGTATGCCAAAGAAATGGAATATATTTACCTTCATAGCCAAGAATATAGTATTTTTGAGCTAACGACTGAATTAAGTTTGTCAAGAAGTACGCTATATGAACATATTGAATTTATTAATAGACATATCGTTCATTATAAAGAACTTTTAAGTGATTCAGCAAAATTCAAACAATTTATAAAAGTCTAATTATTGATAACGTAATTAATATTTTATCATAATAATCAAACTTTTTATGTCCGGATTTTCCGGACATTTTTTGACGTTAATTTAGGTTATATTTTAGATAGAAAGGAGGTCGAAAAAAGATGAATTTTGACGAGATGAAAAATATAGATTTCTATCTAAGTATTGGGCTAATAACAGTAATATCAAGTTTTATAACGCTTGTATTAACTCAAATCATAAAAGTAATTATGAAGAAAAGTAAAGTCATTACTAAAGATATGGAATCTAGTTTAGCCGACACTAAATTATCAATGGTAGGTAGAATAATTGCTTCAGTAAGTTATGTGACTTTATATTTTGTTAATGAAATATTTGTTTTAAAGCATCAAATCCAATTAAGTGGATCATTATTAACGTCTATTTTAACAGGAATAACATTTACATTAACAAATACCAAAGGCATTTACACTGCTTTACATCAAATGAGTAAGAAAAAAGATGTATATGAAAAGCTAGAATACGCAGAAACAATTACTAAACAATTAGATGAACCTATTGATGAAACAAAAAAGAAATGGATTTTAACAAACAAGAAAGAAGGTAAAAATTAATGAGGCAATATGATGTTAAAAATCAAAAAGTAGTATTAGACGAAGAAGTAAAAGTAGAACCAATAGTTAATGATAAAGTTATAAAAGAAGTAGTAACACCAATAAAACAAGAAAAAGTATTTATTGGAGCAACAAAATTAGGAAAGAAATATAAAGTAGGAGAAAAGATTATTGAAGAAATATCACTTATGAAAGATAACTTTACATTAAGTGAAGAAAATAATCGCCTAGTTAGTAAAGAAGCTCAATCATTTAAAGCATCATTTGCTAAAAATATTAGTGATGCTAAATTACTAACAATTAACAAAGATAATCATGAGATAAGTTTATCTTTGATGAATAAAAAAAGAAGTTTTAAAAGATTTGTTAATTACGAATGTAATAACAATGACATGTTATATAAAAATATTGAGGATGGAGTAGACTTAAAATATTCTTGCATAGAAGAAGGAATCAAAGAAAGTCTAATTATAAATAATAAACAAGATAATTATGATTTTGATTTTACTTTAGATATTAAAGATTTAAGTCCAAAATATAATGAAGAGACTAATACCTTAGAGTTACAAAAAGACGGAGAAACAATCTACACGATCTTAAGTCCATATATGATAGATGCTAATAACAAAAGAAGTGATGATTGTTATTATGAAATTTCTGTTGATGAAAGTGTATTAACATTAAGCTTACGTGTTAATGCTGATTGGGTTAATGATAATGAAAGAGTATTCCCAGTTATTATTGATCCAACTATTAAGGTCAATACTAGTGATATTTTTCATATGCATGTTACGAAAGATATTGGTAACGATACTCCATGCACAATGACACAAAAGACATTATATGCATCAATTGAAAAAAATGTTAATGGAGAAGTTTTTTCACAAAATATATACGCAAATATCAAAAGTCAAAAAATTGCTCCAAGTATTAGATCAAAAGTATATAAGGCATGTGTAAAATTAAATATTGAATCGATTTCTGGTGATTATAGGACACTTGTTTTGAAGGTTTCTAAAAATAATGTAATCATAAAAAGATTAAGTGGAAATAAAGATTTGAAAAAAATCGAGATTGATGTAACTAATGAAATAAGAAGCGGAAGTAATATCGATATTGAATTAGCATTTGAATATAACTCTTCTATGCAGTCTTATTACACTAGATACACATTTTACACGCCTTTAGCAGATGAGCCTAATTGCTCATGTATTGCGCTTGAATATAATGAAAAAGATATAGTAAACACCAAAGAATATAGTTTGGGAAATGGTGGAACAACAAGTGTAAACGTTAAAACAGGCGACTTTATTCATGAAATACCATTAACGACAGTTTCACATAATTCTTTGGATCTAGGAATTTCTGCAATATTTGATTCAAAAGATTTTGAAAATAATAAAAATTATTTTATGGGAAAAGGATGGAAAACAAATTTACATCAATTTTTAGTTAAATCTAGTGATTATGATAATATAAATGGATGTAAAGATGTAACTTATATTGACGCTAAAGGAATAAAACATATTCTTCATGAAAAATGGTATTACTTAGATGATAATTTAGAAAAAGTATATGTAGAAAGAAATAACGTATTTATCGATAGTGATAAAAAGTTAAAAGTACTTATAAATGATGAAGCTTATGAAGTTAAGTATGATGTTAAAAGTGATGATGGTTTATCATTTATGTCTGGTAGTAGTTTAAGTGAATATATTTCTAAAGCTAATTTAAAAACAAAAAGAATATTTAAATTAGAATATGGTAATGGGCGTGAAGAATTCTATGAATTAGGTGATGATGGCAGAATATTTGGTAATATATATTGTTATTTTGATGAGAACACATTAGAGGAATTTTATGTTTCATTTAAAGATGTTACGTTTGAAAATAATCAACCCTATAAAGGAAATACTTTGCTATATTCTCGCAAACTATATTCTTTATTAAGATGTGATTTAGATGGATTTTATTTTGTAAATAAAGATAATAATAAAACAATAGAAAGATTAAAAGAAGATCGTGTTACTTATGATGTAAGTCAAAAAGTAGAAGATATTTACTTTAATGAAGATATTCAAAATGTTGAATCACAAATAAAAAGCATTGAATTAAATGTAAAGAGTAATTTCTTATCATTAAAAGAAATAAATAATACTTTAGATGCTATTTCAATGCAATTTGACATTGCAAAATTATTAGATTCATGGAAACTTTCTATGAAATACGATAATGCAATATTAGATTATTATACTTTTGACGGAATCGGAACTAATGCTGATGAATATGATGTTACTGAATTAGCAGAAGATACAAAAGTATTAGTGAAAGATTCAAACAAGGGCTATTATGTCTATGATGGAAAAAGCAGTATAGAAAATTATAAACATATAGAGGTTAATAATGTAATTGCAGCACAATTAAAATTATTTAATAATAAAATTCAATACATATCTTCAAAAATAAAAAAATCATATCGTAAGAATGATAAGACACTTGATTACGAAAGTGCAGAATTACAATTATCGATATGCGAAGAAAAACTAAAGATTTGCACAAAACTATACTATGATAGTGTTGAACAATTAAAACAATTAAACGAATATAAATCATCTTTAATTGAAGAACAAAAAAGAAAAGTAAATGATTTTATTATTGATGAAAATGGAAATACTTTAGGTTTTGATGGATATGGTAGACTAATTTTAGTTATGGATGCTTATGAAAATAAGATAGAAGTAACATATGGCTACGATAAAGATAATAAAGATGAGTTATTATCAGTTTCATCAGAAACACAAACTATTAAGTTTAAGTATAATAAAAATAAAGAATGGTTGAATTTTATAGATTATAAAGGTAATAAAATAGGAGTATCGTTTCTAGATGGTCAATTATCATTCATTCAAGATACTTCATTTGCTTATGATAATGGATTTGAAGTATGTACAGAATTGTTTGAATCTATATCAGTTAGTAAAAATAGTAATGGTGATTTGCTTGTAGAAACTAAAGTAAATCAAAGTAAAGAAATAGGTGAAAATACATTATATGTTGACGATACTAGACAAGTGGTAATTAAACATCATTATATATTTGAAGATAATAAAACAACTATTTATGATTCCACTACTGCATCTGAGTCAGACACTAATACTAATGAGACCGTATTGGAAACAATTTGGTTTGATTTAAACGGAAGAATTGTGAAAAATGAAACAGATAAGTTAATTAAATTATCTAAATATGAAGATGATAAATTGACTGAATTAGTAAAAATAAAACATAATCCAAAAGTTTATAAAGAAATATCCATCAGTAATAAAAAAATCACTATTGATGAAGAATATGATTTCAAAAATGATGAAACATTTTTGAAAAATGGTGTTACTTTGTTACCTTCAAGCCATTCGTTAGGGTTATTATTAGAAATTAATAATATAAATGGTATAAAAACTCTGCCTATTTCACTAACAATATCTACTATAGATGAAAAAGACCGAATTTTAGAAGTATATACAATTGAAAATCCAGAATGCTATTCTAATTTATTAGCCTTGCCTATTTTTGTTAGAACTACCGCTTATAAATTAAGCATAAGTGGAACGATAAACAATAGTACTTCAAATATAGAAAGTGTTAAATTAGTTGCTTTAGAAGATTATGAATTATATGAATATAATAAAGATAAATTAATAATGAAAATCAAAGATAATCTTATTAGCTATTATAGGGGAGCTGCCGCTTATCCAAGTTCTGAAAGGACAATTAATGCTTATGGAGAAAAAAATACTATCAAATATACTTATGATAATAACAATCATTTAACTTCTGAAATAGATAAAAAAGGAAATGTTATTGAGTATTACTATGATGATAAAGGGAAATGTATTGAAAAACGAAGTTATAATACTAAAGATACTTCATTAATGCGAGTTGAAAAAGTATCTTATGATGATAAAGGAAGAGTGATAAATTCTTTAGGTCAAATTAAAGATGAAAATGGTAATTATCCAACTAAAGAGATAACTTATCTACCAAATAGTAATATACCAATTAAAGTAAAAAATTATAACAATGAAAGTACTTGCTATAATTATGATTTTAAAACAGGAGAATTATTATCAATATCTTCTAGTATTAATGGAGTAAATAATGCCACTAACTTCACTTATAAATTTGGTTTATTAACTTCTATGTCTCATCATGGGCTAAAAGTAAATTATGAATATGATGGAAAAGGAAGAAGAACTAAAGTATTAGTTAATAATGAATCAACTATTTGGTATGGTTATACAGAAAAAATTACTAGTAGAGAAAAAGATTTAACCAATGGAACATATATAACTATGAACACCAAAGATGGTTATTTTACTGGTACTTATATTGATAATGATGGTACAGTTAAAAAATCATTATTTACTACTGATAAGAGTTATGGAGAACAAACGAATAGTTATAATAGTGATAATCAATTAATACAAGTTAAAAACGTTATTAATTATAAAAATAGTGAAAATGAATCTAATCCAACTACTGTTACAGAAGTTATAGATTATACTTACGCTAACGATAATTTAGTAAAATCAACAAAAACAGTAGATAATACTATTCAATTAACTATTACTAATATTTATGATGAAGATAATCGTTTTGTAAAGAAAAACAATTATTTATTTGATAATAATACAAGTTATTCTCATGAGTTTACTATGAATGATGAACATCAAATAACGGAAGTAACTATTAATGGTAAATCAAATAATAAAACTATTGATACTATTACCACTAATTATGAACTTGATTCATTAAATAGAATAAGCCATCAAGTAATTAAGTTGGGATCATTAGAAATATGTAATGAATACAATTACTTAAAACAAGATGAAAATAGTTTGGATTTAATTAGTGAAGAAGTAACTAAGATAAAAACAAGTAAAAATAGTATTATCTCATATGGCTTAGACACTAATAGTTATAAGTATGATGTTAATGGCAATATCATAAGAATTATTAATGATGATTATCAAATTAGATATCAATATGATAAATGCAATCGATTAATAAGAGAAGATAACCCATTAATAAATAAAACCATTATCTATAAATATGATAGTTCCGGTAATATCTTATTAAAGAAAAATTATGATTATAGTGAAGATGAAATATTACACAATCCAAAAGTTGATGAATATATCTATGATTGTGAAAAAGGTTTAGACCATTTGATAAGATATAATGGATTAGAAATATCATATGACTCAATGGGAAGACCAACAACTTATAAAGATTATGAACTAGAATGGGATAATAGAGGAAGTCTGTTATTAGCTTATGATAATGACATAAATGAAATAAGTTATACTTATGATATTAATGGTATAAGAATAGGTAAAAAAGTTAATACTATTGAAACAAGTTATGTAATAAATGGAACACAAATATTACAAGAGAAAATAGTAGAAGGCACAAGTACTACAATAATAAATTATCATTATATCTTGAATAAGTTAGTAGGCTTCACTTATAATAAAGATGGCAAGGCAAGCAGCTACATATATAGACGAAATATACAAGGAGATATAATCGGAATATATGATAGTTTAGGCAATGAGGTAGGAGGGTATGCTTATGATGCTTATGGAAAATGTTACGTAAAATATAAAGATAATAGTAGTGAAGAAGAAAAAACAATCCTAAATACCAACCCATTTAGGTATAGAGGGTATTATTACGATAATGAAACAGGATTATATTATTTAAATGCAAGATATTATGATCCAAGTATAGGAAGATTTATAAGTCCAGATGTTTTAACTATATTAGATGAAACAAAAGGACAAATTAATGGTTTAAATCTTTATATGTATTGTAATAATAATCCTATTATGTATGTTGATCCGAGCGGATGTTTACCAAAATGGGTTAATTGGATACTAGGAGGCATATTGATAGTTGGGTCTATTGCTTTAACAATTGCAACGGCTGGACTAGGGGGAGTAATTGCAAGTGCGATAGGTAATGGAATATGGGCAGCAATCGCAGGTGGCGCTCTAGCAGGCGGCATTGTTGGCGCTGCTTCTGGTGCCTTGCTAAGTGCCGGAACTCAAATTATTTCAAATGGTATAGAAAATTTTAGTTGGGCGGAAGTTGGAAAAGGAGCATTAACAGGTTTAATTACTGGAGCTATAGCCGGAGGAATATTTGGAGGAATAACACATGTGTATTCTTCAGAAGTTCTTGCAAATGCTGCTTCTGGATTAGATGCTGCTAAATATGAACTGAAGAATTCTCTAGGAACGTTAAGAAGCGTTAAAAATCTTTCTAAATTGCCTTTTGGAAATTCCAATATAATAAAAGCGGTTGTTAACGCTGCTGTTAATTATAATAATGCTTATGCAAATTACATAGCCGCAAAATCAATGTACGAAATTTTGAGATTTGGCTTTTCTGCCGCTTATTTTATTGGAGAAAGTTATTTCAGTGACTGGTTGGGTAAATATATGTAGATATGGGAGGAAAACTGATAAATGATTTTTGATTTAAAAAATGTTCAATTTGAAAGTAATAAAATAATTATTGAAAAGAAAAAACTAAGACATCAAATTAGCATAAATAACATATGGACTATGTTTTATGCGAAATGGTCAGTCAAAAATTATTTTTCATTAGCATATACCCCATCTCTTTCTATGGGATACTTATATATTGCTACAAAAGAAATGCATAAAATGACTGAAGTTATCAAAATAAGAATTCCTTTTAAAGATATTGGTAAACTTCCTAAAAATATTTATAAAAAAATACAGTTTTATGACGATGGAAATTTTCCTGATATATTAAAATTGAAATAATAAAATAGTCATTTGACGTTGCTTATGCTTTTGACTATATATTATGTTTAATTAAATAATGAGATATAATCAATTTTTAATGAAATTACATTGTTGGAAATATAAAAGCCATTAATTTTAACAAGTTATTTGAGAAACAAACTTTTAATACCTCCAAACCTTATTAGGCAAGGAGGTATTTAATGCTTTATAGCATAAGTAATCATTACATCTTGAATAAGTTAGTAGGCTTCACTTATAATAAAGACGGCAAGGCAAGTAACTATATATATAGACGAAACTTACAAGGAGATATAATCGGAATATATGATAGTTTAGGCAATGAGGTAGGAGGGTATGCTTATGATGCTTATGGAAAATGTTACGTAAAATATAAAGATAATAGTAGTGAAGAAGAAAAAACAATCCTAAATACCAACCCATTTAGGTATAGAGGGTATTATTACGATAATGAAACAGGATTATATTATTTAAATGCAAGATATTATGATCCAAGTATAGGAAGATTTATAAGTCCAGATGTTTTAACTATATTAGATGAAACAAAAGGACAAATTAATGGATTGAATCTTTATATGTATTGTAATAATAATCCTATTATGTATGTTGATCCGAGTGGATGTTTTGCTCTTACAACGGCCATTATATTAACTTTAATAGCGGTTGGTGTAGTTGCCGGAGGTACAACAGCAGGCGTAATATCATATAGTAAAGGCTATCGTGGTTGGGAACTAGCAGGACATATATTTATAGGGGCACTAATTGGTGGACTTATAGGTGCTGCTATTGGCTATTTTGCTGCACCTACAATTGCGGGATTGTTGACTTCAACTGGAACAATTGGTGGTAGTTTAGTTCTAGCTGGTGGGGGCGCAGTAGGTGGCGGAATAGCTATTAGTGCAATTGGGAAACTTGCTTTAGTTGGAACAATAGCAACTGTAGGCTCGCTATCTAGAGCTATCGTTATGGCAGTGCAATGGGAACCTGGTTCTTGGCCAGGAGATGATCCAACGATACCACCCGGAGATGATTTTGAATGGGCTGGCAAACTACCTGTTGGCGGAGATAAAGGAGCTTGGTATAATCCTGTTACTGGTGATTCTTTGCATCCAGATTTGAATCACCCGGCTCCAATTGGTCCGCACTGGGACTGGGTTAATAAGGTTTTAAAAATATTTAAAAGAATATTTAGGTGATCATATGGCATACAAAAAAATTGAATTAGTTTCTTTTCTAGAAGAATTGGATAGAAAATTTTTAGAAAATCCTGATTTATGGTACGAATATATCTTGCCAAGAAAAAAAGCGGATGAATTTAAAACAAAATATAAAAATAATTATTCGAAAATATGGCATGAGCATTGCTCAAAATGTTGGACTTCAATAGATGCTAAATCAAAGATATGCTATTACAACGAAGAAACCAATGACTGGTTATGTAAAGAATGCTTTGAAGAAGCACAAAAAGACAAAAATCAAACATAAAAGATGAGTTTGTTAAATTATTTAATAGGTGGTAAGTATGAATATAGGAAAAATAAATGAAAAATATTGTTTGCACGACTGTGTTATTAATAAAATTGAAATAAGAGATTCAACTTTGATTTTATGTTTAAGTAAAGGTGTTTATCAATTCAATGCTAATACTGGAATATATAAAATTTCGGAAAATTGTAATATTTATATGAGCATTGATAATTTAAACGAAAAAGAAGTTTCTGAACACGTTTCAATAAACTTATTTAAGAAAAACATTAAAAAAGATATTTCTTTTAATAAATTTTGTGAAATGGTGAATAGATATAATTTTAGAATTTATTTAGATTTTTATTCAAATTTTGCAAAAGGCATATTATTAAAAGGATATTGCAATAAACATGAAATTGAATTTTTTGTCACAGAAGTAAATGATATACAATTTATTTTTTCTGAATAATTAAAATACTAGCACACGTTTATAGGAGTGTAGCTATCTTGGTACATAGTTGCACTCTTTTATAATAAAAAAGTGATATTAGGTTTTTCATTTTTTTATTAACTGTTAATATATTACAAAAAACTGAAGGGACAAGTACTACAACAATAAATGTTTTGTAATCACCCAAAACTTTAGGATGGTTTCTTGAACAAAGTGTAATCTTAATTTATACTATTTAAGTAATAACATTTGATGATAATAAAATTAAGTATTATCAAAATAAGTACGGAGAAAATCAATGAAACAAAAGAAAAGTATTAAATTAATAATAAGTTCTAGCATTATCGCTATTTTAATCGTGTTTATCGCTATATTTGTCGTTGCAGAATTTGGTATAGGATATACAAAAAATGGTCCTTATCATCATGCAGCAATAGTTAATTATGTTAAGACTGCTGAATTTAATGATAAAAACTTATATTATGCGGATAAACTATATGAATATAATGAACAATTAAATCCAATAACTTTATATGATAATAATGATAAAGAAGTATTAAATGTAAAAGATATAACCGCAAATGAAAACAAGTTATTTGTGTTAAATAATAATGGGAATAATATTTATGTTTATGATGATAAATATAATTTCATCGATAATTATCAACTTTCTTGTTTTAAAATTAAAGCAAGTGATAGTAATTTATATTACACACAATCTATAGCAAATGGATATAAATTATATAAGTTCGATATTTCTACTAAAACAACTAGCGTAGTGGCGGATTCAATTAATAACTCCACTATTGAAGACGATAATTTATGTATTTATGTTACAACAAGAGGAGATATATTTTTTTTAGATAGTAATTTATCTTATAGTTTAAACTTTTTACCAACATTTAATAAATATTCATATCCTAAAACATCATTTTCTACTATTAAAAATAATTGGACAATTTGTTATGAAAATAACACTAAATCAATAGTAATTGAAAATGAAAAGAATAAATATAGTAGTAATCAATTAGAGCAAAATGTAGTAATCAATAATGATATATTCGTAACTAATGATTATGTTTTATTTTCTACATTTGATTATATCCCTAATGATAAATGTAATTATGCTTCTTGTATATGTCATTATGGAAAAGCTAAAGTTTGGAAATTTGATTTTACTTCAAATAGTTTTGAAATTTTAAATACTTATAAAACTGGAACTATAATAACACATTTAAAAGATTCTGGAGTCTATTATTATCAAGACTCTAATTTATATAAAAATGAAATGTTGCTAAAAAAAGGACAAACAATAGAACCATATGGTGAATTTATTATAAAAGGAGCGGAAACCGAACTAAAAGACTCATTATTTTCCATAAATTATTTTGTTTTAAATGATAGTGATTTATATCAAATCCAAAGTATAAATAAAAATATAAAAGATACTTATATAAATTAAAAATCATAGAAAAATAAAAAAAGAAGCACACACTTAATGCTTCTTTAGTTCTCTTAAGTTCGTTGAACGAGTTATTTTATTTAAACGTGCATAATTTTCATTTAATGCCCGTTCATAACTAGAATTATTACTAGGTATATAGAACTTTGTATTTTTGATTAAATTAGGAAGATATTGTATCTTTTCCCATAAATCAGGGCGATCATAAGGATATAAATCTTCCTCATTTTTATTAACTGGGGTTAATTTTAAATAATCTAAAACATCTAATGGCTTTTCTTTTGCTAAATCCATTGCTCGATGCATAGCGTCACAACTTGCTCTAGATTTTGGAGAAAGCGCTAATTCGCTAACGATAAACCCTAAAGGAATAACTGCTTCAGGGAAGCCAACTTTTTTAGCAGCCTCAATAGCGTTATGAGTTCTATTAACGGCATTAGGATTAGCTAAACCAATATCTTCATAAGCAATAACTAATAAACGACGTTCAATAGAATCTAAATCATTCGCAGCACATAATCTTGCTAAATAATATAAGCTAGCATTAACATCAGATCCGCGAATGGATTTTTGTAAAGCAGATACGGCATCATAATGGCCATTTTCATCATTATCTATTAAGTAATTAGGTACTTTAATTATTTCTTTAACAACATTTACATCAATATTATTTTTATATTGCGATAATGATAATATTTCTAAGTAATTTAAGGCAAAGCGCATATCGCCACCACTAAGCTCCGCGAGTAAGTTAAGAGCGTCATCTGTAATGGTAATACTATTATTTAAACCATTTTTATCACTAATTGCTCTTTTTAATCCGATAACAACGTCTTCTTTACTTAATGGTTTAACTTCTAATAAGTGTGTACGGCTTCTAATTGCAGGATTAATAGCAATATATGGATTAGATGTAGTAGCGCCAATAATGAAGACACTCCCATCTTCTAAATAAGGAAGCAAAATATCTTGCTTATCTTTATTAAGACGATGAATTTCATCCATAATAATGATGGAACGATTATAAAGTTTAACTTCTTCAATAGCTTGTTCAATATCTTTCTTATTACTTGTAACAGCGTTAAGTTTAATAGCGTGTACTTTTAAAGTATTAGCAAAAGCTTCTGCAAGTGTGGTTTTGCCTACTCCAGGAGGGCCAAAAAATATCATTGATACAATGGTGTCATTTTTAACACAATTAGTTAAAAAGCCATTTTCAGATAGTAAATCGTGTTGTCCAAGCACTTTATCTAAAGTTTTCGGACGCATACGAAACGCTAAAGGTGCTTTCATAATCATCAACTCCACACATTAATATATCATTTTTTTGAAAAAGTCTCTATAATAAAAGCGGTGATTATATGCGAGTTATTGTACAAAATGTTTTAAATGCTAATTTATCTATTGATGGTAAGGTTTATTCTAGTATTAATAGAGGATTTGTCTTATTAGTGGGATTTACTTATGGTGATAATGAAGATATCGCTTTAAAGATAGCTTCAAAGATTATTAAGTCACGTGTATTTATGGATGAATCAGGTCTTACTAACAAATCACTTAGTGATATTGATGGCGATATTTTATCGGTTTCACAATTTACTTTATACGGTGATATGCGTAAAGGTAATCGCCCATCTTTTGTCAACGCTTTAAGACCAGAAGAGGCTAAAAAATTATATGAATATTTTAATAAATGTTTATTTGATTTATATCATAAAGAAATTAAAACTGGAGTATTTGGTGCTGATATGAAAGTAGCGTTAGTTAATGATGGACCATTTACAATGATTTATGATAGCAAGGAGTTGATTAAAAATGACTAAAGTAATGATTGGATTATCAGGTGGGGTAGATTCCGCAGTCGCAGCATATTTATTAAAAAAACAAGGTTATGATGTTGTCGCGGGATTTATGCGTAACTGGGACGCTATTGCGAATGGTGATTTTTTAGGTAATCCAACTTTAAATAATGATTGCTGTCCACAAGAAGCAGACTATGAAGATGCTAAAAAAGTTGCAGCTAAATTAGGAATAGAATTATTCCGTATTGATTTTATTAAAGAATATTGGGATGAAGTATTTACATATTTCTTAAAAGAATATGAAAACGGAAGAACTCCAAACCCAGATATCTTTTGTAATAAATATATTAAATTTGATGCTTTCTTAAAATTTGCTAAATCAAAAGGTTGCGATTATATCGCTACAGGACATTATGCTAAAAGAGTTGATAAAGATGGAAAAACTTTTCTTTATAAATCTTATGATCAAAATAAAGACCAAACATATTTCTTATCGCAATTAAATCAAGAACAAATTGCTTCTTGTTTATTCCCATTAGGGGATATAGATAAAACGGAAGTACGTAAAATTGCTCATGAGTTAGAACTTAATGTTGCAGATAAAAAAGATTCCACGGGTGTGTGTTTTATTGGGGAAAGAAACTTCAAAGAATTTTTGAAAAATTACATTCCCGCTAAAAAAGGTGATATTGTCGATATTAATACTTTAGAAGTAGTAGGACATCATGATGGTGTTTTATATTACACTATTGGTCAACGCCGTGGTTTAGGTATTGGTGGCATTAGTGGTAGAGTCGCTAATAGCTGGTTTGTCGTTAAAAAAGATGTAAAGAAAAATATTCTTTATGTAGCTTCTGGTAATGAAGATGAACATTTATTATCAGATCGCACAATTGTTAAAAATTGTGTCTTTAATAATGTATTTCCAAAAGAAAATATGCATGTAGGATGTAAGTTTAGATATCGTCAAAAAGATTTAGGCGTAACAGTGCATATTGTTGATGAAACCACGATTGAATTAATACATGATGAACCATATAAAGCTGTAACTACTGGTCAAGCGGCAGTATTATATGATGGAGATATTTGTTTAGGTGGAGGCATAATTGACCAAGTATATTACAAAAACAAAAGAATTGATATTTAGTATTAATAAACAATTAGCATATAAATTAAAAAAGCATTAGCCTTTGAAACTAGTGCTTTTTTCATTATTCTTCGAGTAAATCCTCAATATTACAACCTAAAACAGTGGCGAGTTTATAAATAGTTTCAACTTGTGCTTTGTTTATATTATTTCTTCTTTGTTCATACATTTGAATGGATCGAAGTTCGACATCAGCTAGTTTAGACAGTTCATTTTGAGATAAGCCACGTGCTTGTCTAATTTTTTTCAAGTTGGTGATTTCAGATTTTTTAAAATAAGTATTAGCAACATCAAAAAATTTAGTTATATCAGCTTCATGTAATGTTGGGTATAATCTTAAAACTTCTTCGATAGGCAAATAGTTATTTATCTTATAGAAAGAATATCCTTTTTCGTATTGCAATTGTGCTAAAACCCAACCAGCCCAATAGTATTTGTCTTTATTAATATTTTCTTGATTTGGTATAATTTTTTTCCCTTCGTAAATTTCATTTAAATAATCTAGCGCGGAACAAGCAAGATATTTTGGATTTCCTTTTTCGATTTGCTTTGCCACATTTGAATTAATAAATGTGTTCCAAAAAATTGTGGGCGATATACCAATACGCACAGCATGTTCAAACATTGTTCCTAAATTTTCTGCCACGTATGGCAAATATGATTTATTATATGCCCGAATTACCATCTTTTAATCCCTTTCTTATAATATCTATCATAAATATGTCATTAATTAGTGCTTTAGAATTTTTTAATCTTTTTAGATAATCTTCCCTTGCTTTTTCATCTCTTGTTTTTCTTTTTGTATAGTATATTAATCTATCTGCTATTTCAAAACCTTCAAAATGAAGTTTTTCAAATGCGAGTTTACTTATTATTACAACTTGCTTGCCGAGTTGACCAAGTTCCATTGCTTTACTTAATTGTCTAAGAGAAATAGTGTTGTTTATAAAATCTCTTGCAAAACTAAAATATGAGTCATCAGCACGATAACCAATTACTATATCATAATTATCTACATCAATATAAAAATGTTTCAATAAGTATTCTTTTGCTTGAAGAGATATTTCATTGTTTAAATCAAAAGTTCTGAATTTTAACAAAATCGCAAGCCAGTTGAGTATAGAGTATCTTTTATCTGTTAAATCTAATATTTTAAGTCCTGACAGTTCAATAGAATATTTGTTAGCAAATCCATTATTCTCATTATTGTTACAAGACCATTCTTTTGCTAAGTCTAAATTCTTTGTACAATAAAAACCAAAGCCATAGTCGTTTGTGGCTTTTCCTCCATGAAAATATGGCTTTTCGATAATGTCTTTTGAACCATGATATATTATTAGTTTTGTCATATTTTTCGTATTATTCAGTTGAGCCTAGTTTGATGACTGAATAATCTTTCTTTCTCCTTTCTAGGCTATAATATTTCTGCTGTGTACCTGTCTCATATTTTTGCCATTCGATGGCTTAGGAGATTTTCAGGACACGGCTTTTTACCAACCATCG
>CAKPBC010000004.1 GCA_934140155.1 uncultured Bacilli bacterium | reverse complement strand
GCTGACCTTGATAAATTGCAAGAGTTTTTAGATAAATCTCTTGAATATTGTTCTACTTATTTTGATTACAAAGCGAACATATAAATAGTTATTTATGCTTGCATTAAGTCAATCCTTTAGTTGGAAAGGAGTTTTTTAATGGCTTTTTTAGTAATCAGCAACACAAAACATGTGGTTTAATAGAATAATAGATGAAAATGAAAAAGTTATTTTGATGCTTTTAAACTGTACGCATTTTGAATGAACTGTACGCACTTTTTAAGGGGTGTACGCAAATTGTATCATAATAGGTCATCTTACACATAAGAAAGGAAAAACAAACGAACTTTATTAAGAATTGTAAGTTCTTACCAGGAATGTTCGTATATACGTTCTGGATTGAAAGAAATCCAAAACACTATAACAGCAAGAAGTAGCTTAGAAATAAACTACTTTTTTTGGTTGTTGAGAAAAAAGTAAGATAAATAGAGAATTACAATAGGTATGTGTTTTAGATAATTTGATGTATGTTGTTTTAGATAATTTGATGTATATGTGTAATATTCAGCAAAAAAGTGTTATATTTATATTATATAAATGCATCTCAGTACGAATTAAATTTTTTGTTTTTTTGGGGGGGAGGTAAACATGGTTCAACTAGAATCAGGAAAACGTATTTTTTATAAAATGATAGCATATCTACCAATGTTTTCTATAATAAATGATAATCATTTTGGTGAGCAAAGAGCTGGTACACAATATTTAAGAGACTCTATTTCTATTTATTTTGAACAATGTGAAAATAATGATGAAAACAACATAAAATTTAATATTTATAGAGTTTATTACAACTATAATGAATATTATAAATTTATTTTGAGTGGCTATTTAAATAATGATATAAAGAAACTAAATTTTAAATCATCACCATTTTCTGTTACAAAAGAAGAATTAATTGAATTGATTCAATATATGAAGTTTGGTTCTAATCCTAAGAATAGAATTATTGCAGAAGTATTACCTGATAGTCAATCTTTAAAGAGAATCTCAGAAGATGATTTGCTCGAGACTCTAAATAATGCTTTTTATAAATATTATTATGATTGTATAGAAGCTAATTTTAAATATGATGAAACAACAAGACAAATCGATTTTTTATTTAATGAGTATATTCAAAATCATAGACATGAAGATTTTGATTATAGACCAGGTCGATATATGGATAATATTGATTATTCAGATGATTATTCATTAAGAGTTTTTGATGTTGGACAAGGTAATTGTTCTGCCCTAATAAAATACAAAGATGAATCGAAAACAGATTATGAAGTAATTATGGTATTTGACTTTGGCTTACAATCTAAGAGAAAGAATAGTGCTTTGGATGAAATGATTTCCAAAATAGATTATCAAACAAAAATACTGATTTCTCATTTTGATATGGATCATATTAATAACGTGATAACTAGAACAGATTTGACTACACCTTGGTGGATTTTTCCTAAATATCATGGAACAGGGGTTAAAGCAAATAAATTTTTCGCTGTATTATTGAAAGTTGCTAGTCATAAAACTTTTTCAGGAATTGTTCCAAAATATGGTGGCTATTTAGATTTGTCTGATAATATAAAAATATATCAAACAATAGGTAAAATGGACCCAAATCAATCAACTAAGGCTAATGCTGAATGTTTAGTTACTACTATAAAATCAAGAAAAAATAATGTTTTAATTCCTGCCGATTCTTTATATCAGGAATTTGATTCTAGAATACTAGAAACTCATTATGATTATGTGTTAATACCACATCATTGCTGTAAATATGATACTTCTTTGATTCGTGATATCCCAAAAATAAATAGTGTTATAGATGAAAATACTAAAGGAATTGTTTTGAGTGGAAGGAACAGTTTTGGACATGCAAATTATAATCATTTACTAAGATATCAAAAAAAGATTGTTTTTTTATCATCTAAAATTTACGATGATTTTAAAAATGATATTACTAGTAAGTGCAAGATTAAAACTTTAGGTAAGAAGTATATTGAAATTGAATTGTAATAAAAATATATAAATAAGTATATGTAATATTTGAAAAATACTTATATGCATTAACTAAGGAGGTTTATATAAATGAATTCCTTTTTGTCACCAGCTCCTTTCGTAAGATAACCTTTTTTAATCGCTCAATCTCAACTTGTAACTTTAGGTTTTATTTTTGCAGTTCTTCTATTGTTGTTTTGGGTGTTAAAGTTCCTTTATGCCTGCCTTTATTTGGACCACGATGTTTTCCAATCATACTCTTTAATCCATCTACACCATTTTCACGATATCTATGTAGCTAGTAAATTACTGAAGTTATTGAGATATTGTATTTTGTGGCATAAGCTCTAATCGGAATTCTATTATCAATGTGATCTTTAACAATTTTAAGTTTTTCTTCATCTATATATAGATGGTATGTTTTATTATTTATTGCAATCCCTTCTATATTTAGAATAACAAAAAAAATAGAAGTATCAATCTATTAATACTGTCTACTTTTACTGTATCACTTCAAATTGTGTTAGACCTTTTTCGTATGCAAATAGGAACATTTATTCTTTCCGCCAGTAGACTATAGAACCTTGTATAAATGTCAAACGACATTTTTCGAAGTTTTGTTGCTTTTATATATAGATATAGAATGAAAGCTAACGCCATAATTTTACCAAAAAAAGTTTAATAAAGAGCTAAAAATTTTACATCTACATTTATACATTAATTCGCAACCAACTTGTATTTTTTTTAAGAAAAATGATATAATTTTATATATAGTGGTGAATAATTTGAATAGCATAATTATTAACATTAACTATCCTGCAATTATGGAAAAAAACAACAAATTGCTTTCCGAAAACTGTGATATGATGGTTGCTAAATCAAATTTAATTATGGCATACTTATGAATGCTATAAGCACGCATAAAAATTTGGTGTGCAGCAAAAATATCAAAAATAACAACTCGTAAAAATTTGGGAAAAGAAAATCAACTTTAATCGAGGGAAAAACATTGAAAAATAGAAGAAAAAATAATATTAGATGGTTATTTGCAATGTGATAGATTAAGAGAACGATACTAAGATTATTCAAACAAAATTTGTATGTGCGCTGCTATTATTTTGTGTAATTGAAAATAACTTTTTCTTTAAATCTCAACGATTAAAAAAATATAAAAAGGAGGCAACTATGAAAATATTATCTTTGAAAAACGTAAGAAAAGAATATCATACCGGTTCTTTGACTGTACCTGCCGTAGAAGATGTTACGTTTGATTTGAATGAAGGCGAATTTGTAGTGATTCTCGGCGAGTCCGGAGCGGGCAAAACTACTCTTTTAAATCTTTTAGGCGGAATGGACACGGCAACTAGCGGAGAGATTGATCTTGATGGGCAAAATGTAACTTCGTTCAATAAAAAGAAATTGACCGATTATCGACGTTACGATGTAGGTTTTGTCTTTCAGTTTTACAATCTTATGCCTAATCTTACTGCACTTGAGAATGTAGAAATTGCCGTTGAAATATGCGACAATCATCTTAATCCAAGAATGGTACTTGAATCGGTCGGACTTGCGGATAGATTGAACAATTTTCCTGCGGAATTATCCGGAGGTGAACAGCAAAGAGTTTCGATTGCTCGTGCGATTGCCAAAAATCCGAAGTTGATATTATGTGACGAGCCAACTGGGGCGCTTGATTATATTACCGGAAAAAAAATATTGAAACTTTTACAAGATTTGTCTCGTGAACGCAAAAAACTCATTATCGTCGTAACGCATAATGCCGCGCTTAAAGATATGGCAGATAAGGTAATAAGGATAAAAAGCGGAAGAATAGAAAGCATCAAAACAAATGACAATCCGAAATCGATTGAGGAGATAGAATGGTGAAAACATACTTGAAAACAGTTCGCAGGATGTTTAAAAAGCATCTAATACGTCTACTTTCTCTTTGCGGTATTGTTCTTATATCAGTAGGCTTTATATCAGGAATTGGCTCGCCGACAGATATGATTAAAGACAGCATCGAGAATTATTATACAAAACAAAACGTAAGCGATTTTATCGTGAAGAGCAAAACTGGAAGATTTACTGATGAACAAATCTCCGTAGTAAAAAATCATTATGGAGATGGTAATGTCGAAGAGGGGATGTCCATCGATATTCAGATGGAAAAGAAAAGATCACTTCGACTATATTTTCTTGACCTTGAAAACACGAAAATCAATACATTTGAACTCGTAGAAGGCGAGAGAATAACAGTCGATGACGTAAACTGCGTTTATGCAGAAGAAAAGGATAATATAATAAAAGGGTATTCTATAGGCCAACAAGTTGAAATAGATATTGCTTCAGCGTTAAATTTGCCGAGGGAATACAAAATAAATGTTACTATTAAAGGGATAGTGCGAAGCCCTCTTACGTTCGGCAAGGACGGAGAGCCGAGTTATAACAACCCAGAAGATACCGAAATCCCCGATAATATGTCTGATATAAATAAACTCGACCTACTTCAAAATATCTTGTATTGTCCTAGAGAAATATGCACAATTATGCCAAAAGGCGATTTGTATATAAAAGGGAAAAATCGGGATTTATTCAAATCTTTTTCTTATACTTATGAAAAATACGTTGAGAAAGAAAAGAATGAACTTACGAAACTTTTAGGCGAAGATATACGCATAATCACGCTTTATGATAATTATAGTTTTAAATCGATTATTGCAAGCACAAACAAAGTGCGTGGAATAGGAAATATTTTAATGGTGATTTTTATTGGGGTAACACTTCTCGTTGTGTTATCCTCTATGATGCGGCTTATGGATGAAGAACGCTCGCAAATTGCTTGCCTTAAAACGCTCGGATATAGTTCGAAGAGTATCGTACTGAGATATGTTTTCTTTGCACTTGTCGCGCTTGCTGTCGGCGGGGGAGTCGGCTTCTTTGTCGGGTACGGCGTTTCTTGGTTGATATGTTTTGTTTTTGGTTATAGTTATGTTATGCCCCCAATATCGGTAGTGGTTAATCCGAGTTATTATTTTATATCGCTTGGCGTAATTATAGCGGTTACGTTAATGGTGGTATTTTCCATTGGAATGCGGCTTGCTAATAACGCTCCCGCCGATCTTTTACGTCCAAAGCCGCCGAAAAAAGGTAAAAGAATACTACTTGAGAGAATTCCTTTTATATGGAAACGACTTTCGTTTAAGTATAAATCTTCAATGAGAAACGTTTTTAGGTATAAAACGAGATTTTTCATGATGCTTGTATCTGTAGCCGTTTCAACGGGACTCGTTTTTGCTGGACTTGCTCTTCTCGACATGTGTCTTTTTGGTAATTTCGGTTCGCCTGCGATTATCGGTATAGCGATAGTGGTCGTTGCTTTTGCCGGGCTTCTAACTATGGTTGTAATAAACACTCTTACGACAATAAATATAAGCGAAAGAGAAAGAGAAATAGCAACGCTCATGGTACTCGGTTACCACGACATGGAAATATGTGGATACATCTATCGAGAAATATATATAAGTACGTTTTTTGGCATTTTACTCGGCTATCCTGTGGGAATAGGACTTGCAACGCTGGTGTTCAAAACGATAGGGTTCGGAACAGTAGGAAATGTCAGTTGGTTTATGTGGCTCATGATTCCGTTTATCGTTTTTGGGTTTACTTTACTTGTAACGCTAATGCTTAGACCGAAAATAGTAAAAACAAAGATGAATGAGAGTCTGAAAGCTGTTGAATAAAGTCGTTAAATATGAAAAAGCAAATAAGAAAATTTAATTCTTAATATTAATTTATTAATATAATTATCTTTTAGGAGTATAGTATGAAAAATGAAAATTTAATTATAAGAAAAGCAACAAAAGAAGATATTAATTTGTTTTACGAATTAATAAATGGCTTAGCTATTTATGAAAAAAGGCCTAATAATATGACTGGTTCTATTGAAATGTTATGCTACTAACTTTTTGAAAAGTCAGTTGCAACTGTGCTTATTGCGGAAAATGATAAAGGATAAGATATTGGGTATGCAATATCTTATCCCATTTTTTTTCATTTTCTGCTAATGTAAAAGTGGATTTAGAAGATCTATTTATTAAACCTAATTATCGTCATCAAGGATAAGGAAAAGAATTCTTCTTTAAACTTGCAAAAATTATCAAAAAAGAAGGATATATAGAAATTGAATGGAGTTGTCTTGATTGGAATGTCCCTTCAATTGAATTTTATAAAAGAAAGCTAATGTAAAAACTTGCAAAAAAGTATTATTTTTATAACTAATCACTTGTAAAATTTTATAAAATTTAGTAGAATTCATTGTAATATATTACGAAATGCATTGCTTAATTTATTTAAAAAATTAAAAGGAGGAATATATGAAAAAAAGATTATTAACGCTCTCGCTATTATGCGCACTAAGCGTAGTTGGTGCAATTTCTATAACAAGTTGTGGTGATGCTACCGGAAGCAATACAACAGTAGAGTCTAACAAAAAGACTTTATTAGTAACCTTAGAAGGTGAAAAATCAGTTGGACAAATAATTATTATTAATGTAAAAAATCAGGATGGAAACGTAGTTGAAAACGCAAAAATTGAAATCCTTGAAGGTAAAGAATTTATTACTATAGATGGTAATAAAATTTCTTTAAATGGTAAAGGGCACGTTAAAATTCAAATCAGTAAAGAAGGCTACAATTCTTATGAAACTGAATTCGATATTAATGAAGCAGTTTTACTTAAATTAAATGTTTCTTTTGAAGGAAAATTATTCCATGGTGAAACTATCAAAACAGTTGTTAAAGATGAAAACGGTTTAGAAATAACAGATTTCAAAATTGATATTAGAAAAGGTGGAGATTTTGCTTATACAAAAGGGAACGATATTATTTTATTAGATAAAGGTACCGTTGCTGGTATTATTTCTAAAGATGGATACGAAGAAACACCATTTGAATTTGAATCTAAAGAAGTATTAAGAATTAAGGACATTAAGGACAATGTCGACAATTATAATGGTAAATTAGTCACTGTTAGAGGTATCGTTACTGCTTCTTATGGTAATACTTTCTATTTAATGGATGGTAAAAATGGTTTTTATGTTTATAACATGAATAGACTTGAAACTGCAGGTAATCCAGGAGATGGTTTTGAAAATGGCCGTGTAGTTATGAATAAAGCTGTTTTAGTAACTGCCCAAGTAGATAATGGTAATTATGGATTACAACTTGCAGGCAACGTTAGTGGTTCTTTTATCGAAGATGCATGTGTTCTTAAATCTAACATGACCGTTCAAGAACCTTTATGTTATGAAGTTAAAAAAGAAGCCGATATTATCGCATATAATGCTTCCCCAAAATTAGCTGGGTCACGTATTAAAATTACAGGTAAGTATATAACAGGAGATTTTTCAAGTGCTGAACAAACAGGTGCTAAAGACGCAATCTTCAACTTCACTTATGGGTCTACCAATTATCAAGCTAAATTTAATAAATATGGTAATGTAAGCACAGTTAAATCTTATTGGAATAAACAAAAAATAGAAGCTGGAGATTATGTAACTCTTGAAGGCAATTTCACTAATTATAGAAATACAGTATCCATTGATTTAACTGATGAAGGAACCATTATTCATAATGAATCAAAAGATATAAATAATATTATTTGTGTTGCTAGTAATTCTAAAGTAGCTCAAGATCAAACCATTACTTTATCTGCTACTTTACCAGAAGGATTAACTGGCACTCCTACTTTTGAAATAATTAAAGGTAATGAATTTGCTACTCTTGAAGGTAACACTTTAAAAGGTATTAAACCTGGCCAAGTTACTATTGTTGCTAAAGTCGGTGATAAAGTAAGTATGCCAATTGAAATTATCGTTACTGAAGGAGAATATTCTTCAATAAGTTCTATTAGAACTATGGAAATCGGCGCTGAAGTTACAGCAGCAGGAAAAATATTAGGTTTCTATAGAGATGGTGTATTAATTCAAGATAATTCTGGTTATTTATTTTGTAAAACCGAAGATGATTATTATCCACAAGGAATAAAAATTGGCGATTATGTCGCAGCAAGTGGTACTACAATTACCTATGTTGATAACGCTAGAAAGTTCCCTTCAATCAGCGATTCTAAATTTAAAGTATTAGATAAAAAAGAAATTGCTACTACTTATACTAAAGTTAATCAATCAGATTTTAAGAACTTTACTGATGGGGAATTAAAAAACGGTAAAGCTATTGAAGTTGAACTTACTGTTGATAAATTTATTAAGAAGAACGGAATTCCTATGGGTAAAGGTTACTTTACGCTTCCTGATGGTGATGAACCAGGTACTGAATATTATTTCTTAGGATATGATAATAGTTTATATTTAAAGCCATTAGAATCATCAAATGTAAAAGCAATTGTTTATGGTACATATTCAACAAAAATTAATAAAAAAGGTTATATTATCATGGTAACTGAAGCCACAAAGAAAGTTACTTCTTTAGAAAATATTACTTTAGAATTAGCACAAACTATTATTGATAATAATTTAGAGGGCAGTAAATATCTTACTACAGCTGATATTACTGTTGGTCCAATTGGTGCTTCTAAAGATGGAATTAAACTTGTTGTTGTTGAAGGTGATGCAAGTTTAGTTTATATCGATAAAAGTGATTTCTTCCATGATTTCAAAATTAAATCAACTGGAACAGCAGGTGTAGTTAAACTTCAAGCTCAAAGCGCTGATGGTAGTATTAAATCTAATATTGTAGAATTAACTATTAAACAATACGTAATTGAATAATATGAAATAATTAAATCTGAACAAAAGTGAATCAAAATGATTCACGTCCACGACTTAATTGTCGTGGTTTTTTTATGTATGACGGGCACGATATATATCTAAAGGGTGAAAGTCCCGAGTAGGAATGTCGTTATAACTACATAGTGAAACGCAAGTCTAGTATCGCGAGGTATGAGATGAAAGAAGCGCGTAGCAAATAGATTGGGTAACGAAAAGAAACTTGATATAAGGCGATTAACTTGTGATGAGGAAACATAACATTCTAAAATCACAAACGACCGTAATAGTTAGTTACTATTCCACTAAATTTAACCTCTTCCAGTAAGAAGAATAGAGATACCAAAGCCAAACGGTGGAGTAAGAAAACTAGGTGTTCCAACAGTTGTTGATGGAATAATTCAGCAAGTTTTAGTCCAAAAGATGACACCCATATTTGAACCTACATTTAGTGAATATTCATACGGATTTAGATATTGACTGTTGTAAAATTGAATGTCATTCCTTAAATCCACGATTAAAAATTGTATAATATGAAAAGGTTTTTGAATATTGCCTTTTTATTAAAATTGAAATATTTAACTATGAAAAAAACAAGAACTCATAAAAAAGTAAGTGCGATTGTTGTGAAATATTGCTTTTGCGCTATAATAAATTGCGAAGAGTTTATGAATTTATAAAAAAAGTAGGTGGAATTAAAAAGGTCCAATATTTTAAATCAATTGAGTAAGTGATTGTTTGATAAATTGTGGGATAAAAAAGATCTAGAAAATCTTATTTCTTAAATGCATCATTCAAAAAAACAAAAGATAATAGAGCCACTGTGGCTCAAATTATCTCTTTTGCATTTGATAAACTGGAAGATATTATGGACTTGATAAATGTTTATATGATGAAGACACTTTGATTTTTGATTCAAAGAAAAATCACTTAGCAAATTTAAAAAGGTTTATTTTTTGTATCAAAGATTCAATTTATAAATATGTAACTGATGATGGGACGAAGTAACAAGTTTAAAAGAATGGTTGCAAAATAATTAAAACAACAATATTTATCGTCCCACTAATTATATGAAAATACATAAATGTAGCGAGGCACAATAAAGATGAAATTAACTGACGAACAAATAAAAGCAATATTAGTAAAAGATATAAAGTCAAAAACAATTTTAGTTTCTAAAGATGACTTAGATAAAATTATTAAAGAACACATTAACGATGGTTGGACTCTTGTTAGGTCAACTGAATTAAATGGAAGAATGAAAGTAACTTTTGAAAAGGTAAAATAATTTTTTTAATGAAAGCAGTTAGTTAACTTATTAGTTAAATAACTCTTTAAATGTTTTAACAAATAATTTATAATGTTATCGAAAATTACATATGGAGGAGAAGAAATATTTTATGCAATTTACAAAAGATGTAGAAAACATGTGCAGAGTTAACTGCGGTGCTTCTCATGGTTGTGCTCCAATTCCTGAAGAAGGAAAATGGGTATACTCAAGAAAGATTGAAGATATCAGCGGTTTTACACATGGTATTGGCTGGTGTGCTCCACAACAAGGCGCATGCAAACTTACTTTAAACGTTAAAAACGGAATTATCGAAGAAGCATTGATTGAAACCATTGGCTGTTCAGGTATGACTCATTCCGCTGCTATGGCATCAGAAGCTATCGTTGGTAAAACAGTTCTTGAAGCTGTTAATACTGACTTAGTATGTGACGCTATTAACACAGCTATGAGAGAATTATTCTTACAAATTATTTATGGTAGAACTCAATCTGCTTTCTCTGAAAACGGATTAGATGTTGGTGCTGGCCTTGAAGACTTAGGAAAAGGTTTACGCTCACAAGTTGGTACAATTTACTCAACAAAAGAAAAAGGTCCTCGTTACCTTGAATTAACAGAAGGATATATCACTTCTATTGCTTTAGATGAAAATAGCGAAATTATTGGTTATCAATATTTATCTTTAGGTAAATTTACTGATTTCTTAAAGAAAGGTGATTCACCTGAAGTTGCTCTTGAAAAAGCAAAAGGACAATATGGTAGATATAACGATGGTGTCAAATTTATTGACCCACGTAAGGAATAGGAGGATTATACAATGGCTTTATTTGAAGGTTATGAAAGAAGAATTAACCAAATTAATAAATGCTTAAACGATAATGGTATTGCCTCTATCGAAGAAGCTGAAAAGATTTGTAAAGACAAAGGCTTAGATGTCTATAAAATGGTTAAAGACATTCAAACAATTTGTTTTGAAAATGCTTGCTGGGCTTATACAGTTGGTGCTGCTCTTGCAATTAAAAATAATGCAAAAGATGCTGCTGAAGCTGCAAGATGGATTGGTGTTGGTTTACAATCATTCTGTATTCCAGGATCAGTTGCTGATGATCGTAAAGTAGGTTTAGGACATGGTAATTTAGGTGCTATGTTATTAACTGAAGATACAAAATGTTTCGCTTTCTTAGCAGGACACGAATCATTTGCTGCTGCTGAAGGCGCAATTGGTATTGCTAAAAAAGCTAATAAAGTTCGTAAAGAACCATTAAGAGTTATTTTAAATGGTTTAGGTAAAGATGCTGCTAAAATTATCTCAAGAATTAACGGATTTACTCATGTTGAAACAGAATTTGACTATTTCACAGGTAAAGTAAAAATCGTTAAAGAAACAAAATATGGCAATAATCCTGATAGATTAGCAGTTCGTTGCTATGGCGCTGATGATGTTCGTGAAGGTGTTGCTATTATGCACTTAGAAGGCGTTGATGTTTCTATTACTGGTAACTCAACTAACCCAACTCGTTTCCAACATCCAGTTGCAGGTACATATAAGAAAGAATGCAATGAATTAGGAAAGAAATATTTCTCAGTTGCTTCTGGTGGTGGTACAGGACGTACATTACACCCAGATAATATGGCTGCTGGTCCTGCTTCATATGGTATGACTGATACAATGGGTCGTATGCACTCTGATGCTCAATTTGCCGGTTCTTCATCTGTTCCAGCTCACGTTGAAATGATGGGATTAATCGGTATGGGTAATAACCCAATGGTTGGTGCTACTGTTGCAGTTGCAGTTTCTGTTGCTCAAACATTAGCAGCTAAATAATTATAATTACTAATTTAATAGGTCTAAAGGAAGTCGATCACGACTTCCTTTTTTGCGTATTATTTTGAAAGTTCTATTCAAGTTAAACTTTATAATGTATAATAGAAAAGAAATCGAATACATTTATTTATAAATGTAAATTTTTAAGATTGATGGAGTTATCATGAAACTTAATGAGATAAAGCCTGGTCAAACAACTAAAGTTATATCAGTTGGTGCTACCGGCTCTTTAAGACAGCATTTTCTTGATATGGGTATTATACCTGGAACAGAATTAAAATTAGAAAAATTAGCCCCAATGGGCGATCCAATGGAATTAAGGATTCATGGATATGAATTAACATTACGTATTGATGATGCTAAACAAATTGAAGTAACAGAACCTTATATAAAAAAAGTTGAAAAAAATGATGCTAAAAAACCAATTAAAGAGGAGCATCCAGGTTTAGGTGAATATGGTAAATACCATGACCATACTAATGAACATCCTCTTGATAAAGACGAAAAAATTACTTTCGCATTAGTGGGTAATCAAAATTGTGGAAAAACCACCTTGTTTAATCAACTAACTGGTATGAATCAGCACGTTGGTAATTTTCCGGGTGTTACTGTTGATCAAAAAAGTGGCGCTATACTAAATCATGAAAATACATTAGTTACTGATTTACCAGGAATATACTCTTTATCACCATATAGTGATGAAGAAATTGTTTCTAGAAATTTTATTTTGAATGAGCATCCCAAAGGTATAATTAATATTACTGACGCTACGGCAATTGAACGAAATTTGTATTTAACACTTCAACTAATGGAACTAAATATTCCTATGGCTTTAGCGCTTAATATGATGGATGAAATGACTGGAAATGGTGGATTTATTGACATAAATAAAATGGAAAAAATGTTAGGAATACCAGTTGTTCCTATCTCGGCTAAAAATAACGAAGGTGTTGGTGAATTAATCGAACACGCAATTCATGTGGCTTATTATCAAGAAAAACCGGCAGTTATGGACTTTTGTGATGAATCTGAACATAATGGCGCAGTTCATCGTGCAATTCATGGTATTATGTATTTGATTGAAGATCACGCCAAAAGAGCCAACATTCCTCTTCGCTTTGCGGCAACTAAAGTTATTGAAAATGATAAACTAATCATTGATAGTTTAAATTTGTCACAAAATGAACTGGAAATGATTGAGCATATTGTTAAACAGATGGAAGAGGAACGTGGTTTAGATCGTAGTGCTGCGATTGCGGATATGCGTTATAGTTTTATTCAAAAGGTTTGTGATGAATGTGTTTATAAACCACATGAATCTAAAGAACATATTCGTAGTCAAAAAATTGATAGGATTTTAACTGGAAAATATACAGCAATTCCGATGTTTATTTTGATTTTAGCGTTAGTTTTCTTTTTGACATTCAATGTATTTGGAGCGGCTTTACAAAAACTTCTAGATACTGGGATAACAGCATTAAGTGATGTAGTTGCTAATGCATTTGTTAAATGGGAGGTTGAGCCAGTACTTCAATCTTTAGTAATAGATGGATTATTTAAAGGTGTTGGTAGCATAGTTTCATTCCTTCCAATTATTGTTGTTTTATTCTTCTTTTTATCTTTATTAGAGGATAGTGGATACATGGCACGTGTAGCATTTGTTATGGATAAAATGTTGCGTAAAATTGGTTTATCTGGTAAATCAATTGTTCCAATGCTTATTGGCTTTGGCTGTACGGTTCCTGGTGTTATGGCAACTAGGACATTGTCTTCTGATCGTGACCGTAAAATGACTGTTATGCTTACTCCATTTATGAGTTGCTCAGCTAAATTACCAATATATAGTTTTTTATCAGTAATATTTTTTGACAAATGGGCTTGGGTAGTGACAATTGGATTATATGTTTTAGGTATTTTAATCGGTATTTTAGTGGCCTTTTTATCAAAGAAATTTGTCTTTAAAGGTGAGGCTATACCATTTGTTATGGAGTTACCAAATTACCGTATGCCGGGTATGAAAAATGTTGGACAATTATTATGGGAAAAAGTTAAGGATTTTTTAAAACGTGCTTTTACAGTGATATTAATTGCTACAATTGCGATATGGTTTTTACAAACATTTGATTTTAAGTTAACTATGGTTAATGATGCTTCTAAAAGTATGTTAGCGGTTATTTCTGGCGCAATTGCAATTATATTTAAACCATTAGGATTTGGTGATTACCGCGTTGTTACTTCTTTGATTTCAGGAATTCTTGCTAAGGAAGGCGTTGTATCTTCTCTTATTGTTCTTTTTGGAAGCGAAGCCGCAATTGCAGAAGCTATTAATCCTTATGCTGGATTTTGTTTATTAATTTTCTGTTTATTATACACTCCTTGTGTTGCGGCATTGTCATCAATTCGTAGAGAATTAGGACAAAAATGGGCACTAGGCATAGCGTTATTCCAATTAGTTATAGCTTGGTGTTTTGCTGGTGTATTCAGCTTGATATTCCATTTATTTGGGGTGATGTAAATGAATTTAATTTCTTGGATTATTTTAGGAATAATCATTATAATATTGGCCCTTGCTATTTATTTCTATATCAAGGAAGATAAATGTAGTTGCTCTTGTTCTTCTAAAAATTGTCCAATGTGTAAGAAAAAAAATAAACATAAATAAGTAATTTTGTTCAAAATATTTTTCGTGATTAATAGTTAGAAATTTGATATGATATATACGTTATTTGGAATGAAGGTGAAATCGTGAAAATTATTGTAATCGGTAATGGTAAAATTGGTCAATCAATAATTAGAAACGTGTCTGAAGAAGGACATAGCATTACTATTATTGACTGTGATTCACGTGTTGTTAGCCAAATGGTTGATACATATGACGTTATGGGAATTGTTGGTAATGGCGCTAGTGTGGAAATACAAAAAGAAGCTGGCGTTCAAGATGCTGATTTGGTAATCGCGGTAACTTCAAGCGATGAAGTCAATTTATTATCTTGTTTTATTGCTCATAAATTAGGCGCTTCTGATACGATAGCTCGTGTTCGTAATCCTCAATACCTAAAACAACTTGATTTTATGAAAGATGACTTAGGTTTATCAATGACTATTAATCCTGATTATGAAGCTGCTAAATTTATTTCACGTAATCTTACTCTTCCTAATGCTTTAAAAGTTGAAGTTTTTGCTAAAGGCAAAATGGAATTAGTGGAACTTCGAGTTGAAGCAGATAGTATTTTAAATGGATGTAGCTTATTTGAGTTATCCAATAAATATAAATTAAAAGTATTAGTTTGCGCTGTTGAAAGAGATAAAGAAGTTATTATTCCTGTTGGTAACTTTATTTTAAAAGCAAACGATAAAATTCACGTTGCTGCTGCACACCAAGATTTATTAACATTTTTCCAAAAAGCATTTAAAAAGATGGAAAGATTACATAATATTATGATTATCGGTGGGGGACGTATTTCGTATTATTTTTGCGAATTAGTAAGTAGAAATAAATATAACATTAAATTAATTGAAAAGAAACCTGATGTATGTCAAAGTTTAAGTGAGAGATTCTCTAAAATCGATATTATTGAAGGCGATGGTACAAATCAGACTGTCCTTGAAGATGAAGGAATTGAAAAAATTGATGCATTTTTAGCTCTTACTGGTATGGATGAACAAAACATTATCGTTTCAATGTTTGCGGGTAAACATAATGCCAAAAAGATTATTACTAAAGTAAATAATTCGACATTAAATAGTATGATGGAAACAATCGGTATGGCTAGTGTATTCTCTCCTCGTGAAATTATTGCTAATCAAATTATTTCTTATATTCGTGCCAAAGTTAATAACCGTGGTTCTAATATTCAAACACTTTATAAATTAGTTGACCAACGTGTTGAAGCATTAGAATTCGTAGTTAAAAAGAAATCTAAATTAATTGATAAACCACTTAAAAATTTAAAAATGAAGAAAAATATTTTAATCGCTGGTATCATTCGTGATAATGAAGTTATTATTCCTAATGGTAATTCAGAAATCCATCTAGGCGATAGTGTAATTGTTATTACTACTGACCCATATTTAGAAGATTTAGTAGAAATCTTAGGATAATTATTATGAATTACAAGAATATTTTAAATATTATCGGAAAGGTTCTTCAGATAGAAGCTATATTGTTACTTCTTCCTTTATTAGTTGGTGTAATTTATAAAGAACCATGGAATACAACATTATTTGCTTTCTTTATTACGGCATTAGGCTCATTCATTGTTGGATTATTATTAAATATTCCTAAACCAAAAAGTAAAAAAATATTACCGCGAGCATCATTTATTATTGTTGCATTATCGTGGATTATCGTAGCAGTGGTTGGAGCATTACCGCTAGTAATTAGTAAAGAAATTCCAAACTTCTTTGATGCATTCTTTGAAATGTCTTCGGGTTTTACAACAACAGGCGCATCAATTTGTACTAATGTTGAAGCTTTATCACATAGTATATTATTTTGGCGTTCATTCTCCCATTGGATTGGTGGAATGGGTGTTATTGTCTTTATTTTAGCAGTTCTTCCTGATGATAAAGAAGGATCAAACATGCATATTCTTCGCGCCGAATCACCAGGACCATCAGTCGGTAAATTAGTATCAAAAGTATCCGCGACAGCAAGAATCTTGTATTTAATATATATGGGATTAACAATAATTGAATTTTTATTTTTAGTCTTTGGTCGAGATGAAAAAATGGATTTATTTAATAGTATATGTATTACTTTAGGAACAGCAGGTACTGGGGGATTTGCACTTTTAAATACTGGTTGTGCTTCTTATAGCATTTACTCACAATACGTAATATCAATATTTATGATTTTATTTGGTGTTAATTTTACATTATTTTATCTCTTATTAATTGGTAAATTTAAATCAGTTTGGAAAAATGAAGAATTACGTACTTATATTGTATTAGTTTTAGGATCTACATTCTTTATTGCTATTACTTTATTTGTTAAGAAGATACCAGAATATAATAATTTTGAAGAATGTTTCCGTCATTCATTATTCCAAGTGGCTTCAATTGTATCCACGACAGGATATGCCACAACTGATTATTCGTTATATTGGCCACCAGTGTGCTTAATGGTAATTATTCTTCTTATGCTTACTGGACCATGTGCTGGTTCTACCGGTGGAGGAATAAAATTGTCAAGAATTAATTTATTATTTAAATCAATAGTACAAAAAGTTCGTACAATGATTAACCCACGTAAGGTTGAATTAATCAAAGATAGTGGACAAATCGTTGATGATGAAGTTGTTAAAGGTGCAGAAAGCTTTATTATTGTATATGTGGCTTTATTATTCTTTGTAACATTTATTATTTCATTTGATGGCTTTGATTTAGTAACGAATTTTACCGCAACATTAAGTTGTATATCAAATATTGGACCTGGTCTTAATGTTGTTGGACCAATGGGTAGTTTTGCAGGATTTTCCAATTTCTCAAAATTTATTCTTTCTTTAACAATGATCACAGGTCGTCTAGAATTATTCCCAATGATTGCTTTATTTGTTCCAAGGACTTGGAAGACAAAATAAAAAGAAGGGCTTTGAACCCTTCTTTTATTCTGGCCAAGTGCGCCACTTAACTGTTTCAACGCTTTTATGATTTTTGTCAGGAAGTTCTTTTGTTTCAGTAATATCAACATTAGAATTAAACCATTCACTATCTTTAAGTTTAGTTGTGTTATTAGTGCAAGATACCGCGACACTAGTTCCATTTGAAGAAACAACGATATTGCCATTTAGTGGTTTTTCGCCATTTTCACTATATAATGAAGTAACATAAACTTGATCAGTATGTTTAGCGATACGATTAATATATTCTTGAGTTGGAAAGGTGTTTAGATATTTTTGTGTGTATTGTGGATTACCTGCTGAACATGATACAACACTAATAGACGGATTAATAAGATTTAGGAAATCATCATTAGATGAAGTTTTAGAACCATGATGAGCGGCTTTATATAATTCAACACTAGGAAAGTTTTCTTTTTTATAATGTTCAACAAATTTTGCTTCTCCATCTTTTTCTAAATCACCAGTAAATAAAAAGTATTGTTCTTTATATTTAAACCTTGTAATAACAGAATAATCATTTTCGCTATCGGTGGTATTTTCAAAATAATAATTGTTCCATAATATTTCAAATGATATATCATTTGTTAAATTATATGTTCGAGAGGCACCATTTTCTTCATTATAACACTCTTTAGCGGTATAGTGTTTTGCTCCTTTAGAAACGGCGTGATTACGTGCAGCCAAATATTTACTATATGGAGTTTTACCATTATTTTCTTTGGTTGTATAAGCAAAATCAATAATAGTATCTATTTTATATTTATTAAAAATCCCATTTCTTGAGTCATAAAATCCTGCAATATGATCATAATCTGCATGAGTAACGATTACGTATTCTAATTTGTTATCTGTTATATAAGGATTCATATATTTTCGAATGGTTGTTGTATCACTTACGCCTGCATCAATTAAAATATCGATATCACCTGCTTTAATATAAATGGCGTCACCATTTTTATTGTTTCCTAATTGCATAAAGTGGAATTGCAAATCGTCGTAAGTAACACCTAGAACAGCCTGTTTCTTTGCATTGAGAGTATCGTCATAAAAATAATAATAACTAATATATCCAATTGCGCTTGTAATAAGGAATACTATTAAAGAAATAATAAATTTTTTAACTTTATTTTTAGCTTTTCGTTTTGTCTTTTTAATTTCTTTATTAACTTTCGTTTCTAAAGAAGAAGTTTTATCAATAACTTTTCCGCCACTTTTTTTAGCAAGTGCTTGAGCATATTTAAGTGCATCACTTTTCTTGTCGAATGTTTTAGTAGCGCGATTACCTCCTTCTTTTTTTACACCAAATTTTTTATTATTTGTGACATAAACGATATAATTCATACAGCATTTCCCCTAAAAATCTATTTGTTCGATAATTTTTCAATTATTTCTTTACGCTTTATAATTCCAATGAAAAAACCTCGATCATCTTCGATTGGAACAAAACTTTGGTCTAATGATAAGTTCACTAGTTCATCAAAAGTGCAATTTATATTTAACATTTTGTAACTGCGATGTAAGTTAATATCTTTAATAGTTATATTTTCATATTCTTTAATATTAAATATATCTTTGTTAGTTATAAGTTCAAGTAAATCTCCTTCTGATAAAGTGCCAAAAAAACGGCCTTCACTATCAAGAATAGGCACTGTCGCGTAACGATGGTATTTAAATTTTTCTAAAGCCTGTCTTAAAGTTGTAGAAGTTAATAAATATTGACACTTACTTTTCGGAACAATTAATTGTAATAAATTCATAGTTTCATCCTCCTAATTTTTATAGTATAAGAAGCATTCCTTTTCATGGGAATTAATTATACCAACAGCTTGCAAATATGAATAAATAATAGTGCTACCAACAAATTTCATACCTCTAGATATTAAATCAAGAGATATTTTATCGGATAGTTCATTTGTTGTTAAACCTATTTCACAATATGTAGCGCCATTAGTAAAGGTACATAAATATTGATAGAAAGACCCAAATTCATTTTGTATTTGCTTAAATATTTTGGCGTTTTCAATGCTTGCTATTATTTTTCTTTTGTTTCTAACAATACCTTTATTATTAATTAATTCATTAATTTTTACTTGGTCATAATTTATAATTTTATTAATATCAAAATTATCATAAGCTTTTTTAAATGAGTCTCTTTTATTTAAGATACATTCCCAAGATAGACCGGCTTGAAATGATTCTAAAATAAGCATTTCTAATAAATATCTTTCATCAGTATTTAATAATCCCCATTCCTGATCATGATAAGTGACGTATATAGGATTATTTAGATTACACCATTTACATCTATTCATAATAATTATTTCCTTGGCATTACAAAAGCACTTGTATCAATGCCTTCTATTTCTAATAGTTTGATTTTATTAAGAATTCCTCCGCCATAACCAGTTACATTGTTATTAGCGCCCATTACACGGTGGCAAGGAATAATAATACATATTTGATTAGCTCCGACAGCGTGTCCAACGGCCTGAGCGGACATTTTTTTAATGCCTCGTGCATTAGCAATTTCTTTAGCAATATCATTATAAGTAATAGTTTTGCCGTATGGGATTTTAAACATTATTTCATTGACATTTTTTTGAAATTCGGTAGTTTTAACTTTGTATTTTGGTGTAAAACTAGGATTTGTGCCACTAAAATAAATATCTAGCCACTTTTTTGTTTCATCAAAAATTGGTAAATCTTTATATTCATTATTTTTCATATGCTTGTTACTATCTTTTGAGTTATCAAACCATAAACCAGTAAGGTATTCCCCATCACTTTCTAACTTTATAATTCCTAATGGAGATAGATATTCATTAAAAAAATCGCTCATAAAATCACCACCATTATTTTAACAAATTGGTGGCTATTTTGATATAAAAAATGTGACAATTTATGATTATTCTAATTTAAATCTAGATTGTTTTGCTTTTGCTTTTTAACTTCATCTTCACGCTTTTTAAATACGCGTGGGAAAGTAGTAAAAATAACGATAGTAGTAATTATTCCCGCAACAAAGTCAGCGATACCTTCCGACATATATACACCTTTAAAACCAATTGTATGCGTTAAAATAATGCATAAAGGAATAAGAATAATAACTTTTCTTAGAACTGCTAAAACAAGTGCAGATTTTGCTTGTCCTAAAGCTACGTTGATGTTTTGTAAAGTCATTTGTACGAAAAACATAATAGAACCCATTAAAAATAATGGTGTGTATTTTATGACAATATCACTAACTTCTTCACTAGCGGAGAATATTAAAGCATATATTTTTGGAAAAAATAGTGATAATGACCAAACAACAATGGCATAACAAAAAGCAATAATAGTTACATCTTTAATGCCTTCCTTTAATCTTTTGGCATTACCTGCTCCATAATTATAACTTACAAATGGCTGCATACCATAACCAAGGCCATTTAATGGCAATGAGATTAATTGCAAAGCACTTAGCATAATTGTAAGAGCAGCAGTATAATTAGCGTCGTCATTAGTGGCCCACTTTAAATTGTTATTAAAGACAATTTGAATAGCGCATTCAGTAATAGTCATAATAAATGGTGATAACCCTAATGATAATATTTTTAAAATGCGTCTTTTATCAAATTGAAAATGTTTTAAATTTATGCGAAATATACTTTTTTTAGAGTGTAGATAAATAATAATCCAAACAAATGAAATAAACTGTGATATAACTGTGGCTAAACTTGCTCCATCAACACCCATTTTAAAAACAAATATAAATAATGGATCTAAAGCGATATTAATGATTGCACCAATTAATATGGATAGCATGGCAATAAGTGATTTTCCTTGTGCGGTAATAAATGGATTAAGTCCTTGCGCTAATAAGACAAACACTGAGCCTAGTCCGTATATTTTTAAATAACTAGTCGCGTATTTAACTGCACTAGTAGGACAACCAAATAGTTCAACAATATTCTGAGCAAATATATAAACAATTACACTTATAATTATTCCTAATATAAAAAGTAAGACGAATGAAGTATTAAAAATTTTATTTGCCTCTTCTTTATCATTTTCTCCTAATTTCATTGTGGCAAGTGGAGAACCACCTAAACCTATTAAATTAGCAAAAGCTTGAATAATAATAGTCAAAGGAAGTACTATCCCAAGTGCTGCAAGAGCGTCCATTCCTGTTACTTCAATATTTGAAACATAAATGCGATCAACGATGTTATATAAAAAAGTAATAAGCAGCGCAATAACTGCGGGAATAGTTAATTTAAATACTAATGGTAATATCTTTCCGCTTTTTAGTTCTTCTGTCGAATTCTTCATATACTTCACCTACATAATTTAAGCAACTTTTTTAAATAATATTGTTTGTTCTTTCATATTGATTTTTATAACTTCGTAACCAAAAGCAAGAAGTTCTTTTTTATATTTTAAAAATGAGTGATCAATATCAAAGCCTAAGATATCTTTAATTTGTTCGAATGTTAGTTCGAATGCGTCTACTTCTTTATTTGAAAAAGTAGATGCTATATAATTCCAAAGCTTTTCATATTTACTCATAATTTGAACTCCTAATTATTGATTTTAAAATAAAAAGTTCGGTTCACTTTTGGAATCGAACTAATAATTCGTATGGCAGGGGCGGCAGGAATCGAACCCGCAATAACGGTTTTGGAGACCGTTGCTATACCATTTAACTACGCCCCTAATGACTCGAGTCTAGAGACTACGAGCGACTTTGTTAACTAAGCCCATATCGACTTTGCCAGCAAAGTTTGCTTTGAAGTGTTTCATAATAGAAGGAATTGATTTATCTTCTAATTTTCCAATTTCTTCTTTTATTTCATCTTCTGATAACATCTTAGGTAAATAAGCCTTAAGAGTGTTTTCTTGCACTTCGATTGCGCTAACACGATCTTGACGATTTACTTTGATAAATCCATCTTTTTCGTCTTGTAATTCTTTAAGAGTTTTAGAAATAATTGCCACTAAATCAGCGTCAGAAATTTCTTTTCCTTGAGCCTTTAATTCAATGCTCATAAGATTATATTTATTAATTACTACAGATAATGCGGCACGCGATTCTTTATCTTTTGCTTTTAAAGCTTCCATGCTTGCTTTTTTCAATTCATTAATTAACATAACGCTCACCTCTTAAACGCATATATAATGATAACATATTTTAATCGTTTTTCAAGAAAAATTATTAATAGTCCGTAATAAAAGTAGTTTTATGCATCAAAATTGCTTATATAATACTCTAATAATTCATCATATTCTTTTTCTAATTGTTTTTGTTTTGTTTCTAATTCTTGCATTTTTTTAGAGTCCATATAGTTTTCTTCTAAAAATTGCGCATCTTTTAGTTCTTTGATTTTTCCTTCTAAGATTTCTAATCTTTCTTCGCATTTTAATTTAGATAGTCCAGAACTTTTAGTTTTAGTAATTACTTTCTTTTCTCTTTTTTCTTTGACTTCATTAGAGAAAAACAAATCTTTTAAATCTTCTTTTAAAGAAGCGTAATTGCCTTCTTCTAAATATGTTTTATGATTACTGATATAAAGTATTCTATTAGCTAAAGTATCAACGAAGTAACGGTCATGAGATACTAATATAATCGCTCCACCGTAACTTTCTAAAGCATTAATTAAAGCTTCTTTAGCAATTAAATCAAGGTGGTTTGTTGGTTCATCTAATAGTAATAAATCGTAATTATTTAAAACTAATTTTGCTAATATGAGACGCATTTTTTCTCCACCGGACAACACTTTAACTACTTTAAAAACATCATCATCATGGAAACCAAATTTTCCTAAGTGGTTACGAATTTCTTTTTCTAACATATTTTCGAAAGAATTTTGAATATATTCAATAAGTGTATAAGAGCAATCATCTAAACTGAAATCATTTTGTGCCAAATATCCAATATTTAATGGCCTTAAAAAATCAATAGAGCCACTTAATAATCTAATTTGATGCATAATAGTTTTTAAGATAGTGGTTTTGCCACATCCGTTATCGCCCATAATAGCTAAATGGTCATCACTAAAAAGAGTTAAATTAACTTCATCAAATAAAGGCTTATCATAACCAAAAAGGCAATTAGTGAATAACATAATTTTTTTGCCTTTTAAACTATCTCCTTGAAAAGAAATTTTTAAACTAGTTTTTGCTTCATAAGGTTTATCAATTATTTTCATGTGTTCTAGTTTCTTTTCGCGATCTTTAGCGCGCGCTACAAAACGAGGTTTAGGTTTAAAATATTCTATAAATCTTTTAAGCTTTTCAATTTCTTTTTGTTGTGAATTATAGTTTTTAAGTTGAAGTTCGTATCTTAATTTTTTTTCATTTAAATATTGGTCATAATTGCCTTTATAAATATTTAATTCTTTATTTTCAATTTCAAAAATTCTATTAGCTAAACTATTAATAAAATATCGGTCGTGAGATACAAACAATATAGTACCAGGGTAGTTTTTCAAATAATCTTCTAACCAGTCAATTGTGGATATGTCTAAGTGATTAGTTGGTTCATCAAGTATTAATAAATCTGGTTTTATAAGTAACAATTTAGCAAAAGCCATTTTGGTTCTTTCACCGCCAGAAAAAGATGATATTTTACGATTGAAATCTTCTTTTTTAAATCCAAATTTTAATAAAATCATTTCAATCAAATAATGATAGTCATATCCGCCATTTGCTTCAAAATAATTTAGTTTTTTCGCATATTCATTGTGAAGATCTTCGTTATTTGGCTCTAAAGCCATTTTATTGGCTAACAATTCTAATTCTTTTTCTCTTTTTATTTGATCTTTAAATACATCAATAGCTTCATCATAAAGAGTGTTATTTGCATCATTAATTACTTTTTGCGATAAATAACCCACTACAATGTTTTTAGGTATTGATATTTCTCCTGGTTGCTCATTTGCGGGATTAGCGGATATTGATTCTTCACCAATTATCATTTTAATTAATGTCGATTTTCCGCATCCATTAGGTCCAACGATAGCAACACGCTCTTTTTCGTTCACACTAAAATTAAGACCTTTAAAAATAAGTTCTGATCCAAAATATTTAGTGATATTGCTTCCTTGTATAACAGCCATAATTATAAATGAAAACGTTTCTTAAATTCTTCAGTGGTATCTTTAAAATGAAAAACAAACATAGCAATAAGAATAATAATACCAGTTCCTAAGACCGCAAGTGCCATCCATTTAACATAAAAGAATAACCCTAATTGATAAAATAAGAAATATAACCCCTCTAAAATTGATAAGAATAATAAATACATAATTGAGTCACAATAAAACTCGTTTTTAATTGTTGCCAAAACAAACATACCTATAGAAGTAGCCATTAGTAATGATGGCAAAGCATAATTTAATGACCACATAGCTTCTCTATTAACACGAGATACTAAGCAAACACATAATTCCACTAAGATAACCATTGCCATAGTGGATAATGATTCAGAGAATATTTTTGTAGGAATATTTCCGTGATATAAAATTACGTAGCGGACAGATAGCCAAATGTATGGTACCCCAATAGCAACAAGGACACACCAATATAATGGGTTTTCGCTATCGATAGTATAAATATTTACAATAATGGAAGCAATGATTGCTACAATGGAGACAAAAAGAAGTATTTTTGTCACCAAAGACATTTTTTCTTTGATTTTTTTCTTTGGATAAGGTTGATAATTCATTGGTTTATTATCATCCTCAAGTATTTTGTAACATAATGGACATTTTTTTCTTTCGTTGTTAATAGCAACATGACAATGTGGACAATATTTCATATTATTCCACCTCCAAATCATTAGTCTCTACAGTTACTTTTATACCAAGATTAGCCATATTAGAAGCGATTTGCTGGATAACATCACGGTCAACAAACTTACTAGCATATGAGAATACAAAAGTATTATTAACTGATACAGCTCCCATATTGACTGGAGATAATTTGCTTACTCCAATCATAAATTCAAATCTTTCAATAAATGGAGACATATCTTCGGGTATTGTTAATTTTCCCAAATTAGAAAAACTAACGGTATTTGAATCTTGACCATGCATTTTATAAGCAATACGCATGATAAAGTTTTTGATTGGTAATGGTAATATTTTGACTAAGAAGTTCTTTTCAATATTAACATTAGATACAAGTTGACGCATAAGTAAATCACGATTTACCTTACTTAGTGTGTCTTTAACATAACCCACAACATCTTCGAATGTTAACGATTTATTTCTAAATTCACCAGTTGTACGTGTATAAAGCATAAAATTACGCATAGAATGAGAATTGAAATATTTACGTGCATTTATTGGTAAAAATAATCTTAAATTATGTTTAGGTGTTTTTTTATCTTTAAAATAAACATTGTAAAGGGAATAAAGAATTACTGCGCCCATTAATCCTGTAATAGTAGCGTCGTATTTATGCGCAACTTGTTTTAAATTATCGACATCGGCAATTAATTGAACTAAACCAGTCCAATTGTCTTTATAGTGTTTGCCTTTTATTTGAAATGCTCTTGGTTCTTTATCTGGCGCTTTTACTTTAGATTCATAATTTTCATTAAAATCATCCAATGTTTCGGCAGATAACTTTTCAACTTCATCAGTTTGCACGCTACCATCGTTTTTAATATCTTTACCAGTATGAATTAAATAATAATAAACAATAGTTTTTAAAAATTCACTAGCACCAGTCCCATCAGTTAGGGCATGAAACATTTCAAGAGAAATGCGTCTACCAAAATAAGAAACTGTAAACATAAATCCATTATGTGTATGGATATGAACGGAATTAAATAGATATGGATCTTCTTCTTCAATTATTGGTGTGTTGTAATTATGCTCTAAATAATACCAAAAAGCCCCACGTTTTAATTTTACGCATAATGATGGAAATCTTTTCAAGGCATCAATAGTGGCTTTTTTTAGAATAGCAGGGTTAATATCTTCTTTTAGCAAAGCAGATAGGCGATAACTATTGGTATCACTACGCTTATAGACAGCTGGGAAAATCTTTGCTGCATTATCTAATGTGTACCATTCATTTGCCATAAGAATCAACCTCTTTTCAAAACGTATGGATATTATACCACATTATCAACAAATCACAATGAAAAAAAGACCTATAAGGTCTTTCGTTGTTAATTATCGTTATTAATTATCTAATTGTAATTTGAGACGAATAAAATCAACTATTTTGTCTCGATCAATTTTATATGCGAGAGCTAGTTCATCAAAAAGCATTTTATGGGCTTTATCAAACATTACACTATCGGTAAGGCAAAACTTCGCATTAGTGTTTAATTTGGCTTTTTTGAGTAAATATAGTTTGTAACACATATACGCTATTTCTTTTAAATTGCCAGATGATAATTTTTTATGAAATGAGTCTCGACGTTCTTTAGTATCATCAATAATAGTACTATCAATACTGTTCATATAAGTGACTAAGTCATCAGCTTGATCTTTAGTTAGAACTTCACGCAAAAATTCTTTTTCTTTACTAATTGGAACAAAAATAGACATGCTTTCATCAAAATTTGGTATTAATTTATAATAGTCATTGCCGCCAATTTGTAAAATTTCTTTAATTGTGCAAATGCCATGAGCTTTATGGACCATTATTTTGCCAACTTCTAGCATCATAAAACCCCCTTTGATACTTATATTTTATCAAAAAAAATTAAAAAAAGTAAGCATAAAAAATGGTAAAAAAGCATATTTTAAGTTTTTTAAATAAAAAAATCTATATAAATGTTAAAAAAAATTTAATAGCGTCAACGAAAAATATTAATTTATATAATAAATTAGAACAAAAACAGATACTTTGATGTTGTTTTTTAATATATCCTTAAAAAGGACCTAATATGTTGTTCTTTTTCATAATAAGATGATTGTAACTAAAAAAGTAAAATGATAGTGCTTTCACAAATTGTTAAAATTGGCTTGCAGCATATGCTTGATTACATTTTATAGCATCAATAGCTAAGACAATCATCAAAACACGTAATGCATTATAGTTGTTTTTGATGTCTAATACATATGTATCTGTAAAATTAAATAATTGTTTACTAATATAGGCAATTACTTCATTTTTAGAATTAATAATACTATAATCCCACTCCCAAATATTTCCAGTGACTATCCAATCTGAACAAGTTAAAGAAAATTTTGGTCTAAACCAAGAAAATTCTTTAATGATTTCACCAACTTTATTATCATTTTCAAACATAGTAAAATGTGGTAGAAATCGAAAAATTTGTTCTTTTAATGTTCCAATATGTATATTGTTTTGATTATAAATATGGAATAGATGTCCCCAAGAAAGTTGTCCTTCAACATGAAAAAACACATTACCTGCTTCATCAAAAATATTGTAGGAATCAAACCAAGAAAAAAACTTTTGTTTAAATAATAATTTCATATTTTTATTTTAAATAGTTTAATACTTCGTTTGTATCGACCACTCTACTATCGTAGCAGCGAGAAAAATAGTCTAATCCATCTTCTTGCTTACCTATTAAGAATGTGGCACAAGCGTCAGCAGGAACAATTGTTTTATAGTTGAGAAAATAAGCACCAGCAAGTGTTTGAAGCACACATATATTTGTATCTGCTCCAAAGGCAATTAAAGTGTCTACACCCAATTCTCTTAATAACAAATCTAAATCTGTTTGAAAAAATCCGTTGTAGCGGCGTTTTGGAATAATAAAATCTTTCTTGGTAGCATTGAAAATATCAAGTGGTTTTGCAGCCTCGCTATCTTTAATGCCATGTTCTCCCCATAATTCAAGTTCTTTATCCACTCCAGGAATGTGGGCATCACAAGAAAAGATAATCGGAATGTTTTTTTCTCTAGCTTTGGTAATGATTTTATTGGCATTTTTAACTGCTTCATCTAATACAGGAATATTACCTTGTGATCCACCTAATAAATCAATTACTAGAATTGCACACTTCTTTAAATCAACTTCTTTGCTTGTTTGCCATTTGGTATTTTGGTGCTTTGGTATATACATAATAATTCGCTCCTTAGTGGTTATATATAACAAAGATATTTTACATTAAAAGTATCGAAAAGTTAATAAGAGTTTAGCAAAGAAAAAATGTTATTAGACTATATTGTTTAGATTATGCAAAATTAATTTGCATTCAAATAACTTTCAAACTATTTATTATATTAAATCGTATCATGAGTATCACTAAAGCAGCAAAAAAAACTGACATAATCGGAAAAAATTGTAGAAATGGTGAGGTTCCTGCAAAGGTCACCAAGTTATGATACTTTTATATTAGTGATACATTTATTAGAAAAAAAAGGCGTTTTTTGCACTTTTTAATGCGATTTGCACATTATAGTTCGAATTACATTGTGGCATAGAAAATGAAAAAACGTATCAACTGTATCAAAAAGCAACAAAAAAACCCGATATAATCGGGTAATTTGTAAAATGGTGACCTATACGGGATTCGAACCCATGAATGCATGCGTGAAAGGCATGTGAGTTAAGCCTCTTCTCCAATAGGCCAAAAAAATGGCGCTTACTGTAGGACTCGAACCTACGACCGATCGGTTAACAGCCGATAGCTCTACCGACTGAGCTAAGTAAGCGTAACTTTTTGCTTAACTATCGCTAAGCAAAAAGAATAATATCATAGATAAAAACAAATTTCAACAATTATTTAACAAATTATTAAAGTTTTTTTTCAATTGACTTTAATACATCTTCAACAGTCTTGAAACTCATTAATTCTTCATTACTAAATTCAACACCATATTTTTCTTCAATATCCATAATTAATTCGACTAAGTCTAAAGAATCTAAGCCTAAAGCTTTTAATTCCATATTAGGATCGATATTGTCTACTTTTACTTTTTCAGCAAACATATTTTTAATTTCTTCTAGTTTGTTCATCTTGTAATCACCTCAACTTTAAAATTATTATACCACATAAGTTTTTTTTGTAAAACTAAATAAAGAGGATTAATGAAAATCCCCTTTATTACTGCTTACTATTTACTGCTTGTTTTTGTGATAGTTTCACTAGCTCTTTCAGTGATAGCACTATTGGCGGAATTAAATATTGCTTGATAACTAGCAACTAATCCACCAAAGACCATTAATACTAAAAGTACACCTAAAATTTGACCTTTAAGTTCTCCCATGTTTTGCTCCTTTCTATTCTATATATCCAATTACTATAGTGCGACTTACTTGAATGAGATATTCTCTATTATCAAAAAGTCCAGTATAGGAATGTAGAATGCTAAATGAAATAAAATCTCCAAATCCGACATTTGCGGATGTCTCATTTTTAAAATCAACATAATATGTATTTTCGATATATGCTATTAATTCATCTGTTACCTTGCCCTGTTTTTGAATGACGAAAGAAATTTGCGATGCAATATTTTCTAGAGCAATATATTTAGATTGGATAAACGATGCGTCAGCTAATAACATGATTAAAGGAATTGTTATTAATAAAGCTAATATGTTTCCTAAGTTAGATGCCATTTAACATGCCTCCTATTATGCTTACAATGCCAATAATGATAATAACCGTTATAATTGCAGCACCAATAACGGGTAACAAATTTAATGAATCATAACGACTATTTATATTCTTTATAATCTTTTGCTCATTATCTTTTTTTAATTGTGAAAATAGTGGCGTAAATCTAGAAATATAAGTAATATCAGTGCCATTTTCAACCATTAGATATAATGAAATCATTACCTGCTGTATTAATGATGAACTAAAATTATTGGCAAATGTAATAAAAGGTGTAACGGATTTATCTTCATCAATATCCGCTAATAGAGTTATAAATAACTTATTTAAATTATCATTACATATTTCTAGTATTTCATTAATTGATTGATAAACATTATATCCATTACTTAAATATGTTTGGATGTAGTTCAGAGTAGTGACGAATTCATTTTCAAGTGATTGTTTATATCTAGTTATTCGTTTATCATAATTAATATTGAAAATGTATAGTACCAAAAAGGTGGCTAATAAAGTAAATGCTATTAGCTTAATATTTTTAAAATATATAACTAAAAATGCAATTAGACTATTAATTAGCACAATAGTTATAATTATTTTAATTGTTTCATTTTTATAATTTAAGTTAAGACTATTAATTTTATTTTTTAGTTTTTTCATAATTTATAATCTCCAAAGAGTTAAAACAGTTTTTAAGCAATAAATGAATAGAAAATAGTTCAAAAATAAAGAAAAATATAATGCCATATATGAATAGATTGCTTTTTGCCATCATTACAAATACATTAGTTAATCCAAAACGGCAAAACACAATAATAGCGGTAGAAAAGCCCCATAAAATTGAACACTCGTATATTTTTCTAGTGTTAATTGCTTGTAAAGTGGAAACAATTTCGACATTACGCCTTAATTCTTCACGTAATAATTCTGTCATCTTTAAAAAATTGCCGCCATTATTGATATACAAATGTAAAATGTTTAAGAAAACTTGATAATTAGGGAAACTAAAATATGATTCTAGACTCTTAAGGTTTTCATAGTTATCAATTGAAACTAGTTTATTTAATTCTTTTTTTAATTGCTTACTAACTTGTAATGAAGTATCTTGATATGCTTTATCTAATGAGTTTGAGATACTTAAACTAATTGAAAACGTATTAATAAAATTGTTACATTCCTTAGTCTTTTGTATAAAAGTAAAATATTTTTTAAATTTGATATTAACATATAATGAATATAAGAAAGTAAAAATAGTGAAAATACCAGCAAATACATAATTATTTAATGTAAAATAGATTAAAATGAAGACAATAAAGCTAATTATTAAACCGACAATCATCGTTATTATTATCCTCCTTAGTATCATAAATTATTTTAAAAGATAAATCGCTTTTAAACACACCAACTTGATCAATGTAACGAATTAATACACCATTTTCATATTTAATTGCCACATGCACTCCAATATCAAACGCACTATATATTTCATTCATTAAAATTGAAGGATCAATAGTATTGTTTGTGCTTTGCATAATCATTTGTAATATTCTTGATGGTGTAGTTTCTAAATTTTTAGCGTGAATAGTGGTAATTAGAGGATGACCAGTTAAAATAGAACGAATTATCGGATACATTTCTTTTCCACGTGCTTCGGTAATTATTGTCCAATCCGGATTAAACCTTAGTGAATTGCTAATTAAATCATCTAAAGTACAATAAGAAGAATGAACATCATATTGCCAGTATGTTATATCCATATTGTTGCTATCGATTCCTATGAGTTCAGAAACATTATCAATTACTATAATTCGCGAATTTCTATTGCAAAATGTCAATAAATATTTTTGTAATTCAGTTTTTCCTGAACCAGTTTCTCCGCATATAACTATTGATTTCTTGTTTTGTATGGCTGTTTTTAGAAATGCAAAAACTTTATTAGGAGTTGTTGCTATAATCGTATCAGCATTTATGCCTTTACTTCCTTTTCTTAATGCAAATGTGGCACATTTTTCATATAATTTTCGACATATAGAACTATGTACTGCATTAAAACGATATTCTTGAATGGATACATCTAAGATTGGAGTAGTAAGTGAGAACATTTGCTCAGTTAAATTTGCTATTTGTCTAATAAAATTATTAGCATTTTCTGGAGATAATTTTATATTTGATTTGTGCTTGCCTTTGTTATCTTGATAATATAAGTCTTTCCCATTATAAGAAATATCTGTTATTTTTTTATTGCTTAATAATGGCTTTAAGAATGAATTATTTATATAATCGTATGCCTTATTATACATAATTTTCTTCCAGACTTAATTTGTAGCTTTTGTCATAAGTAAAAGTGACATTTACATTTACTTTTAATCGCACGTTTACAGTTTTGCAAGCATAAGTACAAGGCGTTAAATCATTGTAATAAGAGTTAATATACAAATAAAAATTATCAGCAAAATCAGTCAAATTATAACTTAATGTTTTTGATAATACATTTGATAAAGTATGTAAATCAATGTAAACATCATCAAGACTATCATTAAAGGTAATAGAATTTTCAAGTGATGATTTTAAAGAAGTATAAAATCTTTGATTAATGCTTTCTTTTGCTGTTATATTTATAAAATTATTAACTGAAAAAATTGTTATAGTAGCAACGAGAAAAAAGATAATCATTTTAATTTAACCTCGATTTCATTGTCGTTTCGATAATTATCACTTTCATCAATCTTTACACAATATTTAGAAGTTGAACAACTACCAATATATTTGTTTAATATATTTGTTGATTCGACATTAATATTTAAAGCTTGATAGCCAAGCCTTTTGAATTGATAAATTGTTTTTAAATAAGAAGTTTTAGAATTCTTTGGAACGAAAATAGTGGTTGTGGGTATAAATCCATCTTTAGGAATACGACTTAATAAAAGAGTTTGGACATTATAATACAATTTTTCATTAAGTTCCATTTGATAAATATTTGTGTCGGTTTCTTTTAAAATATAAGAAATTTTAACTATTTTATTTTCATCTTGTAATAGTGGGAAATTATCATCTACATCATCAATAATTAACCATACTTCTTTTCCATCTACCACATTTTCTTCAGTGTAAGAAGTTTTATAAGTTATTTTTAAATTGTTAACATTGATATAAGGAAATGATCTAATTAATCTATTATCAAAAGAAAATCTAATATATTCACTATATCTTTTTTCATAGCCATCAGCTTGACATATTTGTAAGGCACTATCTCGCTGATAAGTTTTAGATGTAGTGATAGTTTGATATGACTTTTTAGCAACATATAATACAAATTCTCGTACACAATAGAATGTATCACTTTGAGCAGTTATTGTTAAATATGCTTCATCTTCAATATATCCAGAACTTAAAGTAAATCTTCCTATATAACTGCCATCAACTTTTACAACTTTTGTATTAATGGTTTTTGCAATGCCATTAGTTTTAGTTACTATTGCTTTAAATTCTACATCACATTTCACACTAGAAACGAATGTGTATCTAATTGTATGAACTCTCAGCGCTTCGTTAAAAGCAGTTATTCTTATATTGGCAAAACGATTTTTTAGTGTGGTTTCTGTTTTTGGAATTATATTGATACTAAATAAAATAATTGCAAATAATTTTTTTATAAGCATATATTATAATATTTTAGAAACATCATCATTGCATGTTTCTTTTTGCGATAAAAAGAACTACGAGAATACAAAGAAAACCACCAATCTTTGTTTCGATAATAAAATTCATTGATAATAAATACTCTATCGTTTTCATCAAGAGTAAAAAGCGCTTGCCTTACTTTAAAAAGTAGATACATGCTTTTGGCGTTACCACTGCTAAAATAAGGATAATCTTCTTCTTTTAATAAAATACTATTACGAGCTAAAAAATTACTACTAAATGTTATGTTTCTAATTTTAATAAAAATATCATTAATATCTTTTTCCATACTTTTATATGATGCTCGTTTTTTATGAACACTCATTTTTTAACCTCCCATATAACATATAGTGAATGAAAAGATAAAAAGCGAAAAAAAAGTAAAAAAAATATATTTATATTTAAAGTGAAATAAAATGTTGCTATACTTACGATATAAAAAGTGAGGATTAATTATGATTTTATTAGTTGGTGCATCCGCAAGCGGAAAAACAGAAGTTGCAAAGTTATTAAATGCATTATATGGTATTAAAAAAGTTATTACTCATACTACTAGGCCAATAAGAAAGTCGGAAGAAAATGATGTGGATTATCATTTTGTTAGCAAAGATGAATTTTTAAAACTAAAAGAACAAGGAGCATTTGTAGAAACAACATTATATAATGGTAATTTCTATGGCTCATCTAAAAAAGAAATTGCTGATGATAAAGTATTAATTGTTGATCCTAATGGCTTTAAATCTTTTTTAGAATTACATGACCCTCGTATTGTTACATTCTTTCTTGATGCAAATGAAAAAACGAGATTTGAACGTATGATTCTACGTGGCGATAGCGTAGAACAAGCTAAATCTCGTATTGCTAATGATGAAACAAAATTCCCAGAAGAATTAAAACATAAAACAAATTATCAAATTGATAGTGAAAATATGACCTTATTAGATATGACAAATAAAATACATGATTTATATATTAATCATTTAAAAAATCTTTAAGTTTTTGTTTGTTATAAGTTGGTAAATATAAATCGACTAAATAATAGTCATCAAACATTTCCATATTCTTAACATATCCTAGTTTCTTTAAGCGATATATGTCTTTAAAAACTGGGATTTTTATTTGCTGATATTCCCAATTTTTGCTTAATCTATCAAAGATAAGTTTCATGATTTGCTCAATATCTTCATCAGTATTCAAAGATACTAATAATTCATTTTCTTTAGGAATAAAAGGAATATTTTTGCATTCATCAACTTTATTATAAAGGATAATTTGCGGAATATTATCGGCTTCAAGTTTAATTAAAATGTCTTCAGTGACAAATAAATTATTTATATAATAAGGACTAGAAACATCAACGACATTAATTAATAGATCAGCTTCTTTAATTTCCTCTAAAGTTGATTTAAAAGCATCCACTAGCATAGTGGGAAGATGAGAAATAAAACCGACAGTATCAGTTAATAAAAAACTAGGATAATTATATATATCAATTAGACGAGTAGAAGTTTCTAACGTAGAGAAAAGACGATCTTCTTCTAATACTTTTTTACTGCTTTTGTTATTAGATTTAGAAATTAATTTATTAAGAAGTGTTGATTTTCCAGCGTTAGTATAACCAACGATAGCAACGACTGGTAAATTTGTGCGCATTTTGCGCGTGTTTTTTCTTTGGATAACTAATTCATCTAATTCTTTTTGCTTCCTTTTTAGAAGCATACGATACTTACTTCGATCTAAATCAATTTGTTTTTCGCCAGATCCTTTATTATGGGCAGAACCACCACTAGTGACTTGGGAATAATTAGCTTCTTTATTAACAAGACGATTTTTTAAATATTTTAAGTTAGCAATTTCAACTTGTAAACGCGCTTCTTTGCTTTTTGCCATAATCGAAAATATTTGTAGAATAACGCCAGTTCGATCTAAGATTTCAACTTTAAAAATATGATGCAAAGTATCGTATTGCGTTGGAGTTAAATCAAAATTACAAATTACAAGTTCAATATTTTCGGATTTAATTAAACGATGTATTTCATCAATTTTTCCAGTTCCTAAATAACTATTTATATAAGGTTCGCTCAAAACTTGTGAAGCGATAAAGTTAGGTGTAATGCCTAAGGTAAACAAAAGATTAAGCATTTCTTTATGCTTATATGAAAATTCATTTTTATCAATAATTGCTTCAATTAATAATACATTTTCCATATTATTTATTCATTAAGTCTAAATATTCATCGTAAGTCATTTCTTTATCTAAGAAACTATTTTCATCAATATAAATGATACGATTAGCGACTGTTTGCATTAATTCGTGGTCGTGAGTTGTAAATAATAAAACACCTTTATAGTTAATCATACCTTTATTTAAAGCAGTAATCGCTTCAAGATCTAAGTGGTTAGTAGGTTCATTCATAATTAGTAAATTACCCGCAGTTAACATAGTTTTTGCCATCATACAGCGAACTTTTTCTCCACCAGAAAGAACATTAACAGGTTTAAGTGCTTCCTCTCCAGAAAATAACATTCTTCCTAACCATCCACGTAAATAACTTTCATGTTGGTCACTCGAATAAGGACGAAGCCAATCCACTAATGACTCAGTATGTCCTTCAAAATATTTACTATTTTCAGTTGGCAAATAAGTAGGTGTTACGGTAATACCATATTTGAATTTACCTTCATAATCTTCATCTTCGCCTGCTAAAATAGCAAATAATGCATTTAATATATTGCTGTTTGGTGAAAGAAATGCTACTTTATCACCACGTTTAAGAGTAAAACTTATATTCGAAAATAATCCTTTTTTGCTAAGGTTTTCTACGAATAATATATCTTGCCCCAGATCTTTTTCAAATTTGAAATCGATAAATGGATATCTTCTATTGGATGGTTTTAAATCAGCTAATTCGATTTTATCTAATTCTTTCTTTCTTGATGTTGCTTGTTTTGATTTAGAAGCATTTGCCGCAAATCGAGCAATAAAATCTTGTAATTCTTTGATACGTGCTTCGGCTTTTTGGTTTTGATCTTTAGCTTGTTTTAAAAGTAACTGAGAAGATTCATACCAGAAGTCATAGTTTCCAATATAAACTTGGATTTTTCCGTAATCGACATCAAGAATTCTTGTGCAAACTTTATTTAAAAAGTGGCGGTCATGAGAAACTATAATAACGGTGTTTTCAAAATTATATAAGAAATTTTCTAACCAACGTGTAGCAATTGCGTCTAAGTTATTGGTTGGTTCATCTAATATTAAAATATCTGGATTACCAAATAAGGCTTGCGCTAATAAAACTTTAACTTTTTGTTTTGAGTCAAGCTCATGCATATATTTATCTTGTAATTCACCAGTAATTCCTAATGAATTTAATAGTTGTCTAGCATTAGCGTCAGCTTCATAACCATCTAGTTCAGCATATTCTAGTTCAAGTTCACCTGCTAATATACCATCTTCTTCACTAAAATCAGGTTTAGCATATAAAGCATCTTTTTCTCTTTGTACTTCCATAAGACGAGGATGTCCTAATAAAACTGTGTCAATGACAGTTTCATTATCATATGCGTTTTGATCTTGCTTTAAAACGGACATTCTTTCTTTATCAGATATTGTCACTTCACCAGTGTTTGGCTCAATTTCTCCAGATAAAATTTTTAAGAAAGTGGATTTGCCCGCTCCATTAGCGCCTATAATTCCATAGCAGTTTTGTGGTTGAAAACTGACATTAACATCTTTGAATAAAACTCTGCCTCCGTATTGTAACGACACATTACTTACACTTAACATATTTATTTCCCCCTTCAATCGCTTTTTTCGTATTTATATATAATTCGTTAGCGTATTTCTTCCCACTATTTTTTAATTTGATAATTTTTGGATAGCCAGATATTTGTCCGATACCTCTTGGGCCTAAAAAAGTATGATTAGGATAATCTTTGCTAGCAAGTAAGGAAATACCTAAAGCGGCTTTTTTAGGAGAATGAACAACAAATGACATTACCCATTTAGCAAGACTTTTAAACCATTTCCAATATGAAACATTAGGGTTAGAAAATATATTAGTGGAACTAACACCAGGATGCATCATATAGATATTTAAATTTGTATTTTGACTTAAATAATAAAAATAATTTGTAATAGCGGTTTTTGATAATTTATATTGATTAAAAGCAGATGTGTTTTCTTCTAATAAGAACTTATAATCTTTATATTTGGTATAACGATAGACAATAGAAGAAACAATAATGATTTTTGTATTAGCTAATCTATTTTTTATATTTTCAAGCAAATAAAACAAGCCAATATAATTTGTACCAATTGTAAGTGGATATCCATCTTTAGTTTTTAATCCTTTTTCCGGATGGAAAATACCAGCATTACAAACAAGCACATCAATTTTGCTATATTTTTTAAATAAATTGTTTATAAAATTATCAATTGACTCAAATGATGATTGATCATATTCAATAATATCAATTAAGGCATTTGGGTATTCTTTTAATACTTTTTCTTTAGCGTTTTGTGCTCTTTTTAGACTTCGACATGCCATTATCACATTTGCGCCTTTTTTGGCTAATACCATCATTGATTCAAAACCAATTCCGGAATTTGCTCCAGTAATTACAATGTTTTTATTAGTAACATCTTTAATGCTTTTTTCTATATATTTATCGATTCTTTTCATAATTAAAAGTTCTTTTCTATTACAAATATTAAAACAATGACAATAGCTAAAACCGCTAATGCGGCAAGCACTAGTGTTAAAATTATTTTACGGTCAATTGGACTACGTAGATTTACTTTTGGATCATTTTCTGGACGATCAACTAATTTTTTGTTTTCTTTAAAAGGAAGCATTGTCATCACCTTTATATATTCTATCAAGTTTTACTAAATATTATAAGGGGGCAAAATTGTATTTGACAAAATACTACGGGGGGGGGGTAGAATATTTTTAGATTATATGGAGAAAAAATATGTTTAATAATGAATTATTTCAAGAAGCATTAGATTATTTTAAAAAAGACTTTGAAGCCAATTGGCAAAAGAATAAAGAAAAATTACAAGCAGTTAAAAATTTCCAAGATAAATGGGATATTAATGCAAATGATTTTGCTTCAATGTTATATAGCGCTTTATTAGGGGCAAGAAGCATTCTTGACTCTCGCAGCAGTTATCCATTTTCCGCATTAATAAAGATGGCAAAAAATTATTCTGAAGACGTTCGCAACTGCTTTAAAGATTTGTATGATGAAAGTAAAGAGTTAAAAACACTTAACTACTAATTGACGCAGTTAAGTGTTTTTTTCTTAATCTAATTTAACTTTTACAATATTATCATCGTATTCCAATAATTGCTCTTCTTTTATATAACTACTCCAATCTTTAAAGTATTCTTCTTTAGAAGCGTAAAGTGGAGTATAAGAACTAACAACCTCTTTAGCAAGCTTAGCATTATCACTTAATAAGGCACTTAAGATAGATAGTTGACCTTGCGCTGATAATACACAGGCTTTATCAACATCAGCAATATGGAAATCGACACCATGACTTGTTCCTTTTGCACCAGCAATATAAGGGTGAACAACAGGCATAATGCAACTTAGATTGCCCATATCAGTAGAGCCATTACCCCAGTTATTAGTAAGTCTAATTTTTTCTCTTCCAACAAGTTCGGACATAACATCAACAGTAACTTCTCTTAATTTTTCCGAATTATTTAAAGGAGCAAATCCAGGATAGTCATTAACCATCATAGTAGCGCCCATTGCTAAAGCACCAGAAGCTAAAGCACGATTTACTTTTTTGTTGGTAAGTTGAATAGTTTTTAATGATCTACCACGAATAAAAGTAGAAATCTTTGCAACGCTAGGAATGATACTAACAGCTTCTCCACCATTAGTGATAATAGGATGAACACGAATATGATTTTCTTCTTTAAATGTTTCACGTAAAGCATTAATAGCGTTTAATCCTAATGTTGCGGCATATAAAGCATTAACACCTTGATCAGGACAGCTGCCAGCATGAGCGCCAACGCCGTAATATGTGACATCTTTCATCAAACAACCATTACAACCAGCATGTAAATCTAGTAACGTTGCGGTATTAGTGCCAGTATGAAACATATAAGCCATATCTACACCATCAAAATATCCGCGATATAAGAATTCATCTTTGCCACCTAAGAAATGAATAATACCCTGTTTTCTTAATTTGTTTCGTTCTTCAAGTTGAATGCCTTCTTCGGCAGGAACTAAAACTAAACGAATAGAACCACTTAAGCCATCTAAGGCACCAGGTTCTTTTAAAGCAAGAGCAATGCCTACCATTGCGGCACATTGAGCACAGTGACCACATGCATGAGCGTTACCATTAACAGCGGCAAAATGATTTGGAACCGCTAAAGCATCAAGTTCCGCTAAAATCATAACTTTTGGACCTGGTTTACCAGTATCAATATCAGTATAAAATCCAGGAATATTACCAGCTTTATTTAAAACATAGCCAGCCTTTTCAAATACATTTTCTAAATAATGGCTAGTTTCCCATTCGTTATATCCTGTTTCTGGATGTTTCCAAATAAAATCTTCCGCTTCATAAATTTCTTGCTTATGTTTATTTACAAAATCTAAATATTTTTGATATTTCATAATGTTAAATCTCCTTATAAAAATTATAACAAAAGAATTTGTTATAAAAATAGTTTGGTAATATTTTTAATATCAATTTAGATAAAAAGAGCAAAAGCATTTATGCCTTTGCTCTTAAGTTGTTTTATTCTTCTTCGTCTTCATTTTCATCATCGTTATTAACAATGACTTTAACTTTTTCAACTATAAATTCATCAACTTTTAAGATTTCTATAGTAAGATTTTCATAATCGAAAGTATCTCCAACTTTAGCAAATCGTTCAAGATTTTCGATACAGAAGCCACTTACAGTAGTATAGTCAGAATCGATTTCATCTTTATCTTTATCAATACCTACTAAATCAAAGAAGTCATCAATATTCATTGAGCCATCAACTTCATAAATGTTTTGACTCTTTTGTTTATAATCTTCTTCAATTACATCTGTTTCATCCCATATTTCGCCCACTAATTCCTCGACGATATCTTCCATAGTTACAATACCTTCCGTACCACCAAATTCATCAATGATAACGGCAATATGTGTATGAGTATCTTTAAATTCTTTTAGTAATGATGAAATGTGTTTTGATTTAGGAACATATATTGGTTCATCAATTAGCTTTCTTAAATCCACTTTTTCGCCTTTAAGTTTCATCTTTAAAATCTTTTTAACTTTAACAATACCAATGATGTTATCGATAGTTTCATCATAGACAGGGATACGGGAATATCTTGTAAATTCTTTAGTGTCATAAACATCATCATTATTTTCATTGATGTCAAGAGCGTATACATCAACACGTGGTGTCATAATTTCATAAACAGTGGTGTCACAGAAATCAATCGCAGACTTTAATAAGTCACCTTGTTTTTCATTAATAACGCCATCTTCTTCAATTTGTTCCACAATTTCCATTAATTCATCATCAGTCATAACTTCTTCATCTTTGTTTTTCTTGGTAAATGGTTTAGTAACAAAACTAACAAATAAATTAATAACAAAGATAATAGGTTTTAAAATAATAACAAGAACAGTTAAAGGAATAGAAGAAAAACGTGCGACTTGATAATTAAATTTTAATCCAATAGTTTTAGGCAATACTTCACCAAATGTAAGAATAACTAAAAACATTGTGACGGAAACAAGAAGAGGAACATAACCGCTATTAGGACCATCTAGTAAACCTTTAAATATTTCATTACCGACAATTGTAGCAAGAGAAGTAGAGAAAATATTTACGAAGTCATTACCAAATAAAATGGAATATACTGTTTCATTTAAATGATCAATAATCTTTAATACCCTTTTAGCAGATTTATCGCCATTTTCACTTGCTTTCTTAAGTTTAAGAACATTCACAGAGTTAAGAGCAATCTCAGACATGGAAAAGAAAGCGGATAATAGTATTAAAATTAGAAGTAAAATATAATATACAATCATTATTTTTTACCTCCTTTTTTAACTTGTTCATTAAATTCGGCCATATCGCCAACAAGTTCTTCAAGAAGGTCTTCCATCGTTACCATGCCAATAGTGTTTTTTTGTTTATCTTTAACAATAGCAATATGAGTTTTATGCTTTTTAAATCCTTCAAATAACTCATCCATAGTAAATTGATTACTAACAATATATGGTTTAGATAAAGTAGAACGAATAGATACTTTCTTATTTTGTAAATAACTAGATAAATATTTTTTAACATGTAATATACCAATAACATTATTGATGTTTTTATAATAAACAGGAATACGTGTGTAAGGTGTATCTAATAAAATTTTATTTAATTTTTCATGAGTTAAACCATCTAAATCAATAGCAAAAATTTTATCTTTTGGTGTTAATACTTCACGAACTTCTGTTTCACCAAAGTCAATTGCGGATTGAATAATATCAGATTCTTCTTCCTCTAATATTCCTTTATCCTCAATATCTTCAATGATATTAGTAAAGTCATCTTCGGAAATTTCAGGAGTATCTTTTACTTTAAAAATTATATCAAATAATTTTCCTAATCCAATAAATATTAATCCAATTGGATAAGTTAAAAAGTAGAAGAAACGCAAAATATATGTTGAAAAAAGTACCATTTTTATTGAATTGGCACGAGCGATACATTTTGGGATGGATTCAACAAATATATATACGATAATAGTGGTAACAATAGTAGCAACAAGAGAAGCAGTATCACTATTAGCGATAAATTCCATAAAGATGTATGTTGATAGCATTGATGTAAGAACGCTAACGATATTAGTGCCAATTAATATGGCTACTAAATATTTATCAAAACTTTCTGATATTTTAACAGCAAGTTTTGCGGTTTTGTTTCCATCATCAGCCATAACTCTTAAACGCATTCTATTACAAGAAGAAAATGCTGTTTCAGTTGCAGCAAAGAAACTACCAAATATAAGCAATAATATAATGATAATATAGGGAACAGGTCCGCTCATTATCATACTCAAACTAATACTACACGAAGGCCCATCAGCCATGGGAAATCAACTCCTATACAATGAATTAATTCTAACATAAAGCAAATCTTAAAGCAACAATTGATCAACAAGGAGGCACCAACATGATCAACAATGATGCACAAAATATAATAAAAAAATATAACATATTAAAGATAAAAGCGAAAAAGTTTATATTAGGATTAAATAATAAATTTAATTAGATATATAAAAAATGTGGGCAACATTATTGTTCCCACTTCGACATATAGTCGGTGTCAAATTCAATGACATAACAGTTTTATTCATAATAACTATAAAAATCAATAAGACAATGCAAAATTGTATGAACAATTCTAAGTGTCATTAGTAAAATCTTTGAAAATTATAAACATTATTCTTTAATAATGTGAAGATAAGTTGGGAACATTTGTGAAAAGTATTCATTAATGTTCTTTTCTTTTGTAACTTTGTCAATAATTAGATTGCAAGCAAAATGTACAATTTGTTCAGTGTCGGTTCTAACAGAATTAACGTTTCTAAAAATAGGATAAAATTCGTGAATATCATCATATCCAATAATTTTAATTTTCTTTTTAATCCTTTTTTGTTTTAAGTAACTAATTAGTTCAATAGCTAATGAATCTGAAAAACAAAAGACAAAATCGATGTTTTCAGATATGATTTTTTTATAGGCAATTTGAATAAAATCTTTTTGATATTGGTATGGAATAAAACCAAAAGGCTTATTAGATGCATTAATAATTTCGGAAAATCCTAAAAATCTACGAAAACTAGTTTCAGAAATACTATTTGTTAAATATAATGCTTTAGTAAAATTACCTTTAACAAAAAACTCACCAACTTGTTTGCCGCCACTGATATCATCCGTATAGACACAATCGATATATTCAACATTAGAATTAATTCCAACCAAGCAAAAAGGGATTTCTCTTTTTTTGAAAAACAGAGCCACCTCAGTTGTAGGCTCAACAAAAGAAATTACACCGCAATAGCGGTTAATCATAATGTTTTCAATATCATTCATTGTCATAAGATTAGTATCAGAATAGATTAAATTGCATTTATATCCTTTCTCTTTTATGTAATGAAAAACCTTTTCGCAGTAAATAGCAAAATAAGGATTGTAAAAATCGTTATAAACAAGAGCGATAATTTTTGAATTATCGTTTTTTAGATTACGCGCCACACTATCAGGAACATAGCCCAACTCAGCAGCAATTTTTCGAACCTTTTCTTTAGTTGGTTCGGAAATATCTTGTGAATCTCTTAATGCTCTTGAAACGGCGTTAATAGATATTCCTGCACGAATGGCAATATCTTTTAATGTAATGTTTCTTTTTTGCTGCATTTTTTCACCAACTTTACTTAGTATTCAAAGGATAATTTGCTAATAAAATATTATAGTCATTTTATTCATAATAACATAGTTGGTAAAAACTGTCAATTTTCGTAAAAATGTTGAAAAACGAACTAAATTGTCTTACTTTAACGATGAAGTAATTTTTAAAATTGTATTTACTTTAACGTTAAAGTATGTTAGTATCTAACTGAAGAAAGCGGTTTCTTTATGCCGCAGGGAGGAACAATTCAATGAAAATAAAGAAAAAATTTTTATTATTTCCTTTATTACTATGTACATGCACGGCTTTAGCGGCTTGTAATCACCAAGAAACAAGTACAAGCACGTCTACAACTACAAGTACATCCAGTAATATTCAAATTAAAGTTACTTCAACAATAAAAGAAGTATCTGTGGGAAATACTATTACTCTAAGAGTGCTCGTTTCGGGTACTGCTAAACGTGATGTTGTTTGGAGTAGTGCAAATGAAAAAGTTGCTACTGTTGACGGAGGCAAAGTTACTGGTATTAGTGAAGGAAAAGTAGAAATTAAAATTGCTTTAGCATCTGATTCTACTATTTTCACTTCAGTAGAAATAACGGTTATTTCTGCTAATAAGCCAACAAGTGTAAAAATTAACGGTGAAGGCAATGGCGTAGGTTGGGTTGGCGAAGATGCTATGATAAGTGTTACCATTGCACCAGAAAATGCTGATCCACGTTTGACTTACCAAACTTCTAATACAAGTGTTGCAACAGTTGATGAAAATGGAAAGATTTCTTTCTTAAAAACTGGAGTAGTTGATATTACTGTTACATCTATATCGGATTCATCTGTTTTTGATAAGAAAACATTTGAAGTAAAGAAAGGCATGTTCTTTACTAACAAAGGCGGATACGCTGATAATATGGAATATAGTCATCAAGCAGATAAAGAAGCTTATATTGAAACAAAAAACACTTTAATCGAAGGCGATAATGTTGCTGCTATGGCATGGTTTAATGCAAGTCCTGCTACTAAGTATTATGCTGAAGTTAATTTTAATATTTTGGCTTCAACTAGTGATGGATGGACAAGAGTGGGAATAGGAAGTGGATCGAATGATAATGATACAAGAGGCTTCTATTTTTCACCAAAAGAAGGACAAAAAACAGTAATGATGGATTTTCCAAACACTTGGGGAGCGGCAGCATCTCGTTCAATGATTTGGCAAGTTAATGGTATTAGAGATTTTGATCCAACTAATATTACAATGGGTGTTTTAAGAAATGGAAATGATTATTATTACACTATTAATGGATCACTTTATTGGTTTGAATCAAATAATCGTTTCAATAATATGGGAACATTACCAGTGGTTTTATCAAAAGATACATCATTTATTGCTAGTGATGCCAAATATATAACCGATGAAACGACTTTAAATTCTATGATTAATTCTGATGAATTCAATAAAAAATTCTTTAATAGTGGATCTTCAGCAGGACAAGTAACAGTCATAAGTAATTCTGAGTTCAAATTTAACAATATTTATAGCAATGAAGATAACTATCGTTTCCGTGACCAATGTGTAAAATCATATGGAGATAAAGGAATGATAGGAGGTAACTTTACAATTGAATTTGATGTTGAAGGATATGAAAACTTTGTAAATGATATTAATTCAATGTTAGGTGTCGCTTTAAGAAGATATGATTCAGATGAACCAGTTATATGTGATTCTATCATGTTAGATGACCAATCATTCCATTTTAGAACATGGAACTATGATTCACAATTCTCATATGGAACAATAGCTAATGCTAGTTATGATTCATCTAAATTTGAGTCTTTAACAAAAGATTTAAAAAACATTCATGTAAAAATAGAAAGAACAGTAGGAAGTATTTCTTCAACATTTAAGGTTTATTTAAATGGTACAGAATATAAGTTCTATGATGCATCAAATAATGAAAAAGCATTAAAAGTGAATTATACAGGAAAATATTTAATTATGGTTGGTGCTAATCATGCAAAAGGCACAGTTAAAAATTTTGATTTTAAAGAAATAGAAAGTAAATAAGGAGAAAAATAATGAAAAAAATTGCTTTATTCGGGACGATTTTAGGGACGATTTTAGGTGCGGCTAGTGTTTTAACTTCGTGTGATTCTAAGCCATCAACAGGTTCAACGTCTAATTCAGTTTCTACATCAGTAGGAACATCAACATCAATATCAACATCAATATCAACGTCAATATCTAAAGTAACAAATGTTAAAATTACTAATGATATAACAAAATACTTTGTTGGAGATTCAGTACAAATCAATACAAAAGTAACAACTTCAGGAGATAATGCTGATACATCATTAGTGTATAAAACAAGTGATAGTAAAGTAGCAACAGTTTCTACTTCTGGGCTTGTTAAATTCCTAAGTGTTGGTTCGGTAGAAATTAGTGTTAGTAGCGCTACAGATAATAAAATAAGTGATAAGATTGCTTTTGAAGTTAGTAAAAAAGCACCAACAGAAATTAAAATAAATAAAGATTTTACTTCGGGACGTGTTGGTGATGAAATTGAATTTAATTATGTAGTGACTCCAGTAGAATGCAGAAAGGATGTTAAAGTTGAAATTAGCAATCCTCAAGTATTAGAAATAAAAGATAATAAAATAAAACTTCTTAAAGAAGGATCTTCTACAATAAGTGTTATTTCAAAAATAGATGCAAATGTCAAAGATGAATTAACAATCGAAGTGTTAAAAGCCGCTCCACAATCTATTACAATAAATAACACAAAAACATCTTATTATGTAGGCGATTCATTTGAATTAGATTATACAATTATACCTAGTGATGCAGAAGAAAATGTGAAGATTACTAGTGATCATAATGATATTGTTTCAATTGAAGGTAAAAAAGTTAATGTATTAAAAGATGGCACAGTAACTATTAAAATAAGTTCTTTAGCAAAAGAGGATGTATTTGATACATTAACTATTAGCGCCATTAATCCAGATTTCCTAATTAATAAAGATGGATATACAAAAAATGTTGACTATACACATATGAACGATAAAGAAGAAGCATATCTACAAACTGCCGCTGTTTCTGACACTGATAATCCACATGCATTTGCTATGTTTAATGCAAGTGGAACAAAGTATTATGCCGAAGCAACAGTTTCAATGATTGGAAGTTCAAATGATGGATGGGCGAGATTTGGCATTGGTTCTGCAACAGATGATTCAGATGGAAACGCTAGAGCATTTTTCTTCTCACCAAAAGAAGGACAAAAAATTGTAATGATGGATGTTCCAAATGGATGGGGCGCTATTACAGCGCAATCAATGATTTGGCAAGCAAATGGTATTAATACTATGGATCCAACTAATTTAAAACTTGGAATCTTAAGAGATGGAGATAATTTTTATTACTTATTAAATGATAAGTTATATTGGTTTGAAACTAACACTAAATTCCATGATGTAAATACTTATCCTACAATTATTGCAAAAGACACTCAAATTAATATTACTGATTGGTCAGTTACTTTAGATAATGCACAAATTGCAGCTAAACTAGATTTACCAACAATGAAACAAGTATTCTTTAATGCTGACACTAATGGAAGAGTGAATTTTGAAAGTGATTCTAAGTTCTCGATTAGCGGTGGAGATACTTTCCAAAATGCCGCAGTGAAGCCAATTGGTGATAAAGCATTATTAAAAGGCAACTTTGCTATTGAATTTGATTTAAGTAATGTTGGATCGGATAATGCAAATGATAACAACAATCGTATTGGTGTTGCTTTACGTCAAGTTGGAATTGAAAGTCCTTATGTTTCTGACTCATTTGCTATGACAAATAATGGTGCGGAAGCATTTGATTATCGTATCTTTAAATGGAATGGTGGAGGCCATACTTATTGGGAAACACAAAATGAAGCAACACGCGCTAGCGGTGCAACTGTTGAAGGACACTACAAAATTGTAAGAACAATTAATGGTAATAGTGCTTCATTAGTTTTATATTTTAATAATGCAGAAGTATTAAATGTTACTACATCATACATTGGTGATTATCATCCTATCTTTGGAGCAAATTATGCTTCAGGAACATTTAATAATGTTACATTTTACGGAATAGAATAAGGTGAAAGGTATGTTGAATTTCAAAAGATTATCTTTATTAAGCTTACTCACATTCATGACTTTTTCGATCAGTTCATGTGGTAGAATAAGTTTAGAAAGTATAAGCAAAAGTATAGAAAATCCACCAGATATCCAATATACAAATACTATTTATAAAAATTCAATTAAATTTAATATAGGGAAAGGCGAAAAGGGCTTTGGCCCTTGCGCCGATCCCTTTTGCCTTAAAGCTGATGATGGGTATTATTATTTATACTCTACTAATGAAACAGTTTTTCGCGGCGATGATTATGGATTTCGCTTTGATTATGGCCCTATATGGAGAAGTTTAGATCTAGTAAATTGGAGTTATGTTGGAAGTGTATTTGATGGACATAATGATGCTTTAAAATGGGGACAACAATATTCTGGGGTTGTACCAGGAGTATGGGCACCTAATGTTGTAAAAATTGGTAATCAATATAATTATTATTATACATTAAGTGCAGGGTCTTCTTATAATCCAGGAATAGGAGTTGCAACATCGCCAACGCCATATGGTCCATGGACACATTATGGAAAAGTATTTAATAGTGATGAAATCGGTGTTTATAATTCATCTGATCAAGATGTGTTTGTGGACGAAGATGGTAGTGTTTGGATGATTTGGGGAAGTGGAGATGGAATCTATGTGGCAGAAATGTCTCCTGATGGAATTGATTTATATGGTGGAATTGATTATGCCAAAGAACACATGTATAAAATTGCTGGATGGGGCTGGGTTCAAGGTTCAATTGATAATTTTGAAGCCGCACATATTGTAAAAAAAGATGGCTATTATTATCTCTTCTTATCTCTTGGAGGTTGGGATGGTGGAGTTAATGCTGGGTATCATGTTGTGGTGGCAAAAAGTAAATCGCTATTAGGTGGTTTTAAAGATTCCTTAGGCAACGATATGATGTCTCCTGGTGATGGAGACATCGTTGTTGATAATAATCGCGAATTTGCTACTGGGGTAGGTCATTGTTCGGTGGTATTAGATGATATTGGAGATTATTGGATTGTTTATCATGGTTACGATCAAACTAGTTCAAATACTAGTGCCCGAACTTTATTTATTGATAAACTTTTATGGAATGAAAAAACATTGATGCCTTATGTAAAAGATAAAATTGCATCTTCCACTGAACAGTTGGGACCAACAATAATTCTTAAAAATAAAAAGAAGGAGGAATTATATTAATGAAAAAATTATTTCATATTTTTACTTTTATATTTATGCTTCTATTATTTACGGCATGTGGAAAATCCGATTCCTCTAGTTCGTTAAGTTCAGTAGATATTTATGAAGATGCAGGTGATAATAACAATATGATTTCCAATCCAGGTGTCTTCTTAAAATCAAATGGCGAAAGCGAGTTTGTTGGAATAGCAGACCCATTTTGTTTAAGAGGAGATGATGGATACTATTATTTATATTCTACACAACTTGATTGTACGCGTGGCGAAAAAGGGTATGGATTTGATCCAGGACCAATTTTTAAAAGCCGTAATATGCAAAGTTGGGAATATTGTGGTTCAGTGTTCTTAGATACACCGAATTATCAACAATATATCGGTTGGAATAATGGTGAAGGTGGTGTATGGGCACCATCGGTTGTGAAATTAAATAATCAGTATGTATTTTATTACACCCTGGGTGCTGGCGGTTATTATTCTGGCTATACCGGAATAGGTGTAGCAAGCTCACCTACTCCATATGGCCCATGGACACATTATGGAAAACTATTTGATTCGCAAGAGATTGGTGTTAAAAACTCTATCGATTGTTATGTCTTTAGCGAAGAAGAGCATGTATGGTGTGTTTGGGGGAGTGGTGATGGCATTTGGATTATGGAATTAAGTGAAGATGGTTTAACTTTAAAAGGCGGACTAGAAAACCAAAGCCAAAATAAAGTCCAAATTGCTGGATTTAATTTATTTTATAACGATAATTATGAAGCTTCCTTTATTCAAAAGAAAAATGGCTATTACTATTTATATTTATCTACTGGTGCGTGTTGTGCTGGTGTGAAATCTGATTATCATGTTGTTGTTGGAAGGTCTAAAACAATATATGGTCCTTATCTAGGTGAAAATGGAAGAGCAATCGATGCTCCTAATCGTGGTTCAACAGTTATTAAAGCTCATCTAAAAAAAGGCATGGGACCTGGTCATTGCGCAATTGTACAAGATGATAAAGGCTTAGATTGGATTGTTTATCATGCTTATAATCCTAATGCATCAAATTCAGTAGAACAAAATACTAGAACTTTATATGTCGATAGAATTTACTGGAATGAAAAAGGATTCCCTATTTGTAAGGATACTTATCCTAATTTTGGAGAAATTCCAGGCCCGTATATATATCAAAAGGAGGAATAATATAATGAAAAAAGGTTTTATGAAATGGATGTTATTTTCAATAGCTTCCTTATTATTAAGTTCCTGTAATGGAAATACTAGCAATAACTCAACAATTAAAGAGTGGAAAGATGATTCAATTGATGATGTTGTTTATGATGAAAATGGCAATGTGGTTTTTGATAATATCGAATTAAATATGTGGAGTGTTTGTACTAATCCAGATAGCGTATATCAAGATCAAATAATTAATAAGTTTAATGAAATATATAAAGGACAAATTAAGGTTACACCTTATCATGAATCGCGATATTCTATTTATGGAGCTTTAGCGCAAGCAGTAACACAAGATCCAGAAAATGCACCAGATATTTTTTATGGATATGGTGAAAAGATTGCGGCACTAGAAAACAATGATATCTTAGTACCAATTGATACATATTTAGAAAAAGCTAATATTGGTTTTGATGCTTCTTATTTTGAACCTAATTTAATTTCTGCATGTTTTGTAAATGATAAATTATATGGACTTCCAATTTCTGTTGATTCAACAATGATTTTCGTTAGAAAAGATATTTTAGAAAAAAATGAAATTGCTATTCCTACAAATTATGTTGAGCTTATGAATGTTTGTGATACTTTAGTGGAAAAAGCTGAAAAAGGAGAATTATGGGTACGCGGTAATAATTCTTCTAATGTTTCTACTGATGATGTTTATAAGTGGAGAAAATATGTTCCAGATTTAGAAGGACAATATTATCCTTTCCCTATTTCTTCTGGTGATATGTGGGTGAATGCTTATTTATCCCAAACAGTAGCATTGCAAAATGGCGGTGAGTTAGTTAATGAAGAAGGTAAACCTGCCTATAATACGGAAGAAGTAGCAAAAGGTTTACAAATATTAAGAGATTGGTTTTGGCCAACAGACACAAGTGTAAATCGTCATGCACTAAGTAAACCGGATTTAAATTATGATGCTGGTATTTCAGAATTCTATTCAGGAATGTCTGCCTTCTATTTAGATGGTGCTTGGAGCGGATATAAAGATACAGCGTTAATGGATAGCATGTATGCCGCTGACGGCGGTAGTCTTAAAAACATGGGCATCATGAATTTTGGTAATCTTTTTGCTTTAGATAATAGCAAATCTTATGCAAATTCTATTTTTGGTGATTCCCATACTGCAACAATTGTAAAAACTTGTAAGAGTAGAACTGAAAGAATTGCAGCAGCTATATTTATTAATTATCTAGCAGAAAATTGTGGAGATGTATGGACACAAGCTGGACACCTTCCTGCTTCTTTGATTGTGCAATCTTCTGATGACTTATACTTAAATAATCAATATTATAAAAAATATGTTCAATATTATGGAAGTACAACGCAATATAAAATTTTACCATCCACTATTTATTATGATGAAATATATGAATCTTACCAAGTGGCTATTAAGCAAGTAATGGCTTCAACTTATAGAAGTAAAACTATTACAAGTATTTTAGAAAATAATTATCAAGATTGCATGCTTCGAATTTCAGATCGAGAGGACTTGTAATTATGTTTTCATCAAAGAAAACAACCATTGAAGAATATACAAAACGAGTATCCAAAACGACAAGTTTTTTAAAAAAATATGGACTTGCTATTTTGTTTATGGCTCCATACTTAATTTCATTCATTGTCTTTTTTATGTACCCCTTTATTAAGGGGTGCATTATGTCATTATATCGATATAATATTGCTAATCCAAGTGACATTGCTTGGCGTGGATTTTTAAATTATTATAAAATACTTTTTGATTCTAATACATCTTATTATAAAGATTTCTGGAACGGAATGAAAAATACAATTATTGCCGCGGCAATAATTGTACCACTTTGTATTTTAATTCCTCTTGGATTAGCGTTATTAATTAATGGAAAACCACCAGGATATAAGATTTATCGCGCCATAATATATTTGCCAGGAATTTTTCCGATAACGGCTACTGGTGTCATTTTTCTAAATATGTTTAATAATGAATATGGTTTTATAAATAACTTACTAAAAATAAATATTAACTGGTTACAAAATCCTACAACTGTTTGGATAATTATTATTTTGTTTTGCGTATGGGGAGGATTAGGAACAAACTTTGTTATATTTACAGCGGCTTTGCAAAATGTTGACAAATCATTATATGAAGCAAGTGCTATTGATGGTTGCTCTAAATTTAGGCAAAAATTTGATGTTACATTCCCACAAATTAAGAATCAAATGATTATATGTTTATTTACTACTGTTTGTGGATATATGAATTTATATGGGCAATGCTACATTTTGGGTTCATATGTACAACCGCAAAATTCTGTTTACACGGTAATTTATGTTATACAAAATCAACTTAAAGGAACAAACTTTGCGGTATATGGAATGACATCGGCAATGGCAATTTGTTTAGGAGTTTTCATAGCAATAATTTCAATTATACAAATGGTAATTACTAAAGAAAGAAAGGGAGGAAATAAGTATGCAAAACAATTTAAAGCGTTCAAAGAATCTGGGAAAATATCTTAGTTCTTTAGTTTTGTTCATTGTTTGTTTCATCTTACTTTTCCCTTTAATTTGGGGGATAATCTCTTCTTTTAGAGACGCTAATGACCTACGTTTTTATCCTGGAAGCTTTTTTCCAACTAATTTTAAAGCATGGACAATTCAAAATTATATTTCTATTTTCTCAAGTGAAGAATATCCTGTTTTTAATTGGATAATTAATAGTTTTATTGTGGCATTAGCTACAACTTTCTTATATCTAGCTATTGCTGCTTTAGCGGCATATGCATTTGTATTTATGGATCTTAAATATTCTAATGTGTTATTTGGTTTTTTAATTGCTACTATGACGGTTCCAGGAATTGTAAATACAGTTCCACAATTTACTAATATTATTCAAATGGGACTAAATAAAAAATTGCTAGGACTTATATTACCTGGATTATGTGGAGTTTATGGTCTTTATTTAATACGACAGTTTTTCTTAGGAATTCCTAAAGACTTAATTGAAAATGCTCGGATGGATGGGGCAAGTAATTTCCGTATTTTTCGTACTATTGTTCTTCCTTTAGGAAAATCAGCGCTTTTAGTGCAAGGATTATTTAGCTTTTTAGGAGCATGGAATGATTTGCAATGGGCAGAATTAGTAATTGGTAAAGCAGATAAAAAAATGTGGACTCTAGCAGTTGGACTTTCTAAAGTTATCGAAGGAAATCAGTCTTACACCAAAGTTGGTATTCAACTAGCTTGTTCAGTAATTTCAATGATTCCGATTTTTATTCTTTATTGCATTATTCAAGATCGCTTAGTTGAAGGTGTATCAATGACAGGTATTAAAAGGTAGTGAGGAAAAAGTATGAAAAATGAAAAAAAGATTACGATAAAAGAAGCAAGAAAACAATATAAAGATAATCACAAAATGCTTCGAAATGAAAGTATTAAAAGTTTTGTATCGTTGCAAGGAATTAATAAGGTTTATCCAAATAAAGTTCAAGCAGTGTTTAATTTTAATCTTGAAATTAATCCTCATGACTTTATAGTTTTAGTTGGACCATCTGGATGTGGAAAATCCACAACTTTAAGAATGATTGCCGGTTTAGAAGAAATTTCTAGTGGATATCTTTATATTGATAAACAACTTGCTAATTATTTGCCAAGTAAAGATCGTGGGATTGCAATGGTTTTCCAATCATATGCCCTATATCCGCATATGACAGTTTATGAAAACATGAGTTATGGATTAAGAGTAAAAAAAGAAAAATTACCGAAATTAGATAAGAAAACCAAACAACCGATTCTTGCAATTAATTATGAAAAAATTGAAGAGTTGAAAAACAAACTTGCTTTAATAGATGGAGCAAATTTAAAAGAAAAAGAAAAATTACAAAAAGAAATTACCAAATTAGAAAATAATCCAGAACCGGTATATATCTTACGTAAGTATTTAGAAAGTGAAATTAAAGAAAAAGTATTTAATGCCGCAAATTTCTTGGATTTAGGTGCTTATTTAGATCGTAAACCTAAGGAACTATCTGGTGGGCAAATGCAACGTGTTGCTTTAGGAAGAGCATTAGTAAGAAATTCTAAACTCTTTTTAATGGATGAACCATTAAGTAATTTGGATGCTAAATTAAGAGTATCAATGCGAAGTGAAATTGTACGAATTCATAAGAATGTAGGTGCAACCACGATTTATGTTACTCATGATCAAACAGAAGCTATGACTATGGCAACAAAAATTGTTGTCATGAATAAAGGATGGATTCAACAAATTGGTTCTCCTAGAGAAATCTATATGAATCCTGAAAATTTATTTGTTGCAACATTTATTGGCGCGCCAGCTATGAATATTTTAAGCGGTGTTTATAATAAAGGAATAATTACTTTAAATGATGGTACAAAACTTGAATATTCAAAAAGAATTGAAGACCAACACCAAGAGTTTTATCAACAAAAAATAAAACATTGGAAGAGTTTATTAGCAAGAATTCATCATCCTATAAGTAAAAAAGTTCAAGAACAAGCAGAAGATATTCTTTTAAGAATAAAAAATAAAGAACTTAATGAATTACAAAGCATTAAAAAAGAATTACTTTCATTAAACAATAATTTGTTGTTAGAAGATATTTCTTTAAAAATTCAAGATGAACTTGATGTATTAAATAATATAACAAATAAAGGTAATTTTGCTAAAATCAAAATGATAAAGGTGCTTAAAAGAATTATTGAAATATTAAGTGATAAAGAAGATAGCGTAATTGATTTAGAACTACAAAAGATTAAATCTTTTAAAGAATTCACTCAAAATAAAGATAATTTGGTTAAAGTAACAGACAAAACGCCTACGACTATGGAAGAAAAAAGAGCGAAAATTCAAGAAATTATTTGCGCTTATGAAAAATATTTAAAGGAACCGCATCATGTAAAAGTGGGAATTCGCCCTGAAGATTTAGCGCTTGTACGAGAAAAAGAATCTTCTTGTATTCAAACAAACACAACAATTGTTGAACTCATTGGAAGTGATTATTATGTACATTCAGATATGGATAATTCTGATTTAATTGCTAAAGTACCTAATAATTATATGATTCGTTCAGGAGCAAAAATATTATTAAAAGTTAATATGGAGAAACTTCATTTATTTGATGATATTAGTGGTCAAAAAATTACAAGAATTGAGGAAGTGAATTATGTTGATTTATTATAATGAGAAAGAAAAATACTTTCATTTATCTAACAAGAGAATTTCTTACTATTTAGGAGTAAATGACTTTAATTATTTACAACACTTTTACTTTGGTACATACATAGAAAATTTAGATTTAAAAAATATTACTTCAAGAGGGGAATGGGGTTGGCAATATTTAGATAAAAAAACTAACTTAGAAAAAATGGTTCCTTGGACAAATTTCAATTATTATGAAGATTTTTCAATGATGGAACTTCCTGTTCATGGTGGATTTGATAAAAGAGGAGCGCAAATTGTTATTAATAAACCTAATATAAATACAAATTATACAAAATTTATTTATCAGTCGCACCAAATTATTAATGGTAAACAGGGTATTGCAACACTTCCTTCTTCGTTTGGGAAAGAAGGAGAATGCATGACATTAGAAATTGTTTTAAAAGATGAATTAAGTGAAGCTTATGTTCATGTGTTTTATACAATTTTTGAAAATTTAGATGTCATTACTAGAAGTGCCTATATTGAAAACAAAGGGAAAAACTCATTTAATGTTATAAGAGCTTACTCTATGACACTTGATTTGCCAGATGATAATTATACATTAACGCATTTTTATGGTGATTGGTGCAAAGAAAAGAATATTTGTCGAAGAAAAATACATGATGGGAAAGAACGAATTCAATCAAACTATGGATTTACTTCACATAACGAGAATCCGGTGTTTTTCTTAGAAAGACCTGATACAAATGAAAACACGGGAGAAGCATTTGCAATTTCTTTAATGTATTCTAGTAATTTTGTTTTTGAAATTGATGTTAATAAATGGAATTCTACTCGTATTTTATTAGGGATAAATGATGAAGATTTTTCTTATTGTTTAGATGAAAATGAAAAATTATTCTTGCCAGAAGTTATTATCTCTTATTCTTCTAATGGACGCGGAAAATTATCTAGAACTTTACATGATTTTGTACGTAATCATATTAATCGTTCGCCTTATACATTTATTGAAAGAGGTATTTTATTTAATTCATGGGAAGGCACGACATTTGATTTTGACACCAAAAAAGTTTGCGACTTCATTGAACATTCTAAAATATTAAATACTGAATTATTTGTGTTAGATGATGGTTGGTTTGGGGAAAGAAATGATGACACAACATCTTTAGGTGATTGGTGGGTCAATACTAAAAAAATTGATTTAAATAAAATTATTGAAACTTGCCATCGCAATAATATTAAATTTGGAATTTGGTTAGAACCAGAAATGATTTCGTTTAACTCAAAACTTTATCAAGAACATCCGGAATATGCTTTAGGACTACCGGGAATAAATATTTCTTTAGGAAGACATCAACTTGTACTTGATATGACAAATAAAGAAGCAATAGAAAATGTTTATGCACAAATTTGTAATTTGCTTGATAACTATAAAATTGATTACGTAAAAATTGATTTTAATCGTTGCTTAAGTGAAGTTTATTCACCAACTTTAAATGTAAAACATCAAGGAGAAGTATACCATCGTTTTATGGAAGGGTCATACCATCTTTATGAAATGCTGGTGAATCGTTATCCTAACATTTTATTTGAACATTGTGCTTCTGGTGGTGGACGTTTTGACATGGGAATGCTTTATTATTGCCCTCAAATTCAAGCAAGTGATTCTAATGATGCAGTAGAAAGAGTATTTATTAATTATGCTTCTACATATGCTTATCCATTATCTTGTATTGGTTCACATGCTTTTACAGGAGCATTATTACCATATTCTGCTAAATGCGCAATTGCACTTTTTGGAACATATGGTTATGAAATGAACCCGCTTAATTTAACTAAAGAAGATATCAAACAAATTAATGAAGCTGCAATAATTTACAAAAAATATCATTTAGATTGTATTCAAAATGGTGATTTATATCGTATGGAATCTCCTTATGAAAGTAATCATATGTCGATGATATGTGTGGCAAAAAACAAAGAAAAAGCTATTGCTATTTTCTTTAATAAAAGACGAGAAAGTAATTTGTCTAGATTTTTAAAATTTGATGGGCTAGATGATGATTCTTTATATCAAAATTCATGGGATAAGAAAATATATTCTGGCAAACAAATTCGTTTAATAGGTATCAATCTTATTAAATGGTTAGAAGAGTTTGAAACTATTATTATAACATTTGATAAGGTTAAGGACTGAGTAGAGGGTGAATTTATGATAAAAAAAGAAAATCTTTATATTCGGGATCCGTATATTTATTTTGAAGATGGAATTTATTATTTATATTCATCTTATCAAAAAAAAGAAGATTTATATCCATCATTTGTTGTGTATAAATCAAAAAATTTAGAAGAATTTTCAGAACCAATTACTATATTTAAAGGAAATTCTCATTTTTGGGGTAATAAAGATTTTTGGGCACCAGAAATGCACAAATACAAAAATAAGTATTATTTGTTTGCTTCTTGCAAATCGGATAATTGCTGTCGTGGAACACAAATTTTTATTTCTGATAATCCTGATGGTAATTTTGTTTGTTTATCTAATCACGCAATCACGCCACAAAATTGGGAATGTTTAGATGGCACGCTTTGGATAGAGGATGGAATTCCTTATTTAATTTTTTGCCATGAATGGTTACAAATCGGTAATGGTACAATTTGTCTAATGCAATTATCTGATGATTTAACGCATTCAGTAGGTGAACCAAAAGTGTTGTTTTCCGCAAAAGATGCTAAATGGCCAATAGCTTTTCAGGGTAAAAATAATTATGTGACAGACGGGCCATTTATTATCAAACAAAAAGATTGTTTAGAAATGATTTGGTCGAGTTATTCAAAAACTGGTTACGCTATCGGGGTGTGTCGAAGTAAGTCTATTAAAGGACCATGGATTCAAGAAGACCAACCAATTTATAGTGATGATGGTGGACATGCAATGGTGTTTGAAAAAGATGGTCAAAAGATTATTACATTTCATGCACCAAATACTTTTGATGGGAATGAGCGATTAGTACTTTATCCTTATCATTCCAAAATGGAAAATAGCCAAAATTAAAGGAGAAAAACAATGAAAATAACAAGAAAAAATACATTATTTCCATTAAGCTTAATAATGTTTATGATATGTGGATGTTCTAATACCTCAGCTTCAACATCAAATAAAAATCCAACAACGAGCATTGAACCAGTCATGAAAGAGGCTAATGTAATTATTTTGTGTGGCCAATCTAATGCTGAAGGAAATACTTGGAATCGTATGCTTATGGAAAAAAATCAAGCTTTATTTGATAAATATTTTGAAGCACATAGTTCAAAAACTAAGATTAAATTTCGCTGTAATGCTATGGATAATGCTCATCTTAATGAATCAAAAACTTTTTCATCAATTCGTTTGGGAATGGGATATGATTTTGAAAGATTTGGACCAGAAGTTGGTATGAATGAAATTTTTGAAACTAAAAATTTTGAACGAGATTTATTTATTATTAAATATGCTAGTGGTGGGACCACTCTTCAACGCGATTGGTTATCACCTAGTAGTGCAACAGAAACTATGCCTGTAGGTGTACTTTATAGTGGTATGGTAGAGTATATACATCAATGTCTAAAAGAATTAGAAGATCAAAACTATTATCCATTTATTAAAGGAATTTGTTGGATGCAAGGAGAATCGGATGGTGGTTACTATGCAAATCAATATAAAAATAATGAATTGAATTTTATAAATGATTTAAGAGAAGAATTTAATTATTATATGGAAGAAGGAGATAATAAAATTAAATTTATTTCAGGTGGCATTTCTCCTTATTGGGCTAATTATTCGATAATTAATAATGGAAAGAAAGAAAATGCTCTTTTGGATGCGCAAAATAATTACTATATCGATACAATTCAAAATAATCTCTCATACGATAAAGAACCCACTAATAGTATTGATTATTGTCATTATGATTCATTAGCAATGGTAGAATTAGGAAAATTATTTGCTAATGCTATGTTATCTTTTGATGTGTTGCATTAAAAAGAAAGATAAAATTAAATATTAAATAATGCGAACTTTTACTATAATTAGTAGAGTTCGTTTTATTTTTTAATATCAAAATAAATAAGAATAGCTGTTTATAATTAATTTATAAAAGAAACATAAAACATGCACAAAAAAATAGGCAAATGCATAGTTTAATTATGGGTGATAATTATGCAGATTTATGTTACTAAACCAGGTGACACGCTAACAAGTATTGCAAGAAAATTTAATGTCGATTTAGATGAATTGATTGAAATTAATGATATTAAAAATGTTAATAGTTTAGTTGTTGGTCAAGCATTAATTATTGAAACAGATTTTAATAGTGTTTATATTGTAAAACCAGGTGATACATTATCAAAAATAGCTAGAGAGAATAATATGCCTTTATTAGAAATATTAGATCTTAACCCAACATTACAACCACCTTATCGTCTTTATGTTGGTCAAAGAATAAATGTTGAGCCTAATGAAGAAGCAAGAAAAAACATTACTTTAAATGGTTTTGCTTATTCTACTAGTAGCAGTGAAGAAGTTGCAAATGCATTAACGGATTTAACATATTTATCAATATTTGCTTATCGTTATGATGAAAATGGTCATTTGATTGATTTAAATGATAAACGTTTAGTCGAATTATCAAAATACTATGAGACAATGCCACTTTTGACAATTACAAATCAAAATGAAAAAGGTTCATTTTCTTCCGATTATGCTGATAAACTTTTTAAAGATGAAGATATGCAAAAAAATCTTATTGAAGATTTAACAGTTAAAGTTCGTGATACAAGATATTCTGGAGTTATTGTTGATTTTGAGTATATTTATCCTAGAAACATGGCCGGTTTTATTGATTTTATTTCTAAATTACGTGAATCAATAAAACAAGCAGGAGATTTTTCGCTTCTTGTTGCTTTAGCACCTAAATATTCTTCGAGTCAAAAAGGAATTTTATATGAAGCACATGATTATCAAAAAATTGGTAAACTTGCTGATTATGTTATTTTAATGGCTTATGAATGGGGATATACCTATGGACCACCAATGGCGGTTGCGCCACTTCCTGAAGTAAAAAAAGTTGTGGAGTATGCCACACGCGTAATTGATAAAAGTAAGATTTTATTAGGATATCCAAACTATGGTTATGATTTTACTCTTCCTTATGAACAAGGAAAATCAAAAGCTAAATCCGTAGATAATCGTTCAATGCCAGAACTAGCTAAAAAATATCATGCAATAATCCAATATGATGAATATCAACAAAGTCCATACTTTACCTATACGAGCGATGGTGTAAAGCATATTGTATATTTTACTGATGCAAGAAGTATTCAAGCAGAAGCAAAACTAGTTGAACAATATGATTTAGGTGGCATAAGTGTTTGGAGTTTAAATAAATATTACGCACCAATATTTGAGATTATTACAAATTTATATATAGTTAAAAAGAAATAGTTGAATCCTTTTTTGGACTCAACTATTCTTTTAGTTCATGGCAGTGTCTACATCTAGGCTCATAGCATTCGCTAGCGCCAACGATAATGATTGGATCATCTTTTTTGGCTGGTTCACCATTAACAATTCTTTGCGTTTTTGTTGCAGGTGCACCACACTTAACGCAAATTGCGGTTAATTTAGTAATATATTCAGCTTTTGCAAGTAAATTAGCAACATTTTTAAAAGGATCACCTTTAAAGTCAGTATCTAATCCGCCAACAATAACGCGAATTCCTTTATTAGCTAAATCATCACATACATCAACGATACCATCATCAAGAAATTGCACTTCATCAATCACAATAGCGTCTACGTGTTTAGCTTTTGCTAAATGTTTATACACATCACTAGAATGTTCAATATTAATTGATTTAGTATGACGTTTAGAATGTGATACTATTTCATCTTCCGAATATCGATTATCAATTTTTGGTTTAAAGACTAGTGTGTCTTTTTTTGCGTATTCTAATCTTTTAATACGACGAATTAATTCTTCAGATTTACCCGCAAACATTGGTCCGCATATAACTTCAATCCATCCTGTTTTTGAAACTTGTTCCATAAAATCACCTACATTATTTTAAACCAAAAGTTAATGTTGGTCACTATTAAATTAAAATATTTTAAGTTTTTTTCGGAAAATAAAACACCGCTCACTATATTATTAATGAGCAGGTGAAAAAGACTGCCGGTTAGGAGGATAAACTGTGTTTATCATTATTAAGGAGGAGTATTTACTTAATAATGTTGGTACTTAGTTATATATCTGAGCATGGAATACTTACTTTTCATAGCTCTAGTAATAATTCTTGTCTTAGTCACAGACGGAAAAAAGCATAAAAAATAGTAACTAACGTTACCGACACTAGTAAATATTCTCTTCAACTAATAAGGCCAGTGGTGACAGCCACTGACCTTTTTCGTTACCGACACTATTAGTTTATGCTATGAATTAGCAAATTACAATAGTTTATGTAAAATTATATGAATTTATGTGAATTTGTTAGTTGAATAAGTCAATGTAATAACTCCTAAAATTGCCATTAATGCAAAAGTAATATCAAATAAGATAAATCAACATTGAATTAAATTTTTCTTGTTTTATAATTCATCCGATGAGGTGGAATTATGAACGTTTTTAAGAAAATATTTCAACCAATAGATTTAACAAAGAATAGACCTTATAAAGTAATGCTTGCATTTGCTTTACCAGTGTTTTTATCTTTACTATTATCTAACGCTTTTTCGCTTATCAATTCTTTAGTTCTTAAAGTCACAGTGGGTGGCAATGCTGTTACTTCCATTAGTGCGACAGGAAGTATATCAGTTATTTTATTTAATTTTGCATATGGATGTAGTAATGGCTTTTCAGTAATTTCCGCTAATAAAAGAGGAGAACATAATGAAAATGCCATCAAAAAGATATTTATTAATGCATTATTTTTGGTCTTTTTAATAGGAATTATTATTACTATTATTGGACTAATATTTTATAAAGATTTAATTGCATTTCTAAAAGTAGATGCTATATATGTTGATATGGCTGAACAATACTATCAAATCATTTTACTATCATTTATTTTTATGTTACTAAGCAATTATTTATCAAATTTTTTACGTGGCATGGGTGATTCAGTTTTTCCTTTATTTATATCCATTATTACAACAATAAGTAATATTGCTTTTGCGTTCTTATTGACTGGAGTAATTAAATTAAATACTCGAGGTGTGGCAATTGCAACAGCATTATCAAATGTAGTTAATGTTATAATTTCTTTTATTTATATTTTTAAAAAATACTCTTTTGTTAAATTTGGTCTTAAAGAGATAAAACTAGAAACAAATATTATTAAAGACTTGTTGAAAATGGGATTACCATTAGGATTTCAATGGTCAATCTTATTTATTGGAAGTTTTATACAAAGTAGAACAATAAATGGCTTTGGACGCTTTGCTACTAAAGCAGTAAGTTGTTATGCGCCAATTGAAACATATTTAACAATTCCATTTTCTTCACTTTCAACAACAACTTTAGCTTTTATGTCTCAAAATTATGGGGCAAATAACAAAACTAGAATTAAGCATGGAATAAAGACATCATTAACAATTGTATTAATTGCTTATTTAATTGTTGGTATTGTTGGACTTAGCATTTATAAATATACACCTTATATTTTCTTACCAAAAGAAGATGTAAATGAAGAAGTAATGTATTTTGCTACAACTTATTTAAAAGTATTGATACCATGCCTAATTTTGCAAGGCTGCTTAACCTCATTTAGATCCACTTTATTAGGAATTAAAAAGCCACTTATTCCTCTTATTAGCGGAATAGGTGAATTATTAGCAAGAATTTCTATATGCTTATTTTTACCTAGTTTAATTGATGCTAGTAACCCAATTAGTCACAAAGCCTATTTAGGAATTTGTTTTGCTACGCCAAGTGCTTGGCTAGTTAGCTTTTTAATTATGGGAATAAGTGTAATTTATTTTGTTTTTATAAAAAAAGAGCAAGTAACAAGACTTGCTCAAGATGATAATAATTAGTTACTTTCTGTACCACGAGTAGCTAAATGTCTACCGCCATCAACAATTAAGTCATGGCCAGTAATAAATCTAGCTTTATCTGATGCTAAAAACATAATAGCATTAGTAATGTCACGTGGGGATGGTGTCATATGCAAATAGTTAGTATGACTTAAATCTCCTCCAGTGGCGTTTTGTGTTGGAATCATACCTGGACATACACAGTTAACATTAATGCCAAATTTACCAACTTCTTTAGCCATTGATTTGCTCATGGATAATACTCCACCTTTAGAAGCGCCATATTCGCTATGCATAACATGTCCTTCTAATCCAACGACGGAAGAAGTATTAATGATTTTGCCACCATGTTTTGCTTCAATCATATATTGTGTGCATTTACGGCAGAAGTAAAATGTACCAAATAAATTAACTCCAATAATATTTTGGAATACTTCGTCACTTTGTTCATAAAATAAATGACGATTTTTTCTTGCTGAACCACCAGCAAGATTAACTAAGATATCAATTCTTCCAAAATCTTTAATGATTTGATCAACACAAGCATTAACTTCGGCAGAATGCAAAATATTAACAACATAAAGTTTTGCTTCTCCGCCAAGTTCTTTGACTTCTTCAATTACTTTGTTGCCTAATTCTTCATTGAAATCGACAACTGCCACTTTAGCGCCACATTTTGCAAATTCTTTAACGCAATCTGAACCAATGCCTCCTGCTCCTCCTGTAACAATTACAACTTTGTCTTTAAATTCGTTTTCCATAATTTTTCCCTTCCTTATAAAACTAGTATAAAAAGCGATGATGTTTTTAAAATACAAATAATGTTTATTTTTATAAAATTTGCTTTTTTTCTTTTTATGTTTTATTATGAATTCGGAGATAACTTATGGAAAATATTTTTATTAGCAATGTGAAATCGATAACTTGTCCATTTTCTTCTGCTGGGTCAGGTGGCAGAAGAGTAAATAGAAATAATCACGCAATTATATTTAAATTTGAGGGCGAAACTATTTATTTTTCTAATTACAAAACGTATATTTCGAATGCGGAAAATATTGCTTTTTTGCCTAAAGGTTGCAATTATTCTTGGAAATCACAAATTGAAGGACACTTTTATTCTATAGAGTTTGAAGGTAATATTGATATAGATGAAATAAAAATATTCAAATACCAGCATAAAGAAAAACTATTAAAAATATTTGCTAATTATGAATATGATTTATTAAATAATAAAGAAATAAAAGAATTTATCATGTTGAAATACACATATGAAATTTTATATGAATTGCTTACAGGTAATTTAAGCAAAAAGTATCATCCAACATCTAAAAAAGAAGATATGATAAAAATTTTAGAATATATTGATAAAAACATATCTCTACCATTATCTAATGAATTACTAGCTAAAAAATCTGGCTATAGTACATCATATTTTCGTAACATTTTTATTAAAACTATTGGGGTACCGCCGATGCAATATGTGACGCAAGTTCGTATGGAAAAAGCTGTTGATATGCTAGAAAGCGACTATGGAACTATAACAAATTTGGCGTTTTCGTTAGGGTATGAAAATATTTATCATTTTTCTAATGCGTTTAAAAAGTACTATGGAATGAGCCCTTTACAATATAAGAAGAAGTTAGATAAGTAAAAATATAATTAATTATTCTTGATTTTTACACTTAATATAATAATTAAAGCAAAAATATTGCTTATTTTTTGGTTCTGTATCAAAAAAGATAAAAATATCAGTTTTGCCATTTTCATATTTATGACTTTTATTAAAATAAGTGTGAAAGGGTTTTCAAGGTAAAGCTGTATCATTATGGCTATATCAAATAATGCTTTATGAAATTAAATATTGAACAAAATCGTTCTCAAGGTGATCCATACGTAATTAAATCTAATGGCATTTATTACATGTATTCAACACATAGTGAAGGAGTTCATCTATATTCTTCGAAAGACAAAATGAATTGGGACTATCGTGGAATAGTTTTTACTAAAATAGATGAAAAAGAATATTGGGCTCCCGCAGTTATTGAAATAGATAATAAGTTTTATATGTATGTATCTACCATGGGGATTAATGAAACGGATACACATAAGCAACGAATATTAGTTGCTGTTTCTGATCAACCAGATGATGAATTTAAATTTATTAAATACATTTTAGAACCATTCTCCATTGATCCGCATGTTGTTAAATCTGGCAATGACTTATACATTTTTTATTCATTAAATGATTATGACGCTCCACGAGCAGGAACGCTTATCGTAGTTGATAAAATGAAATCACCTATTGAAGTTGAAGGATACCCTAAAGTGGTAGTGCGTGCAACATCAGATGAAGAAATATTTATGAGAGATCGTTTTAAAAAAGGACAGCATTGGCACACCATTGAAGGAGCATATTATTTTAGAAAAGATGATTATCATTATGTTTTGTATTCCGGTAATTGTTTTAATAGCGAAAACTATTATATCGGCTATGCAGTAGCAAAAGGTGATACAGATAATTTATTAGAATTAGATTTTAAAAAATATCCAAATGACTATACTTATCATCCTTTATTAAGAAAGAATGATGAAGAAGAGGGCACTGGTCATAATTCAATGATTATTGAAGATGGACATTATTACATCATATATCATGGAAGAGATTATAACACTTTCCAAAAAAATAAAGATGTACGTACAGCAAGAATATGTGAAATTGCTGTTAATAAAGAGGAACTAAAAGTTATCAAAAGATAGCTTTATATAAAAAAAGAAAGGACAAAAAAATAATGAAAAATTACAAAAAGCCTATTTTAGTTGTTGAGTTTATTGAATTAGAAGATGTTATTTTACAAAGTGCTATTGATGGTGTAGAAGCTGTTGAAGGAAATAACACAATCGACACTGATGTAAATATTACTTTCGGAGGTAACAAATAATGAATAAAAAAGTTACTTCTTATCTTGCTTTAAGTGTAGTTACACTTGGAGCTTTAGCGGCAGTTGCTTTATCGGGTAACAATAAAGATAATAATTTCAAAGATAATGATGAAGTTATTTATCTAAACAAACAAAATCTTATTGGTGAAGAAGTTGAAGATTCTGCATTAAAATTTGAATCATCAAAAATGTTTGCACTTTATGATGAATTTAAAACTAATGATAGTAAATCTTTAAGATTTGCTACCGCTATTAAAGGCGAAATAGACTCTATTTCTTATAAGATGTCTAAAATTGGAGATTATGAAGAAAAATTGGAAAGTATTACCAAAGTGTATCGTGGTCTTGAAGTAGGCGGTAATACATTCTATTATGATGGTGAAACATTAACCACTAACGAATCTGCACAAGGAAAATATTATTGGGCTGTCTTCAATATTACTTATGCTGATACTGTATCAGTTAAAGAAGATGATGTTGTTAGAATGGAACTTACAATAAATGGAGAAACAATAAGCCTTTCTTCATCATTAACTCAATCTAAACTCGGTGGTGGTGATGGATCAGAAACAAATCCATATTTAATTTATAGTCAAGCCGGTTGGGATAAATATGTAGAAGACGCTAATGCCAACGCGAAAAACTTTTCTAAAAAATATATTAGTTTAGTTACATCTTCTATAACATCAAAAACAATGATAAAAGAATTTTATGGGAACTTTGATGGTCATAATAATAAAATAAATGCGCAAATAACAGAAAGTGTTAACAATGGTTTAGGTACAGGATTATTTAGCGTCAATAGGTGGGGTATTATTGAAAATTTAGTAGTGGAAGGCACAGTTGAGGGAGTTATAAATATTGCTGGCATTGCAGGAATTAATGATGGAACTATAAGAAATTGCGTTAATTATGCAAGCATTGTTAATAATGGAAGTAGAGCAGGTGGTATAACTGCTTACTCAAGACAAGGTAGTAGTGTAATTAGTTGTGATAATCATGGCCCAATTAGTGGTGGATCAGTTGATAATAACGGTAGTAAGAGTACAAATGATATGCGTGGTGTTGGAGGAGTTATTGGTACAATTCATAATAATAGCACTAACGCTGTTAATATTAAAATTGAGAATTGTAACAATTTTGGAACAGTCCATAATGATTATCAAGCAGTTGGTGGAATTGCTGGTTTAATTTTATCAAACGCACATAAAACCGCTTTAACCGGTGAATTAACTATTAAAAATTGTACAAATTCCGACGAAATCAGTGGTGGAAAATCATTTGTAGGCGGAATAATAGGTGTTATGAATAATGTAAACATCGTTATTGATAATTGTAAAAACTTAGAGGGTGGAAACGTTACTGGTACATGCTTTGTTGGTGGAATTGTTGGAGCATTTGGTTATAGTACTGCTGTAGCAGATTTAAAAACAAATACGACGATTTCAAATTGCTCCAATGCTGCTAATATAACTGCAACTGCTGAGCACACTGGCGGTGGATATCGTGTTGGTGGTATAACTGGAATGGCTTATGGAACTGCGGTTAAATCATGCACTAATAGTGGAACTATTACTGGCGGCGATAATGAAGCTTTAGCTCCAAATGGCACATCTACAAATAAATATGTTGGCACTTTAGTCGGTTACAAAACTGGTAAAGCAACCATAGAATAAAATTTTTAAAATAAGAAAAAATATCATCACAATTTGAGGAATAAAACATGAAAAAAAGAAACATAGCATTTATAGCAATTGCGACATTACTTGCTTTAGCGGGTTGTAACGACAACTCAGCAAGTACAAGCAATTCTAATTCAACAAGTACTAGTAATTCTACTAGTGCTTCAAATATGGGGAGTGCAACTACTCCTTCAACTAGTACAAGTACTAGTCCTAGTGTAAAACCTAGTACTAGTCCAAGTACGTCAATTACTTATACATTTAAAGAAGTAATCACTAAAGAACCAACTTGTACTGAAAAAGGCGTAAAATCTTTTATTTGTAATGAAGATGCAAGTAAAAACTATGAAGAAGAAATTCCAGCTTTGGATCATAAATTAGGTGATCCAGTTAGAAATGAAGAAGGAACAAAAATAATTACAAGCTGCGAAAGAGAAAATTGTGATTATAGTATTTCTAAAGATATTGTAAAAGTCATAGTTTTAGCGGGTCAATCCAATGCAGTTGGTCATTCTTATGTTAAATACTTTAGTGAAGATGTTAGAAATAAGTATGCCGATGGTTATCCAAACATTCAAATTAATTATGATTTAAGTCCATTTGCATCTGAAACTGCACGTCATAAATCTGATGGCTTTACAAAAGTTCAAATGGGACAAGGAAGAAAAGCAAGTGATGGTTCAGTTTCATTCGGACCTGAACTTGGAATGGCAGAATATTTAAATGAGCATTATCCAAATGAAAAATTTTATATTATTAAAACCGCTGCTGGAGCGACTACATTACATGATAATTGGTATTCACCTTCATTAGGAAAACCAATGGCTAGTGATAATTTATATAACTATTTAATTAAATTTGTTGATGAGAGCATGAATTTAATTAAAGAAAATAATGAAAACGAATATCCGGAAATCATTTCTTATTGTTGGATGCAAGGAGAAAATGATGCTAAGAGTTATAGCGATGAGTATGAAAATAACTGGTCTACCCATGTGGCGGATTTAAAAGAAACTTGGGAAAATTCAGGATATGTAACTCCTAATGGGTTATCAATTATTGATGCTGGTATTACAAATTATTGGACAAATTTTAATAAAATAAATCAAATTAAAGAAGATTATGCTTCTAAAAGTTCAAAAAATTATTTTATTGATGTAGCGGATAGTAATTGGGTTTCAACTTATAAAGATAACACGGATTATGCGCATTTAGATTCTAGCGCAATGCTTGAATTAGGACATGAATTTGGTAGAAATATAGATTTAAGTATTAAAGATTTAAAAAATAAAGAAATAACATCCGAAACACCAGTTTATGAGGATGGCAAATGGGATGGAAATACATATTCGACTTCTTTAAGTGGAACGGGAACTGAAACAGATCCATATTTGATTCAATCTAGTAATGATATGGCTTTCTTTGCAAAAGAAGTAAAAGAAGGTAATACTTATGAAGGAAAATTTGTCTCATTAACAGCTGACTTAAATATGTCTCACGCTAATTTTACAGGAATTGGTGATGGAGATTTAGTTACTGTAACTGAAGATGGCAAAACCTCGTCTAAATGGGAATTAAAAGAATTTAAAGGTACATTTGATGGTAATAATCATAATGTAAAATTAAGAATTTCTAAATCATTTGTTGCTGGATTATTTAATGCAAGCTCTGGAACAATTAAGAATGTATCAACATCAGGAACAGTATTTACCACTAATCGAGTTTGTGGTGGAATAGTAGGATACTTAAATGGTGGGGTAGTAGAAAATGTAACTAATAATGCTAATATTGCTGGAAGATTCTATGAAAATGGTAAAGGCCATATTGGCGGGGTAATAGGTTTATTAAAAGCTGGTTCTTTAAAAAACGCTAATAATAATGGATCTGTTTATGGAAGTGTAACTAAATTTGCTGATGCACAAGGTACTGGTGGTGTTATCGGTACAATTGAATCAGGAGCGGTTGAAGTTAATAACTTAACTAATAGAGGTTATGTTTATGGACGAGGATTTAACAATGGTGGAGTCATAGGACTAGTTAGAAAAGGTGGTAATTTCGTACTATCAAAATTGTATAATTATGGAACAGTAGTTGGAAAAACTAACACAGGTGGAATTATTGGAGGACTTAACTTCTCTAATGTTACAGTTGAAGATGTTCATAACTATGGAGATATAAAAGGAACTAATTATGTAGGTGGAGTTATTGGTGCATTTGGTTATGATGGAGATAGAGCTTCAACATTACAAAATGCTACAAATGAAGGTAAAGTTACTGCCACAACAGAAGATAAAAAGGGTGGCTATCGTTTAGGTGGTATTGCTGGAATGGCTTATGGTACAACGCTTAAGAATTGTACTAACTCTGGAGAAGTAGTAGCTGGTGATATAGTTGTTGAAGATGTTGGAACAGAAGAAAATAAGCGTGTTGGTTATATCGTAGGATATAAAACTGCAAGTGCGACTATTGAAGAATGTAATAACACTTTTACAAAATAATAAAACAAAAATGGATGTAGCGTGTAGTTACATCCTTTTTTGTGCAAAAAAAAGAAGCAAATTACAATAACATGCTTCTTATAAAAGTTTATTTATTAACTCAACTCAGCGGTTTTAGCATATTCAGTAGGTGCTACACCAATTTCTTTTTTGAAAGTTTTAGAGAAAGTGTAAACGCTAGAAAATCCTACGAGTGTAGCAACATCGCTAACAGAAGTAAAATCACCAATTAATAATTCTTTGGCTTTATCTAATCTAACTTTTTTTAAATATTTAATTGGTGCAACTTTATATATTTTATAAAACAATTTGCGGAAATATACTGTAGAAATGCCACACAATTTTGCTAAAGATTCATTAGAAATATCAATATCGTTATAATTATTTAGCATATATTTAACAGCGGGCTCAATTGATTTGATCATATATTTTGGAACATACACATCATCATAGTTAATTGTTGATTTTGCTAATATTTCATAAAATATTGATTTACATCTTAAAATGTAATTGTTTTTTTTAGAATCCCAAATATGCGCCATTAAATTAAAAAGTCTAGCAATTTCTTGCTCGTTTTGAGCGTTAAGAGTAATTGGGTAAAAATCAAAAGTTTGTCCATCAAAATCAGCATCAAATTCAACCATAATACATTTTCCTAATTCTTCACAAAACCAAGTATAGTCGGTGTTTTTAGATATTACTAGTAGTGTATGACGATTAGAAACATATTCAATACCATTACACTTATAAATAGTGGTTCCTTCTAATTTTAAAGCAAAGGCGTAAGTAAATCTTCCTTTACGAATTACCATCTGCTTATTGGATTTATTAATAGTGTTCACAGCAAATAGTTTATTAAGTACTAAATTGGATAAATTCAAATTTGCTTTTTTCATGGATTTTTACCTCCTGCAACCGCTTTATATAAATATAATAACACAAATATCTGAATAATAAATATAAATCTTTTGTTAAATTGCGTATCAAAAAAGACAAATAATATCATTATTAACATTTACAAAAAAGCGCTTCCAAAATATACTCTCTTTAGGAGAGTAAGTTTATGAAAAGAATTAAAGTTGGAGTATACGGAATTGACCACAATCACTGTGCTGCTAAAGTAGCAGAAATGCGTAATTTACCAGATTTATTTGAAATTGTTGGTGTCTATGTGGAAAATGACGAAGTGAAAAATAGAAGAGGACATGATAAGTGTTACGAAGGACTTAAGTTTATGTCGGAAGAAGAATTATTTGCTATTAAAGATGTAGACTTAATGCTTGTTGAGCCAGCAGTAGAAAACCTAGTTCCATTTGCACAAGTTTGTATCGATAAAGGTTATCATATTCATTTAGATAAACCAGCAGGAATTAATTTGAATGAATTTAAACATTTATTAATGAGCGCCAAGAAAAAAGACTTAATTATTCAAATGGGATATATGTATCGCTATAATCACGCGATTCAATATGCAATAAACCAAGTTAAAGAAGGATTTGTGGGAAAACCATTTTCAATTGATACCTCTATGTCAACGGGATTAAATGTTGATTTTAAGAAACGATTAATTTCTTATAATGTTAAATCTCCTTCAATGTACATTTATGGATGTCATATGATTGATTTAATTGTTTCGGTATTAGGTGAACCATTACGTGTTGTGCCATTTAATAAATGTACAAAAGCTGATGGATTAGATTTTGAAGATAGTGGATTTGCTATTTTAGAATATGAATTTGGTGTTGCCACTGTTCGTATCAATAGTTCAGAAATTAATGGTTGGGAAAGAAGAGAATTTACCATTTGTGGTGATGAAGGAACAGTATCAGTTCGCCCAATAGAAAATCCAACTCATATTACAGTTTGTCATAAAGATTATGCTAAATCTTGGTCAAGTTGTAGTAAGGTTGTTGAATTAGAGCCACAAATAGGAAGATACACTGATCAATTTAAGCATTTATATAAGATGATTCAAAAAGAAGAATTGAATCCTTATACATATGATCATGAATATATCGTTCATAAATTAACACTTCAAGCGTGTGGTTATGATATAAAGGAGTAAGGTGAATGGCTGTTAATGAAAAAAGTACATTAGAAAGTCAAGCAAAAACTAATACCATTAAAATAATCTTACTCAGTGTTCTAGTTATGGCTTTATGGGGATCATTATTTCCTTTTGTGCAATGGGGATTTAAAGAATTTGCTTTAAATACAGATTTTGTGCCAGATTTAATCCTATTTGCGGGACTAAGATTTTTAGTAAGTGGATTTATCTTATCTTTGTTTACTATTAAAAATAAAGAATATAAAGCTTTAAAAAAGAAAAATAATGTTCTAGGAATTTTATTAGTTGGATTATTCGCTATTATATTTCATTATTCCTTTACTTATATTGGGTTATCAAAAATTAATAGTGCTTCAACAGCGTTACTAAAACAATCTGGAGTATTGGTGTTTGTATGTTTTTCTTTCTTGTTTATAAAAGAAGAAAAATTCTCTATTTTAAAACTAATAGCAGCGTTCTTAGGAATTGCTTCAATTGTAGTAGTGAACATGGATGCTTTCCATATTAAATTTGATTTAGGAAGTTTATTAGTAATTGGTGCCAGTTTCTGTACAGTAATATATAATGTTATATATAAGAAATTTTTAAAAGATGTACCCGCATTAGCGGTAACTGGTTATTCGCAATTATTTGGAGGTTTAATCTTATTAGTAGTGGGGTTATGCTTTGGTGGAAGACTAAGAAATATATCTCTTACCGGAATGTTAATATTTGTTTATTTAGTATTAGCAACAATTGTCAGTTATTGGTTATGGTATTCAATTGTCAAAAAATATGATTTGTCTAAACTATTTATTGTAAAGATGTCTGAACCATTATTTGCAGCATTAGTCTCAGTGGCTTTGCCGTTAAATAACAAAATAACGATTGAACATTTATTAGCATTTATCTTAGTAAGTGCAGCGATTGTCTTAAGTAATATACAAATAAAACATAAAGAAAAAAGTAAAAATATAGAACAGGCTAAGGAGGAAAAAGTTTATGAAAGCAATGCTAGTCGATGAAAAGAAAAATCTTGTTTGGAGTGAAGTAGATGATCCAGTTTTAGAAGATGATAAAGTTATTGTAAAAATTCATGCAGTAGCCTTAAATCGTGCAGATTTACTTCAAAGAGAAGGAAAATATCCTTCACCAGCAGGATGGCCATCATGGATGGGTTTAGAATTAGCAGGTGAAATTATTGAAATGGGCAAAAAAGCTCAAGAAAAAACCAACTTTAAAATTGGTGATAAAGTCTGTGCTTTAGTTGGTGGCGGAGCTTACGCTACTAAAATTGCTATTCCTTATCAATTAGTTTTACCAATGCCAAAAGGATTAACTTATGAAGAAGCATCAGCAATTCCAGAAGCCTATGTTACTTCTTACTTAAATTTATTTGAAGAAGGCAAACTTCAAAAAGGACAAACAGTTTATATTGCTGCTGGCGCTAGTGGACTAGCAAGTGCGGCAATACCAATGGCTAAAGCATTTGGAGCAAAAGTTATAACAAGTGTTATGACAGAAGAAGTTAAAGAAAAAATTAAACATCTAAATGCGGATTATGTCATAGTTCAAGAAAAAGAAAGTATTGGTGAAGCCTTTAAACGTTTTGAAGCAGAAGGACATCCAGTTAATGTTGCTATGGATTGTTTAGCAGGAAAAGATTTAGGTGAAGCTTTATCTTATATGGCTAGTGGCGGTTATTGGATTCTTATTTCCACTTTAGCAGGTATTACTACGGAAATTCAATTACGACCAGTATTAACAAAAGGATTACATTTAGTTGGTAGTATGTTAAGAAAACGTACAAATGATGAAAAAGAACAATTATTAAAACATTTACAAAGAGATTTCTTTAAATACTTTGAAGATGGATCAATTAAGCCAACTATTTATCGTGTATTAGATATTAGTGAAGTAGAAGAAGCTCATCAATTATTACTAACAAATAAAAATGTTGGAAAAGTTGTTTTAAGAATAATTAAGTAGGTGCGTTTATGAAAAGTAAATTTATGAAAGGTAAAGGATTGTTATTTATAACACTTGGTTTAGTTTTAACAAGTTGTGGCATGGAATCTTTTAAAGAAAAAGAAACTTATAATCTTATTTTAAATGCGACAACTAATGGAAGTTTCTATGTTATGAAACAAGGTAAAGTAGTTAATAAAGCTAAACAAGGTGACTTATTATCTATTAGTTGCGTTAGTGATACGGGCTATAAAGTTAATGAAATCAAAGTTAATGATAAAGCAATTAGCGAATCTAGTTTCATTATGCCAAGTAGCGATACTTCAATAAGTGTATCATTTAGTCCAATTGTTTCTAATATTGAAATTGAAAATTCATTAGGTGGCACAATTACTTCTGATAAAACAAGTGCACAATATGGTGAGTTAGTCACATTAACAATTATTCCAAGTTTTTCTTATTATGGTATTGAAAGATCTTTAGTTGTTAACAAATCAGAAATATATAAAAGTCGAATTTATAGTGAAACAAAAGTTAAATTCTTAATGCCAGATACTGATGTTAAAGTAAGTATGCGCTTTGCAAAAGAAAATCTAAATGGCGGACTTACATTTGGAGACTTTGATGCTCAAATAAAAGCATTTAATACGGAAAAATGGGATTATTCATTAGATGATGCAGAAAATAAGAAAACATCTATCACTCTTTCAGGTAGTGGTGACGCTAATAAGAAAAGAGATGCTGGATTTACTTATTTCCACACGGAAGAAAAATATTTCTATTTCTCAACATGTCTTTCTATGAGTGATTATGAAGGAATTACCGCAACTTATGAAAATCGTGTTGGAATATTCTTTGGAGATTATAACAAATTAGCAACAATTGGTTATTATTTTAAGAAATATAGCGCTAATACAAATATGTATATTGGAAGAAAATATGCTTCTTTAAGTTATACAACTGGTGTTAGAACAGTTATTACAGGCTATCAAACAATAATGGGTGGCCCAAGCGGAGATCCAACTTCAGATAAATTTAATGGAAATGATGTAAGCCCAAGTTCTGGTGGCTTAAAAAATATTAAAAATGAAGATTTTAAAAATACTGTTATGCGTATGGGTATGGTTTATGATGGTGTTAACAAAAAGATTCATATCCTATTAACAGATTTTGCTACGAATTCGCTAGTATATGTAAGAACTATATCTTCTTTAGATACAAAGTGGTTTAGTGTTAATGAAGATGGCTCAGTAAAATTTGGTTTATATGCCGATACAGCATTTACCGCTACATTCAATTTCTTTGATTATGAATTCTCAACAGATAAAACACTAATCGAAGAAAAATTCCCAGCAATTAAGGAGGCATAAGCTAATGAAATGTAAATTATTTAAAAAAGTTGCTTTGTTCTTATGTTCTTTATTTGTTGTTAGTTCTTGTGATAATAACAAAGATACTTCGTGGTTTAAATTCTATAATGAGAATCGCCAAGAATTTAATACTAGCGTCTTTTATGGAAATGTAAAGACCATGCAAGGCGCAGACCCTTCTTTAATATATGTTGAAGAAAAAGAAGGAGATCAAGATAGTGGTTATTATTACGCTTATGTAACTGCCACATCCACAATTAATGCCTGGCGTACAAAAGATATGACACACTGGCAATATTTAGGCGCAGTATTTCGCCCTAACTTAGATATACATTGGGGCTATTTAAACTTCTGGGCACCAGCAGTTCATTATGATGAAAGCAATCAAACGTATTATATGTATTATAGTGCTACATGGAAAAAGCACTCTAATTCTCATTATGTTTCACTTGCTACTTCAAAATCGCCAATGGGACCTTTTAAAGAATATCATAGTGATTCTGAACCATTAATTAATTTTAATAAAATACCAAGTGATCATCCATTATTTGAGTATCATGCTCCAGAAAGTGGAATACCAAATGGTTATTTCTCCGCTATCGACGCTGAACCGTTCTTAGATCCAACGGACAATCAAAAATATTTATTATTCACTCATGATAAAGGTGCTGGATATTCTAGTTCATCAACATACATTATGAAAATGAATGAATGGTGGGACCCGGATTATAGTAGCGTTACTTGTATTTCGCAAACTGGTGTAACCTCAATCGGAGGAAGTAATGAAATTGATGAAGGAACCGTTAATGAAGGACCATATATGTTCTATCATGATGGATTATATTATTTAACTTTCTCGGTTAATACTTATCTAGAATCAACTTATCAAGTGCGTCAAGCAGTTGGTAAATCACCAATGGGACCATTTGCTAAGATTGATGTTGATAAAGGCGGAACAATTATTACTACCGATGGGCTTAATATTTATACTAACTCATCTGGACACCACTCGTTTATTAAAGTGGGAGACCAATTATACATTAGTTATCATACTTTCTTAAATGATAGCGATATTGTGGAAGCAAGAAAAATTCGTTTTGATAAAATATCATTCGTTGTAAATCAAGATGGAATTCCTGTAATTTACGCTAATGGTCCAACAGTTACTATGCAACCTCTACCTTCCTTAATTAGTGGTTATCAAGATATTGCTTCTAACGCAGAAGTTAAAGCCACAAACATAGCTAAAGGAAGTAGTGCTTATTGGTTAAATGATGGAACAATCAAAATGCATGAAAATTCTTTAGTGCAAGAAACAATATTTAATAAAGGAAAATCAAAGATAACTCTTAATTGGGATGATTATGTTACTTCTAAAGCAATTATGGTATATAATAGTTCGGATTATGATACAAGTTTTACCCAAATAGATAATATCCGTATATATTATAAAAATGACGGAAAAGAAGGATATATTGATACGGGAAAATTAGTGTTTAATTACGATATTTTTGCGGAAGAAGATTATAAATGTATATTTGTAGGTTCTTCCATTGCTATTGAATATCAAGATATGCTTATTAAACAAATTCAAATCACAGTTTCAAAATCAAAAGGAAATGGCAACATTGCAATTCCTGAGATTACAGTATTAGGAAAGTAGGTGTAAAAAATGAAAAAGAAAAAACATTTATTATTCATGCCATTTTTATGCTTATTATTAAGTAGCTGTAATTCCGCTAGTAACCCATTTGGAAGTTATGATTATAAAAATGAAGATCCAATCCCATCTTCTTTAAAAGATTTTACAAATGCAGATGGATTAACTATTGATGGAGAAAAAGAAAGTAAATATGGAGAAGCAGTGCATCGATTATATTTTAATAATGATCGCACTAGCAAAATTTATATGGATACCTATTTATATTTTGGTAAAGAAGGTATGCATTGCTACGTTGAAGTAAAAGATAATATTATTGCTTATAATAGTCACCGAAAAGTATATTACAACTCATCGGTCGAATTATTCTTCAATGATATTAATAAAACAAAAATTGATAATCAAACATTACAATATCGTATAGCTGCTGGTGGGAGTTTTACTAAACTATGTGGAGTAAGAAGCGCTAGTACATATACAAGTTCATATTTTGATGGACAATTTGCTACCAAGTTACTTGGAGAATTTAACACAAGAACTTGTGAAGGATTCAATGTTGAATTATTTATTCCTTGGTATGAGTTGGGCTTTAATAGTTTAGATGATGTTGATGGTTTAATGGTTTATCCAGCATATAATCGTGTTCCTAGTACAAGTGATAGTGAAACAGCAACATTTAGAATTAGAACAACTAAAAAATTAGCATTCCAAGCGACACCACATACTTGGGTTCCAATTAAAAAAGGCGAAGGAAATAGTCCTCAAAATATTACTCCAGAAGGTGAATTTTTTGGAGAAAATGATATGTATTTCCCAAATTATGGCTTTGATTTAAGTAATGATAAAGCTGATGGAACTGGTAGTGTATTGTTAAATTCTAATTCCCAATCTTCTATTGCATTTATCAAAGACTTTAGTGGAACAAATTATTATTTTGAAGTGTTTATTGACGCAATTGGCGGAAATAAAAGTGATAGTCCTAAAATTGGCTTAACAACATATTTCTTTCAAAATAGATTCACACTTTATGTTAAGAAAAATGAAAAAGGTCGATTTGGTGTAACGCAACGTTCTTTAGATAACTTAAGTTGGAACTGGACAGTGGAAAAAGGCGGAACTTACACTAATGAAGATTTTGTTAATCCTAGTGATGATTTTGAAAAGTACGGTGTTAAATTAGCACTTTTCCGTAATGGAGATACATTAGGTTTCTTAGTTAATGATGAATTATGTTTTGCTAATACTAGTGAAATAACACTAGAGAATAAGGCATTTGTCCCAAAAGAACAAATTGAACTACATTCAGTCACGTCAATTGATGATTATGTAGAAGAAAGCATTATTGGAATTTGCTCATATTCTGCAACTGCAAGATTTTCAAATTATAAACTTTTAACGGAAGACGAGGCTAATAATAAATTATTTAGCCTTCTAAATAAATAATTAATGGAGGAAACATTATGAAAAAACAAGGTTTATTGATATCGATGTTAATTGCTTTAACAGCATTAACTGGTTGTAATTCTAATGATTCAGGAGAAGATATTTCGTTTGACTCAGATGGAAATCTAATGGTATCAAAAGAAGGTACAAAAATTAAAGTATGGGGGTATTGTGATGGTGATGAAAGAACGAGGATGGAACAATTAGTAAGTGCTTTTAATAAAAAGTACAAAGATTATAATATTAGCGCTAAATTCGTTCCATATGCCGCGAGTGGATGGGAACAAAAAATGAAAACCACCCTTGCTAGTAGACAAGGTCCAGATGTTTTCTTAGCTTCAGATGAATATTATAAGCAATTCGTTACTTTAGGATTTATGGAGAATTTAGATCCTTATATTAATAGTAAATATCCTGAACTTAATATGCAAAGTCAACTTGCAGATATGTTTGAAGGCGGAGTTGGAAGATATAAATATGATCCAGTAACAACAACATCTAATAGTGAAAATTCTCATTATTATGGAATTCCTAAGGGAACTGGTTCAACCGCAATTTATTATAATAAAACATTCTTAGCTAACGCTAATGTTAAAGAAATATCAATTTATGAAAAAGATATTGATGCTTATAATAGCGCTAACAAAACTACATATCCTAAGAAAGCATATTTTAAATATAGCGATGGAAAGTATTATTTTAATAACAAAATTGAAATGAGTTGGCAAGAATGTGCAGAGCTTGCTAATAAATTACAATCCAACCCCAAAAATAAAGCAGCAGGTTGTAAAGAAGGCTTCTTAACATCATGGTGGTTTAACTATGGCTTCTCTGTTGGTGGCGATTGTATTCAATATTTGGATTCATCGGATTCTAAATATAATGGTGGTTACTATACTTTCACTTTAGCAGACGCTACTGTTAACTACAAAGTAAAAGAAGCGTTAACTGTTAATAATAATTCTTACGAGGTAAACGAAATTATTTCTTATGAAGATAAATTCTTCTTGACTGATGATTTAGCTAGTAAATGTGTAGTATTACCTTCTCAACGCCGCGCATTTAGCGAATATATGTCTTTATCAGGAATAAAAGATAGCAATCACTATTATGCTAGTGAAAAAGGTGTTACTGATATATTCTGGGAAATAGTACCTTATAAACTTGCAGGTGGAAAAGAAGCGGGTATTACCAAAAATAATCAAATCATGCGTAATGAGGTAACAACATTTACTCCAGCAGAAAATGAAAAATATGGTAATGCACAAGTGAAAATCATGAATAAAGAGATTTCTCCTAACCCGGCTATATTCTCTACTGATGGTCGTGCTGGCTATTTCTCAAATAAGCACGTGGCAATGCTTGTTGATATTCGTGCTTGTGTCCAAGACTTCCGTGATTCAATGGATGAAGGAAGTTGGGATGTGGCTCCAATGTTAATGTATAAAGAATTTGATGAAAATGATAATGTAACAGTTAAAGGTATCAAGGGAGCACATAGTGGCTCAAATGCTTGGTGCGTATGGAGTAAATCACCAATTAAAAATGCTGGTTATTTATTCACAAAATTTGCTACAACAGAAGAAGGACAAAGAATTCTTGCTGAAGCTGGAACAATTATTCCAAACCAAAAATCAATTGCTTCTGAATTAGTTAAACAAGATGTTAAAGAAGGAAAAGATCCACAAAACTTAGAAATATTCATCGATGGAGCAGAATATCAAACTCCAGGTGACTGGTGGTATTTAAAAGATGGTGACTGGATTGATTCGGAAGGTTGCTGGGCAAACTACTTAAATCAAACTGTACGTAACTACCGTAATACATTAGCGGGTTTCTATTCCACTAATGACTATACAGGAACATTTGATAGATTATTAAAATACACAGAAAAATAAGGATTAACTTTATGGAACAAGTCAAAAAAAAGAAAAATAAGCGAAAGTTAAAAAATGAGTTGACTGGGACACTATTTACTTCTCTTCCCATCATCGGCCTACTTATTTTCACAATTATCCCTTTAGGAATGGCAGTAGTTATGTCGTTTATGAATATGCCTGGTATGAACTTTGAAGGTGCAGAGTTTTATTCATTTAGTGACATATTACATAACTATAAAGTAGTATTTAGCGATGCTTATTTCTATAAGGCACTTAAAAATAACTTCATTTTATTTCTAGAATTACCGATTTCTATTATCTTATCAATTATTATTGCTGAATTACTTTCTAAAAAAGTTAAATTTACTAAAGCATTCAAAGTAATATTATTTATTCCTTATGTTTGCTCAGTAGCAGCGACAACATTTATGTGGAACTGGTTACTTGATGCCAATTATGGCTTAGTTAACAAAGTGTTCGGTTTAGATATTGCTTGGTTTGCTGATCAAAAATACTTTATTTGGGCAATTATGATTATGGGACTTTGGTCTGTTAGTGGTTACCGTATCTTATTATTTACCGCGGCGATTACTAATGTTAATAATTCATTAAAAGAAGCTGCACGTATTGATGGAGCAAATCCAATTCAAGTATTCTTCCATGTTACTATTCCATCAATTACCCCAACTATATTCTATGTATTAGTTATGGGATTAATTGGTATATTCCAAGAATTTACAAGAATTTCCGTTATTAATGCCGGCGGCGAAAAATGTATGACCATTGTCTTCTATATCTTTAATAAAGCATTTAGAGGATCACCACAAATGGGTGTGGCATGTGCCGCTAGTATGATTCTTGCTTTATTTATCTTCTTATTAACTAGATTAAACTTCTGGTTATCGAAAAAGTGGGTGAACTATGATGTTGAGTAATGTAATGCCAAATCAAAGAAGTGTTACCCCAAAAAAGAAGAAAAAATCACATTCTAAAAAAATTAATCTTACGCTTATATATGCTGGATTAATATTTGCTTCGTTAGTAGTAATTCTTCCATTCTTAATAATTGTTATTACTTCATTTAAAACTAAAAGTGATGCAATGTCAGATGCTTTCACAATTATTGGTGCAAAAGATGGATTTTCTATGCAAGGTTATAAAGAAGTATTTGCCTATGTTGATAGCAATGGTGTGCCACTTATTTTAACAGGATTTCTAAACACAATGCTTGTTTCAGTAGTCCCAACGGTGGTCTCGTTATTCTTCTCCGCTCTAGCGGCTTTCGCTTTTGCTAAAATAAAATTTAAATTAAGTAAAACTTTCTTTAATATTTTGATTTTCACAATGATGATTCCTGGTACAATATTATTAGTACCACATTACCTTATGTATGATTCATTTGGGTGGATTGACACATTCCTTCCATTAATTGTTCCGGGTTTATGGGGAAGTGCTTCAACGATATTCTTCTTAAGACAATTTATGTATGGAATTCCAGATAGCCTTATTGAATCAGCTAAAATGGATGGATTATCATGGTTTACAATTTTCATTAGAATTATTTTACCATTAATTGTTCCAGCATTATTAGCTCAAGGGTTATTATCATTTATTGCTCATTACAATACATATTTAGGACCTTATATTTATATACAAAATCCAGATATGTATACTCTTCAATTAGTAGTGGCAAATTTCAAAGACTTTGCGGGTAAGAACTATCCGGCTATTATGGCTTGTAGTATTTTAACAATCTTACCAATCTTAATTCTTTATGCAATCTTCCAAAATTATTTTGTTGAAGGTATTGCAACAACCGGTATGAAATTATAAGGAGCGTAATTATGGCAACATTAAAATTTATAAATATTAATAAAATTTACGATAACAATGTACAAGCTGTCTTTGACTTTAATTTAGAAGTACAAGACAAAGAATTCATTGTATTCGTTGGACCTTCTGGATGTGGTAAGTCTACCACACTCCGTATGGTCGCAGGACTAGAAGAAATTACTAGTGGAGAACTTTATATTGGGGATACATTAGTAAATGATTTAGAACCTAAAGATCGTGATATCGCGATGGTTTTCCAAAATTATGCGCTTTATCCTCATATGACTGTTTATGAAAACATGGCATTTAGTCTTCGCCTAAAAAAAGTACCAAAAGAAGAAATTGCTCGTCGTGTTGAAGAAGCCGCGGAAATCTTAGGCTTAACACAATACTTAAATCGTAAGCCTAAGGCTTTATCAGGCGGACAAAGACAACGTGTAGCTTTAGGTAGAGCAATCGTTAGAAATCCAAAAGTATTCTTAATGGATGAACCTTTAAGTAACTTAGATGCTAAGCTCCGTGTCCAAATGCGTACAGAAATTGCTAAAATTCATAAACGTGTTGAAGCAACCACAATTTATGTTACTCATGACCAAACCGAAGCTATGACTATGGCAAGTCGTATTGTGGTTATGAAAGATGGTTATATTCAACAAATCGGCACACCAAGAGAAGTATATAACACACCGGCAAATATATTTGTTGGAGGATTTATTGGCTCACCAGCCATGAACTTCTTTAAAGGTAAATTAGTTAAAAATAATTTTGTTATTAAAGATGAAAATACAAATTCGGAAGTTAAAATTGCTTTAGATAAAGAAAAAACTAATATGTTAAAGAACTTTATCAAAAATAAAGAAATAAGTATTAACGAAAAATTTGAAAAAGAGATAGAATCTTTAAAAACTGAATATGAACATGATAAAGAAGCACTAGTTAACCAAGTAATTCCTAGTGATTACAAAAAGAAATTAGAAGCACGTGAAAAACATCTTGAAGAACTTGAAAAAAGATTTAAAGAAAACATGGATGCTTTAACTAATGAACACGAAGCACAATTAAGCAATTTAGAAGAAATCGTTTTAGGTGTTCGTCCAGAAGATATTTATATTAGTAAAGATATAAATAATAAAAATCCTGGCACAGATATAAACATTGAATGTGATGTATCAGAACTATTAGGTCACGAATTAATTGTTTATGGTTATATTGGTGGACAACGTGTTGTAATTAAGACAAGTTCTGCGAATGAAATTAACCCAGGCAATAGATTAGATTATCAATTTGATATGAATAAAATTCATTTCTTTGATCCGACAACAACAAATAGAATCTAAAAAAGGAGGCCGCTATGAGACTAGCTATATTTGAAACTTTTTCCACGAGTGATGAAGATAGTAGAGATTCATCCTTACATCCAATAAAAGTGAAAACAAATGTGGATAATTGTGCAAAAATTGTTAAAGAATTCTTTGAAAATAATCATTATAATAATATAAAATATGATAAAGATTATAATGAAATATTTGGTATTCTTGACGAATATGAAACCACAATTCATTTTATTAAAGATCTTGATGGAAAAATCTCTATTGGTGTATCCATTTATGGACCAACACGTCGAGGAAGAACGAGAAATAGAGTGCGTCTCATTTTAAAAAACATGCGGGAGTTATTTAAAAATTACTTATGAAAATAAATTCAATTTATGATGAAAAGTTTGCTAAATTTGGAAAAATAATTAATTATCCATTTACTAAAACTTTAGAAATTTTAAAAACAAAAGAATGTCCAGCTAATCGAGTTATGTATCGCGCAAGTGACGAAGAACTAGAAAATACAATTGAATTCGAATTTGCTAGGGAAAATATGTTTGGTAATATGCCAATTCAATTTGGATTTTGCTCAGGACATAATAAATGTGTATATTGTTTAGAATATCATAAAAGTAGTGAAGTTAATGTGGCAAATGAAGATTTTATTCTTGTTTTAGGAAAAGTAGAAGATATAAAAAATGGACAATATGATTCTAAAAACGCTGAGGCATTCTTAGTACCTAAAGGAATTGCAGTTGAAATATATTCAACGACTTTACATTTTGCTCCTTGTCACGCAAGTGAAGAAGGATTCATCATGTTAGTCGCACTTCCAAAAGGAACAAATGTTGGTAGTTTAACTTCTGATTTTGATCCAATGATATATCAAACGAATAAATGGTTAATTGCGCGCCCTGATTCATTTGAAGCAAAAAACAAAAATGCTTATGTTGGATTAATGGGTGACTTAATAAGATTAGATTAGTTTTAATAGCCTTATCAATAATGGTAGGGCTTTTAATTTGGTTAATAAAATCACGGCTTATTTTATATTGTTTTAAGTATTTAATAGTTATATAATTTCTTTGGTTAAAGGAGTAGTTTATGAAAAAAATATTAAAATTTTTATCAATTGGGATGCTTGTTTTTACTAGCGGATTATTAGGCTCATGTAATAATAATACTTCTAATTCAAATAATGATTCCATAAGTTCAAGTGAGCATAAGCATAATTTTAGTTCACCTGTCATTACGAAAGAAGCAACTTGTAAAGAAGAAGGAATAAAAACTTTCACTTGTGATTCTTGTGACTTTTCTTATACGGAGGTAATCACAAAATTACCGCACACTTTAAGATACGTCGTCGAGGAAGATGAACACTATCAAAAATGTGAAAAGTGTGATTATGTAAGTGAAAAAGAAAAACACGATTACGTTACTTTAATAAGTAAAATAGACGCAACATGCTTAGTTGAAGGGAAAGAAATATATCGATGTGTATGTGAAAAGACTAAAGAAGTCATTCTGGAAAAAACTAATCATAATTATAATAAGTATAATTATAATGAAAATACGCATTGGCAAGTTTGTGAAATATGTAAGGAAAGCCATACTGAGCCAGTTAGCCATACATTTACTGAACAAATAGTTAAAGAAGTAACTTGTGAAGCAGATGGAAAGAAAAAATTCACTTGTGTTTGTGGATATTCCTATGAAGAAACTATTACTTCAACTGGACACGATCTAGATTATTCTAATATTGTAAGTAGAACACAAAGTGGTCATTATTATAATTGTAAGAATTGTAATCAAAAAGTAGTGGTTGCTCATAATTACGTGGAAGCTGATTGCGAATATAACCGCCCATCAACTTGCTATCAAGATGGCCATCAAGATTATAAATGTATTGTTTGTGATTTTGTTACTCATACTAGTTTAACTAAGACAAATGATCATAATTTTACATCTCTTTGGACATATAACGGCACACACCACTGGCATAAATGCTTAAATGGCGATTGTCAAGAAAAAAGTAACGAAGGGGAACATGTAATAGTAAAATCAGTTAAAGAAGCAATTTGTGAAGAAGATGGGAAAATTATTTACTTGTGCCAAATTTGTGGACGTGTACAAAATGAAGTAACTATTAAAGCACCAGGACATGATTATAAAGAAGAAATATTAAAAAATGCAACTTGTGTAGAAGTTGGACAAGTTAAAAAAATATGTAACGTATGTGGTGATGAAGTAATTGAAGATATACCTTTAACTAAACACACTTGGAACGAATATGCCTATGACGCCACTAATCACTGGCATAAATGTTCAATTTGTGGAGTAGAACAAGAAAGCAAAGTTGCTCATACTCTGATAGAAGAAGTTATAAAAGCCGCATCATGTACTGAATCAGGAACATCAAAATTTACATGTAGTGTATGTGGTTATTCTATTACTAAAGAAACTACTAAAAATCACGCTTATCATTTTAATGATGACGCAACCGATGCAACATGCATAGAAGTATCACATTGGACGGAAACTTGTGAATATTGTGGCGATACAATTGAAGTGAGTGGAAAAGAATACGCTCCACATAAAATTGACTATTTTCCACGAGTTGAAGCAACAGAAGAAAAAGATGGTAATATTCCATATTGGGAATGTAAAGTATGCCATAAATATTTTATGAGTAAAGATTGTAGCGTTGAATTATCTTTAGAAGATATTATTATTCCTGCGACTAAAGAAGTTATTACTGACTTGAGTTTATTAGAAGAATATGGAAATGCACTTCAAAACAATGAAACAAGTACTAAAGTTTATGAAATAAAAGCTAAAGTTGCTTTAATTGATTTAGAAAACAATCAAGTGATGGTTATTGATGATAATGAAAATGATTTCTTGATTCAATTCCTTGCTAGCGCTAATATCAATACATTAAATGAAGAAGATATTATTACTGTTAAATTTAATTTAACGAAAAATGAAAAGGGTGAAGTATCCACTACTAACGTCACTATTGTTAATGTTGAATCTGCTAAAAAATTATATTCTATTTATATAACTGGTAATGATTATGCTAGTTATAATTATTGCTATGCTAGTAGTGCTAATAATGAATATATAACTGATGACACATTCAATATATTAGAAAAATGTGAAACGATTACTATCACTATTTATCATAACGATAATATAACACCGGTATTAAAAATTAATGGCAAAGAAGTTGCTATTAGTGTTACTGGAAATGGCATGAGTTCTGCTAACTATGTTGTTGATGGTGATGTACATATTGAACTTAGTTCAAAATAATTTAATATAATATTAGATTTGGGGATGAATTTATCTTTCATCCCTTTTCAAATACTTTTAAAGTAGTAAAATATATGTACTTGGGGAATGGACAAGCGGTAAGTCACCTGACTCTGAATCAGGCAATCGCAGGTTCGAATCCTGCTTCCCCAGCCATAATAGTAGAATAGGTCTGATTCAATGCTATCAGGCTTTTTTATTGCATAAATAGCAGAATTTACGTTTAAAATGCGATATTTTACTTTAAAAATTGAATTTTATTAGTTTGACAGGCTGTTAGTAGGCTTTATTTAGAGGCTCTATTGACAGCTTTTTATTTTGCTTTTACACGATTTAAGCTAAAGGGTGCTAAAAATTTACACGATTTAACACGATTTGAATTTTGCCGCTTAACACTTTTTAAACAACAATTTTTTAGACAACAATTATATTTGATAATGGCAAAAATATTGATAATTTGGCAAAAATATAATAATACAATACCAAGTGGCAAAAATGATGGCAAAAATGATGGCAAAAATCTTTCGGATGAATTAACTGATAATGAGAAAAGAATTTTGCTCGAATTAATTAATAATCCTAGTATTCCATATGATACTTTAGTTGTTGAACTTGGAATATCTAGAAGAACAATATCAAGAGTATTTGTATCTCTCGTTGAGAAAGGATTCATCGAAAGAATAGGTACAAACAAAAAGGGATACTGGAAAATTATTAAATAATTATATGACGAGAATCATAATGAACGAGGTTAGCTATTCAATTTTTTTGAGTAGCTTCTTTTATGAAAAAAAATGAAGTTTAATCTAATACCTAAAATTTCATATCCTAAGCTATTAAATTGAAAACTAGGTATAAAAAATGATGAATCAAAAAGAAAAAGTAAAATTAATGTTTGATTATTTACAAGGTCCTATTTGGACTAGTGATGTTGAAACTGGTGAACCTTTAACTGGGATAGACATCATCGATGATGATAAAATACCTTCTGTACTTAATTTAAGGCGTTCTGAATTATATTCCGAATGTTATGAGTTTGATATTGACAATCAACCATGTACATTTTCAACCGATAAAAAACTACACAAATTATTGATAATTACAATAAGTGAAAGATCCGATAGAGGAGTTCCTAAAATTGTTAGTAAGCATGGCAAAGATGCTATTCAAATTGAAAAAAACAAAATAATTGTTACTATACCTTTTGAAAAGTTAGACGTTAATGAATTTAAGGTATCTAATAAAGTATCCAAAAAATTAAACAAAACACAACAAAATATTATTTCAACTATGAGAGATAATCCTATTATTACTATTAATCAACTAATGATTATAACTGCATTATCAGAACCAGGTGTAAAAAAGAATCTTAAACAATTGAAAGAATCTGGATTTATTTCTAGAATTGGTGCAAATAAAAATGGTTATTGGAAAGTTTTGAAATAGAATCCTTCTAGAAAAAGGTATAGGCATAAATAAGGATGAACTAAGAAAACCACAAATTTATATTGGCAAAAGAAATGAAAGTCAAACTGATGAGCAAGTTATAAAACATATTGATGAAGTAAATACTAGTACTCCATTAACGGATAATGAATGACACGAATTACTTTACCCATGCTGCAATAGCGGTTGCGTCAATGTACTAAAGCATGTTTTAAACAAAATCAAATCATTAATCATATTGAAAACTTTATGAGTCATACCGTCTATGGAAGAAATGAAGAAATTACAAAAGGAAAAATCGGTGTTTTAAAGGAATTAATAAAACATATTAATTCCAATGACAAGGAAAAATATCTTAATGAGACAATGCTATTCCTTGATGAAGATAATGTTACTTTACCATCCATTGATAATATGTCAGTAATCATTTTATTTTCATCAATAAAAGCATTTCCTATATGATTATTAACGGCTTTAGAAATAATAGGCTCTAATACTATAATCATTATTTCACCAAATTCCGAAGGCTTAATTAAATTAAATTAAATACTCTTCTAAAGGTATCATGTGATGGACAACCATTTTTAAGTTCTAAATACTTTTTTAAATCATTTAAATGATTTACACCAAAATCTTCTATTTCAGTCCAAGTATTACAACCAGCAATAATACCAAAGAAAACAACACCAATAATATCATCTAATTTATGGAGAATATATGATTCATGTCTAAGATCAGTTAAATTCTCAAAGAAAGAAACGAAAATAGGAATAACTTCTTCAAGAATATCATCATAAGAATAATCAGATGAAGAAATAATAGTTTTTAATTCAGAAATAAAGGTGTTTTTTCTAGGCATAATATACATCCAAAATATTAATTTAATTAGTATATATTTATATATATTAATTAAAAATTATTTTTACATCTAAATTTTACTACATTTTTGTATATAATAAAAACCATAATTTTATGCTATTCACATTTCCTTATGGCTTTATTATTTTTTTATGAGTTTATTCTGACATGATTACATTAAATGTTGTAAATGTGTACCAAAAGTGATACAATAATATTGAGGATATTATATATGAACAATATTAAAACAGAAACACTACATGTTAGATTATCGCCAAGCATTAAAACCGAAGCTGAAGAAATATTAGAAGAAATGGGGTTAAATATGTCCTATGCAGTATCTATGTTTCTTAAACAAGTAATTATAAAAAGAAAGATTCCTTTTGAAATTGAATTGAAATCTGACGATGTCATAAAAAGAGAAGAGGAATTAGCGTTTGCAATCAATGCGGCAGGTGGTAAAGAAATATCACCTAAACTTAAACGTATTATTCATTTATACGCAAATGGTGATATTGATTATGAAACGGCTTGCTTTGCAATTAATAGATGTTTTTAGGTGCTATATATGAAAGATATTTACGTTTATGAAGGAAAAAATGTTCTAAAAAATAAAAGAGACATTAGAAACAATGAGGATTTAGATCAATTTGAAAATGCAATGACATCATTAGCAATAATTAATATAAATCGCAGTTTTAAATTTAATGATTTAAATGATATTTATGAAATTCATAAGGTGTTATTTGAAAATGTTTATGATTGGGCTGGAGAAATAAGAAAAATCAACATATATAAAGAAGAACCTGTATTAGCAGGTTTATCTATACAATATGAAGATTACAATAAGATTAAAAGAAGCATAACAAATCTAAATAAGAAATTCTTAAATACCCAATGGGAAGAACTAAGTAAAACTGAAATAGTTGATAATATAGTTAGATTCTTTTCTTCGCTTTGGCGAATTCAACCATTTAGAGAAGGCAATACTAGATCGGTTTCCACTTTAATGTTTCTATTTATAAGAAATATGAATTTAAAACTTAATCAAGATTTTATTAAAGAACATGCAAAGTATTTTAGAAATGCATTGGTGCTTGCTAGTATAGGTGAATATGAACATATAACTAATTTTTTAAAAGATGCTATTTCATATAAAACTATAGATTCAGCTAAATACAAAACAATTAAGAATTACGAAGTAGACAAATACCAATACAATTATCACAGTTATAAAAAAGATTGAAGATTAAATAAAAGAACAAATTTATTTGAGATGAACATATGAAACCAAATTCAAATAGCAAATATCCAATTCAAGGGTACGAAAAAGAAATATATTGTAAACCAACAATCAAGAATCCAAATATCATTGTTGGTGATTTTACCTATATTGCCTATTCTGAATTTGAAAGTCATGTTACTAATTTTTATTCATGGAGCAGATATAAACTCATTCTTGGTAAGTTCTGCCAGATTGCTACTGGTGTTGAATTTGTGATGAATGAAGGTGGGTGAAAATGATGGATTATAAAACAAAGCATTACATCTTTCATTGCGTTAATAATAAAATAGCTGAAAATGACATTGAAATTATTGCAAAAACACAAGAAGAAGCCTATGAAGCTATTACTAAAACTTTAAATGTAAAATATGAAATGATAATTAATTATTATTTAGTTAACACACCTGAAGAAGTGACAAAACTAACTCAATATCCTTATCCTGTAAATGGATTAGCGTGTTTTTCAAATAAAAGTATTTATGCTGTTTATAATGATGAAATAAAGTGTATTGGTCCACATGAAGATGCACATTTAATATCAGAAACATTTGGAATGTCTGATTTAGATTTTTTATGTGAAGGATTAGCAATGCATTTTGATAAGTGTTGGTGGGAAATAGATAATAGTTTATGGTGCAAGTATTTCATTGACGAAGGCATTTTTCCTAACATAATAAAGTTATTAAACAATCAAGAATTTAATAAAATTGATTGCTCATTGTCTTATCCTGTTGCGGGAGCATTTACTTCTTATTTAATTGAAAAATTTGGAATTGAAAAATATAGGTATTTTTATATAAATGACTTTAATTCTAAAATCGTATCTAATCAAGAATTAGAAATAATCGTAAATGGATTTATTGATAAAATAAAACATATAGATATGAATGATATTGAAAAAGCACGAATAAAAACAATATATAAAGCTAATATATAGATGTTATTATATTGCTATAATTTCATGCGCTATAACCCCTGATAACCCCTTGATACATTTAGATGAAGGGGTTATATATTTATAGTGTTTTTTATAAACTAGATTTATGAAGAAAGATTTCAAAGTCAACAAAATTTCAAACTGCAATTAACTCATTAGGCGCGGATGTTATGGCGGGCTCTAGTGTGGCTTATAATATTGAAGTATTTGCTTATTATCTATTTAATTCTTTTAGTCAAGCTTGTACCACATTTACAAGTCAAAATAATGGCGCTAAAAATTATAAAAGATGTAAGAAAATATATGGAATTTGCTTACTAGAAGACTTAATTGCTACAGTGTCTGCAATATTACTTATTTTATTAATTGGTCGTCCGTTACTTTCAATATTTAATAACAATAAAGAGATAATTGATATTGGTTATCAAAGATTATTAATTGTATTCTCAGCATATTTGTTTAGTATGACTTACGAAGTAACTGCGGGTTACTTAAGAGGATTTTGTAAGTCACTTGTACCGGCAATTTTAACTGCAATTGGAGTATGTGGAGTACGTATTTCTTGGATTGCTTTTATATTTCCAAGATATAATTCTTTTACTTCCATTTTGATTTCTTACCCGGTTAGTTTATTTATTACAATGGTATTAATGTTATGTGCTTTATTAGCATATATGCCCGTAACAAGAATTTAAAAAAAAAAAAATATTAAAATTAATGATTAATAAAATAATAACTATGAAAATTTTATTCATTTTTGATACAAAATTATTTAATATCTAATGTTTTTTACTATTCCTCAAGTTTATAATGAACTTGATATCTTTTAAAGGTGGAATGTAAATGGAACAATATGATGTTATAGTTTGTGGTGGAGGTATTGCAGGCGTAAGTGCCGCAATATCTGCAGCAAGAATGAATCAAAAAGTATGTTTAATTGAAAGAAGTGCTTTGCTTGGTGGATTAGCCACAATTGGATTAATTCATTGGTATGAACCTTTATGTGATGGTTTAGGCAATCAAATGATTTATTCTAACGCTGAAGAACTTTTACGATTAGCAATTTCACATGGTTATAATACTTTAGAAGATAGCTGGTTATATAAAAATAGTGATAAACATAATAAAAGATATGCTTCTTGGTTTGATCCTAATTTGTTTGCTTTATCGCTTACTAGACTATTAGATGAATTACATGTAACTATTTATTTTGAAAGTCAAATTAGTGAAGTACATATGAAAAATAATTCATTGACTTCGATAGATATTTATACTATTGAAGGGAAAATTAATTTACGTGCTAAAACGTTTATTGATGCAACAGGTAGTGCTTATATATTTAAAAAGGCTAAGTTAAAAACAAGAAACGGCGAAAATTATTTAACATATGCCACATCTACATATAAAAACGGATTAAAAAAGCCAGTCTTCCAATATAGTGGTGCTTCTTTATCTGGTAATAATCAACCAGAAAATGCACGTATTTTTTCTAATGCCAATCAAAAAGATGTTAATGAATATTTATTACTTGGACAAAAACTTTGTTTAAAAGAATATGAAAGTAGTAAGTTAGCGGATGTTTCTATTTTGCCATCTATGATTCAATTTAGAAAAATATCTACCATAGTTGGTGATTATCAATTATCTAAAGATGATTTATATAAAAGACACGAAGATTCTATAGGCATTATTGGTGTATTTGATAAACCGGGAGAATGGTATGAGTTACCAATAGGAATTTTAAAAAATAGTAGTGTACCAAATTTATTTGCTGCTGGAAGAATTGTATCTTGTTTTGATGATGAAGCTTGGGAAGCAACAAGAGTAATACCTGTTTGTGCACTTACTGGTGAAGTTAGTGGTTTATTAGCAAGCTTATATAATAAAAATAAAAGCCTAAACATTAGTGATGTTCAGACTTTATTAGAAAAAAGAAATATTAAATTACATTATTAATTTTTTAATTTAGGGAACTCTAAGGTAATAGTGGTTCCCTTATTTAATTTGGATTCGAGATTTAATTTGATATCATATTTTAAACAAATATGTTTAACAATCGATAATCCTAAACCGCTACCTTGATTGGTGGTGCGAGTTTTATCGACTTGATAAAATCTTTCAAATACTCGTGTTTGATTTTCTTTACTAATACCAATTCCTTGATCTTTAATAACAAATAAATTATCAGCAATTTTAATATTAATTTCAGAATTGTTATTTGAATATTTAATAGCGTTATCAAGTAAATTAGAAATAAGATGAATTAAATCTTTTTCCGGAACTTTCGTAATTAATGATTCTAAAGAACTAACTATAACAATATTTTTAGAATCGGATTTTATTTTATAAGACTCAATTATTTTTTTAGTTATGTCCGCTAAATCATTAGTTTCATTATTAGAAACTTTTTCACTTTCTAAAGAAGATAAATTTAGCATATCGATAACCATTTCATTCATTCTTTTAGCTTCATTCATTGTTCTTTTACAAGCATCAATGATTTCATCTTTATTATCTATGATACCTTCAGTTATCATTTGTTGATAACCGATGATAGAAGTTAAAGGACTTTTCAATTCATGAGAAGCATTAGCGAAGAAGTCTTGCTTTGCTACTTGGAGTTGATGCTCTTTACTAATATCATAAAAGAAGATTAAAATTCCATATTTATTTGCATCTAATTCTTGATAATTTAATATACTAATTTGATAAACATAGGTGGAGCCATTTTCGGATATTTCAATGTTTTTAGCAACTTTTAAGTTCTTAACATCTTCAATTGCTTTTTGTAAATCTAAGGAACGAATAAAGTATAAATAATTTAATTCATCATTATAATTTAATACTTTTTTAGCGGTTTTATTAATTAAAATAACATTAAGATTATCATCTAATAAAATAAATCCTTGATTCAAATCATCAATAATTGCTAATGTTTTATTTTTTTCGTTTTGAATTTCTTGAATATTCTTATTAATAATTGTTTGAATTTCATCAACTTGATTAGATAAAACATTGATATCTGCATCAACATAATTTATATCTTGCCCCGCAATTAAAGATAATTTATTTATTTCATTTTTTAATGGAAGTAATGATTTTTTAATAATGTGATTAGAAATTATAATGGATAAAATTAAAACAAAGATAAGAGCAATACTTCCATAAATTAATAATTGCCTAATTATGATATTTGCGTCACTTTCTGGAATAGCAATACGCACATAATTATTTGAATCTTCACTAGCGATATAATACATATTTTTATGTAAAGTGGAAGAATAACGGCAAGATATTTTTCCTAAATGCACAATTTCTTCACGGGTTAAATGATTTTCTTCAGTGGAACTTTCATTATCAAATAACACATTTCCAGTTTTATCAATAATTGTAATACGGATATTATTAATTCCTTCAAAATACTTTAATAAATCATTCTGATTACTCCCATCATAAATATTACAAGTTATATTTAGATATTCTTTAAGTTCTGAGGCTGTCTTTTTATAGTTTGAATTACTTACAATAGCAAAAGAAGAGATAAGTAAAGTAAATAAAGCAAAAAATACAATGAGAATATTACTAATAATTAATTTCTTTTTCATAAGTCAATTTTATACCCAACACCATAAATAGTTTTAATAATACTACCATCGATGTCATTAATTTTTTTTCTTATGCTTTTAATATGCATATCTATAGTTCTAGACTCATAATCATAACTACTTGGTCCCCAAATATGTGTGAGTAAGTCGTCCCTAGACACTACTTGACTACTTTTAGTTAATAAATAAAGCAATATATCATATTCTTTGTTTGTAAGTTCTAATTCTTTACCTTTAAAATATGCTTGATGCTTTTTTATATCAATAGATAATTCACTAGCGCTTATTACATCTTCATTTTTATGTCTTCTTAAACGCGCGTTAACTCTAGACATAAGTTCAAGCAAATCAAAAGGCTTTTCTAAATAATCATCTGCGCCAATATCAAGACCTTCAACTTTATCAATTAGCATTCTTTTAGCGGAAAGAATAATAATCTCAATATTATCATTATTGTGATCTTCACGAACTTTTTTAATTATTTCATTTCCACTTAAATCTGGAAGCATTAAGTCCACTAGCATTAAGTCTGGCTTTTTTTGCTTAAATGCTTCAAAAAATGATTTAGCGTCATAAAAAGAATAAACTTCATAACCTTGTTTTGTTAATGTTTTATTGATGATTTTAGAAATATCTAAGTCGTCTTCAATGGAATAAATAATAAAACTCATAACTTTAACCTCTAAAAAATTTGTTTATCTTTGTAATAACCATTAAGAATGTAAATCACCCATTCAGCAATGTTAGAAGCGTGATCGGCAATTCTTTCAATATATTTTACAACAAGAGTGGTATAAATTGCAAAACTAGATGATACTTGATTATCATCTTTTAATTTTATAATGATATCTAATAATTTATCGTATAAATTATCAATTAAATCATCGCTAATAATTACTTGTTGTGCAAGGGATATATCTTTTTTAATAAATGATTCAATTGAGTCATGAACCATCTTCATTGCTAAATCAATCATTTTATTAATATCATCAATTTTATATTTCTTTTCGTTTTTTAATTTTTTAGAAAAAATATTGATATCTTCAGCGTGATCACCAAGTCTTTCTAAGTCACCCACTAATGTCAAAATACCAAGAACACTACGCATATCTTTAGCAAAGAAACGCTCTTTTAACATTAAATTCATGGAATATTCTTCAATTTTTCTTTCATAGTCATTGACTTTATCATCACCAATTTGAAGCGCAATTTCTTCATCATAATTATGAAAAAGAGCAAAAGCTAATAAAAGATTACGCTCAACAACATCGGCCATTTTAATTAGCATTTCATTTAAATTTTCAATTTCATTTTGTATTTTCATATTAACCAAACCTTCCTGTAATATAATCTTCTGTTTTCTTATTTTTCGGGTTTCTAAATAATTTTTCTGTTTGTTCGTATTCAACGATTTCCCCTAACATAAAGAAAGCAGTATAATCACTAATTCTTGTTGCTTGTTGCATATTATGAGTAACAATGATGATAGTATAGTCTTTCTTTAATGTTTCAATTAATTCTTCAATTTTTAATGTCGCAATTGGATCAAGCGCTGATGTTGGTTCATCCATTAAAATTACATCTGGATTCATCGCAATTGCGCGAGCAATACATAATCTTTGTTGTTGTCCACCGCTTAAACTAAGCGCAGAATCTTTTAAACGATTTTTTACTTCTTCATATAAAGCAGCCTTTTTTAAAGCATCAACAACTATTTTATTTAGTGTTGCTTTATTTTTAATACCTTGACATTTTGGACCATAAGCAATGTTATCAAATATGGACATTGGGAATGGATTAGGATTTTGAAATACCATTCCAACACTTGTTCTTAATTCAATAGGATTAATATTTTTGATATTAGTATTGTTATATAAAATATCACCAGTAATTTTACAATTATCAATTAAATCATTCATTCTATCAAAGCATCTTAATAATGTTGATTTTCCACATCCTGATGGACCAATAAATGCGGTAATAGTGTTTTTATAAATATCAATATTAATATCTTTTAGGGCGTGCTTTTCCGCATAAAATAAGTTTAAGTTTGTTACTTTAAATACAGTATCCATTTTATTTCACCTCGAATTTGTTGAATTTTTTTACAATTACTTTAACTAATATATTTAGTAATAAAACAATAAATAAAATTATGATAGCAATCGCGGAAGCCTGTGCATAATTAGGATTATCGCCCGCCATAATCGACCACATGTGTATAGCAAGAGAAGTAGAGTTTTTATTAATAAACACATCATCTTTTATTGCTGTTCCCATTACATATATTAAAGCAGCGCTTTCTCCAATAATTCTTCCAATAGATAAAAGAGTTGAAGTTAATATACCTCCTAATGCATTAGGTATAACAACTTTAAATATTGTTTGTGTTTTACTTGCTCCTAAAGCAAGAGAAGCATGACGGTAACTTTGTGGTATTGCTCTTATTGATTCTTCAGTAGTACGAATAATAATTGGAAGTAACATAATTGCCATTGTTAAAGCACCAGCAGCAATACTTGTTCCGTTTGATCCAATTGTGGCATTCATAAATGGAATAAATATGACCATACCTACTAAACCAAATACTACCGAAGGAATGCCACTAGACATATCAATCATTGTACGAATTATTGCGGTAAATTTATTGCTTTTAGCATATTCTGATAAATAAATTGCGCCACCAATACCAATTGGTAAAGCAATTATTAAAGTTAATCCAATTAAGATAAATGTGGTAATAAGAGAACCTCTAATACCGCCTCCGCTTGTGGTGAGTTGCATATCGTTAATAGTGACGCCTTTATTGATTTGATTAATCATTTTTTCTGCTTTATATTTACTGATGGCGACAATCATATTATCTTCTTCATCAGTTAAAACAATTTTTGTTACAATGTAACCTTTTTGTAAGATAATGCTTTCATTGTTAGATTGATTTTTCATGGATTTAATCGGAGAAGAAGCATCAATATAAGAAACATAAACAACATTTTCTCCGGCATTATTAGTTCCATCACTTAAAGCAATACCCCAACGTGAAGAATAAAAAGCATTGTTAATTTCTTTATATTCTAAATCAATCGTATTTTTATTTTCGTATTTAACATTATATACTTCTTGATAATAATCACCTTTAATCATATTAAATGATAAAGTAGAGCCACCTTTTACGAATATAAATACAAATATGGCGCCTAAAATAATTATGCCAAAACTAGAAAAAAGATAGGTGATTATTTGTAATAATAAATCTTTAAATTTACGTTTATTTTTCATAATTTCCAATCCTTTTCCTTATAAAATTTAAAATCAAATTAGTGACTAAAATAATTAAAATTAAAAATATACCAACACTAAATCGAATATCATAAGATAATCCTGAGGTTTCTTTAATATTCGCTAGCATTGTTGAAGTTAATGTTCTGGTTATATCAAATAAATTAAATGTTGGTCCACTTGTAGCGTTACCAGCGACCATAGTTACTGCGGTAGCTTCACCAAGTGCCCTTCCAACACCAAGGATAATACCTGAAAAAATGCCAGATTTTGCACTAGTAAGAACAACTTTAAAATTGGTTTGAGTCGGACTTGCTCCTAATGCTAATGACCCTTTAATGTAATCTTCTTTAACGGTTTTAATACTTGTTATACTAATTAAGGTGATAGTAGGAATAATCATCATGGCTAGTACGAGGATAGTGGCTAATGTTGATACCCCACCAGCGCTTTGATAATTAAATAAATTAGCTAGATTTTTAACAATATTAGTAATAACTCCAGCACCAAAAATACCATAGATAATAGAAGGGATACTTGCTAATAATTCAATGATATAATTAAGTGTTTTGCTTAAAAATTTCGGTGCAATTCTTACAATAAATAAGGCAGTAAGAACAGAAATTGGAACCGCAATTAATAAACTACATAATGTTACGTACAATGTGTTAATAATAATAAATCCAATACCATATTGGTAAGGACTAGCTTCCCAAGATAAGCCAAAAACAAAAGGAAAAAAACTAGGTCGATAATTAATGCCATTTATTTCATAATTAGTAAAAAATGGTTTTAGCCCTTCAATAAAAATAAAAGCAACAATTACTATGATCACTGACGCACAAATCATAGCAATAAACGTAAAAGCCACTTTAACGATTTGGTCTAAAGTGGTTTTGTTTTTTATTTTATTTTTAGATATTTCTATTTTATTAGTTGATTCCATTTTGTAGTTACGCCAGTATATATATCTTTAAGTTCATTTGCGGTAATTGCGGTTAATGAGTTTTTATTATTAACAACCGCGACAATTGCATCAATACATATTAATCCGCTTGTGTTAGCTGCGGCAACTTCATTACTATTTAATTCACGGGACAAGAAGCCAATATCTAATTTACTAGTAGAATCTTTTTCTTCTCCTTGAGTGAACTTATAAGCATCACCTGATCCAGCGTGATTATGTTCTGGTTTGAAATTACCACATTTACTAGCAAATTCTTGCGATAATGCTTTAGCAATCTTTTCAACAGAAGTAGAACCACCAAATTTAATTGTAATGTTTGAGTTATCCTGATTGGTGATTGGGTAATTTGCTTTAATATCATCCCAACTTTTATCATCTTTATTTAACTTAACAATACCTGAGTTAGCTATAATTGTGGCTTTAGCTTCTTTAGTAGACATATAAGCAACAAAAGCATTGACGATATCTTTTTTAGTATCACTATCAAATTCATTACGAATAATATAATTGAAGTTTCTTGTTAAGCCATAGCTTCCATTTAATACATTATCTTCATTTGGTTCAACACCTTCATATTTTAATCCAGTTAAGGAAGATTCTTCTAATGATGATAAGGAAATATAACCAATACCATATTCATCATTTTTAACTTTTAAAACCATATCGCCATTTCCGTTAGTTTCAACAGCGCCTTTAACTAAAGGTTCATTTGATTTAACAGCGTCTTTTAATCCGATTTTCGTAAAGAAACCATCACGAGTACCGCTATCGGTATCACGAGTATAAACAGTAATGTTTTTACTTGTATCAAATTCTACTTTTGATGAGTTAGAAGTATTGTTACCTCCGCATGATGCTAATGTCATCCCTAATAATAATGTTAATAAATATTTATTTGTCTTTTTCATAATTCTTTCCTCCAATGACACTAACATATTAAAATTACAAGCTAGATAAATCTTTCATGATGCTGTAAATAAATGTAAAGAACTTGTAAAGACAAAACTTGATTAAGAAACTAAATATAATAAATTAAAGGGAAATGACTGATAAAATAAGTGATTTATATGCTAAAAGGCTTTACACACAACTTGAAAATAAGTAAGAAATTAAGCAAGATTTAAGTAAGATGGTTGATAAAATTTTGATGGTGGTTTATACTATTAACAGGAGGAAAGTTATGTATAAGCCACCTTTTTCAATTACTAATAACATGCTTTCAAAGTGTATATCTATCGCAGAAAAATTAGGTAAGATTTCTATTTTCAATTCGTTAAAAAGAATGCCGATTTTAAGAAAGAATAATCGTATAAAATCAATTCATTCATCTTTGGCAATTGAAGCTAATTCTTTATCTTTGAATCAAGTTAGAGATGTTATTATGGGAAAAACTGTAATAGGTCCAAAAAAAGAAATTCAAGAAGTTAAAAATGCATATAAAGCATACGAAATGATAAATGACTTTGATTGTTATAATGAAAAAGATTTATTAAAAGCACATGAAACATTAACATATTTAATTGAAAATGATTCAGGACAATATCGTAACCATGCTGAAGGTGTATTTGATGGGAAACAAGTAATATTTGTTGCGCCATCAGAAAAATTTGTTCCAGCGTTAATGCATGATTTATTTGATTGGTTAAAAAATGATTTAGAAACACCAATGCTTATAAAATCATGTGTATTTCATTATGAATTTGTTTTTATTCATCCTTTTAGTGATGGAAATGGAAGAACCGCTCGATTATGGCAAAATGTCTTATTGATGAAATGGAATCCAATTTTTGAATATATTCCACTTGAATCAAGAATTCAAAAATATCAAGATGAATATTATAACTCAATATCTGAGTGCCATAAAAATGGTGATTCTAATAAGTTTATTGAATTTATGCTTAGACTTATTGATGAAAGTATTGATGAAATTAGCAATAACTTTGTACAAGAATCAAAAAATATATCTGAACAAGTAAATAAACTATTAGAAATAATGGATTATGATATTCCATTAAGCGCTAATGAGATAATGCGTCGGCTTGATATAAAATCAAAAGAAACATTACGCGCTAATTATTTGAATCCTGCTATTGAAAACGGATTGGTGAAAATGACTATTCCTGATAAACCTAGTAGTAAAAATCAAAAATATTTTAAGTAGCATATTAAGTAAGATTTAAGCAAGATAAAAAAGGAGAAAATTTATGGAAGACAAAACATTAGAATTGATCAAAACAAGAAGAAGCGTTCGTTCTTATGAAGATAAGAAAGTGCCAGAAGAATTATTAAATAAAGTACTTGAAGCAGGAACATATGCACCAACTGGAAGAGGCAAGCAATCACCAGTTATTGTTGCTATTACTTCTGAAAAATATCGTAATATCATTCAAAAACTTAATGCTGGTGTAATGGGAGTAAATATTGATCCGTATTATGGTGCACCAGTTGTTATTGTTGTTTTAGCAGATCCTAGTATTAATACTTGGATAGAAGATGCATCATTAGTATTAGGTAATATGATGTTAGAAGCTCATGCTTTAGGACTTGGATCAGTTTGGATTCACCGCGAAAGAGAAATATTTGATAGTGGTGTAGGAAAAGAACTTTTAAAAGAATGGGGACTACCTGAAGAATTACGCGGAGTTGGTTCTATCGCATTAGGTTACACTAAAGGTGAATATCCAGTGGCTAAACCTCGCAAAGAAAATTATATAAAACGCATTTAAATTATTTTAATAAAGAACTATAATATTATTTGCTATTTATAAGGAGTGATTTTTATGGATTGGAATCAATTTTGGAAAACAGTGCAAGATTGGGTTACTAACACAGGAATTAAAATTGTTATTGCTATTCTCATATTAATAGTATCATTTGGCATAATTAATGCAATTAGTAAGAAAATTGCTAAAAAAGCCGATAAAAAAGTTGAAGAGAATAAGAAAATTGATAAAACCCTATATCGTACTTTAAGTTATGTAACAAAAATAGGACTTAAAATTCTAGTTGTTCTTGCTCTTATTGGCTATTTAGGAATTGATACTTCTGGAGTTACAGCTTTACTTGCTTCTCTTGGTGTTGGCGTTGGTTTAGCAGTTAATGGTACTTTATCAAACTTTGCTGGTGGTGTAATGCTTGTCTTTACTCGTCCATTCCGTGTTGATGATTATATTGAAGCTTTGGATAACGGTGGAACTGTAGAAGATATTCATATTTGTTATACAAAACTAAGAACACCAGATAATAAAGTTGTTTATTTACCAAATGGTGCTTTGTCAACAGCGCAAATTGTTAATTACTCAGAAAAAGATACTCGAAGAGTGGATGTTAATTTATCAATTTCTTACGCTGATGATTTTGAAAAAGCCAAAAAAGTTATTTTAGGAGTTTGTAAAAAAAATAAAATGATTCTTAACACACCCGCTCCTGCAATTAATGTTGTTGAGCATGGTGATAGTTCAATCAATATTACCGCTAAGGTATGGTGTAAAAATGCTGATTATTGGGATGTAAAATTCTATATGTTAGAAAAAGTCAAAGTAGCATTTGATGAAAATGGCATTGAAATTCCATTTAATCAATTAGAAGTAACTTTAAAAAAATAAAAATTAGTTGCAAGTGAAATAATAAAGAATACATTATTAACCTTTGACTAAATTGTTATAATTAAGCAATTATGACACTTGCTAAAGTAACTACTCAAAGTAAGAGGTGAAAAGATGTATTCTTTTTTATTAGTTATTATTTATATAGCTTTTATAAGCTTGGGGTTACCCGATTCATTGCTTGGATCATGTTGGCCAGTAGTGCACATAGAAATGAATGTTCCAACTTCATATATGGGAATAGTTTCTATGACTATTGCTATTGGTACAGTTATATCTAGTTTATTATCAGATAAATTAACGACAAAGTTCGGAACTAAAATAGTAACAGTTGCAAGCGTGTTTTTAACTACAATTGCATTATTTGGTTTTTCGTTATCTAGCCAATTTTGGATGCTAATTCTTTTTGCAATACCTTATGGCTTAGGTGCTGGGGCGATAGATGCCGCTTTAAATAACTATGTGGCAATTCATTACAAAGCTAAACATATGAGTTGGTTACATTGCTTTTGGGGAGTAGGAACTATAGTTAGTCCATTTATCATGGGCTTTGCTTTAAAAAATATGACTTGGAATATGGGATATCGTATTGTTGGAATAATCCAATTAGTTATTACAGTATTTCTACTTTGCACATTAAAAGTTTGGAATGTTAATTCAAATGTTACTAGTGAAGAAACTAAGCATATTGGTTTATTTAAAGCATTAAAGATACGTGGAGTAATATTTTTACTTATTGGTTTCTTTTCTTATTCAGCGTTAGAAGCTACATCAATGCAATGGGCAAGCACTTATTTTGTAGAAGTAAAGGGGATAGAAGCTGGTGATGCCGCTAATTTTGCCTCTTTATTTTATATAGGTATAACAGTGGGAAGATTCTTATCAGGATTTATTACCGATAAATTAGGTGATAAGAAAATGATTATATTAGGTACATCGATACTAACGATAGGAATAGTATTATTGCTTTTACCGATAAATTCTTATTATGTTGCTATTTCGGCTTTTGTTATTATTGGACTAGGTTGTGCTCCAATATATCCTTGTATTATTCATTCAACACCACTAAATTTTGGAAAAGAAAATTCTGGAGCAATTATTGGAATACAGATGGCCAGTGCTTATTTAGGTACTTCATTTATGCCGCCTTTGTTTGGATTAATAGGTGGAAAAATCGGCTATAAAATATTTCCAATCTATATTTTGATTTTTGCTTCTTTAATGATAATAATGATTGAAATTACGTTTCATATTACACAAAAGAAGGGCAAATAACGATATCATTTCGATTTGCTCTTTTTTTCTTGCCTAATACATAAGCAAATTGTTAAAATTAGATGTAAGATATTGTTTTTAATTATGAATTAAAAAACAAACTGTTTATTTTACCGATGAAAGCGATGTCATAAGAGATTATATTGACAAGTATGTAATGTCTGCGATACACTTAATTCGGTAAAAGAATACCGAAGGAGTGAAAACTATGCTTGATGGAGTATCAGTAAGGCAATTACAAAGATTTCCGATATACTTAAAATATCTCAAATCAATGCGTGATGCCGGTGTGGTAACAATTACCGCTCCACTTATTGCTAGAGCACTTGATCAATCAGAAGAACAAGTAAAAAAAGATCTTCAAGTAGTGACTACTTCAAAAGGTAGACCGAATACAGGTCGCGATATTAATGTTCTTATTAATGATATCGAAGTATTCTTAGGTTACCACAATATTAGCGATGCAATCATTGTTGGTGTTGGACACTTAGGTGAAGCTTTTATGAATTATAAAGGATTCGCAGAATTTAGCCTTAATATTTTAGCGGGATTTGATAATGATGAATCAAAGATTGGTAAAGTAATAAATGGCAAGCAAGTATTTCCAATGGCAAAACTAAAAAATTTAGTTCCAAGATTAAACGTTAGTATTGCGATATTAACTACCCCAGCATCCGCTTCGCAAGAAGTCGCGGAATTATTAGTTGATGCTGGCATTAAAGGAATTTGGAATTTCGCGCCAATTAACCTAAAAGTAAATGACGATGTTGTGGTTGAAAATGTCAATCTTGCATCATCGTTAGCAGTATTATCTCATAAACTAAAAAAGAAATTTCAGGAGGAGTAAAAAATGGGAGATAAGGTTGAAAACGTTGCAGCATTAGAAGAAGTTGATAAACTTGTTAAAAATGCTCAAAAAGCTTTAGATGAATTTCTAAACTTAGATCAAGAAAAAGTCGACTATATTGTCGCAAAATGTTCAGTTGCAGGTCTTGATCACCACGGCACATTAGCTGCTAAGGCAATTGAAGAAACAAAAAGAGGCGTATTTGAAGATAAAGCCACTAAGAACTTATTCGCTTGTGAATATGTTGTAAATAATATGCGTCATCTTAAAACAGTTGGAGTTATTAAAGATGACCCAGTAACTGGTATTACTGAAATCGCTGATCCAATTGGCGTAGTTTGTGGTATCACTCCAGTAACAAACCCAACAAGTACTGTTATTTTTAAATCATTAATTTGTTTAAAAACTCGTAATCCAATTATATTTGCATTCCATCCATCAGCACAACAAAGTTCAAAAGCTGCTGCTATGGTAATGTATGAAGCTGCTGTTGCAGCTGGTGCACCAAAAAATTGTATTCAATGGATTGAACATCCTTCAATGGATGCTACAAGTGCATTAATGAATCATCCAGGTGTTGCTACAATTTTAGCTACTGGTGGTAACGCAATGGTTAAAGCTGCTTATAGCTGCGGAAAACCTGCAATGGGTGTAGGCGCTGGTAACGTTCCAGCTTATATTCATAAAGATGCTGATGTTGAACAAGCAGTTAATGATATCGTTTTATCAAAATCATTTGATAATGGTATGATTTGTGCTTCTGAACAAGCTGCAATTATTGATAAAGAAATTTATAAAGAAGCAAAAGATTTATTTGTTAGATTTAAAGTCTACTTTGTAAATAAAGAAGAAAAAGTCAAATTATCTAGATTTATGTTTGGCTTCGCTCATGGCGATGAAAATGTTGAAACAGCAAAATTAAATCCAAACGTTGTTGGTAAATCTGCTCACTGGATTGCAGAGCAAGCAGGATTTGAAGTTCCTGAAGATACAGTTATTTTAGCAGTTGAATGTGATATGGTTGGACCAAAAGAACCAATGACAAGAGAAAAACTTTCACCAGTATTAGCAATTTTAAAATCAAAAGATGCTGAAGAAGGATTTAAACTTGCTGAACAAATGGTTTGTTTTAATGGTTTAGGACATAGTGCTGCTATTCACTGTAAAGAACAAGCTATGGCTGATGCATATGGCGAAAAAGTCAAAGCAATGCGTATTATTTGGAACTCTCCATCTACATTTGGTGGTATTGGTAATGTTTATAACTCATTCTTACCATCTTTAACATTAGGTTGTGGTAGTTATGGTAAAAACTCAATTGGTGGTAACGTTAGTGCCGTTAATTTATTAAATGTTAAGAAAGTAGGTAAAAGGAGAAATACTATGCAATGGTTTAAAGTTCCTCGTAAGATTTATTTTGAAAGAAATTCAATTCAATATTTACAATCTTGCCGTGATGTTAATAAAGTCTTTATTGTTACCGACCGTTCAATGGTTGATTTCGGTTTCGTAAATAAAGTTACTGAACAATTAAATTTAAGAAAGAATAAAGTTCAAGTACAATTATTCTGTGATGTTGAACCAGATCCAGATATTGAAACAGTTAAACGTGGATTACGTTTAATGCAAGCATTTGGACCAGATACTATTATCGCTTTAGGCGGTGGATCTCCAATGGATGCCGCTAAAGGTATGTGGTTATTCTATGAACACCCAGAAGTTAACTTTGATGATTTAAAACAAAAATTCATGGATATCCGTAAGAGAGCTTTCAAATATCCTGAATTAGGTAAAAAATCTAAATTAATTTGTATCCCAACTACATCTGGTACAGGTAGTGAAGTTACTCCATTCGCTGTTATTTCTGATAAAGCAAATAACAAGAAATATCCTTTAACTGACTATTCTTTAACACCTACAGTTGCTATTGTTGATGCAGAATTTACAACTAACTTACCTGCACGCCCAACTGCTATGACAGGTATGGATGTCTTAACTCACGCTATTGAAGCTTATGTTTCAGTATTAGCAAGTGACTATACTGATGGTTTAGCTTTACAAGCAATTAAGATGGTATTTGAATATTTACCACGTGCTGTTAAGAATGGTAAAAATGACTTAGAAGCTCGTGAAAAGATGCATAATGCTGCAACAATTGCTGGTATGGCATTTGCTAACGCATTCTTAGGTATGACTCACTCACTTGCTCATAAAGTTGGTGCACAATTCCATTGTGTTCATGGTTATGCTTGTGCTGTATTATTACCACATGTAATTAGATATAATGGACAAGTTCCAACCAAATTATCTGTATGGCCAAAATATAACCACTACTGTGCTGATAAGAAATATCAAGACATTGCTAGATTAGTAGGCTTAAAAGCTGATACTCCAGAAATCGCTGTTGAATCATTGGCTACTGCTGTAACTAACTTAACAAAAGAAGTTGGACTTGATCCTAACTTTGCTGCAATGGGTATTGCTGAAGAAGATTGGAATGCTGAACTAGAAAGAATGGCTGTATTAGCTTATGAAGATCAATGTTCACCTGCTAACCCACGTGTTCCTCTTGTTGAAGATATGAAAGAAATCTTAAGAAAGGCTTATAAAGGCAATTAATTATGACAATATTGGTTTGCGTTGGCTCATCATGCCATTTAAAAGGTAGTTATGATATCATTGAATTGATGAAAGATGCTATTAAAAAGAATAACATTGAAGATAAAGTTACTCTCAAAGCCACATTTTGCTTAGGCAAATGTGGTGTTGCAGGAGTATCAATTAAAGTTGATGACGAGATTATTACTGGCGTTACAAAAGAAAATTTTGATGAAACATTCGCAAAACATGTATTAGCCAAATTATAAAAAAAGGAGGGGCATTCATGGAGTATTGCCTAGAAAGTAGAACGAATAACTGTAAAAATTGTTATAAGTGTATTCGTACTTGTCCAGTTAAGTCTATTTCATTTGCTAATAATAAAGCGACTATTATACACGATGATTGTATCTTGTGTGGCAGTTGTTATTTAGCTTGCCCGCAAAAGGTCAAAGTTGTTAGAAATGATATAGAAAAAGTCAAGAAAATGATTGCAAATGGAGACAAGGTAATAGTTTCAATAGCCCCAAGTTTTATTTCGAACTTTAAAGATTCAAGCATTGACACAATGCGGGATGCTTTAAAAAAATTAGGATTTTACGATGTGGAAGAAACTGCGGTTGGAGCCACAATTGTAAAAAACGCTTATAATAAAATGTTAGATGACAAGCACGATGTTATTATTTCATCGTGCTGTCATTCTATTAACTTATTAATTCAAAAATATTATCCAAAAGCTTTGAAATATTTAGCAAATGTTTTGTCACCTATGCTTGCGCATGGCTTAGATATTAAAACAAGATATGGTAAAGATACGAAAGTTGTCTTTGTAGGACCTTGCATTGCTAAAAAAGATGAAGCTGATTTAAATAAAGAATATATTGATGCAGTTTTAACATTTACTGAGTTAGATGATTGGCTAAATGATAACAATATCAATATTGAAACAAGTGATTCAGTATCTATTGAAAAATCGAAAGCGAGATTTTTTCCAACTTGCGGCGGCATTTTAAAAACAATGGACACAACAAATGAAGATTTTAAATATATTTCCATTGATGGCATTAATAGTGCTCGCTATGCTTTAGAAGATATTATTAATGGAAAAATTCATAAATGTTTTATTGAGATGTCTGCTTGTCATGGTAGCTGTGTAAATGGTCCAATGATTAAAGATAAAGCCCGCAGTGTAGTAACTAGCTATTTAGCTATTGAAAATGCAGCAGGTAAAAAAGATTTTGACAATATGGAAATTAATGAAACTAATATTAGTCAAACTTATAATCCTTACTCTTTAATTCATGCTGTACCATCAGAAGCTGATATCGAAAACACATTAAAATTGATGGGAAAATTAGATAAATCTGCAGAATTAAATTGTGGATCATGTGGATATAACACTTGTAGAGAAAAAGCCATTGCAATTATTCAAGGAAAAGCAATTCCTGAGATGTGTTTGCCATTCTTAATGGAAAAAGCGCAATCATTCTCGGATAAAATTGTTTCTAATACTCCAAATGGATTGATGGTCTTAGATGAAGATTTAAATATTCAATTGATGAATAGTGCAATGTGTAAAATTGTTGGTATTAGTTCTCCGAATATTGTATTAAAAAAGAATGTTACGATGATTTTAGATCCAACAGAATACGCTCGAGCATTAGGAGAATATGATAATACTATTTTTAAGAAAATGTATTTAAGCGAATATGATAAATATGTTGAAAATACGATTATTTATGATCGTAAATTCCATATTTTGATTTGCGTTATGCGCGATATAACTAAAAACGAAATATCTTTACAAAAACGTGAAGAAGTACTCAAAAAATCAGTTGAAATTACAAACGAAGTAATTGAAAAAAACATGCGCGCTGTTCAAGAAATTGCCTCTTTATTAGGTGAATCAGCTGCGGAAACTAAAGTAGCGTTGTTATCGTTAAAGGATACTTTGAAAAATGATAAGTAAGTATATTACCGAAGTAGGATATTTATCCTATAACCATGTTGGTGAACAATTATGCGGCGACCATATTGAAGTTATTCATCCTAATGATGATACAACAATTTTGGTGCTTGCTGATGGCTTAGGTAGTGGAGTAAAAGCTAATATTTTATCAACTTTAACTGCTAAAATGTTATCGACAATGATTGCTAAAAATGTTTCTATAAAAGAATGTGTGGATACTATTGCCGAAACACTTCCTGTTTGTAAAGAACGTTGTATTGCTTATTCTACTTTTACGATTATAAAAGTAGAAAATAATCGCCTTGTTGAAATTTATAATTATGATAATCCAATGCCTTTTGTTATTAGTAATGGTAAAAGTAAAGATTTGGATTGGACACTAAAAATTGTTGATGATAAAAAAGTTTACCATACAAAACTTGAAGCTAACTTGTATGACACGTTTGTATTATTTAGCGATGGCGTGGTTCATGCAGGAATTGGTGAAACTCTTAATTTTGGCTGGGACATTCCGCAAATTAAAGATTTTTTGCAAGGATTATATCAAAAGTCTTATTCTTCAATGTCACTTGCAACAAGTTTGGTAGATTATTGTAATGAACTATATAATCATCGTCCTGGCGATGACACAACTGCTGCAGTTGTGCGAATTAGGGAAAGAAGTCAAGTTAATTTATTAATTGGCCCAGCTTCAAATAAAGATGATGATGAAAAGATGTTATCTCTATTTTTTGCTAAAGGTGGTAAACATATTGTTAGTGGGGGAACAACCTCTAACATTGTGGCTAAATATTTACATAAGCCACTTGATTTAGCACTTGATTACATTGATAAAGAAATACCGCCTACTGCAAGTATTGAAGGCGTAGATTTAGTAACTGAAGGTGTAATTACGATTAATAGAGTATTAGATTACGCTAAAGACATGCTACAAGGGAAAAACCATTCGTATTTTGATTGGAGTTATAAAAGAGATGGTGCTTCTCAAATTGCTAAATTATTATTTGAAGAAGCAACAGACATTAACTTCTTTGTAGGATGTGCAATTAATAATGCCCATCAAAGTGATGATGTTCATTTAAGTTTTTCATTAAAAATGCAACTTATTGATGAATTAGCGAAAATGCTAAAACTAATGGGCAAAAACATAAAAGTTAGTTATTTTTAAAATAAGTGAGGAAAAATCATGTTAAAATTTGACACAAATGTTCAAGAGTTGAAGTACAAAGTTTTAAAAGAAATGGCTAAATCCGCTTTTAATGATTCATTAGTCGAAGATTTTTATGAAATACCTAAAAAAGTAGTGCCAGGTCCAAAACCTAGCATGCGCTGTTGTATTTATAAAGAACGTGCAATTGTGGAAGAGCGTATGAAATTAGCAATGGGTGGTAACAAAAATATTGATAATATTGTTGAAGTTATCAAAATTGCTTGTGATGAATGCCCTATTGGAGGATATGAAGTCACGAATAGATGTAGAGGATGTATTGCGCATCGTTGCGAAAAAGCATGTCATCGTGCGGCAATATCTTTTAATCCAAATACAAGAACGGCAATTATCGATAAAACAAAATGTGTAAATTGCGGCTTATGCTCTAAAGCTTGCCAATATAACGCTATTCAAAATTTCTTAAGACCATGTGTTCAAGCTTGTAAAGTAAAAGCGATATCCACTGATGAAGATTTTGCGGCTAAGATAGATGATAGTAAATGTGTTCAATGTGGAGCATGTGTATATCAATGTCCATTTGGCGCAATCATGGATAAATCAAGTATTGTTGATGTCATCAAAATGATTAAAGATAGCGATTTTTCAAAAAAATATCCTATTTACGCTATTGTGGCCCCTTCAATTTCTTCACAGTTTAAATACGCAACATTAGGACAAGTTGTGACATCTATTAAATTATTAGGCTTCCATAGTGTTGTTGAAGCAGCTCTTGGCGCGGATATGGTAAGCTATGAAGAAGCAAAAGAATTAAGTGAAAAAGGATTCTTAACTTCCTCATGTTGTCCAACGTTTGTTTCTTTTATTAAAAAGAACTATCCAAAATTAGTAGAGAATATTTCTTCTAATTTGTCACCAATGGCGACATTAGGGAAATACATTAAAGAAATTACCCCAAATGCTAAAGTAGTGTTTATTGGACCATGTGTTTCAAAAAAGCAAGAAATCAAAGATGAACGTGTTAAAGATTATGTAGATTATGTTTTAACTTTTGAAGAGTTACAAGCATTAATTGATAGCCGCGATATTGATGCTTCTAAGTTAGAAGAAAGTGTTTTAGATAACGCCTCATATTTTGGAAGAATATTTGCAAGAACGGGTGGTTTATCTGATGCAGTTAAGCAATCACTCAAAGAACAAAATATTGATTTTGAAGTTAAACCTTTAGTTTGTGATGGCTTGGATAATTGTAAAATGGGATTAATCAAAGCTCAGTCACCGGCTCGTGATTTTAACTTTATTGAAGGAATGGGCTGCATTAATGGTTGTATTGGTGGACCATGTTGCTTAACTCACGAACTACGTGATAAAACCGAAGTTGATAAATATGGTAATTTAGCTAAAGAAAAAACCATTAGTGATGCCATAGGGGTTTTAAAAGATATAAAATAAGTATATAATTCCTAGGTGGATAACTTAGGAATTTTTTGTTTACGAGGTGGGGTGTTTATGTGGATTGTTATGGCTTTAATTGGTGCGCTTTTTACATCCCTTACCACAATATTTGCTAAAGTTGGTATAAAAAATGTTAATTCAAATTTTGCCACATTTTTCCGTACAGGTGTAGTTATTATTTTCGCAGTAATAATGTGTTTTATAACAAATAGTTTTGCCTTATTTAACTCATTAACGACATCAAATTGGTTGTTTTTAATTCTTTCTGGCATTGCAACAGGATTATCATGGCTATGTTATTATCGAGCTATTAAATTAGGTGATGTATCTAAAGTAGCACCAATTGATAAATCTAGCTTTATTTTGACAAGTATTTTATTCTTAATCTTTTTCTTTAATGATACGACAAATAATGGTAATCTATTAACGATAGTGATGTTATTCCTTTCTATGGCTCTTATGCTTGCTGGTACTCTTTTAATGATTGGAAAAGTCGAAAGCAAAAACAAAAAGAATGATAAAAAATGGTTGCTTTATGCGATTTTAAGTGCAGTCTTTGCATCGTTAGTTTCTTTATTTGTAAAAATTGGTTTAAAAGATATTTCTAGTTCATTAGGAACTTGTATTCGCACTATTGTTGTATTTATCTTTGCTATGATTATCGTATTAGCAAGAAAAGATTATCAAGAAGTTAATGAGATTACTGGTAAATCTTGGATATTTCTTACTTTATCAGGAATTGCTACTGGTGTAGCATGGATTAGCGAATATGAAGCACTTAATTATGTAGGCGCCAATCCAGTTGCGGTTACATCGATATCTAAGTTAGCAATATTGTTAACAATGATGATTTCGATTTTATTCTTACATGAAAAGTTTACTTTAAGATCATTTATTGGATTGGCATTGATGACTTTAGGTATTGTCTTAATTATAATTTTTAGTTTATAGGAGTTGATATTTGTGAAATATAAATTAGTAATGTTTGATTTAGATGGGACAGTATTAAATACTCTTGAAGATTTGTATACATCTTTAAATTACGCCCTTAATAAGTATGATTTCCCTTCTAAATCTTTAAAAGAAGTGCGTAGTTTTTTAGGTAATGGTATTCGTAGTTTAGTAAAACTTAGTATGCCAAGTGCCACTAATGAAGAAGATTTTGATTTAGTTTTTAAAGAATTTAAAAGTTATTATGCTACACATTGTGATATATTAACTAAACCATATGATGGTATTTTAGATTTGTTAAATGTTTTAAAAGAAAAAGGATATAAAATCGCAATTATCTCTAATAAAGCTGATTTTGCTGTTCAAACATTAGTTAATAAATATTTTCCTAATCTCATTGATTATGCGGTTGGCGAAGTAATAGGGGTACCACGTAAACCAGATCCAACAAGTTTAAATAATGTGATGAAATATTTTAATATAAAAAAATCGGAATCAGTTTATGTTGGTGATTCCGAAGTTGATATTGAGGTAGCAAAAAACGCTAATGTGGATGCTATTATTGTTACTTGGGGATTTAGAGATGAAGAATACTTGAAATCTTTAAATCCAAATATATTAGTAAGTAACACTAATGATTTATTAAAAAGCATTATTTAAATCTTCTTGCTTTAAAACTTTTAAACCAGTATTTTACGTAATTATGTAAATCATCTATGGTATTAGTGGAATAACCACGACAATATTTGATATATTCACATAATAAACCATCAACAAAAACGCTTATATCGAGTTCAAGGTGACTACGGTCCACTAAATGTGGATCATTATTACAAATCTCTAATAGCTTACCAATAACAAGTGAGGTAAGCTTTTTTGATGCAAAAGCAACATCGTTAGATTTACAAATGAGACGATAGTTTTCATTATTTGCAGTAATGTATTCAAAGAACTGATCAATTAGTTCTTCAAAAGTTAAACATGATACTAATTTGATATTACTATAAAATTGATCGATTAATTCGTTTTCAAAATCTTCGGCAACACAATATATATCATCATAATGGGAATAGAACGTGCCACGATTTATATCCGCGCGTTTTACTAATTCAGTAACAGAAATTTTACTGATTTCTTTCTTTTCACTGAGCATTTCTGCAAATGTAGATTTAATAATTGCTCTTGTTTTTTTGGATGAGTTATTTAAATTTTTAGCTTTCATAAATTGTCCTCCTATACAGTTTTATTAACAATGTTGAAATTTTAACAATGGTGATAAAAATGTGGTTCAACATTGTATATAAATAATATATCTTAACATCGTTCAAATGTCAACAATGTTGATTTAAAAGAGAGGAGGAACATTATGGAAAACATTATAGAAGTTAAAAATTTAACAAAAGATTATGGAAGTGGACGTGGCGTCTTTGATGTAAGCTTTGCAATTAAAAAAGGTGAAGTGTTTGGTTTCTTAGGTCCTAATGGTGCTGGTAAATCAACAACTATTAGACACCTAATGGGATTTTCAAAACCTGATAAAGGTAATACTTATATATTAGGAGAACCAACATTTAATAAATATTATGAAATATTAAACCATGTTGGTTACATTCCTGGAGAAATTGCTTTACCAGCTGGATTAACAGGATGGCAATTCTTAAGAATGATGCAAGATTTACAACACATTCATAATGAAGATAAGCTAAATAGCATGTTAACATTATTCGAATTAGATGATGTTACATTACAAGGCGAAACAAAAAGAATGAGTTTGGGGGTTAAAAGAAAACTTGCGATTGTCGCGGCATTTATGAGTGACCCTGATGTCTTAATTCTTGATGAGCCTACTAGTGGACTTGATCCAGTTATGCAGGAAAACTTCATTAAGTTTATTCATGAAGAAAAAAGTAGAGGTAAAACGATTTTACTTTCAAGTCATATTTTCTCGGAAATTGATTCTACTTGTGATCGTATTGCGATTATTAAAGATGGAAAAATCGTTTCTGAATTCGTCGCGGATGATTTAAAACATGCTTCAAAAAAATATTATACGGTTGATTTTAAAGATGAAAAGAATGTTAATAAATTTAAAAAATCTATTAATAAAATCCCATCTGCAGAAATCTTAAAAATAGAAGGCAATAAAGTATTTATTTCATTAGAAGATGAAGATATGAATAAAGCAATCGAAATATTATCAGGACTAGAAATTAATGAGTTTTCAAACCGTAAGGAATCATTAGAAGATTACTTCATGAAATTCTATAAAGAAGATAAAGACTTTGGAGGTGCTTTAAAATGAGTGTCATTGAAATAAAAAACTTAACCAAAGATTATGGAAGTAATCAAGGAATATTTGACATTAATTTAAATATCGAAAAAGGTGAAATGATTGGATTCGTTGGCACTAATGGAAGTGGTAAAACCACAACTATTCGTAACATTATGGGATTTATTAAACCTACAAGCGGACAAGTATTAGTTAACAATAAATCTTCTTGGGAACATGCAAGTGAAATTGTAAAAGATATTGGTTATGTACCTGGAGAAATTGCTTTCCCGGATTTAAAGACTGGTATTGATTTTCTTAAATGTCAAGCAGAGTTCTTAAACATGAAGAATATGGATTACGCCAATGAACTAATTTAAAGATTACAATTAGATCCACGTGCTAATTTAAAAAGAATGAGTAAAGGTATGAAACAAAAAACTGCATTAGTTGCAGCTTTGATGAATGATGCCCCAATTATTATTCTTGATGAACCAACCACTGGTCTTGATCCTTTGATGCGTGTAACCTTCCTAGATATTATTAAAGAAGAACATAAAAAAGGAAAAACAATATTTATGTCTAGTCATATGTTTGAAGAACTTGAAACAACATGTGATCGTGTTGCCTTAATTAATGATGGACATATTATTGATGTTGTAAATATGGATGATATTCGTAATCATCCAATTAAAGATTTTAAAATTGAATTTAAGTCTACTGATGATTATAAGAATTTCTTAAAAGAAAAATATACGATTACTCGTAAACAAAAACAATATAATCAAGTGACTATTTCAATTAACGCTAAGGAGACAGGGGAATTATTAAAAACATTAAAAAACTATGATGTTAAATTCATTTCTGAAATACCTTATACCTTAGAAAAACATTTTAAAAAAGTATTATTAGAAAAAAAGGAGAGTAAGTAATATGTTTAGTAAAGCACTTTTTAAACAATCTTGTAAAGCAAATGGCACAATGTGGGCTATTATCACATTTGCAGTTTGCTTCATGTTAGCATGTGTTATGCTCATTAGTGGTAATGGTAATATTGGTGAAACTAAAAATGCAATTCAAGATACCATTGTTACTAAAGAAATTGATGCACTTTTAGAAAAACAATCAATTAGTTTTTATACTACCCAAACTGATGGTATGATTCAATTTGATAATTATTTTGTTGAAGATGCAAGTGATGCATTAGTTTATGATGGAAAATTTAATTATTGGTTAAACGCTATGCCAAAAAGTAGTGATTATAGCGATTTAAATCAATATCAACAAGCAATGGTGACTTGGCAAGGTCAAATGCCTACACCAGAAACATTAGTCGAACAATTATATGCAAAAAATTATAGTGATTGGACTAAAAATCAACCAGTTAGAGAAAACTATGATAGTGAGCAAGCTTATAATGAAGCTCTAGTTAGCTGGTCAAGTAGCAATCCCGCTAATCAAAAAGGCGCATTAAGTGCTAGTTTCTTAGTCGCTACTAGTCAATTAAAAGAATATTATTATGAAGAAAACGAAGCAGGAGAAAAAGTAGAAACTACTGCTGGAACTGAAAGATTTGGTACAACTATGTTTGCCATTAAACCGGATATGGTAAGTCCAGAAATTTTTACTGATAATAATGAAAAGATGTTTGATGATTATGATGTTACTTCATTAGTAATGCATATTAGTGCAGGAGATGTTAACACTTATTTAACTAGCGAAGAAAGAAATGAATACCGCGCTGATCGTGCTGAAACTGCTTCATCAGTATTCTTAGCTGGTCAAGTAACTAAAGCAGATATGGTTAGCACAATTATTGATGCATTATCTACTTATGGCGTTGATGAAGAAAAATATGCTTCATTTAACTATAACTATCAATCAGTACGTCATATGTCAATGACAAGCACAATTAGTTACCGTAATCGTTTGGCTTATGAAGTTGGTTTATTAGATGAAAAATTAGCAAATGGCGAAATTAAAACTCAAGAAGAATATAAGGCCGCTTATGCCAAAATGAATGAAGAATTAATTGGTGATGTTGCAGGAAGTTTATTATCTTCTTTACCTAGTGATGTTTCAGAAGCTTTAAAAGAAGTAGGAACACTTGATTTATATAGCTTAATCGTTGGATCTATCTTCTATAAATTAGCGGGATTATTATTACCTATTATTTATATGATTATGGCTTCTAATAACTTAATTAGTGGTCAAGTTGATAGTGGTTCTATGGCTTATGTCTTATCAACATCAACTAAAAGAAAAACAGTCGTATTTACTCAAGCTGTTTATCTTGTCGGATCATTACTTGCTATGTTTGGCTTGACTACTATTACAGGTTGTGTTTGCTTAGCTATTGTTGGTCAAGAAGTTCAATTAACATATGGACACTTAATCTTACTTAATGTCGGTGCATTCTTAGTCTTATTTGCATTATCAGGATTATGTTTCTTAACATCTTGCTGGTTTGATCGTAGCAAACGTTCAATGGCTGTTGGTGGCGGATTATCAATATTTGCTTTAGTTGCCGCAATGTTAGGACTATTTGGTAGCCAAGTAATTCCATCTGTTGTTCGTTTAGATGCTTTAAATAACTTCAACTTTGTAACAATTATTACTTTATTTGATTCTATTTCAATTATTAATGGTACAACCGTATTTATTTGGAAATTTGCAATTTTATTCGCATTAGGTTTATTAGGATATATAATCGGCTCTACCAAATTTGTTAAAAAAGATTTACCATTATAGTAAGGAGTGAATATTATGTTTGATTTTAAAAAATTATGTAATGAGTATGAAAGTTTATCTACTGTTGAAAGAGGAGTCTTATTAGCGGAAAAATCAGCAGTAGTATTAGCTAAATTACATGCTTTAAGTATTGAAGAGATTGATCCAATTGAAACTTATGTTGCCTTTATTTTAGGGGCGATAGTGTCCGATGGAGTAATTGATGAAAAGGAATATTTATTAATGTATCCAGCGTTAGTAAAAACATTTGGAAATGATTTTGATTTTCAAACAATTAAAACATCATTTAAAAAAGATAAAGAAGGCCGCTCAATGATTAAAAAATATAATCAAGACATGGTTAAAATCATTTCTTATTTAGATGAGTCGTTAGTAGCGGATTTAATTTCTTTATGTTTATTAATTATTAGCGTTGATGGAAAAGTTACTTTGAAAGAACGTCATTATATTAAAAAATTATGCAAATAATTTTATCTAAAATATATCGAAATATTAAAAATTATGTTATCATTATTCTAATATGTTTTTTAAGGAGTGAATTTTATGTCCAATATTGTTATATCTACTGATAGTACTGCTGATTTATCGCCAGAATTAATTGCTAAACACAAAATATCTATTGCACCATTACATGTTATTTTAGGTGAAGAAGATTATCTTGATGGTGTTAATATTACACCACAAATGATATTTGAGTATGTAGCTAAAACTGGTGTATTACCAAAAACAAGTGCTTGTTCAGTTGAACAATATTTGACATTATTTGCTGAACTATTAAAAAACAATGATGAAGTTATCCATTTTGATATTTCCACTGATTGTTCTTCTAGTGGTGTAAATGCCAAATTAGCAGCGGAATCATTTGATGGCAAAGTACATGTTATTGATACCCGTCAACTATCAACTGGTCAAGGATTACTTGTTATGAAAGCTGTTGATTTAAGAGCAGAAGGAAAATCCGCTAAAGAAATCGTGGATTATATTGAAAGTATTAAAAATAAAACACAAACATCTTTCGTTGTTGATACTACCGATTACTTATGTAAAGGTGGAAGATGTAGTTCCGTTGCTAATTTAATGGCTAATATATTTAAAATTCACCCATCAATTGATATGAAAGATGGTAAATTAGGCGTTAAGAAGAAATATCGTGGTAAATTAAAAAGTTGTATTGCTAAATATGTTGATGATTTGGCAGAAGAATATAAAGATTACGATGATACTCGCGTGTTTATAACACATGCGTCTTGCACTGATGATATTGTTGATTGCATTAAAGAGAAACTTCAACAAGAGTTTAAATTCAAAGAAATTATTGTTACAGTTGCAGGATCTGTTGTTACTAGCCATTGTGGTCAAGGAACTTTAGGAGTTTTATTCATTCGTAATTGAGAAAACATCAATAATTTGTTAGAATATTTTTGAAAGGAGAAGAAAAAACATGGCAAAAAGAAAATCAAAAAAGAGTTTTGGTGGAGTATCTAATATTTGCGTTGCTCTATCAATATTAATGGGTATTGCTGTATTTGTTATGATGTTCTTTACAAATATCAAAGAAACTAATTCTGATAGTTTAATTGAATTTAAAGAATTGTTTTTTGGTAAGACAACTGCAGTAGGTAGTATTTCTACAACAGTAACAGGAACTGTTTTGGGATTCATTGCATATTTAGTAGTATTCATTTCTGCATTCTTCTTAATATTATCGGTATTAGTTAAAGATGCTAAATCACGTAAGCTTATGTGCTTTGTGTTTGGAGCATTGATGATTGCTGGTGGCGTTGTAATTTTATTAATCCCACAAATGTATGCTGGAATGCAAAATGTTGTTAAAACACCAAATGTTTTATCAGGTGGGTTTACAACAACTAAAACAGATAAAGTTGGAACTTATGCATTAACCGCTATGACAATTGTAAGTGGCATACTTGCTATTTGCGGTGGTGTATTATCAGTGTTTAGTTTAATTGCAAATAAATTATTTAAATAATTGTAAAACATAAATGCAATTTATAGGTTATGGGTTAAAATCCATAGCCTTTTTTTGTATTGAAATCTTCATTTTTATATTAAAAATGATATTACATTTTCTCAGCCAAAATATATAAATTACGACATTAATTGGATTTGTTGGAACTTTTTTGATTATATATTTGAAATCGATTACATAAAATAATGTATAAAAAATTTATTGACAAGCCAAAATTAGATATGGTAAGATAACGGCAATTAAAATTTACGGGACGATTGACTGTCCTAAGAAAGGAATAATTTGTATGAAAAGGAACAATTTTTTGTTACTCTCAATTTTTGCTATCACTTCGTTAGCATCTTGTGGCGGAGGAGGTGAAGGAAAAGGTGTTTACACTTATCGCAACTACACTATGGTATCGCCGTCTAACTGGAATGAATTAACATATCAAGACGAAAACGATACTCAGATTATGTCACAAATTGGTAGTTCATTCTTTAGTTTCGATTATAAGTTTGATAGTAAAGGAAAGATCATTGATAATGATTTCACTGTTAACTATGATGCCGCAACTAAACTTGAAGATGTTACCAAGACTTACGCTGGTAATGAAAAATGGGGTATCCCTGCTGGCTCACAATCAGCTAGGGCGTATAAGATTACTTTAAGACAAGACTTAAAATGGGACGATGGAAGTAAGATTGATGCATCCGATTTCGTTTATACCATGAAAGAACAATTAGCGCCAGAATTTAAAAACTATCGTGCTGATTCTTTCTATACAGGTGCTAATGTTATCCATAACGCCAAGAACTATTTCAATAATGGACAAAAGGCTTTAGCAACACCTACAGAAGTTATTGCTAATGATAAATTATCTAGCGTAGATGCTTTCCTCACTAAATTCGGTAATGAAAAAGGTTATATTAACTGGGATTACTCATTCGGAGCCGTTTTAGATAAAGACGGAAAAGAAATAGGTGAGGCAAAAGATGAAATCGTTGATAGTGGTTTAACTATAAAACAACTTCGTGACTTGTGGGTAAATATGGCTGCGGCTTTTGGAACTACTGAAGAAGTAATGGTTAGTTATTTCTTAGATGAAGCATCCATGTACTATGATTTCCCAAAAATGGATTATGATGGTAATGTAGGATTATTTGTAGGTGATAATGATTTTGAATTAGTATTGATTCTTGATAATCCACTTCAATTATTAGAAGAAGATGGTTCATTAAGTTATAAAGCTGCTTATAATATGTCAAGTTTACCATTAGTTCAAAAATCAAAATATGAAGCTAATAAAAAAGCACCACAACTTGGTTCAACACTATGGACTTCAACTTATAATAGTGATGTTTCCTCTACTGCATCTTGGGGACCTTATAAATTAACTTCTTTCCAAACTGGTAAACAATACATCCTTGAAAAGAATGAAAACTGGTATGGATATAATACCGATTTATATAAAGGTCAATATATGACAACTAGAATTGTATGCGAAACAATTCCAGAATGGAAATCAGCATGGCAAGCTTTCCAAAAAGGTAATTTAACTTCAATTGGCATTGATCCTTCTGTAGCCGCAGATTATAAAAATAGTTCACAAGCGGTATTTACTCCTAGTGACTTTGTTCAATCTTTACAACTTCAATCAAGTGAAAAAGCATTAAGATCAAATTCAAAAGCTGGTGTTAACAAAACTATTTTATTACAAAATGATTTTAGAAAAGCAATTTCCTTAGCTATTGATAGAAGTGAATATGCGGCTAAATGTACAACAAGTTCAAAAGCTGGATTTGGTATATTTACACCAGTTCACTACTACGATGTAGCTCATGGTAAAGCATATCGAGATGCTGCTGCTGCTAAAGAAACTTTATGCAAAGTTTATGGCATTGATCCTTCTAAATATGATAGTTTAGATGCAGCACAAGCCGCAATTACGGGCTATGATTTAAAACAAGCACGTGCTTTAGTTGATAGTGCTTATGATAAGGCACTAGCAGCAGGAGATATTAAAGATACGGATAAAGTTGTATTAGTAGTAGGAACTGCTGATGATACATCTTCTTCGTTCCTTAGAACATTTGATTTTCTTGAGACTGCTTTGAAAAACATGGTTAAAGATACAAAACTTGAAGGAAAATTAGAATTACAACACAAAGCTTACCAAAGCCAATGGGCAAATGATTTTAGATCAGGCGCTTATGAAATTTGTATTGGTGGATGGACTGGCGGAGCTTGGGATCCAGGTTATTTCTTATTAGCTTACTTATCACCAAACTATATGTATTCTGCAGCTTGGAATACATCAAGCCAAAAAATGACTTACACAATGCGCGGAAAAGAATACACAATGTCATTAATGGATTGGTATTATTGCCTTAACGGACAAGGCGCTGAAGACTGGTCAGAAGGTGCAGTAGCAGCAGAAGATAGAATTGGATTAATCGCCGCTCTTGAAGCACAAATCTTAGGCGCTTACTATACAGTACCAATTGTTTACTCATACAGTGCAACTTTAATTTCTTACCAAGTTGAATACATTAGCCGTACTTATAATACATTTATGGCTTATGGCGGAATTAGATACATGACTTACAACTACGATGATGCAGAATGGAAGTCATATACATCTAAAAATTCATTAGATTACAAACTCTAATTATAATTAGAAAAGAAACATAAAATAAATGTGGGATAGATTAATAGTTTATCCCACATTTATTGCACATTATAAAGAAAGGAGATTTTCATTATGTCAATGTTTAAATACATATTAAAAAGATTAGGTCTTATGATATTAACCTTCTTTATTATTATAATTATTTGCTTTGTACTAATTAAATTATTGCCTATTAATATTGATGTATCACTAGGTGATAGCAAAAATATTATTGAAGCGCAATTAAGAGCGCGTGGATATTATGATCCTATTCCTACTCAATTTGTGAATTATATTAAAAGAATCTTTTTAAAAGGTGACTTCGGTATTGGTGTTAATATTCCAGAATATCGTAATAAACCAGTGTGGGATAGCTTTGTTAATTGCTTACCCCCAACTATTTTAATCAATGTTTATTCATCCTTAATTTCTATTCCATTAGGAATTGGTTTAGGAATTCTTGCCGCCCTAAAAAAGAATAAATGGGAAGACCATTTCATTTCGACATCAGTTATGTTTTTCATTTCTGTTCCGAGCTTCATTTACGCTTTTTTAGTGCAGTACATATTTTGTTTTAAATTAGGATGGTTTGATTTAACCATTAAATCACTTGCCGATGCCGGCGGTTCATACTTCACTTGGACGATGTTTAAATCTATGATTCCCGCCATTATTACAATGTCATTTGGTTCCATCGCGGGTTATGCAAGATACACTCGTGCGGAATTAACTGAAGTATTAACAAGTGAATTTATGTTATTAGCTAGAACGAAAGGATTAACAAAAGGACAAGCAACAGTACGTCATGCATTAAGAAACGCAATGGTACCAATCTTCCCTTCAATAGTAGGTGAATTCGTTGCAGTATTAAGTGGCTCATTAGTTATTGAAAAGATATTTGCTATTCCAGGTGTTGGGGGATTGTATTTATCCGCAATTAACACTCAAGATTATGACTTTTTTATGTTACTTTCTGGTTTCTATGTTCTAGTTGGCTTATTATCCGCGATAGTAGTAGATATTTCATATGGATTTATTGATCCTAGAATAAAGATGGGAGCAAGATAATATGATAGACACAAGATTAGAAAATATACCAAAAGAAAAATTTACTTTTGTTAATGAAAATAAAAATCTAACTGATAAAGAGTTAGTTACCAAGCCAGTAGGCTATTTAAGAGATGCGTGGAATCGCTTTAAGAAGAACAAAGCATCAATTGTTGCTGCAATTATCATTGCAATTTTAGGATTATTTACATTAATTGGTCCTATTGTAAGTGAATATAAAGTTTCTTATCGTGATCAAACATTTAAAGGTACACTGCCTAGAATTCAACTATTTTATGACTTAAATATTGAATTTTGGGATGGATGTCAAGATAAACAAACAGGTTCAGAAGATTTCTTATATTATTACTCAATGGGTGTTGAGACTGGACATAGTTCAATAAGAAATCAAAAATATACGACAAAAGAGATATTAAATGCTCGTAAACAATGGGTAACGGTATATAATTTCCGTTTAGATGACTACCAAAAAAATGGTATGGAATTTAAAAACCTAACTTTAGAAGAATATCAAAACATTCAACAATATCAAGATGAATATAATGTTCAAGTAATTTATCCAATTACGGATCCAACATTAAGACCAGGTGACTCAATTAATGCAGAGCCATCTTCAAACGCTAATTACTGGTATAAAACGACCACTAATTCAGGAAAAGTTACTACAACTGGCGCTACAATAAATGATGATGGTACAGTAACTTTTGAAAATATTTATAAATCATATTCTGGAAATGATATGTATACTAGTAAGATGAGAATCGAAAATTCTAGTGAAAATTCCACACCTTTATATGATTATGCAGAACTTACACAGAGTGGTAATATGTATAAAGTTCGTGTTAATTACTACGAATATTATATTTATAATCATGTATACGTATTAAAAGATGGAATTACTAAGCCAAACTTTGTATTTGGCACAACCGCTTATGGACAAGACTTGTTTACTTGCTTATCTAGTGGTGCTAGATTTAGTTTTATCTTTGCAATATCTGTTGCTTTAGTTAACTTAATTGTTGGCGCTATATACGGCGCAATTGAGGGATATTATGGTGGAAAAACTGATTTATTAATGGAAAGATTTGTTGATATTTTATCAGCAGTTCCAACAATGATTGTTATTACCTTACTCAAATATCATATGAAAAATAATTCAGCAATATTAATTATCTTTATTGCTTTCTTCTTAACAGGATGGATTGGTGTAGCGGGAACGACGAGAATGCAGTTCTATCGTTATAAAAATCAAGAATATGTTTTAGCGGCGCGTACTTTAGGTGCCAAAGATGCTAGAATTATGTTTAAGCATATTTTCCCTAATTCCCTTGGAACACTTATTACTAGTAGTGTTTTAATCATTCCAGGTATGATATTTTCTGAAACAAGCTTAAGTTATTTAGGAATTATCAATTTGAATTCTGGTAATTTAACAAGTGTTGGTTCATTACTTGCTGATGGACAAGCTAGTTTAATGACTTGGCCTCATATTGTTTTATTCCCAGCAATATTTATTAGTTTATTAATGTTAAGTTTCAATTTATTTGGAAATGGATTACGTGATGCTTTTAACCCATCACTTAGAGGAAGCGAGGAATAGTTATGGAAAAGAAATTAGAAGTAAAAAATTTACAAATATCATTCCGTACGCAAAGTGGTTTATTAAAAGCAGTAAGAGATATCTCTTTTGACTTATATAAAGGTGAAACGTTAGCAATCGTCGGTGAATCTGGTTCAGGAAAATCAGTTACTAGCAAGGCAATCATTGGCATCCTTGCTGGTAACGCTGTTGTTGAAGGTGGAGAAATTTTATATGATGGACAAGATTTATTAAAAATCTCGGAAGATGATTTTCATAAAATTCGTGGCGATAAAATATCGATGATTTTCCAAGATCCATTATCAAGCTTAAATCCAATTATGAAAGTGGGAAAGCAACTAACAGAAGCGATGATTTTAAATGGAAAGGCTCGTCAAAAATCATCGAGAAAAGACTTTAATAGTCGCTTAAAACTTTTAAATAAAAAAATTGATGAAGTATCATCAAAAGAAGATGTTGAAAAAAATCATTTAATGTGCAAAACATTTGATGATTTCTGTATTATGTCGACTAAGCTAGAATTAGCTTATAATAATGCTCAAAATGAAGCAATATCATTAAATTCTACTTGTGAAAACTTAGAATTTTTAATTGATAAAAATCAAAAAATTGAATACAAGAAAGAATTAGTAAATATATTAAATAGTTTTAAAAAAACTTTTCATCATTATGTTGTTAATGAAAATGATAAAACTACACAAATTATTAGCAATTTAGATGAATTAATTAAAAGCAAAAGTATTCGTAACGCGGATGAAGAAACTAAAAGCACCATTAAAAATGTTTTAATTGGTATTCGTGAAGTTTTAGATGTAGGTATTAAAAATCTTGCTCCAAACTTTTTCCGTTTAGGATATTATGTATTAAAAAATCCCAATGCATCTATTGATGAATTAAATGTTAAAGACTTGGATGAAATGACTTTAAAATATCTTGATGAAAATTTTATGATTAGTTTTATTGATCAGGCAGCATTAGGTATTGAAAAAGCATATTTTGACGCTATTAACGCTAAGAAAGAAATTTTAAAAAGTAAAGATGAATATTTATCTTATTTTTCTAACACTAATTTAAAGAAGAGCGAAGCTTTTAAAATGGCTAATAAGCTAATACCACAAGTGAAAAAAGCTATCAATTACTTATCAATTCATAAAAGAAATATTGAATATTCATTTGAATCAACATTAATTCATGAATTAAATGTTTATTTTAATGGATTAAAACAAAATCCAATTAATGAAAGAAAATTTAATCGTCAAAAAAGTAAATTTGATGCTTTAGTGGCTAAAGGCAAAAAACCAACTTGGCAAGTTACTCCGGCCGTTATTGTTGATTTAGAATTGGCTCATAACAATATTTTAAAAACTATCACTGACTTATTTAATAGTTATGAAAGACAAATTAATTCGACAAAAACAAAAGATTTTAAAAAAGACGCTATTGAATTAGTGGATTATTTTAAAGAACTTGCTAGCCGTGTTGTATATCGTGTAACTAAAAAATTAGCTAAAGCACGAGCGTTAGAATTATTAGAAGAAGTAGGAATTCCCGAGCCTGCAATTAGATATAATCAATACCCATTTGAATTCTCTGGTGGTATGAGACAACGTATTGTAATTGCTATTGCTTTATCCGCAAATCCAGATATATTGATATGTGATGAACCTACTACCGCTCTAGATGTTACTATTCAATCACAAATTCTTGAATTGATTAATAAAATTAAAAAAGAAAGGAATTTGTCAGTAATTTTTATTACTCATGACCTTGGTGTAGTTGCTAATATGGCGGATCGTATCGCCGTAATGTATGCTGGTAAAATTGTTGAATATGGCACAGTTGATGATATATTCTATGATCCAAAACATCCTTATACTTGGGCATTATTAACAAGTATGCCAGATTTAGATACTAAAGAAAAATTAGAAGCAATTCCTGGCACACCGCCAAACTTAATTTATCCACCTGTTGGTGATGCATTTGCAGAAAGAAATAAATATGCTATGGAGATTGATTTTGAAGAACAACCGCCTCTATTTAAAGTAAGTGATACACATTATGCTGCCACTTGGTTGTTACATCCAAATGCGCCAAAAGTTAAACCACCTAAAATAATATTAGACCGTATTAAAAGAATGAAAAAACTAGGGGGAAAGTAATATGAGCGAAGAAAGGAAAGTATTATTAAAAGTTGAACATCTTGAACAATATTTTAAAATGGGCAAAAACACTTTAAAAGCAGTTGATGATGTTAGCTTTGAAATATATAAAGGCGAAGTATTAGGCCTTGTTGGTGAGTCTGGATGTGGCAAAACCACAACTGGAAGATCAATTATTCGCTTATATGATATTACTGGTGGTTCTATTTATTTTGATGGAGAAAGAATTGCAGCGGGCACTCGTCCTTATAAACAAGCAATTAATGATGCAAAACTAACTTATAAAGAAAAAGTTAAGGAGTTAACTGCTTCTTATAAAGAAAAAGTAAAAAATGGCGAAGATCAAAAATTAAGTAAAGAAGAATTTGAAACAGCAAAATCAGTGGCGTTAGATGAAATGTTAAAAATAGTAGAAGAAAATACTAAACAAATTAAATCGGCGCGTGATGATCATCAAAACTGCAATAAAAAATTTGCGGAATTTGAAATGAATAAAGTACGTGAAAAATACGCTCATGAAATAAGAAAATTAGATTTAGCAATAGAAAAAGCAAATGGTGAAGAAGAAAAATCAAAAGCAATAATAAATAAAAAAGAATTTATGAAAAAATATAATGCGGAACTTAAACTAGCAAGTAAAGATCGCATTATGAATAAAATGCAAATGATTTTCCAAGATCCAATTGCTTCTTTAGATCCTCGTATGACAGTTCATGATATTATCGCCGAAGGATTAGTAATCCGTGGTATTAAAGATAAAAAGTATATTGATGAACAAGTTTATAAGGTGTTAAAATTAGTTGGATTAGTTCCTGAACATGCTTCTAGATATCCACATGAATTCTCTGGTGGACAAAGACAAAGAATTGGTATTGCACGTGCAATCATATTAAATCCAGAATTAATTATTGCTGATGAACCAATATCTGCCCTTGATGTTTCTATTCAAGCACAAGTAATTAATCTTCTTAATGAACTTCGTGATAAAATGGGATTGACTATATTATTTATTGCTCATGACTTATCGGTTGTTAAGTATTTCTCAGATCGTATTGCGGTTATGTATTTTGGTAAAATTGTTGAACTTGCTAGTTCTGATGAATTATTTGCTCATCCTTTACATCCTTATACAAAATCATTATTATCGGCAATTCCACTTCCTGATCCAAAATATGAGAAACTTAGAAAGAGAATTACTTATAATCCTCTAGCCGCTCATGATTATTCAAAAGAAAAACCTACGCTAAAAGAAATATTACCTGGACATTTTATTTCTTGTAACAACGAAGAATTTGTCCGTTATCAAAATGAGATTAAAGAAAAGGATTTGATCAAAAATGAAAAGTAAAATTGCTAAATATCTTATAACATTTACTTTGGGTTTATTATTAGCCTTCATTATTGTGGTTTTAAAAGATATTTTCCATAGTACAAGTGTTAAAGATACATTCCATATACTTACTGATGCATTCTTTGTTCCTGGTGTCCTAATTGCCTGTTTTGGTGTATTAGTTATTGCCACGAATGGTGGAACATTTGATATGTTAGCGTATGGAGTTATGCAATTTTTTAATCTTTTTAGAAAAGATCCTACCAATAGAAAATATAAGACATTTTATGATTATAAAAAAGCCCAAGAAGATAAAAAAATTGAATTCTGGTATTTAATAATTGTAGGCGCTATATTAATTGGAATCTCCTTGATATTCTTAGCAATTTATAACAATAATTAACTTAATGACCTAGATTAAAATAAATAGTAATTATTTACAAAATCTAGGTTTTTATATTGCAAAAATAAAGTAAAAAGTTATACTTTAAGTATGCGCCCATAGCTCAGCTGGATAGAGCATCAGACTTCGAATCTGAGTGTCATGAGTTCAAATCTTATTGGGCGCGCCAAGATTTATAAAATGTTCCCAGACTTTTGCTAAAATAGGGCAAAAAATAATTTTAGGGATTTTAAATAGCATAAATAAAATGTAATTATTATTTTCTAATTGAACGTAGTAGCATGGTAATAAGTGGTACAAACATTGTTGAAATTTTATAAGCAATAATTAATACAGTCGAAAAAAATCAAAGACTTTGAAAAAAAATCGAATGATAATTGTTTTAATGCACATAATATGTTATAATAGAGTCGAAAAAAATCAAAGACTTTGAAAAGAATCGAGTGATATTATGGAGTTTAAAAGAGATAAATATTTAAAGCAGCTTTTAGAAAAGCAAAATAATTCTTTAATTAAAGTTATTACTGGAGCCAGAAGAAGTGGAAAATCATATTTATTAAATAACATTTTTTATAGAGAATTAATAAAAAATGGTGTAGAAGAAGCTCATATTATAAGATTTGCTTTTGATAATGATGAAAATATAGATTTACTTGAAAAATATTATCCAAATGAAGCAACAAAAATCATTAATAGAGAAGGATATTATACTGTTAATTCGAAAAAGTTTAGAGCTTATATAAAAGATATAACAAATGATTCAGATTACTTTTATTTATTGCTTGACGAAATACAAATATTAGATTCATTTGTTGGGACTTTAAATGGCTTTTTGACTCACGAAAACTTTGATGTTTATGTTACAGGAAGTAATTCACAACTTTTATCTTCTGAAATAGAAACAAAATTTAGAGGAAGGAAATCATCAATACATGTATTGCCATTATCATTCAAAGAATTTATGGATGGAATTAATATGAATGTTAATGATGCTTGGAAAGAATATATTATTACAGGTGGAATTCCAATTGTATATAAACAACCTAAAGATGATAGATATGAATATCTTAAAGAATTAAGTACGGAAGTATATTTAAAAGACATTATTGGTAGAAGAAATGTTATAGATGTTCAATCGCTAGAAGAATTATTTAATGTATTAGCGTCTTCAATAGGATGCGGTATAAGCCCGGCTAATTTAGAAAAAAGATTTAAAAGTGAAAGAAAGGTTAGCGTAACTGATGATACAATAAATAATTACATCAAACATTTTCAAGATTCTTTTGTTATATCAAAAGCAATTAAATATAACATCAAAGGAAAAGCATACATTAATACACCTTATAAAATATATTTTGAAGATATAGGCGTAAGAAATGCAATTATAGATTTTCATCAAATAGAAGAAACCCATATTATGGAAAACATTATCTATAATGAATTGAGATATAGAGGATTTAATGTTTCGGTTGGTGAGATTGATATTAATGAAATGACTGATAGAATTGATAAAAATGGAAAAAAAATCTACGCAAAAAAAAGTTTGGAAATTGATTTTATCGCAACTAAAGGCAATGAAAAATATTATATACAATCTTGCCTAAATATGAGTGATGAAAATACCGCTAATAGAGAAAAAAGAAGTTTGTTTTATATAAATGATTCTTTTAAAAAAATAATTGTTACTAAAGATGGTTTGGCTCCTAGAAAAGATGAAAATGGTTTTACCATTATTGATATTTTTGATTTTCTAATGAATGATGATTCAATGAATTATTAAAATAATGATTTTTGATAATGGAGGAAAAGACACATGACAAATGAGCAAATTTGTATTCTACTTTTATCACTTTCTATTTTTGCTCTTTTACAAATGAATGTTTGGAATATCGGAAATAGACAATATTCTATGCATTTTGAAAGCACTCATTTGATTAAAAGAAAAGGCATATTTAAATTGATATATTATAAACCTAAGCATTTCCATCGCTATTCAATTTGGGAAGTTATTAGTTTTTTTGCTTCATATGCAATTCTTATTACATTTTGTACATTATTTGTAATATCATTCTTTGTTAATGCTAGTAAATATTTTGCGATGGTTTTATTTGTATTATCTTGTTTGAGTATATTATATATGGTATTAGAAATTCTTTATAACGATATATCAAATGTATTAGAAAGAAAATATATGAAAAATATAACCAACTTTAATGATGCTGAAAAGTTAATTCCAAGAGACAAAAATTATAAATTAGCTAAAGCAATATATTCATATTCATTGACATTAAGATTTAATTTAGAAAGATTATATAGCAATGAATTAAATAAAATTACCGCGAGCGACATTGAAAAAAGAGATGAACTAGATGATAAATATATTAATTATTTTAAGAATTATAAAAAAATACTTATTTTAGATAATAAAGTAATATATAAAGAAGAATTTTCAATTAAATATGAGATTCAATGTATTTTCGATAGTAATAAAAGAAATATTTTCCCCGATTTAAATAGTGGAACATATATGCCACATTTGCTAATAAATGGAACTAAAACATATTTAAGAATAGCATTTGTATCTTCGGATTTAGCAAAATTTGATATTAATGGAAAAGCTATAGTAAGAACTTTATATGATCATTCTTTGTATCAAAATCTAAGTGATGGGAAAGAATTTTCCATTCGAGAAGGAAATAAAATTGTTGGAAATGGAAAAATTATTTCAAGGATAAAATAAAACAATCATATGAGTGGTATTAGTTACTAAATGCCGCATTTTAATAAATATTTGGAGGAAATAATTACATGATTTTATACTTTTCAGGAACTGGCAATAGCAGATATATAGCTAAAAGAATTGCTAAAGAACTAAAAGAAGAAATTGTTGATATTAATGAAAGAATAAAAAATAAAGATTATTTATCAATTGATACAGGTTGTAATGTAATCTTAGTTACTCCTACATATGCGTGGCGTATTCCGAAAGTTGTTTTAGAATTTCTTTTAAAAATTGAATTAATTAATGCAAAACGCATTTGGTTTGTTATGAGTTGCGGAAGTGAGATAGGAAATGCTTCTAAATATAATCAAAAACTTGCTAAAGAAAAGAAGTTAGATTATATGGGTACAATGCAAATTATTATGCCAGAAAACTATATTGCTATGTTTAATGCTCCAACAATAGAAAAAGCTAAAGATATTGTAGAAAGTGCTGAGCCTCATATTGATGAAGTTACTAAAAAACTAAAACAAGAGCAGCCATTTGATAAACCAAGAAATAATTTATATGATAAGTTCATGAGCGGACCAGTTAATTCAATATTTTATCATTTATGCGTAAAAGCATCACCTTTTAAAGTTAAAAGTAATTGTGTTGGATGCGGATTATGTGTAAAGAAATGTCCATTAAATAACATTAAACTAAAAGATAATAAACCTATTTGGGGTAAAGATTGTACGCATTGCATGGCTTGTATTTGTTACTGCCCAGTTGAGGCCATTGAATATGGTAAAAAAAGTGTTAACAAGTCTCGATATAGTTTTGAAAAAATCAGTTCAGTCGAAAAAAAACAAAGACTTTGAAAAAAATAGAATGTAGTGTTAATTATTTCAATAACAAATTGAAAAAAAAGCAATTATTATAAATTTAGGAGAAATTTACTATGAAGAAATTATTAGCGATATTCGTATCTTGTTTGTTGGTTGGATGTACATCAACTAACTACATATGTGGTTAGAAATTGTATTGAACAACAAAATGCCACATTATTCTCGGCAAAATATAGTTATTTTCAAGGAACAAGAAATTACAAAATAAATATCAATGAAGATAAAGCAGTCAAAGTTAATATTACTACTTCAAAAGGAACTTTAAATGTAAAAGTTTATGATAACTCTACATCATTTTATGAAGGAAATATTGATAGTGACTTTTCATTTACTTTAAATTTAAATATAGGAAAATATAAAGTAAGTTTAACTACAAAAGAGCATTCTGGTAGTTATAGTTTTTCTTGGTAAATTATTTAATTAATAATTTAATTCTTTATATTCCCGTAAATGTGTTAAAATACCACTAGGAGAGAATTATGCGAGGATTAAATTTTTCATTTGCTAATACAAGATCCGCTATTGATATGATTATTAAAAGTATTAAGAAAGTATCGAAGATTGTTTTTTATATTAGTCAAAGTTTATTCGCTGTTTGGTCAATATTTTTAGTAATCAAAAATATAAATAAACCTTTGTATCTCGTTATTTATGCAATACTATGTATTTGTACAATCGCTATTTTTATTATTTCTATTCTATTCAATAGTGAAACGAACTTACCTAGAAAATTAAAAGCAATAAGAAAAAAGAAATTTAAATATAGTAAATATGTAATTAAATCTATAATGTATTTGCTCAAACTAATAATTATAGCTGTATCAATTTATGAATTAGTAACGACAAGTGAGAATTTATCACTTAAATTTTCCACCATTTTTATGGCTATTATTTTATGCTTTCAAGTAATATCTGATATCGTGTTAAGTTTAGTTAGTAAATATGTTGAAATGCTTTCAATTGGTTTGCAACTAGATACTAAATATTTAAATACGCATTTTTTATCCAATACATTAGATGTTATTGCTGGTAAGAAGTCAAAAGAAAACTATTTTACTGATGATGAAGAAAAAGTTGCTCAAGCTATTGAACAAAATAGAATCGAACTTAAAGAAAAGCAAGATAAAGAAAGAATAAAAAACACCAAAAAGAATTGGGCCATTATGTTTAAAAGAAAGCCAAAAGTAGAAGTAATTAAGCTAACAAATAAAGAGAAGAAAGAAATGCTATTACAATATGAAAATAATAAAAAAGATGCAATAACGTTAATTGAATCTAAGGATCAAGTTGATAAATTATTAAAAAAATCACAAAAAGTAGCAAATGCATTACCGAAGCAAAAAGAATTTAAAGACATTCCGGTGCTTTTAAAAATTGTTAAATCATATGTTCTTGGTGATTATAAAGAAATACCAACGAACATAATATCATCAATTGTTGGAGCTTTGATGTATTTAGTAACTCCATTTGATGATACTCCGATTTCAATACCTTTAGATATAGTAAAAAAAGATTCTTTTATATTCAAAAAATGTAATAAAATTATAAAAAACGATTTCAATAAATATATTGAAAATCAAGATAAAAAATTATTAGAAATGGTAAAATGATTGATTTATGATAGTGAATTTTAAATTATTAATGGCAATGTTTGTATTAACAACATTACCAACACAATATGATGCAAGAAATGATGGTTATGAAAGCAAACTAAAAGATCAAGGAAATACTAATTTGTGCTGGGCATATTCAGCGATGAATGCCTCTGAAGCATCAATATTAAAAGATGGTTTAGCAGATAGTGTTTCTTTAAATCCTACTTCGATAGCGTATCATCGTTATAATCGAGAAGAAGATTTATTAGGAAATTTTAAAGGCGAACAAAGTGATGCTGATTTTTTACAAGCTTTTGGTAATGTCGGAATTGTTACTACTTTATTATCAGAATGGTATGGTCCAGTAGAAGAAAGTATATCATATAAAGCAAATCCGTTTTATAATTCAAAATTCAAGTTAACTGACACTCTTGAAATTTCTAATTCATCATATACAAAAGAAGAAAAAATTAATGCAATAAAACAAGCAATATTAGATTATGGCGCTGTGACATTTTCTTATTATAATGCGAGAGAAACATATTATTATAATCCTAAAAATGAAACTAGTACAAATGGTGTTGCTCATGCTTGTACATTAATTGGTTGGGATGATAATATTGCTAGTTCATCATTTTTTCCAGGCGGAGCAAGTCAAAATGGAGGATGGTTAGTAAAGAATAGTTATTCATCTTTACCATATTTTTACCTTTCTTATGATTCGGACTCTTCACAAGTTTATGCTTTTAAGTATAAAAAAAGTGATGCCTTTGACTACAATTATTTTTATGATAACTCACTTGATGATTCTATTAGTTCATTATATGCTGTTAAAAATGCTGCCAATATATTTGAAGTTAAAAAATCAAATCAAGTATTAAAAGCAGTAAATATTGGATTAAGCGGATTTAACACTAATTGTAAGATTAAAATTTATACTAATATAAGTGACACTAGTAATCCAACAAACGGAACATTAGTTTATGAAAAAGAACAAATACTTGATTTCCCTGGCTATCGTACAATTTATATTGATGAGCCAGTAAAACTAACACTAGGAACATATTATAGTGTTATTGTAGAAGTAAATGGCAATTCTTTTATTCGGATAGGACAAAATGTAAGTCCATTATCATTTAGATATTCTTCTTATTGGAATAAAGTGAGTAATTACGCTCCTCGAATTAAAGCGTTTACTTGCGAAGATAATAATCAAGAAAAAGAAAGTTTAGATAATGCCAATATTGAAGTAAATGATTATATTTATACAGGCAAGGAAATAAAACCAGAAATTATAGTTAAATTAAATGATAAACAAATAACTGATTATGAAGTTACATACGCTAATAATATTAATGCTGGGATAGCTAAAGGAATGATTACTTCTTCATATTATGAAGGGAAAAAAGAATTTACATTTAACATTAACCATAAATCAATTGATAGCGATGATATTAATTATAGCCTTAATACTAATGAATTTATTTATGATAAAACTGCAAAAGAACCTATAGTTGAATTATCTTATAATTCATTGAAATTAATTGAAAATAATGATTATTCAATTTCTTATCACGATAATATTAATGCGGGCAATGCCTATGTATTAATTAAAGGAAATAATAATTTTACTGGTGAAAGAAAAATTTATTATCAAATAAATAAAGCTATATTAGAAAACGTAATAACTTCAATCAATGTTAGTAAAGATATTACTTATTTAAAGGAAATTACTTTAAATGATAATTATGCTTGGGTCAATGAAAATTTAAAAGTTGATAATTTAAATAAAGCAAAGATTAGATATATTGGAGAAGATAAAGATAATTATGTACAAACAGAATTTGATGTTATATTAATTCATGAAAAAAACACTGAAATAGATGATGATTCACCATTAACTCCAGAACATAAAAATAAAAATAAAAACATGGTAAAAATTGTTATTGGTATTTCATTTGGAGCCGCAATATTAATTATTGGCTTTCTAAGTTACTTAAAATATAAAAAGAAAAAAGGCCTAAAATAGACAAGACATAATTGCGTTAATTACTAAAAAATATTAAAATGCTTAAGAGTAAGATTATAGTTGTTTTTATAGTTATTATATGTGGGGTGGAGAAAATGGAAAACAAAGACAAATCACAAAATATAATCAATAATGTCGATAAAGAAAACACAATTATTCCTTCACAATTTAAAAGAGTAGAAATATTGCTTGCTGATGGGCTTTACGATAAAGCTGATGAAGTGTTGGAACGTTTTCTTGATACTGATCCTACTAATTCAAAAGCGTATTTATATAAGCTATTAGTGGAATTAAAACTTAGTTCTATTAATCAACTAAAAAAGTATGATAAACCTATCGATACTTATTATAATTACAAAAAAGCTTATGAATATGGTAATTTAGAAGAACAAGAGATTTTAAATTCAATTAATGAATCTATTAAAACTAATATTGCTAATAAAAGATTATCAACAATTTATGATAACGCTATTCGCTTAAAAAACGAGAAAAAGTATGATTTAGCGATAGATTTATTTAATGTTATTTTAGAATACAAAGATTCTTTAAATCAAACTAAAGAGTGCCAATGTTTGAAACAACAATCTATTTATAGTAGCGCTAAAAAAATGATGGAATCTAAAAAGTATGCTAAATCAATTGAAATGTTTAATAAAATTAGCGATTATGATGATGCAAGTATACAAATTGATAAATGTATTGAATTAATTGCTATTGAGAAAAAAGAATCTATTTATAAGAAATGTGTTTTTAATAGGGAGTTAACTATTAAAGATTATTCAATGGTTTTAGAAGCATATAATAATTTAAAAACAATTAGTGATTATAAAGATGGTAAAGAATTGTTAACTAAATATAAAGAACTACTAGAAGAATTTGATGTACAAAAAAAGAATAGAAAGAAAAAGGTAAAAAGAATAAGCGCTATTGCATCAGGCTCAATTGTTGGAGTATCTGCTATTACGCTTCTTATGATTTTTGTGATTGTTCCTTTTGCAAGATATTCTATAGCTCAAAATTTATTAGATAGCAATCCTCAAAAAGCGATTAAATATTTTGAAAAATCTGAGTGGAAAGATTATTCTAAACAAATTGAATTAGCTAAAGCACGTATTTATTTTAATAATGCAGCCTTTTCAGATGGCATTAAGCAAATATGTGATAATGGCGGGTCAGTAACAATTAATTATAACACCAATGGAGGAAGTGAAATTGAATCACAAGAAGTAACACATTTTAGTGATTATATTGCAGAAGAAACAACAAAAGATAGTGATACATTTTATAAATGGAGCATTGATAGTATTTCTTATAAAAAGAATAATTATGATGTTGATCTAACTTTAAAAGCAAATTGGCTTAATGATTATTGTGAATTTGGATATAATTTAGATGGAACTTTATCACTTCAAAAATTTAAAATCAATGATTTATCTTTTTCTACTTTTAATATTCCTGAAGAAGTAAATGGAACTAAGGTAACAACTATTAAAAGTAGTGCATTTAGTGATATTCATAATTTAAAAAGAATTGTTATCCCAGAAACAATAGAAACAATTGAAGATAATGCTTTCAAGGGACATAATTTATTAACAATTTATGCTGCTCCAACTGATAAACCAAGCGGTTGGTCGGATGATTGGAATAGCAATTTAAATGTTGTTTGGAACGTAAGTAAAATTAATAATTCTGGTAACTTTGAATATTGGATAAGAGGAACAAAAAATAATAAATATGCTGCAATTTCTAAATATAATGGTTTAGAAAAAACGGTTGAATTACCTGAAACTATTGATGACTTGCCAGTCCAAGGTGTAGCGGATTTTGCATTCTTAGATAATACAAATATCACGGAAATAATTATTCCTAGTGGTGTGACTTCTATTGGAAAAAGTGCATTTTCGGGTTGTAGTGCACTTTCTTCAATTGAAATGTCAGATAATATATTAAATATAGATGAAAGAGCATTTTATAATTGTTCTACTTTGAATAAAATATTATTACCCAAAGCATTATTAACAATTGGCGATTATTCGTTCTATGGATGTAGCTCATTAAAATACATTAAAATACCAGATCAGGTTACATCCATTGGTGAGTGTGCCTTTGCTGAATGCAAAAATTTAGAGACAGTAATAATTCCTGATAATGTTACAACTATCAAAAGTCATGCTTTTTATTATTCTGATTGTCTTACGATTTATGCGGCATTTAGCGAACGACCAGATGGATGGGCGTATCAATGGAAATCAATTAATAGCACTGTTTGTTGGAATGTATTAGATGTTAAAAGTAACGATTTATATAAGTACTTGATTAAAGGACCAAAGTCAAACAAAAATATCAAAATAATTGAGTATTTAGGGCGTCAAAAAACCGAAGTAGAAATACCAGATGAAATTGATGGTATCCCAGTAAAAGAAATAGGAAATAATGTTTTTCTTACTAATAATAAATTAACTAAAGTAGTTATCCTAGATGGCGTTGAAGTGATAAGAGAACATGCTTTCCAGGGGTGTTATAATTTAACAGTAGTTATGATTCCTGATACTGTCGAGGTTATTGAATCTAATGCGTTTTATCTTTGTTCTAACATAACTTTTTACTGCGCTAGTAATGAAAAGCCAGAAGGCTGGAGTGGAAATTGGTGCTCTTATGATACTTTAACGAGAAACATCAATTGGAATGTTAGAGGTATTGGAACGTATTACAAATATGATTACTGGATTAGAGGCACTGCACGTGATCAATATATTTCTCTTATTAAATATAATGGCACTGAATCCACAATTAATATACCATCAAAGATTGACCTTTTGGATGTAAAAGAGATTGGCGCGAAATGCTTCTATAAAAAGATGATTATCCGCAAAGTATTGAATTTAGATAATATTGTTTCAATAGGCGATGAAGCTTTTTACGGATGTGAAAATTTAATGGAAATTTTCATTTCTGATAGCGTTATTAATATGGGAAGCAAAGTGCTTGACTATTGTCATTATGACTTAATTATTTATTGTGCCTATGAAAAAATTCCAAATACTTGGCCGTACGATTGGGCGACAGATTATTCTTTTTCAAATATAATATTTAATGTTAGAAAAATAGACTGGTTAGGTGATTATCAATATTGGATTAGAGGCTCAAAAGATAATCCATATATCAGTATTAGAAATGTTAGTGTGAGTGGATTTGGTGATAATATCACAATACCTGATGAAATAAATGGTATAGAAGTAAAAGAAATAGGAAGTACGGCATTTTATAATGATAGAAGTATTAAACATCTTTATATTCCTAATAGTGTTACAAGTATAGAAAGCAAAGCATTTTATGGTTGTGATAATTTACTTAGCGTTGAAATGTCGGAAAATATTACATCAATTCCAGAAAAAACGTTTTATGATTGCAAAAAACTTGAAACTATTATGATACCAAATAATGTTACTAGTATTGGTAGTGAAGCATTTTCTAGTTGTTCTTCGCTTAAACAGATAAAAATTCCTTTAGGAGTAACTCGGATTGGATATGGTGCTTTTTATGGCTGCAACAATTTATCTATTTATTGCGAAGGTAGCGAAAAACCAAGCGGATGGAATGATAGTTTTAGTGGAGCGAAAAGAATTATTTGGGACGTCAATGAAATAGGCACAGATGGAACATTTGATTATGCTAAACTTGGTAGTGGTGTAAATAATAGAATTGTCATAATGAATTATCTAGGCAATGAATCGATTGTCGAAGTTCCAGCATACATAAACAATTATCCAGTTACTGCTATCGGTCCTTATGCTTTTGAAAATAGTGGTGTTCAAAAAATCACATTGCCAACAACTATTAGCAAGATTTCTTATAAAGCATTTTATAACGCTAAAATGTTAAATGATATTAATTTACCAATGAGTTTACAAAAAATTGAGGAGTCAGCGTTTTCATATTGTGATTCGTTAAAGTCAATTGAAATTCCTACTAGTGTTACTCAAATTGATGATTATGCATTTGAAAATTTAGATGACATAGTTATTTATTATAAAAATGAAACCGGTAATGATGGTTGGAATACTTGGTGGGCTGGAAGTAATTATGTAGAATTTAATGTTAGCGAGCATGATATATTTGAATCATTTGAATATGCAGTTATAGGCAATAGCGAAGATAATTACATTAAATTAATTAGATATATTGGTCAAGATAGTAACCCTCAAATTCCTGCTAATATTAATGGCATTTCGGTAAAAGCAATTAGAAAGAACGCATTTAAAAATAATACTTATATAGAAAGTATCGTAATACCAGATGGAATTTTAAGTATAGGAGAATATGCTTTTTCTAATTGTACTTCATTAAAATCTATTACTATTCCAAATAGTGTTACTTCAATTGGAGAGTATGCTTTTGAAAGGTGTACTTCACTTGAATCAATTGTTTTGCCAAATGGTTTAACAACAATTGAAAGTTACTTGTTCTTAAGATGCACATCACTAAAATCAGTGGCAATTGGGGAGAATGTAACAGCTATAAAGACAGGTGCGTTCCAATCATGTGAATCACTTACAACTATTAAACTACCAAGTAGTGTAACTACTTTATACGATGGAGTATTTAATGGTTGTACATCATTAAACAAAATCTTTATTCCTAAAACTATCACAACAATTTATGGAAGCCCATTTAAAAATTGTACAATCAATGTTTATTGTGAGGCTTTGTTAAAGCCAACTGATTGGAGTGATAATTGGAATAAATCAGGAACAATACAATATATATTTGGCGCTACAGAAGATCAAATGTAACATTAATTTATTATGTTAAACAATTTATTAGGAGAACAATATGGATACAAGTAGAATAATAGTAGAAATGCATAAATTAGAGAAAAAATTAAAATATAAGTTTAATAATATTTATTATTTATCCAAAGCTATGTGCGCTATTAAATCAGGTAAAAAAACAAGAAATAACTCTTATCAAAATGATGGCTTAGCAGTCGTTGGTGATGCACTTATTAAATTTGTTCTTTCGGATAAAATTTATAGAATTGATAATATAGACAACAAAGGAAAAATCACAACAATAAAGAAAGATTTGGAAAGTAATTCTACATTTAATGAAGTTATTAAAAAAGAAAAATGGATAGATCATGCATATAATGAGTTGCATTTTTCTAGTGAGCCTAATATTCCTGTTCATGAACAAGTTGTAAATAAAAAACATAGCCCATACTTAGAAGCTATAGCAGGTGCTATATATTATGATTCTGATTTTGAAACAGTAAAAAAATGGATATTAGAACAATTACTACCATTACTTGAAAAGTATAGTAAGAAGTAGCGTTTTCTGGTAGGAATATTTTATTTGGATAAATAGATAAAAGGAATGCAACAATATGAAAACAAAAAGATTTTCTAAAGACCCAAAGGTTAGTCTTATTACAATTGAAGAATTTTTGAAAAAAATATTTGACTGATTGTTCGTTAAAATGTTTTGAATGTGAAGAATAATCTAATTTTTGAACTATATATTATTATAAAGTGAACTCAAAATATCTAATATTAATTGAGTATTGGTTAACTACAATCAATTTTGGATTAGATGATTTTAAAAACTTAAAAGCATTTATGCTGCACTTGAGAAGTCAAAACCGAAAATGAATTAATAGTTTTAAAATTAAACAGTTTTATTGAACAAACAAATTCGAACATAATAAAAATGTTTTCAAATTAATTGAAAGTATTAATGACACAAAGCAATTTTTATTAAAACTATTATTCTATTGAAAAATAAATAGAACTAGATATGAAAATTCCTTGTGCAGATCATGATGATAATAAGTTAGTAAAATATGTTGATACAGTTTATTCAAAATAATAATTCATACATAATGCATCAAAACTTATGTATTTTAGCTAATCCGCCTTTAGCGGTTTCCTTATAATCTGTTGATAAGGCAATACCGGTTTCTTTCATAACCGCAATTACTTCATCAAGAGATATAGCATTATGTCGATGTGGCACTAAATGTTTAGCAAAAACATAAGAATTAAATGCTTTAATCGCTGATATGGAATTTCTTTCTATACAAGGAATAGCAACGTATCCTCCGACTGGATCGCAAGTTAAACCTAATTGGTGTTCTAAAGCCATTTCGGAGGCATATTCAATATAATCAAATCCTAATCCATTCGCAGCGCAAAGTGCTCCAGCGGCCATACAAGTAGCAGAACCAATCTCGGCTTGACATCCTCCAACAGCGCCAGAAATAGTGGCATTCTTTTTAATAACGCAGCCAATTAATCCGGCAATAATTAAACCATCGATCAATTGTTTTTCACTATAATTCATTTGTTTCTTTAAATAATATAAAACAGCAGGAAGTACACCAGCTGATCCACATGTCGGAGCGGTAACTACCAAACTTCCTCCGGAATTAGATTCACTTACCGCATAAGCATAAGTAGAAATAAATAAATCCCTTTTATCATCTTTATTACTACAACTTATTGCTTCTTTATATAAAGTAGGAGCAATTCTTTTAATATGTAACTTACCAGCGATATATCCTTCAGTTACAAGTCCTTCCTCAATTTCCTTTTCCATATGATTAAGAATATGCTTTAAATAATCTTCAATATCCTCATCATCAAATTTCTTAACAAATTCCAAATAAGATAATTTGTTTTGCTCAATATATTCTCTAATTTCTTTAAAAGAAGAAAAAGGATAAACCATTTTATCAGTCTCAGCTTTTTCGCCTTTTTTTTCAATTTGCCCTCCACCAATCGAATAATATGTTGCGGATTTAACTAATTTATCATCTAAATAAGCTTCTATTTGCATAGTATTAGGAAAACTAGGAGTAGTTTTTAAATCAAACTTTACTTCGACATCTTTTAAAGTGTCTATAATTATCTTATCAGTTAAGTGGCCTTTTCCTGTTAAGGCAAGCGAACCAAAAAGAGTAACTACATAGTGATAGTTATTAGGTTCTAAACTATTTAGAAAATCTAAGCAAATTCGATATGGGCCAATAGTGTGGCTAGATGATGGTCCAGGACCAATGCGATATAAATCTTTAAGCGAACAAAGCATAATATTAATATATTCGTAGTTATACGAACTCCTCACTTAATAAGTATAGATTATTATTACTATTTTGGAAATTGTTTTTTGTGTTTTATTTACCATAAATTTGGTAAACTATTTATATAAACAACAAGGAGAATGATTATGTGTACTGCCGCAACTTATAAAACCACAGATTTCTATTTTGGAAGAACATTAGACTATGAATTTTCTTATGGTGAAACTGTTACGATTATGCCAAGAAATTATGAAATAAAATTAAGGTTTTTAGATAATATAAAAAAACATTACGCAATTATAGGAATGGCACACGTAACTGATAGTTATCCTTTATTTTATGAAGCAATGAACGAAAAAGGACTTTGTATAGCAGGCTTAAATTTCGTGGGAAATGCACACTATTTTGAACCCCAAAAAGACAAAATTAACGTAGCACAATTTGAGTTTATTCCTTATATTCTTGTTAGTTGTAAGAGTGTTGATGAAGTTATTAAATTAATGAAAAACATTAATATAACTAATACCCCATATAGTGATGAATACCCAATTGGTCAACTTCATTGGATAGTTGCTGACCATAATAAATCAATTACTATAGAATCCACTAGTGAAGGAATTAGAGTTTATGATAATCCAGTTGGTGTTTTAACTAATAATCCACCATTTGATAAGCAAATGGAAAATTTAAATAATTATAAATATTTATCAACCAAAAATTCTAAAAATAGTTTAAATGATGATAAACGCTTTTATAGTAGAGGATTAGGTGCAGTGGGTTTACCTGGTGATATTTCTAGTCAGTCTCGTTTTGTACGTGTAACTTTTACAAAAATGAATTCTTTATCAAAAAGTGATGAACTATCTAGTGTAAGTCAATTCTTTCATATATTAGGTAGCGTTGATCAAGTTAGGGGATGCTGCGAACTAGAAGATAAAAAATATGAAATTACTATTTATACTTCATGCTTAAATGCCTATAAAGGAATATATTATTACACCACTTATGATAATCATCAAATTAATAAAGTGGATATGCACAAAGTGGATTTAGATAGTAAAAATTTATTCGAATATAAATTACGTACAAGTGAAAATATTTATGAACAAAATTAATGCTTAAAACATGGCTAAAAACCGCACAAATTAAGAATGTTGGCGTCTATTTTGCTGTTTTTGATGCTTCAAAAGATTTATCTAATTGGAGCAAAAATATTAAAGTATCATCTAAAGGCTATATGTTGGGATATAATAATTTAAAAGATCCTTCTATATCTTCTTTTTATCGCTTTTTAGCTAAAGTTGGCGATAAAATGATGAAAATGCAAATTGCACGTATTGATTTTGCCTAAATTTTTAATTATGAAGAACACTTAAATGAAATTGTATATATATGCAATATATATAATGATGTTAAATTGCAAATATATGACAAAAACTGCTAAAAATCATACTTTGCTACTTCTTGACAAACTTAAAAATTTAAAATTATAATACTAATGAGTTAAAGGTAAAAAGTATGATAAGAATTGCAATAGTGGAAGATGAAATAACTGCTTCGGATTTATTAATTGATTATTTAAATAAATACGCTAATGAGAAAAAAGAAAAATTTGAAATTAAAGTTTATTCATCTTCTCTAATGTTTTTGAATGAATATAAAAATAATTTTGACATTGTTTTTATGGATATTGAATTACCAGACGGTAATGGCCTAGATACAATTAGAAAAATAAGACAATTAGATAATGATGTAATTGTTATATTTGTAACTAATATGGCTCAATATGCTGTAAAGGGTTATGAAGTACGTGCTTTTGATTTTATTGTTAAACCAGTAACTTATTATAATTTTTCCGTTAAGTTAGAAAATGTTTTACACTGCTTTGAAAAAAAGAAAGATAGTGAAATATGGATTTCTAATAAAGAAGGTAAATTAAAATTAAAAGTATCGTCAATTTACTATATTGAAGTAGTTCAACATATGTGTTTTTACCATACAAGTAATGGAAACTTTAAGGCTACAGGGTCTTTAAAAAATATTGAAGATACATTAGAAAAAATGAATTTTGCTCTTTGCAATCGTTGTTATTTAGTAAATCTTAAATATGTGACTAGTGTAAAAAAAGGTATTGTAATCGTTAATGATGAAGAATTAATTATTTCACGTTCTAAGCAAGCTGAATTTATGAAACGCTTAAATGATTATTTAGCAGAAGGAGATTAAAAAGTGTATTTCTCAAGTCTTTATTATTATAAGAATCTATTTATAATCGAATTGATTATATCGGAATTTTTATATTGCTTTAATCTTAAGAAAAAAGATAAATTTATTTTACGCTTTGCTTTAATTACCGCAATATGCATAATTGTAGGCTTTGCACTTCCAATATTTTCTAATGACGCTATTTTTTCTTCGATTATGTTTCTTTCATTGTTTCTAATGACTATCCCATTATTAAAATTTTGTTATGATGAACCTTGGATTAATATTGTTTTTTGTGCGCTTGCTTCTTATACAACGCAACATTTAGCATATGTAACAAGTAATTTAGCCACTTCATTAATAAGTTGGGGTAAATCGCCAATGGTGGATATCTATCATAATTCTTCGAATGGTATTTTTACTTTTGATGGTTATTTTATTGCTTGGATTTTAACTTATTTAGGATGTTATTTTATTATTTATTTATTAACTTTTATACTTTTTGCAAAAAAGATAAATAAAAGTGAAAATATGAAAGTTAAAAATCTTACTTTGTTATTATTAATTGCATGTGGTTTATTAGTTAATATTGTTTTAAATATGATATCTATTTATAATCCGCATAATGCTACTACAAATATTGTTGAATGTGTTTATAATTTCTTGTGTTGTGTATTGTTACTTTATGGGCAATTCTCACTTTTACATACAAAAGAATTAGAAAACGAATTATCATTTGTTAAGAAATTATGGCACCAAGAAAAAGAACAATATCAAATATCAAGAGATAATATTGATTTGCTTAATATTAAATGTCATGATATCAAACATCAAATACGTCAAATTGGTAAAAATAAAAGTATATCGGAAGACGTTGTAAAAGAAATTGAAAATTCTATTTCTTTGTATGATTCAATTGTAAAAACAGGTAATAATGTTTTAGACATAATTCTTACGGAAAAAAATCTTTATTGTAAGAAAAATCAAATTGTTTTAACTTACATTGCTGATGGAGCTAAATTAAACTTTATGAATGAAGGAGATATTTATGCTTTGTTCGGTAATGCTTTAGATAACGCTATTGAAGCTGTAGTTAAAATTAAAGAAACTGAAAAAAGAATAATTGAATTAAAGATTCATACTGTTAACAATTTATTAACTATTAATATTCGCAATTCTTTCGATGGTAGTGTTATTTTTGATGAATCGGGTTTACCTAAAACAACAAAAGAAGATTCTTCTTATCATGGATATGGTGTGAAAAGTATATCGATGATTGTTGATAAATATGATGGTAATGTTTCATTTAAAACTAATAACAAAATGTTTAGTGTTAATATTTTAATTCCTTTACAATAATTTTTCCAAATAAGCGTTAACTAGTACGGAATAAGCGTTTGATATTGTCAGATGTAACCGCTTTTATATAATGAAATTGTCCTAAATGTTTTTGGGCGTATTTAAGTTTGGAAAAACAAAAACTTAAATGGAAAGGAATAAAATGAAAAAAGGAAAAATCTTTTTAATGTCTTTACTTGCATTGTTAGTGAGTTCAATATCATTAACATCATGCGGACAAAATGTCGACAGTTCGAAAAATTCGGGAAATAGTACTAGCATTATTCGTGATCCTGATGAAGTTTATGTATCTAGTATTGAGGTAGTTAATCCGCCAAAGAAAACTAATTATATTCCACTTGAAGAAGCTTTTAATAGCGAAGGAATGATTATTAAGGCTACTTGGTCAGATGGCTATGTCGAAGATAATGTTTCACCAGGTAAGTATTATGTTGAACCATCTGGTATTTTACCAGAAGGAATAGATCACGTAACCATCCATTATGGTGATGCTTCCGTTGATGTAAGTATTTCTACATCAGAAGAAAAAGCATTATATATTAAACAAGTTCCGGTAAAAACTGATTATACAGTTGGTGAAGAATTTGTGGTAGATGGTTTAATTTTAGGTTATCAAATTGGTGAAGATAAGCGTGATATAGAAAATTATGATATTAGCAAAGTTATATTTAATAAAAAGCCATTAACTAAGCAAGATAAATTTGTCAAAGTAACATATGAAGGTATCTCAATAAATGTACCTATCAATGTTCATAATGAAACTTTAAAGATTGAGTTAGAAGATAATTCGATTATGACTTACGGAGAAGGAACGTTAGTTGATGGAAAAGGCAAAAAGACACCAGGCTCTAAATTAGCTATTAAAAAATTAGAATCTGGAAAATATGTTGTTGGTAGTGCTAAAGATGAATATGAAACATACGAAGAAGCATATGAAGTAGCTTATAACAAAACAACAACAGCAGGAAAAACTATGGTAAAACAAGCTAGTAGTGGCGACTTCTTAGCCTTCCTTGATGGAACAGGAGCATCATTTACTATTAACTTAAAGAATGTTACATCGGCATCTAATGAATTATATATTCGTGGTGCTTCTAACTGGGTTACTAATATGCAAAACTGGACACCATATCAAGTTGGTGATATCTATCTTAAAGATTTTATGACTGTCGAAGTTAATGGTGTCGAACATTCATTAAAAGATGACTTAGTATTACATGGATGTGGAGATGGCACAAAAGGTGATCATTCATATTGGACAAATTGGGAAACATTAGACTTAGGCAAAATTACTTTAAATCCAGCCTTAGAAATAAATACAATTAAATTCACTGTAGCAATAGATAAAGGTTTAGATGAAAATGACACTTACAAATATATGTATAACAATAATGGAATGTATGCATTCGGGCAATATGATTACGTCTTATTAGAAGATGTAGAATAGGAGTAAATTAATGGGAAAGAATAAGAAAAAATTTTCTAAGAAACGAATAATATCATTTTCCGCTATGGGAGTGATATTTGCAGCTGTCTTAGCAGGAAATGTTGTTGCGGGATATTTTGGAGAAATGATTACAACATATTTTTATGGATCTGGTGTCGTTTTTGATAATAACAAAACGTTTACTGAAGCAACAGCGCAATCTAAAAAATTAAACGAAAAAATTGCTGAAGAAGGCATCGTTATGTTACGTAACGAAAATAATGCCTTGCCCTTAACTAAAGATGAATTACAAAAAGTAAATGTTTTTGGTTGGTCATCAAGTCCAGGCGGTTGGGTTTGTGGTAGTGATGGCTCAGCGGCTTCTAACTCCGGTACATCAAGACTAAAAGTTAAGAATATCTTAAATGTCTTTGATGATGAAAAAGTTAATATTGAATATAATCACGAACTTGCTGATATGTATACTAATTTCTGTGATTCGCGTGCTAAAAATGGTACTTCTTTATTAAGAGCATTATCAGGCAATCCTAATTATTTTATGTTAATTGAGCCGCAAAGAAGTGCATATGACACAATTGGAGAAAATGGAAAAACAATTTTACAAAATGCTAAAGATTTTTCTAGTACTGCATTAGTGGTAATATCTCGTTTGGGTGGAGAAGGATGCGATTTACCAACTAGACAAATTAAAAATGATACTGGTAAAAAAGTCCAAGCTAATTCTAGTGATTTAGTTATTGATAAAAGTAGAACATATTTAGACATATCAACTGAAGAAGAAGCAATGCTTCAAATGGTAAGAGATGAATTTGAAAAAGTAGTAGTTATTGTTAATTCATGTAACGAAATGAATTTATCGTTTTTAGAAAATTATAATGTTGATGCTTGTATTACAATGAATGGCTTAGGAGAAAATGGTGCTTACGCTATTCCACGTATTTTATCAGGTGAGATTAATCCATCGGGTAAAACAACATCTATCCATACTTATGATTTAACTACAGATCCAACGTTTATGAATGCCGGCGGACAAACTGCGGGTGGAGGATACGTCGTTTATGCAGAAGATATTTATGTTGGTTATAAATGGTATGAAACCGCTGACGTGGAAGGTTATTGGAATAGTGTTGATAATGAGCACGGAAAAGGTTATGATGGCGTTGTTCAATATCCATTTGGATATGGCTTAAGTTATAGTGACTTCAAGTGGGATGTCGTTAGTGTTGAAGGTAAAACTAGCGATGGAACAATTATTCATCCGGGTGATGATTTTGTTAATGATAAAACAACATTCACTGTTAAGGTACGTGTTACTAATACTAGTGAAGTTCCAGGTAAAGATGTAGTTGAATTATACTACACACCACCATATTACAAAGGACAAATTGAAAAATCGGCAGTTAATTTATTAGCCTTTGGTAAAACTGAAATATTAGAAAAAAATCAATCACAAGTTATTGAATTAACTTTTACTGGATATGATATGGCAAGTTATGACTGTTATGATAAAAACACTAATCGTAATGTTGGTTATGAACTTGATCGTGGCGATTATGTGTTATCTTTAAGAAAAAATTCTCACGATATTGCTGAAATTACTAACGGAACATTTACTTTTCCATTAGCTAAAACTGTTCGTATTGCTAACGATCCAGTCACTAATAATCGTGTAACTAATAGATTTACAAGTTATGATGTTATTGCTAAACAAAGTGATGGAACTTTCCAAACTCAAACAATTAATGCTTACGCTAATAACTCAATTGATGGAAGCGATGCAGCAGAAGCAGATGTTATTTATCTAAGCAGAAATGATTTTGCATCTACATTCCCAAAAACTAAAGAAAAGAATAGAACAGGTGCCGCAGTAACTGATGCTATGAACTATGTTTATGATGGATATGATGCAAGTGTAATTCCAGAAATAAATCAAGGACAAACAAATACTCATCATTTACTATATGTTACAGAATCAGGTGGAAAACCAACTAAATCACAACTTAATACTGGTTCAGGAATTAAACCGAACAAAGAATTACTTCTTGAATTAGGTGGAAATTATGATAGCCCTAAATGGGATGAATTACTTAATCAAATGTCCGTCGATGATTTAAGTACTTTAGTTAATAGAGGTGGATATTGTACCCTTTCTATTGAATCAATTGGAAAGAAACATATGCTTGAAAATGATGGACCTTCTGGATTAAATCGTCACAATATGGAAATTGATAAAACAACATCACAAAATATCGATAGAAGTGATTGGACCATGTTTTCAATGCCAAGTGTTATTGGGACATCTTGGAACTCATTCTTAGCTTATTCTTATGGTAAGTCAATCGGAACTGAAGGTGTAGCGGTTGGTGTTACTGGTTGGTATGCTCCAGGCGCGAATATGCAAAGAAGTCCATTTGATGGAAGGAACTCAGAATATTATAGTGAAGATAGTTTGCTTTCAGGAATCATGGCGGCAGAAACTAGCAAAGGCGCTATGTCGATGGGGATGAATGTTTATGTAAAACATTTTGCTATTAATGAAACAGAAACCAAAAGAGATGGTTTAAAAACATGGTTAACTGAACAAACTTTAAGAGAAATTTACTTAAGACCATTTGAAATTGCGGTTAAAAGAGGAAAAGCTAATGGTATGATGTCATCATTTAATCGTATTGGTAGTACTTGGACTGGCGGTAATCATGCCCTTATGACGGAAATATTAAGAGATGAATGGGGATTTAGAGGTGCAGTAGTAACCGACTATTATTCTGGATTAATGAAAATGAATCAAGGATTAAAGGCTGGTAACGATTTATGGTTGACAGGTAGCCAAAAACCTGCTGAATCATTTGGATCAACCACTGATAAAGAACGCGTTTATTTTGCTCGTAAAGCTTGTAAAAACATCTTATTTGCAAGTTGTAATGCTTATTATATGCATGAAAATAGAGATAAATCTTTAGATACAATTAAAGTTGATTTAGACACAATTGTCGAAAGAGAGTTACCAAAGCCATGGTGGATCTTATGGGGACTATTACCTTTAGATTTAGTGACTATAGGTGGATTATCAACTTGGGCTTATTTCTTATTAAAAAACAAAAAAATAAAAAAAGTATTAGAAAAAAATAGTGAGGATTTAAACTAATGAAAAAATATGAAAGACCAAATATTATAGTTATAGAAACAACTCTTGAAGATATTTGCGTTATTTCAACTGTTGATGAAAATGTTAATTTTGAAAATGAATCCTTTGTTGATGAAGATTTCTAAAGGAGAACAATATGAATAAAATTATTAAAAATATAATGTTATTATCCTTTTTGTCATTAGGTGCATTTAATGTTTCTACATCACTAAAAAATAATACAAATGGATTTGATGAAATAGCGGAAGATTTATTCATCAATCAATCAAAATTAATTAATTTAAAAGCAGCGAGCGATAATAGTAAAGATGTACAAACATCAAAAATGTTTATTCAAAATGGTGTGACAAACGAAGGCAAAAAATGTTTAAGATTTGCAGTTGCTTTGAAAGGTAATATTGATTCGCTTGCTTTCCAACGTGGACATGTTGAAGGTAAAGAAGACGTTGATATAAAAAGTGTTAGCGTCATTTATAAAGCAATTGAGGCAAATGGAAAAGTTTATTATTATAGTCCTTCATCTAATACCGATGATGGATTAACTACTGATACAAGTTATGCTGGTGAATATTACTGGGCTTGTTACACAATTAGATATTTAAGTGAAGATTTTAATACATCAAATATTCCGATGACTTTATTAATTAATGGTGAAAAAAGTGCCACAAGAAAGGCAAGCTTAGCTGAATCTATTTATGGAGCTCATGTACATAATTACTCTAATTACTTATATGATGATGACAGCCACTATAAGACATGTTCATTATGTGGAACAATAGATGAGACAAGTTATGAGGCACATAGTTTTGAATTAACACCAGCCTTTAGTAAATCTTATAATGTTGGTGATACATTTGAAAAAGGTGATTTAAGTTTATCACAAACTTGTATTTGCCATAAAGAATTAGAAAGTGTTAATTTTACTTATTTAAAAACTCCTGCAACAATTGCATTTGGTGATAGCGTGATTGTTAAAGTTAATAGTGAAGTAAAGAAAATTATTCTACCAACAAACGATAGAAAAAATATGTCTAAAAGTGATACTACACTTAAATATGGTGGCGGTAATGCAGGCATAGTAGGAAAAGATAGTGAAACCACATTCAGATTTAAAGATGAATACGAAATAGTAGATGGTAAATTTAAAGCAATTGAACCACAAGGAACATATCCATATGGTAATGTATTCATAAATATTGATATGAATATTACACAAAATCCATATATTGAATTTCCTATTGAAATAGTTAACGAGGCAAGTGTACGTTTATTCTTATCTACAAGTAATAACTACACCAAGCAAGATGGTGTAATTGGCTCATATGAGCAAGAATTAAAGAAAACTATGGATTTAGTAATTGACGGAGAAACTATTGATTATAATGATATAACACTAAAAGCATTGCCACAAAGCGCAATCGATGAATTAAATAAGTCTAACAAAGATGATTTAAAGAGGCATATCTACTTTACATTCTACGAATATGAATTAGTTACTAAAAAATTATCTAGTGGAACTCACAATATTCGTTTAAATTTCAAAAATGGTTATGCCAATACTGGAGCAGCTTCGCTTGATACTACGCAACCTTGTGTTGGATGTATCAACTATTTACGATATGAAACATTAACAGGATTTGATACAATTGCTGGAACTACAAACTATATCGAATTAGAAGACAATACCATGGTTGATTATGGAAGTGGCACAAGCATAACAGGTGGTTCTGTTACACCAGAATCAAAATTAAAAATTACGAAAACGGATAAGGGTACATATAAGTTTGGATCTACTGAATATCGAACCTATGAAGAAGCTTATGAAGTTGCTTACGCTAAAGCCACTACTGCAGGAAAAGTAATGGTTGAGACTGCAAGCGGAAAAGATTTCTTGGCTTCTATTGATGGAACTGGGGCATCATTTACCATTAATTTAAAGGATGTATATAATTCAAAGAAAGAATTATATTTGTGTGGTGCTTCTAACTTTGCAACTAAAATAGTAGGTTGGGAACCTGCCAAAATAGATGATATGAATTTAAAAGATTTTATGACAGTTGAAGTTAATGGAAAACAAATTGAACTTGCTGATGATTTAATTCTTCCAGGCATTGGTGATGGAACTAGTGGTAGTCATACTTATTGGACAAACTGGGCTTTATTAAATTTAGGTGCTATTGAATTAGACACAACATTAGATGTTAATACTATTAAATTCACTGTATCAATTGACAATGCACTAAATGAAAATGGCGAGTATAAGTATATATATAACAAAATGTATGCCTTTGGCCAATATGATTATGTAATGTTAAAAGATATTGCATATTAATAAAATTACAATAACAAAATACTTAAGTGCCCTTAATGGGCACTTTTGTGTTTTATAAAGCCATTTTATAATGTATAATTACTTTATAAAATAAGTGGGGAAAGTATTATGAAAAATCTATTTGGCATAAATAACAAAGGAAATAATTTTAATAAGTTTATAGTGCGTTCAGCATCAATCACATCAAATGAAAAAATGGATGAGTTAGCTAATAAAGGAACAATGATTCAAAAGAAAGAATTAGGACCCGGATGGTTGAATATAGTTTCCACAATATGCGTTGGAATTGGACTAATATTTATATTAGGCATATTTGGAGCAAAAGATGGATTTAAAGAAGCGTTAAAAACTAGTGGCTACCTATTTTATATTGGAATTGCCTTATTTGCTTTAGGATTAATACATATAATCTATAAAAAAGTAAAATCCAAAAAAGGTGAAAAGAGTGAATCAGTTAAAAATTTTTTGGATGAACAAAAAAATTTAAAAAAAGATATATTAAACGAATTAAGAATACCAGAAGATGCAATAGTTATTGATGTTTTATTAACAAAAGTAAAAGAAAATAAAGATGGAAAAGAAATTGCAAAAACCATGGGATTATTTACCCACTTAAATTCTGAAGTATATTTATTTGTTGAAAATGATAAAGTGTATTTTGCAGATTATAGTGCGGTAATAGAAATACCACTAGAATCTTTTAAAAGCATAGATAAGATTAATAAACCAATTATCATTCCAGAATGGCATAAAAAAGTTCCATGTAATAATGAAAAATATAAAGAATATAAAGTAAAACAAAATAGTTATGGAATGGTATTTGTTAAGCCATATTATTCGATTAAATTATCAATTGATAATGAGGATTATGAAATGTTAATTCCTAATTATGATTTAAAAGAATTCTTAAAAGTAGTGCCATTAAATGTTAATGAATAGCAGAGGTAATATTATGGAAGAAAATAAGTATGAAAAAGAATTAATACGATTAAGAAATATACTATTTATTTTATCAGTATGTTCAATATTTTTAGGATTGGTAGTAGTGGGGGTTTCTGCAAATAATTCGCCAATTCCTGAAGATCCATATTCAATGATAGAAAACATGTGGAAAATGCTATTAATTATTCCAATTCCTTTAGGCTCGATGATTTTTGGTATTGTATTAACTATTAAACAATTTAAATGCAAAAGAAATATTATTGGTGGAGCGGCAATGACTATATTATTAGTCGTTTTTGGGTCGTTCAGTTTTGCTTTTGGAAAACCAAGTCATAATATGACTGATTTAAATAATATCGCGGCATCTATAAATATTTCTTTACCTGACGAAGGCTATGTTTCTATCTCTAATGAAGTATCAAAGACTAATGAAAATCAAACAATTAATACTACAATATATGCAAGATTTAACAACAAAAACGATATGATTGCTTGCATTAATTCTAATGAAAACTGGAAAGATAATATTGATTTTATTCCCACTAATACTGTTCCAGTTACGTATACTACTTTAACCGCTAATTTTGATTATTATCTTGTTTATAATGTAACAAAAAAAGAATATAACAATATATCAAGTTCTGATAAAGAAAATGAATTTTGGTATTTGTCATATTCTAGTACGTCTAATTTGTTAATTGGTGTTAATTTTATCATTTAGTCTTAATTATTAGAAAATCAACTCAACAAGTATAATAATAAATGGTACAAAGACAATTAATAGAAGCGTTGATAAAAAACAGGTATCACTTGAAGTAATTGCTTCTTTATTATAAGTAACACAGAATGTATTTACAACAGCACTTACTGGCGCTGCAAAGCAAATAATTATAGCAGACACCATTTCTGTACTTAAATTAACATTAGGTATTAATAAAAACAAATAAACAATTATTCCGATTATAATAGGAGAAATTATGCTCCTAAATATTGACATAATCCAAGCAGTTTTACTAGTAAATGCACTTTTAATATCAATATCACCTAATGTAACCCCGATAAGTAACATACTTAATGGCATAGTTAAATTAGCAATCGTGCTTAATGATTTATATAACCATGGTACAGTTTTATCGATTCTAAATATACTATAATTAACATCACCAATGGCGATTTTTGGAAGAATTGGCTGCGCAATCCATAAAATCATTGATATTAGCATAGCAATAATAATAGGGTTACAAAATACGTTTTTTAATGTATCTTTAATAGCGCCTCTTTCTAATTTTGTTTCGGATATTACGATAAAACAATAAATATAAAGAAACATTCTAAATGGGATAGACATAATATTCCCTACTAATATACCAGTATTGCCATAAATTGCTTTTACTAACGGAAGACCAAATAAGGTAATCTGCCCAAATGTCATTAAAATAGCATAAATTGATCTTCTGGTTGTATGGTATTTATGAAATACTAAATGTCCTATTAATAAGCAAACTAAATAAGCAACGACTGTAAACAATATAATCCATCCAGATTGCGCTAAAATAGTAGTATCAAAATCAATAATAAAACCGGTGAATGCTAAACAAGGTAAAGCAATTTTCATTAAAATAGTAGTTAATGTTTTTTTACTATGCTCATTAAATAAATTTGCTTTTCTTAATATAAAACCTAGAATAATTAAAGCAATAGTGGTAAGTATTGCAGATAAGAAATCATTATTTGTAATAGCCTTAATAGCGTCTTCCATAAAATCATCTCCAAGGCTATATTTAATCACTAAAACGTGATTTCTTCAACAACTATTAGTTTATGCTATAGCAAATATATAATTTTGTTATAAAGAAAAATGCATAATATGTTATAATTCTTAATAAGGCGGCGATTATTTATGGATTCATTTTCACTAGAATTTTTAAAAAAATTATTAACAAATGAGTATAGTAATAATTATATTGATAACATATTAGATGGATATAACGTTAAGCGAAAAACAACAATTCGCGTTAATACTTTAATCTCTACATTTGAAGAAGTAATCTAATTCTTAGATAAGAATAACATATTTTATTCCGCTGTTAATGATATACCTAATGCCATTATTATTAATGATTCTTATGATGTAACAAAGACAAAATTATATGAAAATTGAGCAATATATTTGCAAAGTTTATCGTCAATGCTACCACCTTTAATTTTAACCCCCAAAGAAGATGCGCATATTCTTGATATGTGTGCTGCGCCTGGAAGCAAGACCACCCAATTAGCGGCTTTAACCAATAATAAGGCATGTATTACTGCTTGTGAGTTTGATAAGATACGCGCAGAACGCTTAAAATATAATCTAAATAAATTAGGCACTAGCCGCGTAACAGTTTTAGTAAAAGACTCACGGAATTTAGATGAATTTTTTCGCTTTGACACCATTATGTTGGATGCTCCTTGTAGCGGATCTGGTACAGTTTTATTAAAGGATGAAAGTAAACAAGTATTTAATCAAAAAGTCATTGATAAATGTCAAAAAAGACAGATTTCATTATTAAAAAAGGGTTTATCAATGCTAAATAAAAATGGTGTATTAGTTTATTCGACTTGTTCCATATTAAAAGAAGAAAATGAACAGGTATTGAAAGCATGTCTAAATAATAATTTTGAACTTTTGCCAATTGATAAAGAAAAATATGATTTACCATATTTGCCTTCTTTAGAAAATACCATCACTATTGCCCCAACAGAATTATATGAAGGATTCTTTGTTGTAAAAATAAGAAGAATTAAATTTACGTTATATTATAAACAAAATATAACTAAATTATGTTAACAAATTAAAATGCATTAGCGGTTAAGCCACTAATGCATTAAGTTTTACACTTCTATCATCACTAATAAATTTATGTGATGTTTTTATATTTGTATTTGAAATAATTTGATAATTTTTACTAAATGTTTCTCCAGTCAAATACTGTACCGATTGGGAAATTTTTATCATCACAAAGTTCGTTGTAAATTTGTGGCGCGTCAATAGGGGATACAACACGTGAAATAATCGGCTCTACTTGAATTCGTTTTGCCGCAATCATATTAAGAATTGCATTACAGTCATCATTGTGTGTCCAGTGATGCGGATATGACTCATATTTTGGTCTTACAAAATTGTGAGCGCCTATTAATTTTATTCCTGGTCTATGAACTTGTGAATAATAATCAATTGAACAATCGGAAACTCTTGTACAGCCAAGAAGTGATATTCTTCCCATCCATGATGCACAATCTAGAGCTTGTATCATTGCTTGAGATATTCCAGTAACTTCAACACATCCATTTACTCCTTTGCCATTTGTGATATTTTTCACTGTTTGAACAAAGTTTTTATCTGATGGGTCAAGTGCATAGTCAGCACCAAGTTTCAATGCGAGTTCACGTCTTTGCGCATTTAAGTCGACTGCAATCACAGGGTAAGCGCCAGAGAGTCTTAAAAATTGTGTTGCGAATATACCAAGAAGCCCTTGCCCCATTACCATTGCACTTTCACCAAGCTCAATCTCAAGTTTTCTAACTCCTCCGAGTCCCATAGAAGCAATAATAACAAATGCCGCTTCAAGAGATGATACATTGTTATTTTCAACTTTTGTTATATCGTTTTCAGGACGAATATTATATTTTGAATGACATCCATGGTATACTAAAACTCGATCACCAACGGAGACTTTGTTTACCTTAGAACCGACCGCTTCAACATATCCAATGCCACAATAACCTAATGACATAGGATATTTTTTTGAAGTGTTGTTCATTCCTAAAAGACAAGCTCTTTCTGTACCGCCGCTTATAACGGTATATTCCATCTTTGTAAGAACTTCATTTTCTTTTACTTGGTCAACTTCATTTTCTAAAAGTTCTGCCTTATGAACACCTGTAAAAAATATTTGTTTGTTTTCCATAATAGTACCTCACATTTCTTTTAAATTTTACCATATGATTTTATTATCGGTTTATGAACGCCAATAATTAAGTATCAAATATGATAAAAATTAAATTACTTACATTATAACGATTATATCTTTTTTGTTATTTTGCTCCAAAGTAGTTGATATAAAAAAGAAACATAAGTTTATGCTATAACAAATATTATATAATTTTGTTATAAAGTAAAACGTATAATATGGTATAATTATTATTAAGGCGGCGATTATTTATGGATTCATTTTCTTTGGGGTTTTTAAAAAAATTATTATTAAATGAGTATAGTAATAATTATGTTTATAATATATTAGATGGATATAACGCTAATCGAAAAACAACAATTCGCGTTAATACTTTAATCTCCACATTTGAAGAAGTAATCCAATTCTTAGATAAGAATAATATATCTTACTCCGCTGTTAGTGATATACAAAATGCCATTATTATTAATGATTCTTATGATGTAACAAAGACAAAATTATATGAAAATGGAGCAATATATTTGCAAAGTTTATCGTCAATGCTACCACCTTTAATTTTAAATCCCAAAGAAGATGCGCATATTCTTGATATGTGTGCTGCGCCTGGAAGCAAGACCACCCAATTAGCGGCTTTAACCAATAATAAGGCATGTATTACTGCTTGTGAGTTTGATAAAATACGCGCAGAACGCTTGAAATATAATCTAAATAAATTAGGAGCTAATCGCGTAACAGTTTTAGTAAAAGACTCAAGAAATTTAGATGAATTTTTCCGTTTTGATACCATTATGTTAGATGCTCCTTGTAGTGGATCTGGCACAGTTCTATTAAATGAAGAAAGTAAACAAGTATTTAATCAAAAAGTCATTGATAAATGTCAAAAAAGACAAATCTCATTATTAAAAAAGGGTTTATCAATGCTAAATAAAAACGGTGTATTAGTTTATTCGACTTGTTCTATATTAAAAGAAGAAAATGAACAAGTGTTAAAAGCCTGCTTGAATAATAATTTTGAACTTTTGCCAATTGATAAAAATCAATATGATTTACCATATTTACCTTCTTTAGAAAATACCATCACTATTGCACCAACAGAATTATATGAAGGATTCTTTGTGGCAAAAATAAAAAGAATAAAATAATGTATGGAAAATTAGATTATGGAAAATAAAAACTTAACAAAACAATTAGTAATAAATGCTTTAGGAATTGCTTTAGTTATTATTGCAACTTCATTTTTAAGTATGACTATATCTTCATCATTTATAAATTTAGGTGATGTTTTTATATTTTTCTTTGGAATATATTTTGGACCAGTAACAGGTTTATTAGTTGGAGGATTTGGATCATTTTTTGCTGATGTATTAGTGCATCCTTCCACTATGGTGTATACATTATTTATTAAAGGATTAGAAGGGTTGGTTGTGGGCTTATGCGCTAAAGGATTAAGAAAATATATGAAAACTTCATTGTTGCGTAATATCTTTAACATTGTTTCTATGCTAGTGGGCTCTGTTATAATGGTAGGAGGATATTTCCTTGCTAAAGCTTTTATTTATGGAAATATGGAAACAGCACTTATATCATTAACTAATAATATAGTTCAAGCTTTATTATCGCTTTTAATAGCGATTGTATTAACAAACATTTTTGATAATACATACTTAAAAAAATATGTTAATTGACTTGTAATTTGCTAGTAAATTTTGTATATTTACTATACATGCGGGTATAGTTTAACGGTAAAACTGAACATTCCCAATGTTTAGATGGCGGTTCGACACCGCTTACCCGCTCCATAATAGTAGAATAGGTCTGATTCAGTGGACATTGAGAACGAAAAAGTGGACATTGATTCTTTAAAATTAACAGCCAAGTTAAGAAAAAATATTCTTTCTTTATATAACATGCTTTTCAAAAAAGAATATTTTGGAAGAAATGAAATTATAAATATTTAAAAAATGTCACCTTCAGGAGCCTCCAAACTTATTTCTAAATTATTGGAACTTAAAGTGATTGTTTCTATCTCTAATCATGGGAAAGGAAAATATATTTTTAATATAAAAGGTATTTCATATGAATGAGTCAACAATTGAATTAATAAAAGCTATAAAATTAAAAAGAAAAGAAAAAGGTCTAACACAAGTAGAATTGGCAAAAAAATGCCATATTCCTCAATCGACGATTGGTAGAATTGAAAATTTTTCTATGAATCCATCTACTGATATTATTTGTTGCATTCTTAATGCTTTGGATTTAAAAATAGATTTCGAAAAAAAAGAAAAAGAAAATAACACGAAAGTTGCAAATACTCAGTTAGATTTAAAAAAAATACATCCTCTTAAATCTGGTGATGAAAGTGTAACATATATTAAAGCAATGTTAGAAAATTGTCATAATGTTGAAGTTGGTGATTATACATATTTTGATGGCCAAAATTTCAAGGAACATGTTACCCACCATTATGATTTTATAGGTGATAAATTAATTATTGGAAAATTCTGCCAAATTGGTAGAAATGTAGAATTTATTATGAACGGCGCTAATCACCAAATGAATGCAGTATCGACTTATCCTTTTTATATATTTCAAGGGCGGGAGCAAAATCCACCATTAAAAAATGATCTTCCTTACAAAGGAGATACGATAATAGGAAATGATGTTTGGATTGGTCAAAATGTTACTTTTCTTCCTGGAGTACATGTTGGAAATGGATGTATTATTGGCGCTAACGCAGTAGTGGCTTCTAATATTCCTGCTTATTGTGTTGTAGTGGGAAACCCAGCTAAAATTATTAAAAAGCGATTTGATGATGAGATGATTGAATTGCTAGAAAAATTAAAATGGTGGGATAGAACGCCAAATGAAATCCAAAAGATAATACCATTATTGGCGAATAGTAATCTTTCTTATGTAAGAGAAGAATTAAAACTGATTTTGAGTAAAAAAGATTGATGAACCAATCAAAATAAGCAAGAATATTATAGAAACATTTGTTTGATGCAATAAAGAAGCTAAATATCTTTTTCAATATTGATGTTGATTATTTATAACTGTAATATTATTAATGAAAACACGATATAAAAAAAGGGGCTGTGAAAAAAACAACTTTTAAAAGAAGGGATTTCACAGTCCTTTTCTTATCTTTTGTAAGACGCCTTTGCTAGTTGATTTATAGATTTAGTCTTAATCCTATGGCTTTTTTAGTTAGTTTTTTTGCACTTGTTTTTTTTTTAATAATTCTGGTTCAATACCAAAGGAGTTTAAAATTTCTTCTTCACTGAAACGTTCATATGTATTTATATCATAATAAATTTCATCTAAGGTTTCATAGTCACCTTTATCAGTGACATATTGAATTCTTTTGATTTTATGACTTAATCCGTTTATTGTTAAGTTAAAGTTATTTTCTAAAGTGACTCCTTGATTGCTGGCTAATACAAACTCTTCAAAATATTTTGAGAAGAGTGGTGAGGTTATTTCAATTTTACTAGAAACAACGTAGCTAGATATATTTCCATTGTGTTTGTTTATTACAAAGTAATCGTTGGTTGGAGTACTATCGATAGTTTTAATAATCAATGTTGCGTCACTAAAATCATATGTAATTGTTTCGTTTGATTTTTTAAATAAAGATAATGATTCTTCATTCGAACTTAATAATGTTGATAATGTTGGTAGAATTTCATCTTGTACTATTTTTAATTTGTTAGTTTTTCTAATAATAATTCTTTAATCATGTTTATCTCCTTTCTTAGACTATTTGAATTATTTTGGTAAATTTGTTGTATTTGCTCCTAAAATAAATGTTGTAATGCAAAATACAACAGTGATAGCATAAATTACAAATGTAATTATTATAAAGTTTTTGTTGTTTTTTCTTGAAAATAAATTAAAAGTGCTTGTGTAAATTGTTAAAGCTAATAGTATGATTGATACTATTAAGATCCATAAGTTCTCATTATCTAGACAATGGAATGCATTATAGTATTGTCCTACATGTTCACCACTTTGAAGATAATAGATCGGATAAAAAAATAATATTAAAGTTATTATGGCTAATATGATTAAAATAATATTAATTGTTCTTAAAACATTAGTATTCTTAAAACAAACTTTTTTCATTATTTCCTCCTCTAAGTTTTTATTTTGTAAATTTTATCATTCCATTTTTATTTATATTAAATTTTATTCTAGGACTTGATCCTTCGCTTGTAAACACTTCATCTTTATTTGGACCAATAATAGATAGTTCTTTATCATTTTCAGGCTTGATCTCTATAGAATAATTTAAATATCCTATTTTAATGCCTTCGAAGTCTTCAATGTCCATCTTGTCATCTTGAAATCGATTAAAAACGAACATACTTGTTTCAGTGTCATAGTATCTTTCATATGCATTATCTATAAGAAATGTTGTTAATGAATCAGAATATGAACTTATTATATCTGTTGAAACTAGATTCATTTCATTGTTAAAAATATTTCTTTTAAGGACAAGTGACACTTTTTGTTTTGGATTAAATGTAAACTCTGTATTTGACAGAATTTCGTTGAAATTACTATCATGTCCAAAATAAATTTGTACAAGCTTATTCTTTTCGGATTTTGAAGTTGAAATAAATGCAACATCCCAATTGAATAATGAATGATCAATAGAAGATGATTCAAAACCGATTTCTAAAACATCATCGGCTTTATGGTTTTCTTTAAGTATAACTGTAATAGAAATACACAATATAATAGAAGCAATAGCAGTTGAAGGAACCATCCACCATATGTTTTTTTTCTTTTTTTCTTTTTGACAGTCTTTTATCATAGCTAAAATCTTTTCAGCGCCGATATCTGGAATTTTAATTTCTTTTACTGCATTTTTTATATTGTCGTCAATATTTGTCATAATCTCATCTCCTTATCGAATTCTTCTTGCAAAAGCTTTCTACCTCTTTCTAATCTCTTTTTTACGGTTGATTCATTAATTTTTAAATTTTTTGCTATTACTTTGATAGATGCTTCTCCTAGGTAAAACATCTTTAATACAATTGCATATTTTTCTGAAAGTTTATTTAAGAAAAATAAGATATCTTTTTTTTCAACTAAGCCTTTTGATTGATTTATAAATTGTGTTTCTTTAGCCATAGTTGAAAGAACTTCTTTTTCTTTTTTTCTTTTTTTAAGTTGATTAAGGCAAAAATTTTTAGTTACAATTACAAGCCAATTCATAATTCTTGAAGTGTCTTTTGGCGGAGTTGTATACAACTTCATAAAAACCTCTTGTATTACATTTTCGCTATCCTCCTTGTTTTTTAAGTAGGAAAAAGCAATACGATAAACAAAGGTCATGTATTCGTTGTATAAGATTGTAAAATAATCATCTGACATTTTGTTCATAACTTTTCCCTTTCACTTATAAAAACAATCTAATAGACAAAAAAGTGACAAAATTCAAAAAAATAATTATTTTGACTTTTAAACAAAAGCAAATAAAGATGTCACTTACTTGCAAAATATTCATCATATAAAGTATTATTTGCTATAAAATTAACAGCAAATTAAACAAAAAAGCATGCTATAGTAATCTTTTTCTCAATATGAATATTGATTATTTGTACTCTAATATTAATTAAATAAAAAGGCGATATTAAAAAAAATAACCATAAACTGCGATTATTTTTTTCTAGCTACGCCGACAAAATCGACTTCTTGATACCAAAATGATTCGTTACCAAATAATTCTTCTAATTGATTTAAAGCGTAATCCATCCATTCTAATTGACTTTTATAATCCATATTAGTAGGCTCTTTATCTAAAAGATTTTTTAGGTAATTTCTACGATAAGCAAATCTTTCTTCAAATATTTCCATTCTTTGATCAAAATCTAAACCGGATATTTCTTTGACATAATTGAACATTTTAATATTTTTATATCCAGAGGTAAATAATTGATGATAGATTTTTCTTCCGTTTAAACGATCGGAAATTCCAGGTATTAACAATGTCCTTTCAACAATTTTTTTAATTAAATCATTATCTTTATAACTTACCATTGTTCCATCATCAGAGCCACGAATAATAATATAACCATCATCTTTAAGTAATTGACGAACATTTCTTAATAAGCGAATTGGATCTTTTAAATGATGAATAACTAATGTAGCAATAATTAAATCGAATTTAGGAATATTATGCTCTTCCATATATTCTTTCATTGAAAAGATGAATGATTCATCTTCTAAATCAAAAACTTCAAAAGTGAAATTATCGTCTTTGTTTTTAACTCTAGCCATTTCAATGCATTTTTCGTTTCGATCTATACCTAGTACTTTAGCGTTTTTAAAGTCTTTAAAGCGATTATAGGTTACATATCCATAAGCACAACCTAAATCAAGAACATTAACTTCTTTACCATTAAATATGTCAAAGACATAGTTAATTGCAGGCATATCCGCAGCACGTGTGTTTTGTGCTTGTGTTAATAATCTTTGTTGTTCTTTATATTTAGACGGAGCATAGGTTGAATCAAGTTTAGTATTTTTAACTTCTTTATTATAAGAAAAAGAAGAACCATTATTTTGCTTACTTAAATTCTTTTTTACAAATTCAACAACACTATCAAGAGAATCTTTTTCAATTAAAAATGTTTCATTATTTCTAAACGCTAATGGTTTTTCATTTCGCGCAATAGATGCACTTAATAAAGGAATAATTATCCCATCCTTTTTATCACCAGCAAGTAGATCTTCGTGGAAAGAACTCCATTCATATTTAATCCATCTTGAATTAATATAATCGATTTTTGTTGCAATAATTATAAGTATAGTGGCTTCATCAAGTGCCTTTTCAATAGCGTCTTTATAAGCAGATTCACCAAATTCTTTTAATGTTACATTGCTAAAAAATGTGGGAATATTATTTTCCACCAATTTTGCGTATAATTTTTGGGCTATTACGCTATCATCGGTCAATTTTCCGCTAGCGTCAGTGTTTTTAAATGAAATAAAGACATTATTCATGATGACACCTACTTTCTTAAAAAATATTAACATTGATCGTTATTATAGTCAATTTATAAGTGGTTTTTGATTAATAAAATATAGTAATTTTATTTATTAAATATTATACTTTAATTAAGTAGGTGATTACACGTGGATTATTTAAAATATAAAATCGAAACAGGCGAAGTTGACGTATCAATTGATTCGAATCATCAGAATGCATATTTATCACTTTCTGGCATGGAAAAAGTGTTCGACATTGAAGGTAAAATTAATTTAAAATATAATATAGATAGCCTAAAAAAAAGAGATATCATTAATGAAAAATCAGTTATTAAAAATAAAGATGATGAAACACTTTATAATTTAAATGTTGTGTTTTCGATTGGACTTGAACATTTTAAAAAAACAACCAAGAAATTTTATTTATTCATAAAAGAAAACAAATTAGATGGCACGCTATTTACGTTTATCAAAGATGCATTAGAAAACTTGTTTTTGCCTGATGAAAAAGATCCTTTAAAAGTAATTGATAGCTATCAAGATGTATTTAATCATTATGCTAAAGAAAGAGTAGAAGATGATCGATATCACTACGCATATTCTTATCCATATATAATTATTGAACTTTATCAACAAATTATTGAAGATGCTAAAATTAGATATCATTTTCCAGATGATTTTGGAATAGAAAAAGAACCAGGTAGTCTTGAAAAAATATTAGATGTTTATTCTAATGTGGATTTTGGTTTTGAAAAAAATCCAGTCGAAGATCAATTAGCAAGATATTTTTATTCCATTGTCACTGAACAACCTTTTGTTAATTATAACAACGAAATTGCGACTATCTTTTTATTATATTTTTTAGATAACATTAATTACATTGTTAAAGAAGATGTTCGTAATTTATTCAATTCTAGCGATATAGTGGCTATGATTACTCTTATTGAGAATTCTTTGCCAGAGCAAAAAGAAGAAGTAATTGAAAAAACAAAGAAAATGTTAATTGTATCGCCTTATAATTACTATAAAAAAGTTGATAAGGCATTTGCCACTTTAAAAGAAAATAACACATATAATAATGTAGTTAATTATATTGTGGCTTTTATCGAAAATTATTATGGTTATCAAGGATATTATGAGTTTTATAAATATAGAGAATCTAGTGTACTTAAAATTCATTATCATGGCGAATATAATAAATTCAAACTAAATGTTGCTGATTCAATTCAAAATTATAACACTCTTGTTTTTGATGTGTACGCAACTGCATATATGGAAGCACCAATTGGGTTAGTTCATCGTGATGAAATTATTGAAGATTTATATAAAGAAATTAAAGTAAGAAGCTATGATGATATTATCAAAGATAAGTTAATGAAAGCACTAAGACTTAAACTTGTTCCTTATTTTTATTTAAAAGATATTAACATTGAATTTAACTTTATTTGGACACTTGAAGCAGATGAAGAATATGAATATTAATATATTGTTAAATGCATATTATAAAATAATTATTGAAGGAGATTAAATAATGATAAATTTTGATTTATTAAAGGAAATAGAATTAGATAATTTTAAAGGCGGAGATGGAAGCATAATTGCTAAAATGTTTACTGATGATAATAACAAAATTATGAAAGCAACTTTAAAAAAAGGCTGCTCAATTGGAATGCATACACATGATACAAGTAGTGAAATAATTTTTGTTATAAATGGAACCGCTAGTTGTGAGATTGATGGAAAAAAAGAACAAGTAAAAAAAGGGCAATGCCATTATTGTCCTAAGGGTAGTGCACATTCAGTTAAAAATATCGATGATGAAGATTTGGTTATGCTTTGCGTGGTACCAAATCAATAGAGATGATATTTGAAGTTATCAACAGAAAAACATAAATTGTTGATAAACTATGTGCTTACTTGTTTAAATATTTTGTTATGCTATAATCACTTTACATAGAACCGTTAGACTATTTCTAAAAGGCTTTATTAATCATTAAAAATGAGGAGGAAAGCCCAATGAATATTAGTCTTAGGCTTGACGTCAATGTTTTTGACGCGAAAAATATTATTAAATGGTTGGATAATGTAGATGTGACCAAATATCTTAATGAAGATATAAATTCTACGACATCATTAATTGATATAATAAATTCTAATCGTGCAGATTTATTAACTTGCTATCTTAATAAAGATGGTAGATTTTTTCTTATTGATGATCGAGAGAATCATAGTATTGGCTTTTTGACATTATTTACGATAAGAACAAAAAAAGAATATGAAGTTGTTATAGCAATTGGAAATCCTAATAACTGGAGAAAACAATATGCACACATGGCATTAAAGCAAATAATGCGTGAAATATTTTTCTCATGGCGCATCGATAAGTTATTAGCGCGTATTCATATTGATAATCATCGCAGTATTAACTTATTCAAACATCTAGAATTTAAACAAAGCTTAATAAAAAACAATCATATTCATTTTGAAATAAATTTTAATGAGTATTTAAATTCATTAAGAAATAGTTCTAATAATTAAATAAACAAGATAAATTACATATAATCCAAGCAAGATAAAACCATCTTTTTTGGTTATTTTTCCATAAATTGCAAATACAAATACAACAAGAGTTACAACCATCATAACAATGACATCTACCACTACTTGAGGGCCAGATGTTAATGGATTAACAACTGCCGAGATTCCTAAAACAAATATAGTATTAAAAATATTTGAGCCAATAACATTGCCTAAAGCTAATTCGTTTTGACCTTTTTTTGCTGCTACACAACTTGTGACAAGTTCAGGTAAGGAAGTACCAACCGCAACAATAGTAAGACCAATTAACGATTCGGCTAAGTCATGATCAACATGAGCAGCATCGGATATTTCTAAAGCAATTCCTTTAGCGCCAAATACGACTGCTTCGCCACCAAAGATAATTCCGGCACATCCCACGATAGCTAAGATAATAGCTTTCCATAATTTTATATCTTTAATTTCTGAATTTTCTTCTATAACTTGATCTTCAGGATGCTTTTTTGCCCCACTAACTAAGAACCAAATATAAAGAACAATTATTACTGCTAAAATAATTCCTTCCCATCTTAATATTGCATAATTACCTGTAACAGAGCCATTACCAAATAAAATTACAAACAATACTAGAAGTGCGGATACTCCAATTAAAAAAGGATATTCTCTTTTACAGACAGATTTTTTCACGATAATCGGAGTAAAAACAGCTGAACATCCTAAAACAAGTAATAAGTTACAAATATTTGAACCAATAACGTTACCAATAGCAACATTAGCATTGCCACCTTCAATAAGAGAAGAAATAGAGTCAGATACAGAAACAGCAAGTTCTGGACAACTTGTTCCCATAGCAACAATAGTTAATCCAATGATTAATTCGGATATATGCAATTTTTTTGCAATTGCGCTACTAGCATCAACGAATATGTCACAAAACTTTACTAGACATAACACCCCAATAATAAAAGCAATAATGAATGCGATAACTCTTAAAGCTACAGGCCATGAATCAACAAATGTAAAAATCATAATTTAAACTCCTTAAAATAAATTAATTAAAGCATTAATACCTGCTACAACATCACTCCAATGAGTGAAGAATATTTCTAATCCAATAGCAATTAATATTATGCCACCTGCAATAGTGGCTTTATTAGCAAATAGTGTTCCAAATTTTTTACCAATATATACTGCTGCAATACAAATTCCAAATGTAACAAGACCAACAATAGCAAATGTTAAATAAGCTTCAAGTGGTTGAACATTACCATAAATGATACCAACGCTTAATGCATCAATAGAAGTAGCGACTGCTTGTAATAATAAATAGCCAAAAGTTATGTTCTTAACCTTTTTATTTTCAATGGTATCGTTTTCTTTTCCTTCATGGACGCCTTCGATAATAGTTTTAATTCCTAAAAATAATAAAAGTATTAAAGCAATCCAAGGCACTAAATAACCAAATACTTTTGAAAAGTTTTCTCCTAACGAACTGCTTAATACAGTAATGGCTAAATAACCTAATACTGGCATAAGAATTTGGAAGAATCCAAATAATCCCGCTATTAAGAAACTTTTTTTGTGCTTCATGTTTGGCTCAGACAAGCCGTTACTCATTGAAGCAGCACATGCATCCATGGCAAGACCTGCGCCTAGCCCGATAGCGGTAATAATCCAAATAAATGTTTCCGTAAATATTTTCTCCTTTAAACAAGAAAAACGAGACCTAATTAACACAAAAAGGGTGTGCTAATTATAAGTCTCGCTAATTAAGATTGACCTGGTCATTTATTCAACCGGTTTGTAGGACAATCGCTCTTAGTTGAGCTAACTACTCCCTTAAAACTACTTAGGTATGTTAACACTTTTATTTACTAAAAACAATGAAAAAATGCAAAAAAAGTCAAAAAATGTGTTAGTTTGAACTAACCTTGATGTAATAAAACGTCCTCATTATTAATAAATATAAGCATATTATTTTTCATAATTATATTTTTATGATAAATTTTAGATGGCGGTGATTTAAAATGAATAAAAAAATTTATGATGATAGAATAACATATTTTGATGACAATGGTTCTCTTGTAGCAGAAATAGATTTTCCTAAAACTGGTGTTAATGAAATAACGATAACACACACATTTGTTGATGCATCTTTAAGAGGGCAAGGAATGGCAAAAAAGTTAGTTGAAGAAGTGATTAGTATTGCCCAAAAAGAAAAATATAACATAAGAGCTACTTGCTCATATGCTATGAGATATTTCCATGATAATAATATTGATATATATGTTAATTAAGTTCGTTTAAGTAATCGAAGAATTTATAAGGTGATGTTGGTTTTTTAATTTCTATGAATTCTTTTATATAGCCAAGTATTTCTTCAGAAGGGAACCCATCACTAGCAAAAGTTGTGCGCTGGTCGTAGGATAATTTGCCTTGTTTATTCTTATATGGCACTACTTTATCCCCAACCCATGATACGACGAAGTATAAGACATCTACTCTTTTATAAAGTTGGATTCCTTGTTTATAATCACCATATATTTGAGGAAATACAAGGGAACACTTTAAATCGTCTTTATAAAATCCGACAGTTAACATTCTATTTCCTTTTTCATATGTGACAGCTAATGTGTCATCATCATTATCTTTATAATAAGGGACTTGTTCATCCACTACAACGCTTATGTTAGTGTAAGGCTCAATGTCTGAAGCATCAAACATAATAATTTTACATTCTAAAACATCATCTGTTTTTACTTTTTCATCTAAAATGAGTGCTTCATTTCTTAGATAATTATAATAATCAATCGAAGAATAACTTAGTTCCTTTCCCTCGACAAATATATGTAAATAACCAAATATAGTTTTTATTTTTTCATCAATTTTTAATAAAGAGTTGCTCATAATATTATTTCACCCATCCGCTAATATATTAGCAAAAACAAATTAAAAATGCTATGTTTTTTTTGCTTTTAAAAATGAGATTAATTAAAAACTCCGAATTAATCATAGTTTTTATATAAAAAGAATTTTTAAAACTATTTGTAAAAAAATTAAGAAGGCTAAAAAAGTAAACATATAGTTTATTTTTGCGTTATTGGAATTACTTTTATATTTATGGTAAAATTATAAATATAGGTGTGTGATTGAAATGAAATGTTGTGTTTTAGGATCAGGAACTTGGGGTAGTGCGTTAGCGCAAGTATTAAGTGACAATGCTAATGAAGTAATTATATATGGACGAGATGTTGAAGAAGTTAATGATATAAGTAATAATCATCAAAATAAAAAATATTTTGGAGATGAAATAACTTTATCTCCATCTATTAAAGCCACAACTGATATTGTTCTTGCTCTTAAAGACGCTATGATTATTGTAGTAGCGGTTCCTTCAATTGCATATCGCGAAGTTTTATTAAAAATTAAGCCATTTATAACTAACAAGCCGTACATTGTTTCTGTTGCTAAGGGTTTTGATCCAACAACATTAAAAAGAATGTCTGATGTTGTTCGTGAAATTATTCCAAGCAATATGAGACAAGAAGTTGTTTCATTAATTGGTCCAGGACATGCCGAAGAAGTAATAGTTCGCAAGTTAACTTGTATTACTTCTACATGTGTAGATTTAGAAACTGCCAAATATATTCAACATGTTTTTTCAAATAATTATTTACGTGTTTATGCACAAGTGGATGAAATAGGCGCAGAATATGGTGCTGCTATTAAGAACACTATCGCCATTGCTGCTGGAATACTTCAAGGATTAGGAATGGGTGATAATGCTAAAGCAGCATTAGTAACTCGTGGATTAATCGAGATGATAAAACTTGGCACCTTTTTTGGCGGCAAAGAAAAAACATTTTTAGGATTAACTGGTATTGGTGATTTAATGGTTACTTGTAACTCATATTTTTCACGTAATTTCCAAGCAGGACTAGCAATCGGAAAAGCTAATAGTGCAAAAGAGTTCTTGTTAAACAACACCAAAACTGTTGAAGGAATTAGAACAACAGAGATTCTATACAAAATAGGAAAAGAAGAGAATATTGAACTCCCTATTGTAAATGCGATTTACGATGTACTTTATCAAGAGGTAAAACCTCGTGATGCGTTAGATAATTTAATGAAAAGAAAGCTTAAAAGCGAATAACCATTTAAATTGAATAAACATTTAAAGAATTAGTCAAAATACCATTCATGGTATATATGGCTATTTTTTTTCGATGTTCAAAAATGAAATGGCTTACAAAATCCGTAGACAAAATGCTATGGTTGGTGGTATCATATTTTTGTAGTTTAAAAAGGAGAGTTTTTGCATGAAACAAAACTATGAAAAGCCGACTATTATTCTAGAAGAAATTATGCTTGAAGATGTAATCTTAGTGTCTAGCATAACTAGAGACGAAGGAAACATCGATATTAACGATGGCGTTAATGAAACGCTATAGGAAACGGAGGTAAAAGTATGAAAAAAATAGGCATTTTTAGTGTTGCGTTATTATTGTCTCTTGTTACTTTTTCAAATGTGACTAAAGAGAATAACAAGGCTTCAGTTGCTGACTTAGAATCAAGTACAACTGATTTTATGAATGAAAAAAGTAATGTTAAGAAAGTTGCTTTAAGAAATGCTAGCAGTGGCAACAATGCATTCAAAGCATCTAAAATTTATTTCCAAACAGCTTCAGATGCTGAAGGATATGAATATTTAAGATTTGCTGCTGCTTTAAGAGGTGCTTACTCTAAAGTTTCATTTACTAGACATATTGAGGGACTAGAAGATAAAACTGATGAAGTTACCACTTTATATAAAGGTATAGCCGCGAATGGGAAAGTATCTTTCACTAATGGTGATGAATTAGTGGATTATGATGTAACAAGTACAAAAAACTATTATTGGGCTTGTTATACAATTAGATTTAAAAGTGATTCAACCTATAAAGAAAGTGATATTACTCTTACATTAAATGTTGATGATAATTATAGTGATTCACGCACTATTAGTTTAAATGATGCTAAGAATTATGTTGAAGACAAAAACATTAACCTAAGTTTTGATCAATATCAAAATTATGCAAATTTATATGGCGATCATTCTAAATTTTCTTATGACCTTGTTGGTGAACAATTTGCACTAAGCGGATATGAGTATGTTCATGGTGCTTGTAATGATTTAGATAACCCAAGATATGCATATTTTGCTATGAATAGAGCACAAAACCAATACGGCATAATTGTTAAATATGATTTTGAAACTAACAAAGTAGTAGGATATTCAAAGCAATATCAATCACATGATGGAAGTGAAAAATATTATTGGACTGATAATGCTAATGTGTTCTTCTACAATGGAAGAATTTATATAATTACTTCACAAGGAACATTTGTTTCTGTAAAAGCTAGTGACATTACAGGTGATGGAGTTGGTGAAGTCACACAAAATGATACTTCATTAAACTTTAAATTGAATAAATCTGATGAAAATAATTTAAGTGGCATTAAGTCAGTAGCGTATAGTAAAGAAAAAGATAAATTTGCTGTTTATACAAATAATACTATGTATATTTATGATGGTGAATTAAATCTAGAAAAAACACTTACTAGCACAGGTGGTTTTCAAACGATATATTCTGATGGTGAACGTTTATATGGCTTTATTAAACAAGAACAAACATTAGAAACAGTTAAAGATGGTGACACATTAAAGCAAGGTACATACTATGATACTGCAATCATTAAAACATATAGTTGGGATGGCACATTAATTTCCAAAACTACATATGGTAGTAAAGATAAACCAATTGGTGATGTTTATACTGTTAATAGAGTTAGATGTAGTAATCTTCAAAATATGATAATGCATAATGGAAAATTATTCATTACAAGATTAGTTTATGTTGGCTATACTAATATGCCAATGGGTGCATACTTATATGAATTTAATACATCAAATTTAGAAAAACATCCAAATATAACTGTTGGTGAATATGTTGAAGCAAATACAGAAACTAACTTTGTTGCTAGTGAGTTAGTAGCAAGACATAAAGAAAGCGGATGCGGATATTTGCAAGGTGTTACTACTGATGGAGATAATATTTACTATGCATATACAAATGGCTCAAATACACAAGCTAGATTAGTACGTAGCAATCCTTTAACTGGTGAATGGGTATCAGCAACAAATCTTGTTACCATTGCGGATAGTAACCCTAATTCATCTGATGCTGGTAAGATTTTCTACTATAATGATAATATCTGGGTTACAAAATTTAATAGTAAAACAGTTTTTGAAGTTAATAAGGACACATTAGTAGAAACAGGTGAATCTTTAACATTTGATAAAATGCCTGAAAATCTTAAAAATGCAGCTTATGACAAATTCAATGATCGCTTAGTTTTATTAGGAGTAAACGGTGCTTTATATACTTATGATAAAGATTCTAAAGCTGTTAGCAAACTCGCTGATGCCAAAGGATTCTCTGGCTTAGGTGTATCTAATTTATTTGCTAATGATGATTATATTTATGTGACATACACCACAAATGGTATCAAAGGTGTCAAGACATCAATATTTGATTTTGATGGTAATTTAATTAAACAAGTAGCAATAGAAGATACAACTAATATTTGTCCAAGTACAAATAGTTTCAATACTCAAGGTCTAATTGATTATAAAGGCGTTGGAATTATTATTGGATTAAGTTGGGATAACACTTATGGTGGCGGCTATGTCTATAGTGTCAAAATGAATTAATGAGGATTAATAAATGAATAAAAAAATAAAGTATATAATTAATGGGGCTTGTATAGCGGTAATAGGTGTGGGTTTAATTATTGGTAACAAAGTTATTGAAAACTTTGAAGCAGAAATTAATACATTCTTAAATCCTGCTATTGTTGATAAGAGCCAAGTTAGCGTAAGTGCTGATAATGGTCAAAAACTATCTAAAAGAATTATGGAAGAAGGGGCAACTCTTCTCCATAATGAAAACAATACATTACCTTTAAATTATTCAACAGATAAAAAAGTAAACGTCTTTGGTTGGAGATCTATTGACTGGATTTATGGTAGTGAAGGTCAAAATGCATCAGGTGGTGTTGCCCCTGAAGAAGATGATATTAAAAAGAATATTGATTTATATCGTGCATTAAATGATTATGGTATTCAATATAACGAAAAATTATATAATATGTATACAAAATATTATGCACCTAGATATCAAAGTGAAAATTTAAGAGGAACGCATATTTCCACTCTTACCCCATTAATTGAACCAAAAATTGATGACAAAGAATATTATAGTGATGATTTATTAGAATATTCTAAGAATTATTCTGACGTTGCCTTAGTAGTTATTTCTCGTATGGCTGGTGAAGGTATGGATTGTAGTACAACTAGCCAAGCTAAAAAAGGACCAAAAGCTGCTGGAGATAATACTAGACATTATTTAGAAATATCAACTGAAGAAGAAGCTTTATTAACTTATGTTGGTCAAAATTATAAGAAAGTTGTTGTAATAATTAATGCCGCTAATCCGATCGAATGCGGCTTCTTAAAAAAGATTCCAGGAATCGGAGCATGTATGTATGTTGGATTTACCGGTACTAGAGGCGCTAGTGCCCTTCCAGGATTATTATATGGCGATGTTTCTCCGTCAGGAAGAACAGTTGATACATTTGCGTATGACTTCTTTACAAATCCTGCAAATATTTGGTGCGGTGGACTAAATTTTACTGATTATGGTCGCTCTTATACTGATTATGTAGAAGGAGTTTATGTTGGTTATAAATGGTATGAAACTGCTAATGTAGAAGGAATATGGAATAATGTTAATAATGAATTTGGAACAGGATATGATGGAGTAGTTCAATTCCCATTTGGCTATGGATTATCATATTGTGATTTTGAATGGACAGTAGGAGAAATTAGTGTTGAACCTAATTCATCAATTACTAATAATACAGAAATCACTATTCCTGTTACTGTAAAAAATAATGGTAAATATCCAGCAAGAGATGTAGTAGAAGCATATGTAAATGTACCTTATACTAAGGGCGGAATTGAAAAACCATCTACCTCTTTAGTGGGCTTTACCAAAACAAATGTTTTACAACCAAATGAAACAGAAACAGTTGAATTAGTCATTGATGCTGATGATTTTACTTCTTATGATTGTTATGACAAAAATAATAATGGTCATAAAGGTTATGAATTAGAAGCTGGAAAATATGTCATTAATTTAATGACAGACTCTCATAATATTAAACAAGTTAATTATAAAAATGCTTTAGTTGATGGAAAGTTCGAATATAAAGTTGATGAAACAATTAAAATTACTAAAGATAAAATTACTGGTGCAGAAGTTAAAAACTTATTCACAGGTGAAGATGCTGTCGATATGACACCACTTGATGGAAACGAAGGAGAATTTGTTGCTGATATTCCTTGGCTCACTCGTGAAAACTTTATGAAACCAGAAGACTTTAGAGATAATTATAAAGCACGCGCTTGTACACCATCTGCTAAACAAGCAACATATAGTTCAGAAAGAGCACAAGCATGGGATAATGCTACAGTTGATGAATTTGGTAATGAAATTGATAATACTCCTGTTACATGGGATGCAAGAAACGGCTTAAAAGTAGCTGAAAATGGTATCATCAATGAATTAGGAGAAAAATTAGGAGCAGACTTTAACGCTCCTGAATGGGAAAAATTATTAGACCAATTATCAATTAGTGAAGTAGTAGATCTTATTAATAATTACTATGGTACTAAGAAAATCGATTCAGTAGGAAAACCAATTTTATATGATTTTGACGGACCTTCACAAATTAAAGGATTCGTTGCTGGACCAAGAGGAACAGGTTATCCAACTATGGTTATTATTGCTTCAACTTGGAATCCTAAATTAGCTTATGAATTTGGTAAATCTTATGGTGATGATATGAAGTCTGTCGGTGTACATGGTGTATGGGGATGGGCAATTGACTCTCACCGTTCATCATTCTTTGGAAGAAACCACGAATCACCTTCAGAAGATCCTCAATTAGCGGGTACAATCATTAAAAATGCCGTTAAAGGATTAAGTACAAGAGGTAGATACTGTTTCTTAAAACACTTCGCTTTATATGGTAATGTTGGTGATAGTATTTGGCTAAGTGAACAAGCATTCCGTGAAGTATATTTAAAACCATTTAGAGATGCCTTCGTTGAAGGTGGAGCACTTGGTGCAATGACTACTTATCGTGGAATTGGCGGAGAACACTCAGAAACAACAACTGCTTTATTAACAGGTGTATTAAGAAAAGAGTGGGCATTTAAAGGCGCAATTACAACTGACTATATTGGAACACAAATGTATTGTGATTCAATCTTACGTGCTGGTGGAAACTTAGGCATGGGTTGTAGATTAGGCTCATTATCAAATACTAAATACGATAAAACATCATCAGTAAGATTACAACGTCGTTTACGTGAATCTGCACATGAAACACTTTATATGTGGTTACATGCTGACTATTATGAAAAAGAATACTTAAAGAATCCAGATCAAAATGATAGCTATATTTCATCATTTAGTATTTCTTCATGGTGTTGGTGGAAACCATTAGTAACTTGCTTTGATATAGTTGCAGTAACCGGACTTGTCTTCTGGGCTTCAATGCTTGTTATTGATGGACTAATGAAAGATGATAAGAAAAAAGTTAATGAGGAGGCAAAATAATGAAAAACTTCTTTAAAACTAAAAAAGGTGTAAAAACCTCCGTTGGTATTGTCGCTGCTTTAGTGGCAGTTGTATCAACAATCTCCATTATGGTTCCTTCTTATGTTGCTTATAAAAAGTATTATGATGCTGCAATTGCAGAAAGAGAGCATCAAAAATACTTAAATAGTTTACCTTTAGAATTTTTAGGCATTAGTGCTGAATTATCTGAAGGCAAAGAATATTATACCGATGGTAAAGCTCATCCAGAAAATGAAGATTTTACAGTTACTGCTCATTTTACTGAAAAAGGTAAAGATTTTGATAAAATTCTTCGTACTGATGACTTTGTTATTACTACACCAGAAGATTTTGCTTCTAATGGTGGTAAAATTCTTGTTTCATATACTTATACTCCAGAAAAGGCAAAAGAAGATGATCCTGAACCAGAACCAATTACTAAAACTGATGAAATTGAAATCAGTTTAACTAAAGTAATTGTAAAATCATTAGAAATAACACAATTACCATATCGTGTTTATTATTCTGATGATATGGAATTTGATCCAACTGGAATTAAGGTTAAAGCAATATTTAATAATGGCCATACAGTTGAATTAAATGATAAAGATATTACTATTAATACAAAAGGCAAATTATCTTCTTCATTAGAAGCTGCAGAAATTTCTTACACTTGTGAAGAAGTTACTGTAACAACTGATGTCCCAATCAAAGTTGATACAAAGGCTAGTTATGTTGATGGAGATATCTTATCAATATCAACTGAAGATGAAGTTTTTGTTAATGATGGTGATGTATTAAGTGATGTTAGCTTAAATATTCGCGCTAATTACGAAAATGGTAATAAATTATTATTATCTCGTGATAAATATGTAGTAGAAGGTAATATGGATAAAGCATCTTTTGCTAGCAATTGCGTATTAAATATCTCTTTAAAAAATAATAAAGATGTATCTTGTAAAGTTGTTGCAACTGTTAAACATGTTATTGAAATGGAAAATTCTACTTTAGTTGGCGGAACTAAGAAAACAGTAACCGATAACAACAAAGATATCCAAATAGTAGAAGGATTTGAAAACGGAAATAGCATTTCATTCACAATTAATAGTACTAATAATGTTAAGGGTGATTTATCAATGCGTATGAGTAATTTATCTAATACAGGTATTACATTAGATAATATTATGACATTGAAAATTAACGGAAGATATAATCCAATTATTTCTTCAATCGCTGGTAGTGAAACTTATAATTTTGAAAAACTTACTTTAACTAATGCTTTATTAAAAACTGGAGAAAATAAAGTTGAAATTACTTTCAAAAATATGAAAGATATCAATGTAGCTATTGATAGTGTTTCTTTCCAAACAAAATATGATGGTGTTATATGTGCTAATATGGATCAATATCTTGAAAGAGCACTTTCTTCAGGAAGCGGTTTAAATTTAACAGTTTCAGCGGTAGGAAACTGGGACGGAACAGGTGGCGCATATGGACATGGCTTATGTACAGACGGAACCTATTTATATGCTCCTCATACAACTTGGTCTTCTACAACAAGAAGAATTGTTGTTAATAAATATGATCCAACAACTGGTAAGGTATTAAAATCAAGTCCAGCAACAGCAAATGGCGCAGATGAATCAACATTAGGTATTACGTATTACGATGGCAAAATTATTGTTTATTTTATTGATGGCACAAACTTAGCTATTGATGCTTCACTTGATGGATCTTGGAGTGAATATGATTTTGGATTTAATGGCTTAGAAAAATCAATTTTAAGAGATGTATACTTTAATTCAGCAAAAAAACAATTTGCGGTTTTGTCAGGTGAATCTGTATATGTTTATAAAAACGATCGAACATCTAAAAATATGTTTGCGCTTATGAACGAAAGTGGTGGAAGTATTAAAAGAATTACAGGTACTTCCGATTATATTTATGCTGTGTTCTCTAAAGATGGAGCATATAAACCAATTGTTCATATGTATGATTGGGATGGTACTTTTAAAGGAAGATTTGTTGTTCCGCATAATACTGAGGTAATGGGAAATGTAGTCACTGATTTATCAAAAACAAATGTTCAAGGATTAGTGGCCTTTAACGATGCTTTATATTTTAATACATTAAAGTTTAGTACCGCTAATGGCGGAGACTCGACATTAATTATTAAAGCGGATTATCCACATTTATCAGATAAGTTAGAATTTGACTTCACTATCGGTGAATACATAGATTATTGTAATGAAAAATCTCTTACACCAACTTTAAGTAATGAATCACTTGGTACTTTAAACGATGTATCTAATGGATACGCAATGGGTGGATGTTCTGATGGTAAATACATTTATGCCGCAGTTAATGTTGGAGGCAACCAAGCATCTCGAGTCCATAAATATGATTTAGCAAGTGGCAAATTAATCGCAGCAAGTAAAAACTTCACTGTTGCTGAAAAAGATGGTGATAATTCAAGATTATTTATTAAAGATGGAATTATTTATTGTATTGGTCAAGATGGTAAATTATTTGAATTAGCGTTAGACAAATTTGAAGATAATGCAACATTCAAAGAAAGCACCTTATCATTTGAGTCTTTAGGCGCTTTAAAGAGCGCTTACTATAATCAAAACTTTAAAAAGTTTGCTTTAATGCTTAATGGCAAATTAGTTATCACTGATGAAAAACAAAATTCTCTATGTGAAGGAAAAACATTATCTTATCCAGGATTTAATCCATCTTCTTTAACCGCAGATGATAAATACATTTATGTAAGTTATGTTACAAACAATAGATCAGATTTACCAATGGATGTATTTGACTGGGAAGGTAATAAAATCAAAACAGTTTTAGTGCCTAATTTTGGCTTAGGAGTTAATTCTACAGGAAAGAATGTTAACTTCAATGTTCAATGTTTATTTATTCATAATGATAAATTATATGCCTCTATTTGTAGTTGGGATTCTGGCTATAGCAAATATAACTTATTTAAGATAAATTTTGATAAGTCAGTATTAGAATAGTTGATAAACACCTATTATGAGATTATCCATAGTAGGTGTTTTTATATGAATTTGATTGTATTTTTTCATGATTAAAACTAAAATAAAGGTGACATTAAAAGGAGATTGTTTTGTATGAAAAAATTTAAAGAAATTAGAGTAATGGATAATTTTTATCAATCATCAGCATTCTTTCCAATGCCATTAACCCTTATTGGAACTTTAGATGAAAAAGGAGAAAAAACGAGTTTTGGTGCATATTCATTAGTTTTCCCTTACTATATTGCTGGTAAAGATTATTATGCAATGGTGCTTGAATGCCGTAATAGTTCTAATACATGTAAAGGATTATTAAGACACGGGAAATGCACAATTAATTTTTTACCTTATACCAAAAAAATATTTGCGCATCATGTCGATATGGGCTTTCCTGGAGATACACCAGAAGAAAAAGCAAAGAATTTAAAGTTTCATCCAATTGATTCATTATCAAAAGAACTTGATCCAAGTGGCAATTATCCAAAAATATTAGAAGAAGCTTTGCAAGTCATGGAGTGTACTTGGGTTAAAGAATTAGATAATGCACAAGATGATAAAGTCGAAGATGAATATAATGGACCTTATCATAATTTTAATGGAATTACGTCTAAATATGGTGCGCATTTTATTTTAAAAATTGATCATATTATTCTTAAAGATAAATACCAACAAGCTTTAATTAATGGCGTTAACAGAAAAAATTTCTGTCCATTACCAACTAATTGGGGATATCGTGATTCGAAAAATTTCTGGTGTTCAAATTATCATAAGCCAGATGCGGTTGGCATTCCAAATCGCGAAGTAGATTTAACTTCTTTACAATATGCCGCTAAAAGACTTAATACTGATGTAACATTTACTGACGATGCTTTAAAAATGTTAGTAAAAGTGCCACGTCCTTTCTTGAAATTAGTTTTGCAAGGATGCGTGGATTGGGCAAATAAAAATAACTGTAAAGTCATTACTGCTAAAGAAATAGCAATTATCAACGATAAGCGCTCTAAAGATAAAAGAAAATAATTGTTAAAAAATGGTATGCATTTTTCTTGGTTATTTGATAAAACATACCATTTTTGTTATGTGTTTTTGTCAATAGTAATTTACTAACAAAAACTGGTTATTTTTCTTAATACACTCTATGTTATTATCCCCACACAAGGAGTGATATTATGAAAAAGAAAACATTATTATTTATGACTTTATTATTAACAGGTTGTAACACGAATAAGACAGATGCTAATAACAGTAATAGTAATAAAACTAGTGATATTACGCCATCTATTACGACATCGTCTTCAACTAATAATGAGTCAAATTCGGCTACTAGTGCAAGTACGATTGCCACAGTTAGTAAAACTAGTGAAAGCAGATTTGACCGCAAAATCCGTATTTATTTAAATCCATCTGTGCAAACAAGAAATCTTTATGTAAACAATTTAGGAACAGAAGCTGAGCATATGAATAACATTGCGCGTTTCTTATATAATGAATTGCTTACATATCAATTTTTAGATGTAAAAGTTAATTTGCGATATTTGTCGCTAACGGACTCGGTTAAAGAGAGCAATAATTTTAACTCGGATATTCATTTTGCTTTGCATTCTAACGCTGGTGGTGGAAGTGGTAGTGAAATATATACTATTTCATCATATGAATTTAACAACACAATTTATAATGACTTTATGTCGTTAGGTAATTTTAAAAGACGTGGTGTTAAAGATGGATCAAAATTATATGAAATAAAAAATTCTAAGGCAAAAGATAAAGCATTAATGGAAATTTTATTTCATGATAATGTTGAAGAAGCAAAATTCATTGCTAATAATGAAGAATTAATTGCCCACCAATTTGCCTTATCAATGATTGAATATGTTTATACAAAATATAGTAAAAAATAGTTAAAATTCACATATAGTAGCAAAAATCTTGTTTTTTTGTTCAATAATCGCTATTATTACTATAGTAATAATTTTTAGGCAATTGCTTAAAGATATTGCTTAAAGGAGCTGTTTCTTTGATGATTTGTAAAATAGCAAATGAGTTGATTAATTTTAAACTGCTTAACAATTCAATATTATTGAATTCATTAAAAAAATATGAAGTTTCTAACCAAGAATATGATTTTAGTATGATTGTTAACGAAGTTGAAAACATTGATATTTATGGCCAATTAACTAAAAAAACAAAATTTTACGATATCTTTTCATATAATGATAAAACTATTCAATATCAAAAGAATGATAAAACTGGCTTTTATTATGCAAGTATTATTTATGATATGAAAGAAACAATTATTAATATATTAAAAGATGATATTAATGTTATGGCTAACCAAGAATATTTATTAACACAATATGTATTTCCATGGTTCATTATGAAAAAGCACCAAGCAATTTGGATGCATGGATCTTCTATTTGTTATAACAACAAAGCAATATTATTTAGTGCTGCATCAGGTGTTGGAAAATCAACACATACGAGACTTTGGAAACAATATGTTCCGGGAGTAGAATATATTAATGATGATAAAAACATTATTATTTTTGAAAATAATGAGATGGTATTATATGGAAATCCATGGAGTGGAAAACATCAAATAGATAATAATATTAAAGCTCCGCTTGCGGCAATAGTGTTTTTGCATCAAAGTAAAAATAATGAGATTTCTAAAATTACAAAAAAAGAAGCATTCTTTAAAATTTTAAAACAAGTTATCCAACCATTTGATAAAGAATCTAGTAACGAATGGAACAATATGACTGATGAGTTATTAAAGATTCCTACTTATGAGTTAGGATGTAATATATCTAGTGAAGCTGTAATGCTTGTAAAGAATACTTTGGAGGATTTTAACAATGAAAACAAGTGATAAATTTATCTTAAAAACAATTGATGATGAAAGTATGCTAGTTCCAGTAAATCATGATTATATGAGTGTTCAAAAGATTATTAATCTTAATGAAACTAGTTTAGCTATTTATCAAATGGTTAAAGAAGGATTAGATAAAGAACAAATTATTAATAAAATGCTTGAAACCTATGATGTTAGCGAAGATGTTTTAGAATTAGATGTTACAAGAATTTTAAAACAATTTATTGAACTAGGTGTAATTGATGAATAGCATCTCACAAATTGTTGAGGTTATGAATGTGGCATTTGAAAAAAATCTAAAATTTGAAATGCCCGTTAATGGAACATCAATGCTCCCTTTCATCCATGCTGGTGATTTGGTTACTTTAGAAAAAATCACAAATTGCAAAATAAAAAAGAAAGATGTTTTATTTTATAAAAGAGATAATGGACAATATGTTTTACATCGCGTATATAAAATAAAAAACAATCATTTATTTATGCTTGGCGATAATCAATTGAATGTTGAAAAAAATGTTAGAAGTGATCAAGTTATTGCTAAAATGATTTCATACAAAACAAAAAATAAAACCATTCCAGTTACTAGTTTTGCGTATCGCTTTAAAGTTAGCTTATGGAATGTTTATTTTATTAGATTTATAACTTTGAAAGTGAAGTGGTTATTATTAAAACTAAAGAGAAAATAGCATTAACATTTTTATGTGTATTAAATGTTTTGCTTTCTGCTTGTTTAATAGTAGTTACTTTTTTAACTAAGGATTTAATTAATGTTGCTTTAACACATGATCAAAGCAAATGGAATATTTTATTGGGGTATGCTGGTTGCTTAATTGGTGTAGTGGTTATTCAAATAACTTTTAAAATTATTTATAACTTTATCTTTAACAAAGCATCAATAAATTATGAATTAGAATTAAAAGAAAAAATATATCAAAGCTATTTATCAAAAGATATTTCTCAAATTCGTTTTATTCATTCGGGTGAAATGTCAAATATTTATATTAATGATGTTAAAAATGTAACAGATGGATATTTTAGTGTTATTCCTGCCACCATTTTAAATATATCAAAGTTTTTATTTGCTTTTATTGCGTTAATTATTATTGATTGGAGATTTCTACTTGTTGCTTTAGTAATTGGTTTATTAGCATTTTGTTATTCAAGATTTTATGGAAGAAAAGTAAAAAAGCTTCAAAAAGATTCATTAGCTAAAGATGGTAACTTAATTTCTTATATGCAAGAATCTACAGAAAATATTAAACTTATTAAAGCAATGAATGCTGAAGAAAGCGCCACTGAATTATTAAATAAACGTAGCAAAGAAAACTTTGATGCTAAATACCGTTATCATAATTTTGCTATTATTGGGTCTGCTGGGTTGTTATCCGTTCTTAATTTTACATATATTGTTGCTTTGATTTATGGAGCAATTATGTTGTTTAAGTATCCTGATGCATTTTCTTATGGTACTTTAGTTTCATTACTTCAATTAGTAAATTATTTTGAAACGCCATTTACATCTTTATCTCGTGTATTAAATAAGTATTATGCTTTTAAAGTTAGCGATAAACGCATAAAAGAAATATTTGCCTTAAAAGAAGAAGAACAAAATTTATTAGATGTTGATTTTAAACAAATTGTTTTTGATAATGTTAGTTTTGACTACGATAAGCAAGTTATTAAGAATTTATCATTTGTTGTAAATAAAAATGATTTAGTAGCTATCAAAGGAAGATCTGGTATTGGTAAATCAACAATAATTAATCTTCTTTTAGGGTTTATTAAACCAAAAGAAGGCGAAATTTATATTATTGATAAAGATAACAATAAAATAAATGTTGGCGCTAATACACGTAATTTATTTTCCTATGTTCCACAAGAAGTCATAATGTTTAGCGGTTCAATTAGAGAAAATATTTCTTTGTTTGTTAAAAATAAAACAGAAGAAGAAATTAATGAAGCGCTAAAATTAAGCTGTATTTATGATGAAATTATGGCAATGCCTAAAAAATTAGATAATGTTTTAACCGAACGCGGTCAAGGCTTATCATTAGGGCAAATTCAAAGAATATTAATTGCTATTGCTATTTTAAAAAATAATGATGTCTTATTATTAGATGAATTTACTTCCGCATTAGATAAAGAAGTAGAAACAAAAATAGTTAGTAATTTATTAAAACTTCATAAAACAATAATTATGATTTCGCATCGTAATTTAGAAATTCAAGAATGCAAAGAAATAAAGTTGGAGGAGATAGAAAATGATTAGTAATGAACAAACTAAAGAAATACTTGATGCTATGGTAAATAAAAAAATTCTTGCCGTTCCAGAAAATATTAAAGATGTAGTTCAAGTATTTAAAGATCAGACCCTTGTTCACCAACTATATAGTGTTTATAAAGATCCACGATTAAAAAAATATTACTTAAGTGCAACTATTGTCTATGAAAATCAAAATCATATGATTGATGAGATAAAAAGGATCTTTAATGAGAATAAAATAGATTTTATCTTATTAAAAGGTAGTGTCATTAGAAAAATATATCCTAAGCACTTTTTACGTTTACAAGGTGATGTTGATGTTTTAGTTCGTGAAAAAGATATTGATTTAGCCACAAAAGTATTAGTAAATGAAGGATATCAACAAGGTCATGCATGGCTACATCACATTGAATTTCAAAAAAACAATATGATTATGGAATTGCATCATCATTTATTTAAAGATCCAAAACAATGGAATGGTTATTTCGTGTCACCTTGGGAACATGCTTTAAAAGTAGAAGAACATGAATATAAATTTGATGATATTTATTTTGTAATGTATGAAATTGCTCATCTTGCTAAACATTTTAAAGGTGATGGCGCTGGTATTCGTCCTTTTATTGATTTTTACTATATGTTTAATGATGATAAGGTTGATTTTGAAAATATAAAGAAGGAAACTAATAAAATTGGTCTAGAAAACTTTTTAAATTCTATTTATAATGTAATTGGATATTTCTTTGGATTTGATAAAGTAAAGTATCAACCTATTACTTACCTAAATGATTATGTTGAAATTATTATCCAATCTGGTACACATGGTCATAGTAAAAATTCAAATTACTACGCTAATAGACTAGCAGGTAAAAAGCAATCCAAATTTAAATTTTATCTTACAGCATTATTCCCAAGCCATGAAAAGATGAAATTGATGTATCCGTATTTGAATAAATACCCAATTTTATATCCGTGGGCTAGAATATGTCGTATTTGCCGTTGCATATTTGTTAAATCGAAAGATGTTAATAAAATTGAAAAAGCTCAAAAAGACATAGAAAGACATAAGAACGTTTACGATGAAATCGGATTAAGGAGTTGAAATCATGAAAAGAATCAATAAATTGAAACAAAAAATCGCAATAGCGTTATTTTCATTAGGTACTGTTTTTTCTCTTAGTGGATGTGATTTATTACCATCAAATAATGGTTCCTATAACGATTTTTCACTTGTTCAAGGATTTGTAATAAACAAAGAAAATGAAGGTATTAGCGATGTTACGATGATTTTAATGGATATTAATCAAGATGAAATATCTAGATCCATTACTGATGCTACAGGATTATTTGAATTTTCTGACATTGAAATAGGCCAATACGAATTAAAAATGATTCTACCTACCACACAATATATTGGACCTAATGAAGCAATTTACTTTATGGTTGATGGTTCAACAAGTACTTGTAAAATTGGAAATATCAAATTAGATAATGCTCCACAATATGGTCCATTACATATTAAAAAATAAAAAAACATATCAACACGATATGCTTTTTTTATACTCGTTTTTTATCATTTCTAAATTCTCTTTATTATTAGTAAATATTATTCCTTTATTAGAATAATCAAAGCCATCTTCTTCAATGTTTTCGTAAACACCACCAGCTTCTTGGACTAGTAATAAACCAGGAGCAATATCCCAAATTTTATGATAATAAGTTACATAAGCAGTTGCGCTATTTTTAACAAGCAAAGAGAAATCATAACATGCTGCTCCGAAATGTCGAGTTTTTAAAAAATGTTTTTGTAAGTTATAAACTAATTTAAATTGGTTTTGCATAGGTATTTCAATATTATCATAATAATCACTTATAATCAGAAAACCTTCATTTGTTTTTCTGGTTTTATCAATAAAAATTTGTTTACCATTTAAAAAGCAACCTTTATTTTTATAAGCAAAATACATTTCGTTTTTATGGGGCAAATATATAAAAGAGGCAATACATGTTTTATTATTAAAATAAGCAACTTGGATGCCAAATATATCAATATTATCAGCAAAATTACATGTTCCATCAATTGGATCAATTACAAATGTATCATCAATTAATTTGTTTTCGGAATAGTTTTCTTCACTTATAATATTTACATTTTTATATGTGTTTTGTATGGCTTTTATCAAAGAATTTTCTATTAAAATATCATTATAAGTTTGCCAATCATGAATAGATTTGTTTTTTAAAATGTGCGGTTTACTAGACTTTATTTCCTCGCCAGTTCTTTTGATAATAGTTTCTAATTCTTTTAAATCATCAATGTTAAACATTGTTAATCACCTAACTTTTTATCAATGATTTCTTCAACGTAATTAATCCAATTTTCGATATATTCGTTTTCAAAATCAAAATCTACTTTTTTGTTAATGCCTTGTTTAGCATATAATTTTTTTACAATAAGATTAGCCATGTTTGCTTCCATTGATGCGTCAATATTTTCAAATATATCACTAGCCTTTTTGGCGTGCTCTAGACCTTCCATATAAGATGCGTTATCTTTGCCTAGTAAAATTGCTAAAGCTAAAATCATATTTATTTGTCCATTATCGTATTTACCTTTGATTTTATTTGATAGTAAAGCATTTAAATTGTTAATAGCCGAAACTACATCCCCAGACATCGCAAGAAGTAATTGAGTTGTATATTTAAATCTAATATAATAGCGGTCCATTGTTTGCTTATTGGTAATATATATATCTTCGCATTCTTTTAGTTTTTCACTAGCGTCATCATATTCGCCTTCCCAAATTAAAGAATCAGCAAAGACACGATAATCCTCCGCTAAAAAGAGAGTGTTCGAAATTTTACGATCGCAATTACCCATTTCTTCAATGTTATTAGATAAATACTTAATAGCCTTTTTATAATTTTTATTTGCTTCATGAAAATTAATCATATTCGTATAAATCTTACCTTTAATTAGATGGGAAAGAGACATTTCAAAAGAAGGATCACTATCACCGGTATATTCATCTTCGATAGCGGTTTTTGCATATTCGATAGCTTCATCAAATGATTCTAGTGCCTCGTCAAATTCCACAATCTTTCTTTGTGATAATCCTTTAACATTTAATACTTCAGCAAGCAAAGCAGGTTGAGATTTGATTTCTTCGTTTTTAGTAATTAAGGCTTTAGCTTTAGAGATTGCGCGTTCAAAGTTTTCAACGATGTAATAATAGAAAACTTTACCAATTTCGCCTTCTAAATTCCATTCTCCTTCAGTTTTCAAAGCAACACTTAAACCAATTTCTTTTAAATTAAAGAATAATCCAGAGTTATATAGAATCCGACGATAATTCGAGAAAATAGTTTTAAATACTTCGCCTTTAAATATATTTAAACATCTTTCATTATCATTAGAGTCATATAACCAAGTTATTTCATCAATATAACTTTCTAATCCTGAATCAAAGAAAAGATATTTTATTTTAGCCATTTGAAAATCAAAATCATTGAGTAAGTTAAATAATTCATCTTTTTTATTTAATTCAATTAACACTTTGCCAAATGATTCTAATACACCTTTATCTGATAAATATTCATGACTATCATATTTCTTTTTATAGTAATTATAGAGCGTTTTATAGCCACGTATTTTTTCAATGTAATAAATATGAGAAACATCACTTTCATCAGTTAGCCAATCAATAAGTGATTTATGTAGTGGCTCAATACATTTGTTTTTAATAGGAAATAATCCACTTAATTTAATTAGTATTTCTCTTAAACGATATTTATCATATCCTAAAACTTCACATAGAAAATCTTCATCAACAGATTTAGGCGTAATACACATAAATTCTAATAATGGTTTTACTTCTTTGTATAAATCGGAGTTACCTTGTGAAGAACCAAAAATTCGGTCAAAACAATCTCTAAAGAAACCATATATACCAACTGGGAAGAAGTTAATATCATTTAGGCTAATTTTGTCACTTTTAATTTGTTTGCATATCTCGGAAGCATATAAGAATGAACCTTCAGATTTAGATAATAAACGCGAAACAGTTTCTTCATTTATATCAGGAAATTGCTTGTGATAATATTCTCTTAAATCATCTTCAGAAGTAACTTCTAAAGCATCTGATACTTGTGATACAGGTAGTAAGTAACGACGTATTTCCGCTTCATTACGACTAGTAATAACAAATTTTAACCAACTTGGAATTTCATTATTACGATATGCACGTTGTAAAATATCACAAATTTCATTTTCTCCGCGCCATGAGCATTCATCAAGGGCATCAAGAATAATTACAACTGGCTTTGATAAATGAATATCATAAAGTTGTTCTAAAATAAGATATTCAAGAATTCTACTGGCATTTTTTTCAAAGATTGTATCTAAGTCTGGTAAATTAATAAGTTTAGTCTTATATTCAGGAATAAAATTACTTAAATGATAAGCAATAGAAGTAAAAATTATTTTGGAATTAGTGCGATCAGAATTGTTGAATTTACAAAAGTGAATAGCCCCAATCGCGTCAGGATAATTCCAACATAACATGCTCGAAAAAGCTGTTTTGCCAAATCCAGGACGAGCGTAAAACCATAAAATATTTTTATCGGAAGCTAAGAAGTTTTCAAAAACTTCAAAAGCTTTTTTTCTTCCACAAAAGTGTGAATAAAACCTAAATAAATCTTCGCGAGAAGATACAGGCTTTAAACAATTTTTTAAACGTATTTCATCATTAGAAAATCCTAATTTGTTTTTATTTTGAATAATATTTAATAATTCAATTAAAAATTGTTGATACTTAGATTCAATTAATTGGCTATCAGGATTAATGCATTCTTCTAAATTTAATCTTTGATATTTATTGATACTAAGAGGTGTTAATGATTCATCTAATTTGATTGGTATTATTGTCGCGCCAATTTCGCCAGCTCGACATAGTTCGTTTAAACAATATCCTTCTTGTGAAGTAGATTTTTTAGAAATAAAAAATAAGAAGAATTTTGAGTCTTTAATGTGATTGTCGATTATTTTTTCCCAATCGCCTTGTTTTAAATAATCAACATCAACGAAAACCGAATAATTACATTTTCTTATATCTTCGGCAACTCTTCTTATAATATCATCATAAGTATTATGTCCGTAACTAATAAAAATATTATCTTTGTTCATACTATTTCTCCTTTGCAATGCTAAAACCATTTTTTATACAAGCATCAATTGTTTCTTGAGAAGAAAAATGCATGCATATTACTTTTTTTCTTAATTCAAGATCAAAAGAAGAACATAAATCATTTAACGTTGTATGAATCATCGCGTTAGGATTTATCGTTACTTCGTGATAGATGCAATCGATTTTATTCGATTTTAATTCTTTTATAGCACGTTTATTAATAATAGAAGTATCACCACTATAAAAGAAGTTATATTTTCCATAAACAAAATACCCATAGCTTCCATAAATGTGTTTTTGGATAACTGGTTCAAATATAAAATCACCTATTTTACTATTTATTGGCGATTCAATTTCAAAAGGAAAAGTTAAACCAGTTAAAATTAATAGTTTTTTTAATCTTGAACCTTTTGGATAATAAACATGAGTTTCAATATTTGTAAAATAATGCATATAGTACATCATTGGTTCTAAAGAGCCAATATGATCACTATGAAGATGAGTAATTAAAACATATACTTTTTCAATATTTTTAAGTAGATTCTTTTCTAAAATATGATCGAATATTTTTTCACCACAATCGATTAAATATAAACAATTTTTGTCTATAAAATAAGCACAATTATTATTGGAGTTAAAATTAAATGCCGCTCCATTTCCTAAAAACGATAAAGGTCCCATAAAATCTCCTTTTTTTACACAAATCTATATAAAATAATTATACCACAAAAGGAATCATGAACAATGATAAAATAATTTTGGCGAAACTTTATGCCTATAAAGTAAGATTTAAATACTATTGCTTTTATATAATGTGATTTTATGGCATAATAATATTGCTTGTTGGAGGGGCGTTTATGCGTATAAAATTTAAAAATGCACGTATTTTAACAATGGATAATGACTTTGAAGTATTAGAGGGCGTGCTTATTACTAGCGAGAACAAAATTGAATATATTGGAAAAGAAGATAAAGATGGAACTTTTGACCGCATTATTGATTGCAATGGTAATTTATTAATGCCGGGATTTAAAGATGCTCATACACATTCTGCAATGACTTTTGTAAGAAGTTATGCCGATGATTTGCCACTACATGATTGGCTATTTGATAAAATTTTTCCTATGGAAGCTAAATTAACTAGTGATGATATTTATAATTTATCAAAACTTGCTATTGCTGAATACTTGACAAGTGGAATTACCGCTAATTTTGATATGTATATGGAGCCTAAAGCGTTTTGTAAAGCTTCAATAGAACTAGGATTCAGAACAGTAGTACTAGGATGTGTTAATAATTTTACAGAATCAGTACAAATAATGCGTGATAATTACAAATTACTTAACAATATATCGCCATTAATTACTTATAAATTAGGATTTCATGCCGAATATACCACTGATGAAGCAATATTAGTTGAATTAGCAAAACTTGCTAATGAATTAAAAGAAGATGTTTACACGCATTCTTCCGAAACATTGGACGAAGTTAATGGCTGTAAAGAACGTCATAATGGTTTAACACCAACACAATATTTTGAAAAACTTGGCTTATATAATTATGGCGGCGGTGCTTATCATTGTGTTGAGATGAGCGATGAAGATTTAGAAATATTTAAACGTCGTAATTTATATGTTGTTACTTGTCCTGGATCTAATACCAAATTAGCAAGCGGAATTGCCAGTATTCAAAAGATGATGGATAAAGGTATTAAAATTGCTATTGGAACTGATGGTCCAGCATCAAATAACGCACTTGATATGTTTAGAGAAATGTTTTTGGTAACTGGACTTCAAAAACTTAAATGTCATGATGCAAGTAGTTGTGATGCTAATGAAGTGCTATATATGGCAACAGTTAACGGCGCTCACGCAATGGGCTTACATAACGCTGATGTTTTAAAAGAAGGGAAATTAGCGGATATTATCATGATTGATTTACATCAACCTAATATGCAACCGATTAATAATATAACCAAAAACATTGTTTACTCTGGTTCAAAACAAAATGTAAAAATGACAATGATAAATGGTAAAATTCTCTATGAGGATGGAAGGTTTTATTTTGAAGAAGATATAGAAAAAATATATCAAAAATGTCAAGAAATTACTGATAGAATTAAAGAAGAAACAAAATAAAGAGCACAATATTGTGCTCTTTTATTAATATTTGTTAAGAAAGTTAGTTAATGCTTTTATATGCGTTTCTTTTACAAAATCTCTTACTGCAATATAAATGGCTTTATCTAAATCTTCATCGCTAACATTTGTGGCATCGAATTCAAACGACTCACCAATCAAATCGTTAAGGAAACTATTTGTAATAGTTATTTTATATTTTTTTGTGCCTTCAATTAATTTTGATTCATATGAATCGTTAACATAAATATCGCTATCACTTAAAATACCTTCTTTGAAATATTGGAATGTTGGTACAACACCTGTTTCATATCCGTATTCTTCTGAACCTTTCTTAGATAGTTGATATTTATCTTTAAATTCTTGCCATTGCGTTGAATTGAATTCACCATTTTCATCATAACGAATTCCTTTTTTATCACATTCAATCATATATATTTTTTTGTTTTTGTGTGTTGCTAAATATTCGTTAAAAAAATCATCAAACAAAAAACTACAATCGCCACAACTACTGCGTGTAAATAATACGGTCATAGTTTCTTTCATATTCTTTCTAGTATCTAAATCAAGCGGCTCTATAAATAATGCATTAGGTAAGCTAACATATTTATTCATCATATTGTTAAAACTATCATCATTAGTAAATTGATCACGTGTGCTAGAGTTATAAGCGGATATATAAAGTTTTTTACCACCTTTATAAAATCCAATCGCTGGAGCAGCGCCTTTAGCAAGTTTAATAGGGTCAGTATCAGAAAGTGTGTTAGTGTAATTTATTTTATAAATGGCTACGCCATAATTTTCAATATATTTTTGTAGTTTTGTTTCAAAACTTCTACATGTAGAACAACCTTGAACATAAGCATAAACTATGAAATCATATTCATTCTCTCTTAAAGCTTCTAGTTGATCTTGAGAGTTTAATTCAATAAGATTATTAGTTGTTAAATCACCAGTTATAAAATTTACTTTATTGTTAGTATCATTATTAGATCCACTAGTGGAACCACTACTAGAACTATCACAAGCACTAACAGTAATAAGCAAAGGTATGAATAATAAAAGATTCTTTAATCGTTTCATAAATATTCACCTCGCTTAATTATAAAATGCTTATTATTATTTTTCAAATAATAATTTATAATTCTTCAACAAAAGATACATAATCCAATGTAGATAAAGCAATAATAATATCTTTATGATGACGATATTTCTTCTTGACATCAGTTAAAGAAATACTATATACACTCAAGCCAGAGCCGAAATAAGAATTATTTATTTCCATATCATCAATTCTTAAATTTAATTGTCTAATTGTAAAAATAAAGTCTTGTAATTTAGATTTATCTTTTAATTCTAAGTGTATTTCAAAATGATTGGATTTATCTTTTAAAAATATTTCAAGTGTTGGTAAAACGGCTAAAATAAGAATTAATACAACCGCTAAAATTAAAGCTACTAAATAAAAACCAAGTCCAATTACGAGCCCGAGTATTTCACAGAGCCATAATCCTGCTGAAGTCGTTAATCCTTTTATTTGCTTTTTAGATGAAAATAATATGGAATTGCCACTAATAATAACAGTACCAATAATTGCAGCAGTAGAAAACAAATATAGTTTATAGTTTTCATCAACTAGTGCTGAATCAATAATAGCGGACACCGCTCCCATTAGAGTAACAAGAATAAATGTCCTTAATCCCGCAGAATGCCTTTTACTAGATCTTTCACATCCTATTATTGCTCCGATAATCACTGCAACTAAGATACGAAAAATAATAGAAAATACATTAATTTCAATAGACCAATTACCCATTAACTTTGCAAGTGGGTCAATAAATTTTACTAAAAAATTCATAAATTTTTACCTCCTAACGCTTATTTATGAATCGGCGATAATTGTTGTTATCAGCCGTATAAAACAATTCTTCTGATGCTTCGACAAACGCTTTTTCTTCTTCAGACATATCATTTTGTGCATGTTCTGGAAGAGAAGATTGAATTTCTTTTATTTGTTTAATTAAATCATCAATCTTATTTTTGGCTTCAAGATGCTCTTTATTTTCTTTAGACTGTTCTGTAATTACTACGTTTTTATTATTAGGGTCATAAGACTTAGATAAGAATAAAGATAATTTTGCACAAGCAGGTCCAATTAATTCATACAATACACTTGATGCCAATATTATAGTTTCAAGCGCAGCCCCAACTTCTCCACCAATTGTTCTAGCACCCATTGCCGCTAATCCAATAGCGACACCAGCTTGTGGAATAAGTGCTAATCCTAAATAATTACGAACTTTCTTATCTTTTTTAACAATTAAGGATCCTAAATAAGCTCCGCCATATTTACCAATGATACGTACAAAGAAATAAACGACACCAATAACAATAATTGGAACACTACCAATAGAGGATGATGAAACCAATGCTTTTAAGTCAAATGATACACCTGACCTTACAAAGAATAATAATAAGATAGGTGGGGTAAAATAATTTAATTGTTTAAATAATTTATCATCATTTGTGATATTTATATAAATAGTAGACATACACATACATCCTAGTAAAGGTGAAACATCAACTATAGAACATAAGCCACAGTATGTAAATAATAAAGCGATAGATATAATTAGACGATTATCTTTAGAACGTTTCTTTGGCATTAATAATTTCATTAAAAATCCAAATAGTCCTCCGATAACTAATGCGGCTAGGTTAATCAAAATTGGTTTAACAACACTTATGAAACTAAATGACCCAGCAATAGAAGCCATTGCAATAGAAATTGCTACGCTATAAGCAATTAAACCAACAACATCATCTAATGCTACAACTTGAAGTAAAGTATCGACAAAATCACCTTTGGAATTAGTTTGTCTAATTGTCATCATAGTAGAAGCAGGTGCTGTTGCGGCGGCTAAAGCTCCTAATACAATAGAAAAAGGTAAAGCTAAATGCATTATAAAGTAAGATACAATGAATACCAATATTGAGGCTAGTAGCGCTTCAAAAACAGTTATAATTACTACTTTTCCTCCATTCTTTTTTAAAGTATCAAAACGAAAAAACTCACCAGTACTAAAAGCAATAAATGCTAAAGATACATCGGCAAGAAAACTTGTATTTGTTACAAAGTTTGTAGGAATAAGATTTAAACAATATGGCCCTATCAATATCCCGGCCATAATATAAGCTGTAACATTTGGTAATTTTATTAATTTGGTTAAACGTGTTAATAAAAAACCAGCAAATAGCATGACAGCAATTGATATAATCGTGATGCTAACAGGTGAAGTAATACCTAATTTATCATAAATAGTCATAATGTACCTCCTTATTAAACGCTAATATATTTTCATAAATTGCAAGAAACAATAAACTAACCGACCAATAAAAATTGAAAAAATAAGTTAATAGTAAGAATAAAATAGCAACAGACTTAGAGATTGATAATTTATTAAGCAAGTCGAATTTTTTTAAACACAAAACAAAACTAATAGAATTTAACAATAGCAATAAAAATGCACTTTTAAAAAAATGATTTCCAATATCAACACCAACTAATATAAGAGTCAAGAGAAATAGTAATGATATATTAGATATTATTAATCCGGTAAGACCAAATTCTTTATAACCGATACCAAGTATTTCTTCATAATCTATATATTTTGTAGAGATTCCGATTTTTTTACATAATAGTTCTTTACTTCTTAATCCATAATGCCAAAAATTGTACTTTATTAAGGTAAGCTGAAAGACTTTGAAATTTAACATATCATTTTCTCCTTTCTTTTTAGTTGATTATCAACGCCTTATACTATATACTTAATTTTAGATAAAGAAAAATTATTTATTTGTCATAAACGATAAAAAATATTTATAGTTAGGAGAAAAAATTATGATTGATAATAAGTTACTTACATTAATAACTTTGGCTGAAACTAAGAATTTTACACGTACCGCAAATGAACTAATGATGACGCAACCTGCTGTGAGCCATCACATTCAACAACTAGAAGAAGAATTTGATACAAAACTAGTAATTCGTAAGAAAAATGAAGTTTTGCTTACTGAAGAAGGCAAAATTGTTGTGGAATATGCTAAAAAAATTATGTCACTTTATGATAAAATTAAAGTAGAAATTAAAGATATAAAGAAAAGTACAACTAATTTAAGAATAGGTATTACCCATACTTCTGAGAGTAATTTTATGATGGTTGTTTTAGCAAAATGTAGTAACGAAATCAATAACTTAAATATAACAGTTATTACTGATACTATAAAAAATCTTTATAATAAACTTGATAATTTTGAAATTGATTTAGCGATTATTGAAGAAAAAGCAAATCCTTTAAAATATAAGTCATTGCTACTTGATACAGATTATTTAGTGTGTGTATTAGCAAAGGATAATCGCTTATCAAAAAAAGCAGTTGTTACTCTTGCAGACTTAAAAAAAGAAAAGATGATTTTAAGATTGCCGGATTCTGCTACTAGAATACTTTTTGATTCAACTTTGATATCTATGAATGAATCAGTGGATAATTTCAACGTTATTTTAGAAGTTGATAATATTGCCACTATTAAAGATTTAGTAAGAAAAAATCTTGGAGTATCTATTCTTCCTAGAAGTGCTTGCTTAGACGAAATAAAAAAAGATAAGTTACGTGCTTTACCAATTGAAAATTTAAGTATGGTACGTGAAACTAACATCATATACAATGATTATTTTTCGCAACATAATATTCTCCAAATAATTTATAAAATATATCAAGAGACAGTAAAAAATTTATTGTAAATATAACGTATATTAATATTAAATATTTATAATAAAATTTATAAAGAAAATAGCTATAAATTAATAACAAAATTAATAACAATTTTTAGATAAATTTTAATCTTAAAATATTTGCTACTTTTTTACCAAAAAAACACATCAAAAAATGGTAACAAAAAATTGCTTAAAAAACATTAAAAAAATTTAAGCGATTTTTCAAATGCAAAAAAGTAACTAAAACACCGATACAATCAATTAATTTGTGCTTTTTTTAAATTTCAAAATTTAGTTCAAAAAACACTTTGAAAAAAAATATTAAAAAAAGTGTTGATTTTTTGATTCGTTTTTTGTATATTTTTTGTCGTGAAAAAAACTATCAAAAAATAGCGCAAAATTTCATAGAAAGTTTTAGAGGTAAATCAAATGGAGGATAATGTAATTATTCGCTTAAAAGACGTATGTAAAAAGTTTGGTAATACATACGCAGTCGAAAACTTTAATCTTTATGTTAATAAAGGTGAGTTTGTGACTTTCCTTGGACCATCTGGATGTGGTAAAACTACAACCTTACGTATGATCGCAGGATTTGAACTTCCAACATCAGGTAGTATTACACTTAATGGTCAAGACATTACTTTGATTTCGCCACATAAGCGTCCAGTAAATACCGTATTCCAAAGATACGCTTTATTTCAACACTTAGACGTTTATGATAACATTGCTTTTGGGTTAAAGTTAAAACGTATTAAAGATCCAAAAACAGGAAAAGAAAGAAAATTAACCGCTAAAGAAATTGATGACAAAGTATTGAATGCTTTGAAAATCGTTGATTTAGAGGAATATGAAGATCGCGATGTTACAACTTTAAGTGGTGGACAACAACAACGTGTAGCTATTGCTCGCGCTATTGTAAATGAACCGGAAATTCTACTTTTAGATGAACCACTAGGCGCCTTAGACTTAAAAATGCGTAAAGATATGCAACTTGAATTAAAACAAATGCATAAAAAATTAGGTATTACATTTATTTATGTTACCCATGACCAAGAAGAAGCTTTAACAATGTCTGATATCATTGTTGTTATGAAAGATGGTCAAATTCAACAAATTGGTACACCAACCGATATTTATAATGAGCCAAAGAATGCTTTCGTAGCGGACTTTATTGGTGAATCAAATATTTATAATGCTACTTATCGTGGCGATAAGAAAGTTCGTTTCTTAAACCATTTATTTGATTGCGTTGATGAAGGATTTGGCGTAAATGAGAAAGTTGATGTTGTTGTTAGACCGGAAGATATCGAACTTGGTGAAGTTGGTAAAGGCATGGTCGATGGAAAAATTGTTGATAAAATCTTTAAAGGTATCCATTACCAATATGTATTTATGGTTGGAAAGAACGAAGTCTTAATTCAAGATACACGTGATTTACCAAGCAATGTTGAAGCAAGTATTTCAATTAAGCCAGATATGATTCATATTATGAAAAAAGATTTAAGTTCAAATGTTTATCAAGATGCCTATATTGATAATAAAAATCGTGTTGTTATTGCCGATACACCATTTGAATGTAATGTTACACAATTATTACCAAATTCACATATCGATGATGATGGTTATTTAGTTGATGAAAAAGGACGTAGATATGATTTAAATGACGCTGATGTAGTAGCAACTGTAAACTTAAATGATGTACAAATTTGCGAAAATGAGGAAGATGGTATGGTTCCAGGTAGCATTGTTTCTGTTTTATATAAAGGTGACCATTATCAAGTAACAGTTCGTACTAAAGATGAAGAAGATTTCGTAGTAGAAACAGAATACACTTACAACGAAACAGATCGTGTATCTATTAATATTGCTAGTGATAAAATTCAATTAAAGATCAAGGGAGACATTAGCAAATATGAAATTTAGATTCCAAAGAAAGTATTTAGCAATACCATATATTCTATTCTTTCTATTCTTCATCATTGTTCCAGTGTTTTTAATTATTTTCTATGCTTTTACTGATAAAGTTACAGGAACTTTCTCTTTTTCCAACTTAGTTAAGTTCTTTAGCGACAAAACAAATGTTAATGTATTAATTATTTCATTAACTTATGGACTAATAAATACAATTTTGTGTTTATTAATAGGTTATCCGGCTGCTTATTTTTTAGCAGACCGTAAAATTAATAAATCAGCGGTGTTAGTTACTTTATTTATTATGCCAATGTGGATTAACTTTGTTATCCGTACTGGTGCAACTCGTGATTTATTAACTTGGATTGGATTATCAGGAGGTTCATATCCAGAAGCCGCTACAATTATTGGTTTGGTATATAACTATTTACCTTTTACAATTTTACCTTTATACACTACGATGCTTAAAATGGATCGTAATCAAATTGAAGCAAGTAGAGACTTAGGTGCAACATCAATTCAAACATTTGTTAAGGTTATAATTCCAATGACAATGCCTGGCATTGTTTCGGCAGCAACAATGGTATTTATGCCAACAATATCTTCTTATGTTATTTCTGATATTTTATCGGAATATAATGTTGTCTTATTTGGTAGCTATATTGATTTATACTTCAATCAAAACGATTGGTATTTTGGATCATTTATGGCTTTGATTATGTTATTACTTATCGCCATAAGCGTGGTAATTTCTCGTAAGTTTTCTAAAGATAACGAGGGGAAGGAGTCAATATGGTAAAGAAAATATTAGCAAAAAGTTATGTTTATTTAATTCTCTTATTGATGTATCTTCCAATTTTACTTTTAGTTGTTTATTCATTCACTGTTTCTGATCAAGTTGGTATTTGGAATGGCTTTTCTTTCAAGTTATATAGTGACTTATTCAAAAACAAAGAATTAATGAATGCGGTTGGTAACACATTCCTTATTGCTGTTACTAGTGCAGTTGTATCAACAATTCTTGGAACACTAGGCGCAATTGGTGTATTCTATTCCTCTAAGAAAACAAGAAAAATTGTAGAAACAATGAACCAACTTCCAGTTGTAAATGCGGAAATTGTTATGGCTCTTTCGTTAGCTGTTTTAGCGGTTTCTCTTTCTTGGAAATTCTCATTCTTTACATTATTAATTGGTCACGTTGTGCTAACTATTGCTTTCGTTTATTTAAATGTTAAGCCTAGACTTGTCCAAATGGATCCTAGTGCATATGAAGCAGCTTTAGATTTAGGTGCTAAGCCTCGCTATGCTTTATATAAAGTAGTTTTACCAGAAATATTACCTGGTATTATCTCAGGATTTATGATTGCTTTTACATTATCATTAGATGATTTTGTTATTACTCAATACTTAAAACAACCATCTTTTGAAACTATTTCAACTTATATTCAAAAGATTATTGCTAAGCACCCAATTCCACCTGAAGTGCGTGCTTTAACTACAATTATCTTCTTATTAGTGTTAGTAGTTGTCGTCGGTAATACTCTTTATAGCAATTATAAATCTAAAAAAGTTGTAAAAAGACGTCAAGGAGGATTTTAGTAAATGAAAAGTGTATTTTCTAAATTCTCATTACTAGTTTTATTTTCTTGTTTGTTAACAAGTAATGTTTCATTTCATAATGAAGAGTTTGTTAAACCAGTTAAACAAGTATTAAATGCTAAAAAAGATGACAATAATCTTGTCATTTATAATTGCTCAGACTATATTGATGAATCTTTAATTGAAGAATTTGAAAGTGAATATAACTGTAAAGTTCATTATTATACATATGATACTAATGAAACGATGTATAACCAATTCACTTTACAACCAGAAGGTACATATGACTTAATTTGTACTTCAGATTATATGATTCAAAAAATGGTTAGAGAAGGATTAGTGGAACCATTAGATATTGCAACCGAAGTTCCTAATTATAATGAATATGCCGCGACAGAAGTTCGTAATAAATTAAAATCCATGATGGCGGATGTTGATCATGATGGTGTTAAAGAAGCTAGCTTAGACAATTACGCTGCGGGATATATGTGGGGAACATTAGGCATCATTTATGACGCTAATTGCAGTGAAACAATAAGAGAAGATGTTAAATCTTGGGATGTATTTTGGGATTCAAATTATAAAAATTTAATTTCAATTAAAAATTCTATGCGCGATACTTTCGTTGTTGGATTAATGCATGCATATAAAAATCTTGTTAATAAAGAAAATCCAAGTGAAAATGAAAAGAAATTTTTAGAAGCAGTAGAAAGAGCAAAAACTGATGATTTAACAGAAACTATTCAAAACGTATTTGATTTAGTTATTAATGAAGAAGATTATGCTCCAATTATTGATGTAGTTAAAAATGAAATCATTTCTTTAAAACAAAATATTTTTGGATTTGAAGTTGATTCTGGTAAAAATGATATTATTACTGGAAAAATTAAAATGAATTTAGCTTGGTCTGGTGATGCTGTTTATTCTATTGACCAATCAATAGATTATCGCTCAAGCGGTGAATATAATACTGAACTTGAATATTACGTTCCTGAAGAAGGCGGAAATGTTTGGTATGATGGTTGGTTCTTGCCAAATAAATCTAATCGTAGACTTGCTATAGCATTTATTGACTTCTTATCTCGTCCAGAAAATGCTGCGCGTAATATGGATTATATTGGTTATACTTCATTTATTTCTGGTTCTGATGTATTTGATCAAGTTGTTTATAAATATGGAGTCCCAGAATATGATGCAGAAGCAAATTACTTTGGACCATACTTTGATGAAGATAGTGAAGAAATGGTTGATGGAAGTATTGTTGCTTATAACGGAAAATATTACTTATGTATTGCTAAAGACGAAGATTCTATTACTGGCATTCTTCCAACTGATACAAGCTCTTGGGAAGAATATACCGATGAGCTTGAATTAGAAGATTCTTATGATTTGGGTTATATATTTGGAGACTATATGGAAGGAAGAAGCACTTCATTTTATCCATATAGCGAACGCAAGAATCAATTATTAACTCAATACCCAGATGCTGAAACATTAAAAAGATGTGCAGTAATGAATGATTTTGAATCAGTTAATGAAAAAGTTGTTATTATGTGGGGACAAATTAGAGCTTACACATCAATGACAATATACTATGTAATATTAGCGACTTTTGTGGGTGCAGTATTAGTATTTGCAGTAACAAAAATTATCGTAAATTATAATTCAGTTCGCTCACGTCGTAAAAGAGCAAATAAGTAGAAAATTTAGGCGGCCTAATAGCCGCCTTCTTATCACTACTCGGCAAAAAACACAATTTTATGTCTTTGAACGCATAAAAAAGAATAAATTCTAATAAAATATATTGCGAAATAGGTGGCTTTGTGCTATCATACTTTCGTTGCTTGCGATGGTTCCTTAGCCAAGTGGTAAGGCAATTGACTGCAACTCAATGAGCGTCGGTTCAACTCCGTCAGGAACCTCCAAACAAATAAAAAATAACTATTGATTTTTATTTATCAATTTGTTATATTATATAGGCGTGTTGATGCGCCCGTAGCTCAACTGGATAGAGTGTTAGACTACGAATCTAAAGGTTACGAGTTCGATTCTTGTCGGGCGCGCCATCTCGGGAAATAGCACAGCTTGGTAGTGCATCTGGTTTGGGACCAGAGGGTCGCAGGTTCGAATCCTGTTTTCCCGACCATTTGATTTATTAAGGCGATATTAATTTATTGCCTTTTTTTGTACTCAGAGTACATTCTTAATATATGTAAGCGTCAAAGATCGACCATAACGAATCTTATTTTGATAAAGGGAATCGATTTTTAAAATTCCAAGGCAAAAG
>CAKPBC010000003.1 GCA_934140155.1 uncultured Bacilli bacterium | reverse complement strand
CTTTTGCCTTGGAATTTTAAAAATCGATTCCCTTTATCAAAATAAGATTCGTTATGGTCGATCTTTGACGCTTACTTATCAATACCTGTAAATGCTAAAATAAAAATGTGTTGGAATAGAGATGAGAAAAGATGCTTTTGATGTTAGTGTGGAAATGACGTGCGGAAGGTGAAGAAAGTAATTCAAGGTAACAAAAAAGTCAAGATTATAATTAGTGATTTAAATTGTGTGATGATGTAATTTTAGACAAATTGCCAAAAAAGTCTAAAAATATGGATAGATTTAAGAAAATATATTAAAAAAACATTAAAAAAAATTATATGTAAAAATATTAGACAACCTAGTATTTTTGCATATTTTTTTATTCTTTATTTTGCTTAATATATTGTTGTAAGCGAATAAGGAGGAAAAAATTATGTATTATTCAGCAGGAACTTATGAAGCATTTGCTCACCCAGAAAAACCAGAAGGAGTAGACAAAAAATCAGCCTATATTATTGGTACAGGCTTAGCAGGTTTATCTGCCGCCTTCTATTTGGTTAGAGATGGACAAATGAAAGGTGAACACATTCACCTATTAGAAAAATTAGAATTAGCAGGAGGATCTTGTGATGGAAGAAAGGATATCACTAAAGGATTCTATATGCGTGGTGGTCGTGAAATGGATAACCACTTTGAATGTATGTGGGATATGTTTAGAGATGTTCCATCTATTGAAACACCTAATATCTCAGTATTAGACGAGTATTATTGGTTAAATAAACACGATCCAAACTATTCATTATGCCGTGCATCTATCAATTGCGGACAAGATGCCCATACTGATAAAATGTTTAAATTAGATAAGGATTCAGCCTTAGCATTAACAAAATTATTTATTACCCCAGAAAAAGATCTTGAAGATAAGAAAATTTCTGAAGTATTACCAGAATCATTCTTTGAAACTAACTTCTGGCTATATTGGCAAACAATGTTTGCATTCCAAAAATGGTGTTCAGCTCTAGAAATGAAACGTTATTTATGCCGTTATGTTCACCATATTGATGGTTTACCAGATTTCTCAGCTTTAAGATTTACTAAATACAATCAATTTGAATCAATGATTTTGCCTCTTGTCAAATATTTAACAAGTCATGGTGTTAAAATCGAATATGGTGTCGATGTTAAAAATGTAATTATTGATACAGTTAGTGATAAGAAAGTTGCAAAACAAATTGTTTATATCAAAGATAACAAAGAACAAACAATTGATTTAGTTGAAGATGACTTAGTGTTTATCACTAATGGTTGCTGTACTGATACATCTTGCTATGGTGATCAAAATCATGCACCAGATTTAAGTAACGTTAAGGATGGTGTTGGTGAATCTTGGGATTTATGGCGTAATATTGCAAAACAAGCAACACATGGTGAATATGGTAATCCATTAGCGTTCTGTAATGATACAAATGCCACAAACTGGATGAGTGCCACTATTGCAACAAGTGATGAAGATATTATTAAACATATCATGAATATTTGTAAACGTGACCCTCGTGAAGGAAAAGTAACTACAGGTGGCATTGTTACAGTTAAAGACTCAACTGAGAACTGGTATTTATCTTGGACTATTAACCGCCAACCTCAATTCAAATCACAAGATAAGAATATGGTATTAGTATGGTTATATTCTTTAAATACTAATAAAGAAGGTAACTATGTTAAGAAAGCAATGAGAGATTGTAAAGGTTACGAAGTAGCAGAAGAATGGTTATATCATATAGGTGTATCCAAAGATAAAATTGAAGAATACGCTAAAAATAGATGTAACACTACAACTTGCTTCATGCCTTACATTAATGCTTTCTTCCAACCAAGAAAATGGTCTGATCGTCCATTAGTAGTACCTCATGGTTCAGTAAACTTTGCTTTCCTTGGTCAATTTGCGGAAACTCCACGTGATACAATATTCACAACGGAATATTCCATCCGTACCGGTATGGAAGCAGTATATACTTTACTTAATATTGACCGTGCTGTCCCAGAAGTTTGGGGAAGTGCCTATGATGTTCGTGAATTATTAAAAGCAGCATACTATGGCTTAGACAAGAAATCAATTGAAGATGTACACTTAACTTTCAAAGAAAAACAATTATTAAAACTTGTGAAAAAGAAAGTTAAAGGAACAGACATTGAGCTTCTTCTTAAAAGTAGCGGTTTATTAAAGTAAAATCATTAACGCATTAGATAATCTCTAGTGCGTTTTTTTTTACAAACTTTTACTAATTTATGCTATACTTAACTCGGTGATATTTATGAGTAGTTTAACAACAAAAAAAGCGATTTCTTTTACTTTAAAAGAATTATTATTAGAAAAACCATTATCGAAAATTACCGTTAATGATATAACGGAAAGATGCGATATTAATCGTCAAACTTTTTATTATCATTTTGAAAGTATAACTGATTTAGTAGAATGGACATGTTTAGAAGATGCTGATAAAGTTTTAAAAGATAAAGCAACATATAAAACATGGCAAGATGCTTTTTTAGCAATTTTCGATTTGATGAAAAAAGATCGACCATTTATTATGAATATATATCACTCAGTATCATTAGAAGTTCTATTAACTTATTTATATAAAATTGTTTATCCAATTATTTATAAAGTAGTGGATGAAAAATCTAAAGGATACATTATTAATGAAGAAGATAAAAAGTTTATTACTGATTTTTATAAGTATTCATTTGTTGCTATTGTCTTAAAATGGATTAAAGAAGATATGAAAGAAGATCCCAAAGCTATTATTCATAAAATTTCTTTAATGACAAATGGCACTATTGAAAATGCTTTAAATAATTTAAAAAAAGGTAATAAGTTATAAAGGAGACTTAAATTTATGGGATGTACAACAATATTAGTAGGAAAATTAGCAAGCTATGATGGTTCAACTTTAATTGCAAGAAATGATGATTCGCCATCAGGCGTATTTACTGCTAAAAAAATGGCAGTGATGTTATCAAATAAAATGCCTAACGTTTATAAATCAAAAATATCACATGTTTCAATTCCTTTACCTGATTACTCATATCGCTTTACTTATATGCCTAATGTAAGTAAAGAAGAAGGAATTTGGGGAGCAAGTGGTATTAATGAGCATAATGTTGCTATGACCGCAACGGAAACAATTACTTCTAATCCGCGCGTTTTAGGCGCCGATCCATTAGTAAATTATCAAAAAGCGAAAGGTAATAAAAAAGCTATTCCTGGTGGAATTGGAGAAGAAGACTTAGTAATGTTAGTTTTACCATTTATAAAGACGGCTAAAGAAGGTATTTTGCGTTTAGGTGCCTTATTAGAAGAATATGGTACTTATGAAAGTAATGGCATCGCTATTAGTGATAAAAATGAAATTTGGTGGTTAGAAACTATTGGTGGACATCACTTTATTGCCCGCCGTGTTAAAGATGACCAATATGTCGTTATGCCAAATCAATTTGGTTTAGACGTCTTCGATTTTGATGATGCCTTTGGTGAACAAAAAGAAAATATTTGTTCAAAAGATTTGCGTGAATTTATTAAAGATAATCATTTAGATTTAGGAATGGGTGAAAAATTTAATCCGCGCCTTGCCTTTGGAAGTCATGATGATTCAGATCATACCTATAATACTTCAAGAGCGTGGTTTATTGAAAAGTACTTTAATCCAAAAACATTTACTTGGGTTGGAGATAATGCTGATTATACTTTAGAGTCTGATGATATTCCTTGGAGTTTAGTTCCAGAAAGAAAAATTACTATTGATGATGTTAAATATGCTTTATCCGCTCATTATCAAGGAACTAATTATGATTGCTATGCTAAAAATATCAAAGATTTTAAGCCAATATATCGCCCAATTGGTATAAGTAGAACAAGTTTCTTATCAATTGCGCAAATTAGACCTTATGTTGATGATAAGATTGCGGCAATTGAATGGGTGGCTTTTGGTTCAAATGTCTTCAATACTTTAATTCCGGTTTATACTAATGTAACTAAGATTCCTACATACTTAAATAACACTACTTTAAAAGTTTCAACAAACAATTTTTATTGGAATAATCGCCTAATCGGCGCTTTAGTTGATGCACACTTTCAAACTGCTATTATTCATATTGAGCGTTATGTTGAAAAAACAATGAGTAAAAATTATGAATTCATTAAAGCGTGCGATAAAGAATTTATGACTAATAATGATATAAGTGCATTAGAAGTAACTAATGAAAAAATTGCTTCCATGATGGAAGAAGAAACTAGCAAAGTGCTTGATAAAGTGCTTTATGATGCTAGTAATCATATGAAAAATAGCTTTTCTAGGTCTGATAATTAATTAAAAATGCTTTAATTAGCATTTTTTTAAAATTTAGCCAATAAAATGTTAATATTATTCTATTTATAGATTAACGCACCATTAAAAATTATTGATTTTTTGTATAAATGGTGCTCTAATAATTACAACTTATGGAGGATTTATTATGAAAAATAAAAAATTGTTAGTTTTAGTTCCTTTCTTGCTATTGCTGGCTTCTTGTGATGATAAGAACAATTCAACTTCTAATTCGACTTCAAATTCTAATTCTACTACTCAACCAACAGATTCGTGGAGTAATGAAATTAAAGCTGTTATGCAAGAAGTATTAGGTGAAGAATTACCTTATGTTGCCTTAGATGCAAATACAGTACAATATGGTAAAGATAGTGATCAAAATGGTGAATATTTTTATCTAACCGACTCATCCGCTACAAGCATCGTTGAAACATATAAATCAACTTTAGTATCTAATGGATATACTTTATCTTCTGCTGATAATGATTATGGATACGATATCTTCATATATACTAAGGATACGATTGTTGTACAATTAGATTATTTCCCAGGAGCGGAAGAAGATAATGTGGTTTATGATCCTGGAAATGAAATTTATGCTTGGTTAGATTTACCAACTAAAAGAACTGATCTTACAGATTGGCCAGAAGAATTAAAAACAATCATGACTAATACTTTTAATTATCAAATACCTTTTGTCGCCTTGGCTGGTGATTTTGAATATAGTCTTAATGATGAAGTATTAATAATATCTGATACCTCCGATACCAATTTTTTAAGTGATGGATTTGAAGAAGCACTAATTAAAGCAGGATTCACAAAGTCTACAACATCTACTAGTGAAGATTACGCTGCTTATAATTTGACTTTAAATGATAATTCATACTTATCTGTGGAATTTGCATTCACGGAAACATCGGAGATTATCCAAGGAGGAAATGAAATTTATATTACATTAAATCATGTTACTAAAACTTGGCCAGCAGAAGTAATTAGAAATATCTATAGCAATTTATCAACTGTTACCATTCCAGAATTTGCTGCTAATGGTAATTATGAATATTATCTAGCAAATAATGGCATTTTAATTTCTGCTGATGTTAGTTCAGATATTACAAATGATTATATTGCAAAATTAGGTGAAAATAATTTTATGACAGATGAAGATTATTTTGGAAATAAATTCTATTATGACTGGGAAGAATATGTTAATGTCCAAGTACAATATAGTAATTCTAAATTTATGGTTCAAGTAGTACCAGTTGATAGAAGTTATACTGAATTTGTAACTAGCTTCCCTGCTGATAAAATCAAAGCATTATTAGGAGAAGGCACTACTGAAGTTCCAAGCATTGATATCAAAATTGGTGACAATATTAAATATACTCTTGTTGAAAAGAATGAAGATTATGGTACACCAGCCTATATTGAATTAACTTATAAAGATGATACAAGTGATATCAGTAAATCTATTATGACAAATTATATTGAAGTATTAAAAGCCGCTGGATGGACAATTGATGACTCTTATTATGAAGACTATGGTGTTTATGAAGCTGTCTCCGCTAATAAAGATGTGACATTAGAATTCTATTCTGATTACAATAAATTTGTATTAGATATCCAATTAGTGCAAACCAATAGTTAAAAAAGTGATAGTGAATGGAATAGTGAACTTAAAGCATTGATGATTGAATTACTAGGTGAAGAAATTCCTTATGTTGCTTTAGATTCAGAAACTATTTCATATAGCAAACAAAATGATAATGATGGATCAGGAGATTATATCCTCATTTGTGATTCTGACAGCGAAAGTGTCGTTGATGAATATTGTTCTGAAAATGATATAATTGCATACATTGTTGAAGAATAATTAAATTATTATGACTTGATGATTTCATTTCATCAAGTCATTTTTTTCTTGCTCCAAACTCATTTTTCTAGCATAATTATTGTAGGAGAAAAAAGTATGGAAGTTAAGAAAGATGACATTGCTAAGGATTTAAGATTTGTTGCTAGCGTTTATAACGTAGTAATGAAACCTTTTAAACTACAAATAAAAGAGCCAAAAAAGAAAACAATTGAAGTAAAAAAGCCAAAATCAATGGGTCCTGTAAAAAGTATATATATTTCTCGCAAAGATGAATCTGGATTAAGATTATTAGTTATTGATTCTAAAAAAAGAACATCGCGTATGGGTGTACTTTGGATTCATGGCGGTGGTTATGTTAATGGATTTCCAGAAATGGCTTTTATTACTATGGCTAAAGAAGTTTCTAAGAAATGCTTAGTAGTTTCTCCTTCCTATCGTTTAGCAAGTAGTTATCCTTATCCTGCCGCTCTTGAAGATTGCTATACTACTCTTTTATGGATGCATGATCACGCTGATGAACTTGGTATTGATAAAGATAAAATTGCTGTCGGAGGAGAAAGTGCTGGCGGTGGTTTAACAGTGGCTTTATGTTTATTAGCGAGAGATAGAAAAGAAGTCAATGTTATGCTACAAATGCCAATTTATCCAATGCTAGATTGTCGAAGCGATACTAAATCAATGGAAGATAACAATGCTCCAGTATGGAATGAAAAAAGTAATATTGAAGCATGGAATATTTATTTAAGAGATTTAGATAAAGAAAATGTTCCATATTATGCAAGTCCAGCTTTATGCGATAATTATGCTCATATGCCACCTTGTATTTCATTTGTGGGCGATATTGAGCCATTCTATGATGAAACTGTTACATATATTAATAAATTAAAAGAACTAGGTATACCAACTGATTTTGCTATTTTTAATGGTTGTTATCATGGCTTTGATATAGTTGCTCCTGGTTCAAAAGAAGCAAAAGAAGCAAAGTTATTCTTTATGAATGCTTTAGAAAAATACTTATAATTACTCAATTAGGTGATAATATGAATAAATACGAAAAAATGTTTGAAGAAGGAAATTATTTGCAAATAATTTCCGAATTAGAATTAGATAAAGAACCAGAAAATATTTGGTTAGTGGTTGATAGCTATGTCCAAATTAATCAAATTGATAATGCTATTAGAACCATTGAAAATAACCGCGATATTTTATTAAAAGATGATCCAAAGAAAACAATGTTTCTTAATATTGATTTATTAATATTAAATAATGATTTTGTGCGTGCTTTAAAAACATTATCAATATTTGAAGAATTACCATATATTTCTATTGAAATTGAAGAATTATTACCAGAATTAAAAGATTATATTTATAAAAGTATGAATAAAAAATCAAGTTCAATAACTAATGCTGATATAATTAAATCTCTTAATAATTACGATAATCAAGAAATGTTACTTCGTTCATTATATGAAATAGAAAAACGCGATTATAAGCCGTTTTTTAATGACTTAAAAAACATATTAGTTAATGAAAATATTAATGATAATATTAAAACATTAATATTAATACTTTTGAGTGAAAAAAAATGTAATCAAGAAGTGAAAATTAAAAAAAATAATTTTGAAGGAGATGTAATCCCTTCTCAAATTAAACCAATTATTACTACTAAAGAAATTGAAATATTAATTAATAATTTAATTAATGAAAAAGATATAACAATTATTAAATGTGTCCAAGATATGCTTACGAGTTATTTCTTAAGTATCTATCCAAAAAGCTTATCTAAAAATGATGAAGAAAAATATGCTTATGCGCATTATTTATTAGCGCTTGAACTATTTGATAAAGACAAAACAAACGCCTTTGACTTAATTAAAAAGCATAATTTCGATATTGAAGAAATTAAAGCATTATTGAAATAATTACTATCAAGATTATTGCTTCTAAGAGTCTTAATTATAGAATTTTTTATTTATACGGTTGTAATTTGAACATAACAAATGAAATAAATATGTTAATAATTGAACAAAATGGTCACTTTTTTATTGATAAGAGTGATTTTTTAAGTATTATTGTTGTAAACAAATTATATTTAATATATAATTTAAGGCGTGCGTATGATATTTAATTAGGAGGTTAACAATATGCAAAGAACATTAAATAAATTAGAAAATTGTCGTACAGAAGTAGTTGTTACTTTTGAAGAAGCTGAATGGAAAGCTGCTCGTGCTGATGCTTTTAAGAAATTGGCAGCTAAAGTTGAAATTAAAGGATTCCGTAAAGGACATGCTCCAGAACAATTAGTAAAAGAAAGAGTTAGTGATATGGAAGTCACTAATAGTGCCTTAGATGTATTATTACAAAAAGCTTATGAATCAGCTTTAAAAGAAGAAGGCATCGTTCCAGTTGCTCGTCCATCTGCGGATGTTAAAAAATTATCTGATACTGAATGTGTTGTAAGTATTATTATTCCTACAAAACCTGAAATAACATTAGGTGAATACAAAAACTTAGATGTTGAACACAAAGAAGTTAAAGTTACTGATGAAGAATTAGAAGCAGAATTAAAAAGACGTTTAGCAGATAATGCTGAATTAGTATTAAAAGATGACGCTGCTGAAAAAGGTGATACTGTCGTAATCGATTTCGAAGGATTCGTTGATGGTAAAGCTTTTGATGGCGGTAAGGCTGAAAATCATTCATTAGAATTAGGCTCTGGTCAATTTGTTCCAGGATTTGAAGACCAATTAATTGGCGCTAAAGCTGAAGAACAACGTGAAGTTAAAGTTACTTTCCCAAGCAACTATCCAGAAGGCTTAAATGATAAAGATGCTACATTCAAAGTTGTAGTTCACGAAGTTAAAACTAAAAAAGTTCCTGAATTAAATGATGAGTTTGTTGCTGATTTAGATATTAAAGACGTTCATAACGTTGAAGAATATCGTGAATTTGTTAAAAAAGACTTATTAGAAAAAGCAGAAAAGAATGAAAAATCTCGTTTCTTTGATGCTTTACTTGATAAGATTGTTGCTAATGCAACCGTCAAAATTCCTGAAGAATTTGTTAACGAAGAAGTTGAAAATATGTTCAATAACTTAAAAGCACAAGTTGAACAAAATGGCTTAGACATGGATGCTTACTTCAAAATTACAAATTCTAAAGAAGAAGACGTTAAAGCAAAAATGGCCGTTGATGCTCGTAAAAACATCGAGAGATTCTTCGTATTAGATGAAGTCGGTAAGAAAGAAGAAATCGAAGTTAACGATGCTGCAATTGAACTTGAAATTGCTAAAATGGCTGAACAATATGGTATGCCAGCAGAAAAAATTAAAGAAATCGTTTGCAAAGACGAAAATGCTAAAGCTAGATTTGCTGGAGATATCAGACAAAATCAAATCGTTACATTCTTGTTAAATAATAACAAATAGTTTAATTAAATGACTAATTTAGGAAAAATGGCTTATGGCCATTTTTTCTACTAATAATAACTAAAAGGAGGTCGTATTATGGAAAACGAAAAAGAATTAATTGCACCTTTGGTGATTACTCGTTCACTTGTAGCATTTCCAAGTAACCCAACTACTATCGAAGTAGTACGTGAATCTAGTTTAGCAAGTATTGAAGCTTCTAAAGATTTTGATAATTGTGTTTTACTTGTTTCACAAAAAAATCCTGATGTGGAAAATCCAACTGATGAAGATATTTATTATATTGGTACATTTTGTTGCGTTATTTCAGTAACAAAATTAAAAGAATACACCCGTGTTCGTTTAGATCCGAGATATCGTATTAAAATCACATCAATGACTACTGGACCAGATGGATTATCACGTATTGCTACTTATGAACGCGTCGATGATGTTATGGGTGATCGCGTTGAAGAAGAAGCACTTGTTAAAGCAATCATTCATGAACTAGAACAAATGCCTGAATTAATTAGTGTATTACCTAAAGCCTTAATTAATCAATTATCTAAAGGTGTATCCTCTAATCAATTATCTAACCTTTTGTCTAATAATTTACCAATTGATCCTGCCCAAAAACAAAGTTTACTTGAAACAACTGATGTTAATAAACGTTTAACTGTTCTTTTACAAGTTTTAAATCAACAAAAAGTTATTAATGAAGTTGAAAAGAAGATTAGTGCGGATGTGCGTGAATCAACTGATAAATCACAACGTGAATATATTTTAAGAGAAAAATTAAAAGCTATTCGTAAGGAATTAGGTGAAGATGAAGACGCTAGCGATAGTGAATCTAAAATCTTAGAACGTCTTGATAATAATCCTTATCCAGAAAATATTAAAACAAAAGTTAAATCCGAACTTAAAAGGTATCAAATGATGCCTCAAGCATCTTTAGAAAGTTCAATTATTAAGAACTATATTGATACTTTAATGGATTTACCTTGGTATCAAAATACTGAAGATAATGATGATTTAAAACACGCTCGTGAAATTCTTGATGAAGATCACTATGGCTTAAAAGTAGTAAAAGATCGTATTGTGGAATATTTAGCAGTGAAAAAGAAAACTGGCAATTTAAAAGCACCAATTATATGTTTATATGGTGCTCCTGGTGTTGGTAAAACATCTTTAGGAAGAAGTATTGCTCGTGCTTTAAATCGTAAATTTCATAAAGTAGCGTTAGGCGGCATTTCTGATGAAGCAGAAATTAGAGGTCACCGCCGTACTTATGTCGGCGCAATGCCAGGTAGAATTATTGCCGGTATGCGTAAAGTAGGTGTTAATAATCCAGTATTCTTATTAGATGAAGTTGATAAGTTAGCTAACTCTTATAAAGGTGATCCTGCTTCAGCATTACTTGAAGTATTAGATCCAGAACAAAATATCATGTTTAATGATAATTATGTTGAAGAACCATTTGACTTATCAAATGTCTTATTTATTGCTACCGCCAATGACATATCGAATATTCCTGGACCATTACGTGATCGTTTGGAATTAATTGAAGTAAGTTCATATACAGTAACAGAAAAACTTCATATTGCTAAAGAACACTTAGTACCAAAACAATTAAAACTTGCTGGTTTGGATGTTAACGATGTTAAGTTTGAAGATAAAGCTATTTTAGCTATTATCTATAAATATACACGTGAAGCTGGTGTTCGTAGCCTAGAACGTAAAATTGCTTCAATTTGCCGTAAAATTGTTGTGGAATTATTAAATGGTAAAAAGTCAAAGAAAGTTTTAGTTACTGAAAAGAAAGTCCGTGAATATTTAGGATTAGAACCATTCCCAGAAGAAAAGAAAGAAGATTTAGACCAAATTGGTGTTGTTAATGGCTTAGCATACACGCAATATGGTGGTTCAATTTTACCAATTGAAACAACAACCTATGTTGGTAAAGGTCGCTTAGTCTTAACTGGTAGTTTAGGTGATGTTATGAAAGAATCCGCAACGATTGCTTTAGACTATATCCGCGCAAATGCCAAAAAATATGAAATTAATAATGAAATATTTGAAAAAAATGATATTCACATTCATTTCCCAGAAGGAGCAATTCCTAAAGATGGACCATCAGCAGGTGTTGCTATTACTACAGCATTAATAAGTTGCTTAACTAATCAATATGTCCGCAATGATGTTGCTATGACTGGTGAGGTTTCATTACGTGGTAAAGCTATTGCTATTGGTGGATTAAAAGAAAAATCACTTGCCGCTCTTCGTAGCGGTATTAAAACTATCATTGTTCCAGTTGATAATAAACCTAATGTTGAAGAACTTCCAGATGAAGTTAAAAATGGCTTAGAGATTATTTATATGACTTGTGTCGATGATGCTCTTAAAGTAGCATTTAGGAGCCAAAATGCTTAATTTTCGCGGTGCTAAATTCATTAAAAGTGCAACTTCTAAATTAGATCGACCAGAAAAGAAACTAAAAGAAGTGTTATTTGTTGGACGTTCTAATGTTGGTAAGTCTTCTTTAATCAATGCTTTAGTGGATAATAAGTCTTTATGCTTTACATCTTCTAAACCAGGGCACACGAGATTACTTAACTATTTTGAAATTAAAGATAATTGCTATTTAGTGGATGCACCAGGATATGGTTATTCTAAAGCCGGCCATCAACATGATGAAAACTTTGCTAAAATGATGGAAGATTATTTTAGTGATAACAATGAACTTTCTTTAGTGGTTTTCTTAATTGATTCACGCCGCGAAGTAAGAGAAGAAGAAATGGATTTGTTCAATTTATTTAATGATGATCATATTCCTTATGTTATTGTTCTTACTAAATGCGATAAGTTAAATCAAAGTGAAAAAGCTAAAGCTATTAAAGAAATTAATACTTCTTTAAGTCATGTTGATAAAAGTAATATTATCTTTACTTCAATTAATGATAAAAAATCAATTGAAAGTTTACAAAAATATATTGCTAATGCTATTAAATAATTAAAATTTATGACAAAACTCGAGTGAATTATTTTCACCCGAGTTTTTTTTCACTCTGAATTAACCGATATTCAAAAATGAAAAGGCTTTCAAATTTTATTGACAAAATGCTACGGGGGGGGGGTATCATGTTTTTGTAATTGTTTTTTTATATATTAATGTAAACACTACAATTACATGGAAAGGAAATTATATGATAAAAAAGAAAAATTCGAAAATGCTATTTGCTAGTTTGATGACTTTAATGGCACTTGGCATTGCTGGTTGTAACAACCAAACTTCTCAGTCAACAAGTAAAGGCGATTCAACATCTCCAAGTCTTGTTCCAAGTGTTTCAACTTCAACGAAGCCATCAACTTCGGAAACACCTAAACCATCAACATCAGAAAAACCATCGGAAAGTGCAAGTACTTCATTGGTTCCAAAACATGAATGCGCACATATTTGTGTTATTGACGGCAAATGTATGGACGATAGTTGTACTGATGACAAATGTAAAGATAAATGTTTAGAACATACTATTAGTGAAACTGCAACAATATTAGAAGCCGAAAATGGTATTATTGAAGGAATAATGACTGGAACTGCCGCGGATGATGCATTTATCGGAGCAAGAGACTCTAATAATGATGACCATCCTACAAGTGGCGGAAAAGTAGTATTTAACTGGGCTGCTAAAGGAAACACAGTTACATGGAACTTTAAATTAAAAGAAGCCATGAAAACTAAAGTAACATTATGGTGTTGTGCTGGTCAAAATCAAAGTTCTAGAGGATTAGGACTAAAAGTTAATGAGCAAGCTTATAATTGGAAAGAAGATGTTGTATTAGGTAAAGGATTTAGTGAAAATAAATGGTATTACTGGAATCCTATTACTGTTGATGTCGAATTAACAAAAGGAATAAATAAAGTTGTTTTGTCTAATGAATCTGGAGAATCATGGAATTTAGACTCATTAACATTAGAAAAATATGTTAAACCTGTCCATAAATGTGAACATGTTTGCCCTGAATGTGGTAAATGTACAGATTTAGAATGTACAGATGATGTTTGCAAAGATAAATGTTTAGGACATGTTAAAACCAACGATTTTATATTAGAAGCCGAAAATGGTAAAATCGCAGGTACTATGACTGGTAGCGGAGCTGATGATGCCTTTATTGGAGAACGAAACTCTGATAATCCTAATCACCCTACAAGTGGCGGAAAAGTAGTATTTAACTGGGCGAAAAAAGATAATAGTATCACTTGGTACGTAAATAGTAGTGAAGCATTAGAAAATGTCAAAGTAACATTATGGTGCTGTGCTGGTAGTGATCAAGATTCATCTGGATTATCTTTATTAGTAAATGATGCATCTTCTGCCTGGAATGAAAATAAAGTATTAGGAAAAGGATTTAGTGAAAATAAATGGTATTACTGGAATCCTATTACTACTACAATTAACTTAAATGCAGGAATGAACACTATTAAATTAGTTAATAATGGTGATAATTCTTGGAATATTGATAATTTAGTTTTAGCGATAAAAGAAGGAGCAACTCTATCATTAATACACGTATGTGATCATATTTGTGATGAATGCGGAAAATGTACAGATTTAAGTTGCACTGATGCTGCTTGTGCTGATAAATGTCCTGGTCATAGTTTAGCATTTGTCGATGGCGTTGCAAGAATTGAATGTGAAAATTATGATTCTGCTGATAGTGGAATTACTGTTGGCAATGCTGGTGAAAATGAAGAATTATCAGGCGGAAAATTAGTTGGTGATTTTAATTCACAAAGAAAAGTTACTTATAAAGTTACTTTAAAAGAAGCAACAACTGTATATGTAAACTTACGTGTCGCTTGTGGTATTAACGGAAATGATAATGGTGCAGTTGAATTACATGTAAATGGCACAAAAATTGGTAACTATGGAACCAAAACTGATTGGCATGATTGGGCAACTGTTGAAAGCGCAATTTTCACTTTAAATAAAGGCGAAAATACAATTATTTTACAAGCACCTTACGGATCTTATACAAATTTAGATTACTTTGATATCATTAAAGTTAATGCTTTTAATGAAGGCAAAATGCGTTTAGAAGCAGAAAATTGTACTACCAATAGTGGTGCTACAATAAACGCAGATGGTACAGTAGGAGATTTTGGTTATCCTGATTATATTGAATTTGAAATTTTCTTAAAAGATGAAGTAACAGTAACTATGAAAGCTAATGTCGCATGTGGCTTAAATGGTAGCGATAATGGCGCTATTGAAGTACATGCAAATGGTACTAAAATTGGTAATTATGGTGCTGTTACTGGTTGGAGTGATTATCAAGAAGTAACGACCGCTTCATTCACACTTAATAAAGGAAAAAATACTATTAAGATTGCTTGCCCTTGGGGCTCTGCAACAAACCTTGATTATTTTGATTTAATTATTGCCGCATAACAAATTAGTTTTTAGCGCCCTTATCTAAAAAATAAGGGCGTAATCTTATCTAAAGGAGCAAATATGAAAAATAAAGCGAAAATAATTAGTTTTTTATTAGCTTTTATTCCAGTTTTAGGAAATAGTAATTTTGTCACTTCCGTTTTAGCCGAAAATCATACCCACAATTATGTTAATAAACATTGTGAATGTGGTTCTTATTTATTAGAAGCTGAAGAAGGTATTATCAAAGGAACTAATTCTTCATCAGGTTCTACTGATGGATTTATTGCTGAAGCAACTTCCAATAACGCCAGTCACCCTACTAGTAACGGAAAAGTAGTAAGAAATTGGGGTGTAAACGGTAATACTATTACTTGGAAATTTAATCTTAATAAAGAACAAAAAAATACAAATATTCGTTTATGGGTAGGTGCTAAGTCAACTGATTTAAAAACAAGTAATTTATCAATAAGCGTTAATACTATCAATGCAACTTGGAAAAACACTAGTGTTAATACTATTGGAAACTATATGTTTTATTTTGTTGGAACAGAAGCGACTTTAAGTTTTCCAAAAGGTAATAACGAATTAACAATTAAAAATAATAGCAATATAAATTGGAATATTGATTGTCTAGAATTAGAGTTTGATTCTTCCACTAGTGTTAATAGTTTTATAGATGGAGAACCATTAGGAACATTAGATAGTGAAGATGGTGGTTCAACAAGTTATACAAGTAGCATAAAAATCGAAGCCGAATATGCAACCAAAATTGAAGGTACAATTGGTAATGGTTCCCCATCGTTTTTAGAAGAAGATGATGAATGTTCTAATGGCGGTTGTATTGCTAACTGGGGTAATGAAGGCGATAATATCGTTACATTTAAATTTGAAAGTAGCAATGAAGTTAATAGCGCTATTGTCAAAATTGCTGTTGCGGGTAGTAATGAAGGAGTAGAATACGCTAATACCATTATTCCAAGAATTAATGGCGGTTCAGGTGGTGCTGCACCATTTAATCGTTATCCAGATGTATATGGAATAGATATTACTAGTGCTGGAACATGGGGAGCTTTTAATGGTTGGTATAGTTTCGTTGAAATATCAACACCATCTATTAAATTAAATAAAGGCACTAATACATTTGAATTAGAATCATTTAATGGATATTCAGTTAATATTGATTATATTATTATAGAAACTTCGGAAAACACTAATTTTTCTTATACCAATGTTGATCATGGTGTAGGCGGTAAAGGTGGACCAATTACTTTAGAAGCAGAAAGCGCAATTATAAAAGGAACTAGTAGTGATGCTCTAGGTGTGGATGGTATGATACTTGAACGTCAATCATCTAATCCAAGTGTTCATGAGACTAGCGGAGGAAAGTGCGTTGGTAACTTTGGAACTGTTAATAACAGCATTACTTGGACTTTTAAAAGTAATGTTGATGTATCTTCGTTTAAGTTATCTCTTTGGGTGGCTTCTGCTTTTAGTGGCGGTAATATTAAAGACATATTATCATTTAAAATTAATGGTGTAGAAGCTAATTTTGATCAATCATTATTCCCAAGTTACCCTGGCAATGATAAATGGTATAACTGGGAAGAATTAACAATTTCCAATGCAAACATCAATAAAGGTGTCAATAAAATTATTTTAACTAATATTAGTGGTTCTTCATTTAATATAGATTGTATTCATCTAGAAGTACCAACAAGTTGTATTATTCGTGTTGATAATATTGATGTTACATCACCAATAATCGGAATTATATATTTTACTAGTAATTCATTTGAAACATATGAAGATCTTGAATTTACCTTTGAATATGAAGATGATATAACGGAAAAAGAAAAATTATCTATATCAGTAAAAGTATATTTTGAATTTGGTACAAGTAAACAAGAAAATATTACATCTACGAACAATAAATTTAAACCTACAAAAACTGGAACATATACCATAATTGTCACTGTTAAAGATGAAGCGAATAATGAAACATCAAGAAAAAGAAATGTTGTTGTAGCAAAAGAAGGAAAGAATAAACCAAATACTCCAATTATACCTGATAATCCAAATGGTGGTGTTAATGTGCATAACATTAATAAAAGAGTACTTGGTGGATGGTTAACCTTTGCAATTTCTCTTCTTATTAGTGGTGGATTAATTGGATATATGGTCTACAAAAACAAAAAAAGGATATAGGTGATAATATGATATTAAATGGAATATTAGATTGGGAAATTGTTCCTGGTTATCCTCTAAAAAGTTTTGACTGGATATTAGCTATTTATATTTTAGGTGTTGCAATATTAGCGTTTGTCTTATTCTATTTTATTTATGTATTTATATTTACAAAAAATAAAATGAGTAAAGACGAAGAAAAAGAAGCAAATGCACAAATTGCTAAGATTAATAAACTAAATAAACAAGAGAAAAAAGATTCAATAAAAAAATTAGATAAGAAAACAAAACGTTTACGTAATTGGAAAATTATGAAATTGCCTCTTTCGATTACTTGTGGAGTTTGTATTGCTCTTTCTTGTATTGCTGCGCCAGTACTTTCCACAACATGGGAAGCACTTATGCAAGCCTTAAATAAGAAGACTGGTGGTAATAACGATAGTGAAGCCGCAAGACTTGCTATTGGGGAAAGTAAAGAAAATGTTGTAACTTTAGAAAAAGAAGGTGCAGTATTACTTCGTAATAACAATGATGTTCTTCCATTAAACAAAGAAACAAACAATAAAGTAAATATCTTTGGTAGTTCCGCATTCGGTATGCTATATGGCGGAGGAGGTTCAGGTGTATTTGTTACTAATAGTAATTATAATGGTAATGACTTCCACGCAACAAGATTTGAAAAAGCAATGTTAGATGAAGGTTTTGAATATAATATGGATATTTATAACCTCGTTGCTAATTATTATGATAAGAAAACATATAGCATTAATGAAAGTAATTATGATATATCTTGCCAATATAATGCCTTCCAAGGTAATACCTATGATAAGAATGGTAATTTATTAATTGCTCCAACCAAATTCCCATATGATAACGAACCAGAAGTAAAAGCGTATACACAAACATATCCAAGTTTAAATGGCAAAACTTTGCTTGATAGCGCTAAAGAATATAGTGATGTAGCAATTTATGCTGTTTCGCGTGCTGGTTCAGAAGATACGGATTTAAATCATAATTTATGTAAATTAACAAGTCGAGAAGCCGATATGATTAATTTCTTAGCGGAAAACTTTGATAAAGTAATTATTTTAATTAACTCATCAAATCCTATGGAATTAAAATTATTAGATCAAGAAGGTATTGATAGTGTCTTATGGATTGGACACCCAGGTTTAACAGGTAATAAAGCTGTTGCTAAGATTATATCTGGTGAATATAATCCATCTGGTAAAATGGCGGATACTTGGGCTTATGATATTACAAGTGCTCCATCATTCCAATCATTTGGACCAGATACAACTAAATCTAGTTCTTCATTAGGTAAAAGCATTGTTGAATATAGGGAAGGTATTTATGTTGGATATCGCTATTACACTACAAGAGCTTATGAGGATGATACTTTTAATTATGATGATTACGTTCAATATTCCTTTGGTGAAGGATATTCTTATACAACATTTGAAAAACATATCTCTGAATATGAATTTGATGAAGAAACAAATAAATTATCTGTGCAAGTAGCAGTGAAAAATACTGGTGACGTAGCAGGTAAAGAAGTAGTGGAATTATATTTAACCGCTCCATATACTAAAGGTGGTATTGAAAAAGCTTATGTCGAATTAGCGGGTTATGCTAAAACTAATGAACTTAAACCGAATGAAACATATTATGCGCGTATTGATATTGACCTAGAAGATTTAGCTTCTTGGGATACTAATAATGGTAATTATGTTTTAGAAAAAGGTACATATGTTCTTTCTCTTCGTGATGACTGTAATACTTTAACTAAAGTTACAGGAAGCAATAAAAACACTATTACTTTTGAATATAAGAATGATGTGAGATTCTTAAGTGGAGATGGTGGTACCAATTATAAAAATCAATTTAGTGATTGTGAATATGGTCCGCATCAAGATAAGATTCAATATATGACACGTAGTGATTTTGCAGGTACTTTCCCAAAAACTTCCGATATTAACACTAATGATATATCTGATAATGCGAAAAACGTTTTAAAGAATAAATCATATAATACTGACCAAACATTAACTGGTAATACTGATTTAAACCAAAAGAATGGTTTAACATTACGTGATTTAAAAGGCGCTGATTATGATGATTCACGTTGGGAACAACTTTTAGCGCAACTATCCAAACAAGAGTTAATTGACTTAGTTGATAATGGCGGTTTCCAAACTATCAAAATTGATTCAATTAGTAAACGTTTAACTTATGATGATGATGGTCCAGCTTCAATTCAAGTTAAAGGAACTGGCTATGTTGGTGAAGTAGTAATAGCTTCAACTTGGAATTTAGATGCTGCTAAATTGATGGGTGAATCAATTGGTAAAGAAGGAGCGGCTATGGGACTAACTGGTTGGTATGCTCCAGGACTTAATATTCATCGCTGCGCAACTGGTGGAAGAAACTTTGAATATTATAGTGAAGATCCAATGCTTTCAGGAAGTATGGGCGGATATGTTGCAAAAGGTACTGCTAAGTATGGCGTATTTACTTATGCTAAACATATTGCACTTAATGATCAAGAAACGGAACGTCAAAACTTAACTGTTTGGGCTAATGAACAATCAATACGTCAAATCTATTTACGTCCTTTTGAAATTTATGTTAAAGAAGGCGGATTAGGATTTATGTCCTCATTCTCACGTATTGGTAGTGTTTGGAGTGGGGCACATGGTTTCCTTAATAGCGTATGTCGTGATGAATGGGGATTTAAAGGCGTTGTAATCACAGACTGGATTAATCCTAACTTAATGCCTGTTAACATGGGTATTCGTGGTGGAAATGATTTATGGTTACTTAAAAACACCATTAGCGGTGCTTCTAAATTAGCAAATGAAACACCTAATGATGCAATTATATTATTAAAAAATGCCGCTCATCATATTCTTTATGCTTGCGCTAATTCAAACTGTGTTTGGACAGAAGAAGAATACCATGAATTAGGAGTCAATGTTGACTTCTCACAAATGGGTTATGACAATATTTAGAGGTGCACTTATGAAAAATAAATACAAATCAATTATTTTATTAATGGGTTTACTAGCGGTTACTTCATGTAATAAAAATTCTGCTAGTACATCAAACTCTTCCTCGACTTCAAATTCTAGTAGCGGTAATACCGAAGTTGAAGTTAATGAATCAATCACAGTCATGTCTTGTAACCTTGACCAAGGACACCAAAATAACAACTATTACCATGAATTAGTAAAAGATCAAATCATTAGCGTTATGCCTGATTTGCTTGGAGTACAAGAAGAAGGAGAAGGTTGGACACTTGCTTTAGAAAGTAGTTTAGAAGAATATGGCTATCAACATATTTATCAATCTCGCGGTGGTAGTTTTCCTGAAGCTAGTGGTATATTTATTAAATTAGATCGTTTTATTATTAAAGAAAGCGGAACATTTTGGTTTGGTGATAATGAAAATGCCTCAAGCGGATATATTGCTTCCGAATGGGGTGCATCATTTCCACGTGTATGCTCTTGGGCTTTATTAACTGATCGTTATACCAATAAAGATGTAAGTTATTTTAATGCCCATTTAGAATATAACCATGCTTATGGAAATATGAATGGTGAGGCAACGGAAACAAATAATACTAAATTATGTCGTAAAAATTCTTGCTTACAAGTAATTAATAATATGAAAAAACTTAATGTTCCAGGATTCTTTACGGGTGATTTAAATTATTGGCGCGAAGAAGAAAATGAAACATATCAAGCATGTTTAGAATATTTTGATGATTCTTGGGCAAGTTATAAAGATAGCCAAAAAATGTGTACATTCCATAATTATGGAAAAGAATTAGATGAATCAACACGTGAACATCCATATTCGCCAATTGATTATATATTCTCTACCAAAGATAAATTTGAAATTAATAACTTTGTAATTATGAATAATGACGGAAATAAAGAAAGTGATTTTGCTAGTGATCATTTCTTTGTACACGCTAATTTCTCTTATAAATAATTAGGAATTATTAAGTTAATTTTAAAGAGACTTGAATTTGTATAATAGTTCAAGTCTTTTCTACAAATCGTTGAATTATGATGTTTAATTTTATAAAATAATATTACTTAAGGGAGTGTGTTAATTATGTACGCATATGAAATTTTTGAAATAGTTAAAAATAATACTAAAAAAACAATTGAGCAAGAAGGTAGTTCTTGTATTGTTGGCTTTGCAAATGAGTTATATAATCGATTAATACGTAACGAAGGATTAGATAAGCAGGCTGCTTATGAAGTAATAATGGGGGCTTTCGCGTGTGTTGCTTGTAATGATGGAAAAATATCTAGTCTAGAATATCAAGCTATGAAAAAAATGCTTAAGGCAGGAGATTATTTTACATATGATGAATTTTTTAATCGAATGGTAAAATATAATAAGCAAGAATGGCGTAATAAAACTATCCAAGTATTCCAATCTTTAACCGATAGACAAGATGCTGTTCAATTTTTATACTTCACAACCGCAGTGGCTTTAATAGATAACAATTTAGCGCAAAATGAAGAATTATTTATTACTTCACTTTGTGGTGTAGTTCGTGATCGTTTTGATCGTTAAATAAATTTATTTATTGTCTAATAATGTTATAACTGGTTTGCCATCTTTATCTAATAATGGTGTAATACCTGTCCCATAAGTATTACATATTATTAAATAGGTAACACCAGTTTTTTTATCGACTATTAATGACTTATCGGCGCCAAAAACAGTTGTGTCTTCTTTATATACTTCAACAAATCTTGTTTCTTTATTAGTTTTCTTATTAGTTTTCATAATACTCCTTATTGTATTTCTTTTTTCTTAACAACAATTATCGCTTTAGCGCTATTGGTAATAGAAAAAGATATGAACTCATAATTTTCTTTTTCTAATTCATTGATTTTTTCTTCAAGTTTTTTAGACATAATATCAGCTCTTGGATGATAATCGATTACAAATGTTTTATATGACATAATAATTCTCCTTACGATATTATTTTACTGAATAATTTGTAAAGTAACCATTTGATGATGTAAAAAAGTTGTAAATAAAAACTATAGTAGCAAATTAGATGTACCATAGTTGATATTAGTTAATTTTGATTATTTCATATCGTAACCAAATTCTTTTAGTTTTTCTTTCATTAAATCTAAATCTAAATCATTTTCATATTTAATGACAACATTGTTTTTTCTTGCAGAAGCTTTAACACTTTTAATATTAAAATTTTTACGAATGATATCATTAACATGGGCTTCACACATTCCGCATTTCATACCTTCAACAGGTATTGTTATTTCTTTATAATCTTTTTTCTTAAAAAATAGCATATAGTTCACTCCTTGGTTAGTATTATCTAACTAATAAAATTATAATTCTTTTTTTAATAATGTCAATTAATTAACTTTATATCATAAATTTTAATCTAAAAAATAAAATATATTAGGTGATAAAATGAATAGTTATATATTTGATAAAAGAATTCAATTAAAAGAAGCTCCGCAAAAAGTTAATTCTGTAGTATTAGAAAATGCTTTTAATTATGTAAAAGTAAAAGAAGGAATTCACGTAATGGGAAAAATTGGTATTACTGGAGAATGTTCTTGTGATGAACATTGTTTCCCTTTTGTCGATACTTTAGATATTGATTTAATTGTTCCAGGTGATGTAATTGGAAGTTTAAAATCTTTAAAACTTGTCATTGATAATTATGATTATCATATTGTTGACGATTGCTTGAATTTTAAGATTAAATGCAATTTAGAAGGTTATGATAATTCTAAAGAAGATTTAGAAATTGATAAAGCATTCGAAGAGGCTACTAGTAATTTATCAATTGACAATAAAAATGAGTTATTGGAGCAATTTCGTGATACTTTATCTAATGAAGATGAAAAAACAATTGAAGACTTAATAAATGGTAAAGTAGATGTTATAACTACAACGGAAGAAGAAAATAGTGAACATCCTTATATTGATGATAAATCATTTGATGAACAAGTACCAGTTGATGAATTAACTGATAAAATTGAACCTGTAAACACCATTAACAATGAAGTTATTGAAGATAAAATAAATGAAATTAAATCAAATTTAAATAAAAATAATACTAGTAATGATAATAATGCTTTATTTAAAGAAGAAAGATTTGTGGTATTTTCAAGTTTTTATCGTGTTAAAAAAGATGATACTTACGCTTCAATAGCCAAAAATTATCATATTGATGAAGCACATTTAAGAAAAAGCAATAATGAAAAAGAATTAAGTGAAGGAACTTTACTTCGCATCCCACGATGAAAGATATAATTGAATCGCGTTATAATATTAAAATTAATGCGATTATAAAAATAACTAATAAATCTTATAAATTAATGTGCGAAGAAGGAAATTTTGTTTTGAAATATCATAATGATCAAACATTAGAAACAATATTTTCCCGTTTATCAATGATTAATAATGATGTGTTCTTGTTGCCAATTAAATCATATAATGGTAACTATATTGAAACATTTCAAAATTTGTACTTTGCTATTTATCCTTTTGTAAATGATGAAGTTTTGTTAAATAAAGATATTAGATTACATTTTTATGTAAAAGCAATAGCGAATTTACATTTATGGTCACATTATTCTATTAAAGTGAGTGATGGATTCTTTAATGAATCATTAGATTATTTAGAAAATCAATGTGATAAAGTAGACGCTACGATTACAAGTAGAATTGAAAGAATTGAACGAGAAGAATATCATTCTCCATCTGATTGGTATTTCTTAATGAATTATGATCATATTAAAAAAGCACTTGATGAAGCTCGAAGAAGAATAGATAATTTAGAAGATGCTTGGAAAGAAGAAAAAAATCTTAATTTGTCATTAACTTATCAAAACTTTGATTATTCGCATATTTTAGTAAAACAAAATAAGATTATATCGCTTGATAAAATGGCTTTAGCGCCTTCTATATATGATTTAAGACAGTTATTTAATGAAGCATATATTTCAAAGATTGATATTGCTTCCTTAATTAAAGAATATATGGATATAAATCCATTACAAAAATATGAAAAAGAATGGTTATTAGCGTTTTTATTTATTCCTAGTATTACGCATGTTAACGATGAAATAAAAGATATTGAACTATTATTTAAATGTCTAAATCGTTTAACTTCTGTTGAATCTTTTGCTAACTTATTAACAGAAGAAGAAACTAGTGAAGAAAACAATTAATAAATAAAAGTAACATTGACTACTACGAGTAAACTTGTAGTAGTTTTTTGCATTAATTTTTATAATATTGTATAATAATTTTTAAGAAAAGCGGAGGCATTATTATGTTTTTAAAGAAGTTTATTAAAGCAAATTTAAAATACTTGATGCTATTTATTTTGATTTTAACATCATCTTTTTCTCTTAGTAACATTTTTATATCCAATAGTAGTGAAAATACTTATATGGATGTTAAAAGAAATATAGAAATTGGGGAAATTTATTTTTTTAATGCTAACTCTAAGCCAATTGAAGAATTTGAAAATTATTTCCATAGCGAAGTCATTCCTGCTTGTGCATCCAATCTTTTTAATAATATATATATTGATTTACCTTCTGACGTTGGGCCATCATCCAGTTCTTTAACAAATTTACCAATACTTTTTATGGATGGATATGATTATGATTTGGCAATTATTGATTATCCTAATTTTTTATATAATAAAAGTCCTAAAATATGTAGATTAGATCGCAATTTTAATGGCAAATTTAAATTTAACATATGTCAAACTAGTTTTTCTTCAATAAGAGGAATATTTTTAAGTTATGACTTTTATTTAGATAATGAATTAAAAGCGGAATATTATGCCATAAAAGCGACAAACGAAAACAAAGAACTAATTGCTAGGTATTGTTCCAATTCTTATTATGGTTTTTATGACTATGGGGAATCAATTAGCCCTGTTATAAGCAATAGTATTGCATCAATATCAACTGTATATAATCAAAAGATAGCTACTTACTTATCTTTTGCTTTAGCATTTATTTATTTAGTGATTTTTATATCGTTTTTAAATAAGAACAGTAATGATTTATATTTGTTATATATTAATGGTTATTCCAAAACAAAAACAATGTTATTTGTTAGTTTTTTACCAATATTAAGTGTCGCTATATCGTTATTGTTATCATTCGGTATTTCTGGTTTTTATGTTATGTTGTATAACATTTTAATTAGTAAAGTAACTCCCGCAATTGCATTTGGTAGGCTTAACTATATAATGATGTTTTTAGCAATTTTTATAATATTTATTTTTTCTTTGTTATATTGCCTATATTTTAAATATTTTAAACTTAAGCGGGGTGAGGCAAATGATTAAAATCACCAATTTAACAAAAAAATATAAAAATAAAGTTATATTAAACGATTTAAGTTATGATTTTGATACGCATGGATTTTATATCATAAAAGGATATAATGGTGCTGGTAAAACAACACTAGCTAATATATTAGCATTACTTGAATTTAATTTTGATGGAAAAGTTGAATTAGATGGTGTTAATATTAAAAAAATTAGAAATATTAATAAAATTAGAAATGAAAGAATTAGTTATATAATGCCTAAAAACAATTTATTTTCTTTTTTTAATGTTTTGGAAAATATTACCTGCTTTAATAAAGAATATGATGATACTTTAATAAAAAATATTGATACTTCTAAATCAATTAATGAACTAAGTGGTGGCGAAAAACTATTAGTAGCCATTACTAGAGCATTAAATTCTTCAAAAGATATCATCATTTTAGATGAGATTACTTCGCAACTTGATAAAGAACATACTTTGTTAGTTTTAAATTATTTAAAAGAGCTTCAAAAAGATAAATTAATAATTTTGATTACTCATGATATACGCGCATTAAATAAAGATGTAACTATTTTAGAATTAAAAGAAGGAAAATTATATGATTGTAATTAATGATTTAACTTTTGGATACAAAAACAAGTTGATTTTTAATCAAGCATCTTTAATATTACCAGATAAAGGTGTAATTATATTAAAAGGTGATAATGGTAGTGGCAAATCAACTTTATTAAAAATAATATCGGGTGAGTTAATTAATGATGATATTAAATTAGAATATAACCATATTACAATAGATGAAAAGAGTAAAGATTATTTAACAAGTCGTATAACTTATATTTCTCAAACTAATAATTTTGTTAGTTTTCTTAATGCTTCAGAAAATGCTTCTTTAAATGATTTGATTAATAAAAAGGGAATAAAACCATTAACACTTTTAGATGATAATAAATTTAAAAATAAAAAGGAAACACAATTATCAAACGGTGAAAAAGTATTAATAACATTAGAACGTGCAATTAACGAAAATAAAGATATTATTTTATTAGATGAATGTAGTGACTTTTTAGATGACTATAATACTAATTTACTCATTAATAACATTAATGCTTTATCAGATAAAAGTTTAATTGTTATTGTAAGTCACGATGAAAGAATAATTAATGCTTTTAAAAATCACATTAACATTGAAAATCAAAAATTGATTGCAAATTTTAAGTGCGTTGATAACGCTAATAAAATAAATGAAAATCAGGAAAGTAGTAAGCACAAATCTTCATCTTATATAACTAAAAAACTAGTTAGAAAACAAATGCCATTTATAAGCCTATTTTTTATATTACTGTTTCTTTTCAATAGTGTCTTTTTAGCAGGATTTTCTTTCTTGAGTTATTCAAAAATTAATAGTTACATGTCTTGCATAGGAGAGAACTATTATCAATTATCTAGTACATCTTATCGACGAGTAACAATCAATAAAACTAGTTTTAAAGTTACAAGTGATGCAAACTCGTATTTAAAAAAAGAAATAGTGGATAAAATATCGAATGATTTTGATATTCCGTATTTTAGTTCTTTGGGCACTAGTCTTTTTATAAGTAATGGAGAAAAAATCGGCAAAGTAAAAATATCTTCAAAGGAATATGATGAACAATTTAAATATTCGAATATTAAAGATGATATGTTACAAATTTATCTTAATAGTTATAAAACTTATATATCTATTCCTTATGAAGTTATTGATGATGAAGATACATCTTTATTTTCCATAGTAATTAGTAAAAGTGACTTAGACGCTGTTATCTACAATGAACCAATCAGTGTTAGTGGTGCTATATGGGAAAATGATAATTTCTTATTTTCGAATAATGAATCTATCAAGAAACTATTATCAAATGAAGGAAGACTTAATTTTTTTACTAAACAAATGTATGAAGATAAATATGATGTTAGTTTAAACGATGATATTAGCGATAATAAGCTTTATATATCAAAAACACTAGATCAAATGTACCATACAAATAATGAACTAAACTTTTTTAACTTTGAAAACATAGATATGGCTGAGTATACAAAATCATTTTTCAATCTTAATGAAATATTTCATAATACTTATTTAGTAAGTGATTTTGAAAATAATTCCTTAATAGGTAATGAAGTTATAATAAGCGACAATAACTACAAAAAATTAGTTGCATTAATTGATTTAATTGATAATCCATTCATTTATTTAAAAAGATCTGACTTGCAATTAGTTAAAAAATATTATCACGATAATATTAAATTATCAGAATATTATCTATTTAAATATGAAAATTATACTGGGTACAAACTTAATGATTTTTATAAATTTTTAGATTTTTATAATGAAAATTCGACTTTTTATAGTGCATTATTAGTGCTATTATTAATTCCCGAATTATCTATAATTTATATTGTAATAAAAGGATATAAAACAAGTAATAGTAATAATTATTTAATTGTTTCACGTTATTTCAACAAAAAAGAAACATCATTTATATTTAGCATTCCTTATCTTATTTCGTTAGTTATATCATTTATAACTAGTCTATTAGGTTCTACCTTATTATTAAAAATGATATTTAAAAATCTTGAATTTAACATTATGCCTTTTAAGATTAATTTTATTTCCATTTCTTTATTACTTGTTTTAAATAGTTTATTATATCTAGTGATGAGAAAAATAAAAAAGTAGGAAATGAATATGCAATTATTTATATTAAAGAATAGTTATCCTAAAAATGTCATTATTAAAAATAGCGATAATAATGAAGAAAGAACTTATAAAAATTTTAATGAATTTAAAAGTGACTTACCATTTTTATTAGCGGTATCAAAAACCAATCACGTATTACTAGAATTAGATTTTCGTAGGTCACGTCCAATCGCGACATCAAATATATATTTGATATTATTTAATCAAAGATATACAGATCTAAGTAACTATTCTAGCGTTAATTTTTATGAGTATAATGAAAACGATGATTTAGCTAAATTTGATGATTTATTTTTAGAGTTTTTATTAAAGAGAACATATATCAATGCTTTTGATAATACTAAAAAAATTGCTTTTGATTGGATTTCAAATATGGAAAGTGAAAAAAAGAATATTGCCTTTATGGGTGAACAATTAATTCAGTTCACATTATCTAATCTTTTTTATGATGATAGTAGTACAATAATTGATATTCAAGAAATTACAAAAGAATTTATGACTGATGAACATTATCAATTAATATTTGATCATTATAATCTCTATAGATTTATAAAAAACAGAAATCAAGTGATTGATATTAATTATATGAAAGAAACTATTAATGCGCTCATATATGCATATTTTAAAGAAAATAATAGTTTTGATTGTTTGGGAAATATTATACGATTCTTTATAAATTTAATTGATCCAAATCTATTAGATTTTACTCTTGAAAAAGAAGCATATGCTGATTTATCAGGATACTTATTAAAAGCTTTTAACGAAGGTAAGGAAGAAGTAACTTTTAAAGAAATAGAACAATATTCTAATCATAAATTAGATGCTAAATTGCTGATGGGAATATATTTACTTGAAGATTATGGCTTTAGCTTTATTAAATTTGATTTTACTCAAAAACTTGCAAAATTTAAGCTATTTTGTAATTAAACTATTGTAATTTATCATTTTCTAGCATAAACTAATAGTGTCGGTAGCGAAAAAGGTCAGTGAGTGCTAGTCACTGGCCTTTTAATTAAGAGAAATATTTACTAGTGTCGGTAACGTTAGTTACTATTTTTTATGCTTTTTTCCGTCTGTCACTAAGACAAGAATTATTACTAGAGCTATGAATAATAAAAATTCCATGCTCAGATATATAACTAAGTACCAACATTATCAAGTAAATACATCTCCCTTGATAACGACAAACACTATTTTTCCTCCTAACCGGCAGACTTTTTCATCTGCTCATTAATAATAGTGACAGGTTTTTTGTTTTTCGTTTAAAAACTTAATTCTTTTCTTTTTATTAACACAAAACACGATAAATATTGAAAATTATTGCGAATTTTTTCTAATTACATTATAATGTGCTTGACATTGATTAAGAGGAGTAATATTGATACTTATTTAGAGAGTCTCATGGTTGGTGCAAATGAGAATAAGTTAGATATGAAGGTCGCTTATGAGTCTTCATGGAAATGACGTTGCTTGCGTTAAAAGCAAAACGAAGTGTGTATTTTATTTAAAAAGTACAAATTAAGGTGGTACCGCGTTATTAACGTCCTTATTGGGGACGTTTTTTTATTGAAAGGAGAATGAATATGGCATTATCAACAAGATATAATCCAAAAGAAGTTGAAGCAGGAAAATACGAAAACTGGAAAAACAAAGGCTATTTTAAAGCAGGAGAAGATTTAACTAAAACTAAATTCTCAATGGTTATTCCTCCACCAAATGTAACTGGTAAATTGCATTTAGGTCATGCTTCAAATACAACAATGCAAGATATTATTGCAAGATATAAAAAAGCTAAAGGTTTTGATGTTTTATGGGTTCCTGGCATGGACCATGCTGGAATTGCTACACAAGCTAAAGTAGAAGCTAAATTACGTGCTGAAGGAATTTCTCGTTATGATTTAGGAAGAGAAAAGTTCTTAGAAAAAGCTTGGGAATGGAAGAAAGAATACGCTGATTCTATTCATAAACAATGGGCTATTATGGGACTTTCGCTAGATTATTCGCGCGAAAGATTTACACTTGATGAAGGATTAAATAAGGCTGTTAGAAAAGTGTTCGTTGATTTATATAATAAAGGATTAATTTATCAAGGAGAACGTATTATTAACTGGGATCCAGTACAAAAAACAGCTTTATCTAATATTGAAGTTATTTATAAAGATGATGAAGGCGAATTCTTCTATTTTAAATATAAAATCGTTAACTCTGATAAATATTTAGAAGTAGCAACAACTAGACCAGAAACTATGTTTGGTGATACTTGTGTCATTGTTAATCCAAAAGATGAGCGTTATAAAGATTTAATCGGACAAAGTGTTATTAATCCCGCGAATGGAGAAATAATTCCTATTTTAGGTGATGAATACGTTGATATTGAATTTGGTACAGGCGCAATGAAATGTACACCTGCTCATGATCCAAATGACTTTAAGATTGGCGAAAAGTTTCATCAAAAACCAATTATCATTATGAATCCCGATGCCACGATGAATGAATTATGTGGCAAATATCAAGGCTTAGATCGTTTTGAATGCCGTAAACAATTAGTGGAAGATATCAAAAAAGATGGAAACTTGATTAAAATTGAAAAAATGGTCCACCAAGTTGGTCATAGTGAAAGAAGTGACGCGGTTGTTGAACCTTACTTATCTAAACAATGGTTTGTTAAGATGCGTCCTTTAGCAGAACAAGCACTTAAAAATCAAGAAGGGTCAAATGCTATTGAATTCTTCCCAGAAAGATTTAACAAAGTATTTACTAGTTGGATGGAAAAAGTCGATGACTGGTGTATTTCTCGTCAACTTTGGTGGGGACATCGTATTCCAGCTTACTATCATAAAGTAACTGGTGCTGTTGTTGTTAGCGAAGAACCACCAATAGATATAGAAAATTATGTCCAAGATGAAGATGTATTAGATACATGGTTCTCATCTGCTTTGTGGCCATTTACTACATTAGGATGGCCTAATAAAACAAGCGATTATGAACGTTATTTCCCATTAGATTTAATGGTTACTGCTTATGATATTATTTTCTTCTGGGTATCAAGAATGATTTTCCAAAGCTTAGAATTTACGAAAAAACCGCCATTTGAAAAAGTATTAATTCATGGTTTAATTCGTGATCCATTAGGACGTAAGATGTCTAAATCACTTGGTAATGGTGTTGATCCAATTGATGTTATTAATAAATATGGTGCAGATGCATTAAGATACTTTATTACTACAACAGGTACACCAGGACAAGATTCACGTTATATTGAAGAAAAAGTCGAGAGTAGCGCTAATTACATTAACAAGATTTGGAATGCGGCTAGATTCGTATTAGCTAATTTAGGTGATAATTTTAAATCTCATCCAATTACATTAGAAGAGTTAAATCCATTAGATCGTTATATTATGTCTAAACTTCAAATGACTATTGAAGCAGTTACCGCTAATATGGATCGCTTTGAATTAGGAAATGCTTCAACACACTTATATAACTTTGTCTACGATGATTTCTGTTCTTGGTACTTAGAAATGGCTAAAGTTACTTTAAATGGCGATAATGAAGCTCAAAAAGATATTACCAAACAAGTATTATTTAAAGTATTACAAGGTATCATTATGATGATTTATCCTTATACTCCATTTGTAGCAGAAGAACTTTACTTAAACTTACCAGAACATTTAGATTCAATTATGCTAGCAAGTTATCCAGAAGTAGACAATACATTTATTGATAAAGGAGCAATTGAAGAAGTAACAACTTTATTTAATCTTATTAAAGATATTAGAAATTACAAAGTTGAAAATGATTTAGCTCCCAATGCTTCAATAACTTTACATATTTATGATCCAAAAGCACTTTATAAAAAATATATTCCTTACTTAACAAGATTTACTTTTGCTAGTAACATTATTTTTGAAGAAAAAGAAGAAGCGTTACAAAATTATAACTTATTCATTTATCTATTAGTGCAATTTGGTGTTGAAGATAATATTGATAAAGTGGCTTTGCTTAATAAACTTAATGCTGAACTTGAAAAAACGAAGTCAGAGATTAGTCGCTGCGAAAAAATGCTTAATAATCCTAACTTCGTTAACAAAGCTCCAGAAAAGAAAGTAAATGAAGAAAAAGAAAAGCTTGCTAATTATCAAGACAAATTAGAAGCAATTCAAAAAAAGATTGAAAAATTATAATTATTTTATTCGAAAATTAAGTTTTGACCTCCTATAAGATAATAGGAGGTTTTTTTATGAAACGATTAAATGATGAAGAATTATCTATTATCACTGGTGGCGAAGCCATAACTATTGCTACAGTTATGGCCATATTAGCTATTGCTTTGGCAACAGTTGTTGTTTATCGTATCTTTGTTTCTAAAGGTGGTAACGCTACTTTCCCTGGTGGCTTTAAATTCACTTGGGAATAATGGGAAAAATTAAAAATATTCCTATTAATGAAAGACCGCGCGAAAAAGCAAAAAAGTATGGCATTGCAACATTATCTAATGCAGAGTTACTTGCCATACTTATTTTGTGCGGTACAGTCGGTAGCAGTGCACTAGAAGTAGCAAATAATTTATTAGATAAGGGAGGATTAATTAATTTATCGTCATTAAGTTATGAAGAGTTAATTGATTTTAAAGGGATAAGTAGTGCAAAAGCGATTACCTTATTAGCGGTTTTTGAATTAAATAAAAGAATTGAGCATTTAAAAGTTGAACAAAAAAGAAAAATTTCTTCAAGTGAAGATGTTTATTTAATGTTAAAGTCGAAATTTAATAACTTAAATCAAGAAGAAGTATTAATACTTATACTTTCAACTTCAAACATTGTTATTAAAGAAGTCGTGGTAGCAAAAGGAAGTTTTGATTCCGTAAATTTAGATTTTCGCGTGTTAATATCCTTACTTTTAAAAGCAAACGCCACTAAATTTATCTTGATACATAATCATCCTTTTGGTAACGCTAAACCTAGTAAAGAAGATATTGCCATGACTAATGTGATCAAAAAGAAAACTAAAGAATTTTCTATTCGTTTATTAGACCATATTATCTTTGGAAATCAAGAATATTTTTCTTTTAAAGATCAAGCTCTTATATGACACTTTTCGACACTTGATTATGGTTTAATCTAGTAAGTGAGGTGCATTATTATGGAGACGCTTGTTATTAATAATAACGATGAAGAATTAGCTTTAACGACAATTAACAAATATTTAGAAGAGAGAATATTTGACAAAAAGAAAAAGGAAATATGTTTAGTGTTTTCTAAAAAACCAACTAAATCTTTTTTTAAATTAGTATTGTTATCTTTTTATGATTATAAAAGTGCATATTTAAAAATGATTAAATATGAAAAAGAAAAAAAGACCAATACTCATAAAACCATTATCCATGCTGGAGAAGAAGTATATTTTAATGAACCATTAATAGTGATTGGCAATGTTAATAAAGATGCCAATTTATACATTAAAAGTAACATTGTTTTTATTGGTGATGTTAAAGGAAATATCTATTTATTAGATGATAATTCCTCAATTTATGCTGATAAATTTACTAATGCGATTTTTATTGATAGCTATGGAAGAAAAAAAGTATTCACAGCTAGCAAAAGAATTATAAATCACGATGAAATGGAGGCATTATAATGGCAAGAGTTATTGTGGTTACTAGTGGTAAAGGCGGAGTAGGAAAGACAACTGTCTCTAGTTTATTAGGCAGATATTTAGCAAAAAACGGAGAAAAGGTTGTACTTATTGATGCAGATTTAGGGTTAAAAAATTTAGATGTAGTTTTGGGACTTGAATCACGTGTAATTTATGACTTAGAAGATATTGTAAAAGGACGCGCAACAATCAAACAAGCATTAGTGCAAGATAAAGTTTCACCTTTGCTATATTTATTACCAGCATCATTACGCATTGAAGTTACTGATATTAATGAAAATTATATGACATCAATTGTTAATCAACTAAATGCTGATTTTGATTATATTATTATTGATTCACCGGCTGGAATTGAAAAAGGTTTTTTTAACGCTATTAAAAACGCTAAAGAAGCAATAGTGGTATTAACATTAGATAAAACATCTTTACGCGATGGTGATAAAGTAATCGGCTTATTAAAAAACAATCAAATTAATGATATAAAATTAGTTATAAACCGCTACAACAAACGCGATGAAAGTCAACTTTCTTTAGCGGAAGTAGAGCGAATAATGGATGTTGAAATAATTGCCAAAATTCCTGAAAGTAAAGATATTAAGTCAGAACAAAACTATGGCTTATTAATTACTAAAAATTCTGATGCTGATATAGCGTTTAAAAACTTATCAAATAAGATTCTTGGCAAGGAAGAAGTAATTTCTAAGCCGAATTTTGTGTCTAGATTCATTAAAACGCTATCTAAGTCATAATATTTAATGGTGATAATATGGAAAATCAAGTTAGAGAAGTCAAAGAAAGAAAAGTACATCGATTTAATGGTTTATATGTATTTGTCATTTCATTCTTATTATTAGTATCAATTTGTATGGGCGGATTAATATACGCAAAATATAATCCAGAAGGTGAGATATTTGGAATATCATTTACAACAATCAATGAAAAATTTGAAGATTTTTTAGCCGTTTTTAAAAATGAAGAATCCGCAAGTAAAGTTGATGCAAATGTAAAGTATATTCATATTTCTAACAATTATTATAAATGTGAAGGTAATAGCGTGCTTGCTTTAAGAAGCGGAAGTGTTAGTAAAGTATCCAAAGACAATGATAACTATTTTGTTCTTATTCATTATGATAATGATGTTGATGCTTATTATTATGATTTACTTGATTTAAATGTAAAAGAAAATGAAACTTTAAATTCGGGAGATAATATTGCTAGTTATAAAAAACAATTCAAAGTAATTTTTAAAAAGAATAATACGTTAATTAATTATGAAGAAGCAATTAGTTAATTTTAGTGTTCATCCATTAACAATCGCATATATCGCTTTTAGCATTATTGAAAAGCGATTTTCTTTTGTTATTATCTTATTTTTAATTGGATTATTTCATGAATTATTTCATGTTTTTGCAGCGCGAATTTTTAATTTAAAAATAAAAAATATTAGTATTTTACCTATTGGGTGTTTTGCTGGTATTAGTGACTTAGAATATGCACCAAGAATAGAACAATTAATTATTTTATTACTTGGTCCTTTATCATTCTTTTTTACTAGTGCTATTATAAAATTTGTTACAATCAATAGTTTTATTACTAAAGACATATATTTAGAATTAATGCAAGCTAATTTTTTTATTATGCTATTTAATTTATTACCAATTGAACCACTTGATGGAGGTAAAATTTTAAAGATATTTTTAAGTAGTATATTTGATGAATATAAAGCTATTAAAATTAACGCTTTATTTGGATTAATTATTGCTATCATACTATCAGGTGTTTTAATAAAAATACATCAATTAGTTTTTGCCATAATGCTTATATTCTTTGGAATAAAAAATGTGATAAATATTAAAAAAGATTATAAAAAATTTTTATGTGAGCGACTTATTTATAAACCAAATATCCAATTTAAAGATAAAATTAATGATAAATTAGTACTTTATCGTTACAATAATAACTACTATGTTAATCATTTAAAAATATTAAATGAAGAAAATATTATCAATAATTTAGCAAAATAGAATTGATAATTTATTTTTTGGGTAATATGTGCTATATTTATTACGTTGCTAGGATAATTAGGCAAATTTTTGAAAAACATTTGACATATATATAATATATGTGCTAAATTATCTTCGTTGCGGCCTCACTAGCTACAACCGCATAGAAAAGGTGACTAACTTTTATGACCTTAATAGCGAGTCATTAGTGAAATATTATTTTCAGGAGGTGTGTTTATGTACGCAATTATTGAAACAGGCGGAAAACAAGTCAGAGTTGAAGTTGGACAAAAAATCTTCGTTGAAAAATTAGAAGCAGAAGTTGGATCAACATTTACATTTGATAAAGTTTTACTTGTTGCTGATGCTAAAGTATCTATCGGTACTCCTTATGTTAAAGGTGCTACAGTTACTGCTAAAGTTGAAAAACAAGGTAAGAGCAAAAAAATCCGCGTCTTCAAGTACAAGAACAAGGCAAATGAACGTAAGACCATTGGTCATCGTCAACCATATACTTGCTTAGTAATTGAAGCAATTAATGCATAATTATGATTAAAGTTAATATCAAGTATGTAGATAACAAATTCGCATATTTGAAAGTCTCTGGACACGCTAAAAGCGCTGATTATGGTAAAGACCTAATATGTGCTGGCGTATCTAGTATCGTAATTGGAGCTCTAAATAATTTAGATGCAAAAAATTATGACATCAAAGTTACTGATGGACTAGTAGAAGTAACTAGTAATCATGAAATTACTACTCATGATGAAATAGTTATCGAAACAATGGTAGTTCAATTAAGAACTATTGAAGATAGCTATCCAAACAACATAAAAATTATTAAGTAAGAAAGAGGTGCATCGCCATGATGTTTAAGTTAAATCTTCAACTCTTCGCATCTAAGAAGGGTGTTGGATCTACAAAAAACGGACGTGATTCTGAATCAAAACGTCTTGGAGCTAAAAAAGCAGATGGTCAATTTGCTACAGCAGGCTCGATTATTTATCGTCAACGCGGAACTAAAATCTATCCAGGCGTCAATACAATGCGTGGTGGAGATGATACTATATTTGCTACAAAATCCGGAATCGTTAAATACGAACGTGTCGGTAAAGATAGAAAACGCGTATCAGTTTACGAAATTGCTGAATAGTTAATTTAGGCCTGCTCAAAACAGGCCTTTTTTTGAATTTAAAGTTAGGAGATGAAATTATGTTTATAGATAAAGCGACAATTGAAGTCCGCGCCGGTAATGGCGGAAACGGAATGATTGCTTTCCATAGAGAAAAATTTATTTCTCGTGGTGGCCCATCTGGTGGTAATGGTGGAAGAGGCGGATCTATTATTTTCCGTGCTTCTAAAGGTGTTACTACTTTGATGAACTTTCGCCATTCTAAATGTATAATTGCTAAAGATGGTGAAAAAGGTATGGGCAAGAACCAATATGGTAAATGCGCTGATGATGTTATCGTTGAATTACCAATTGGTACCGTCGTAACTGAAGAAAAAACAGGTAATTTCATCTGTGACTTATCCGTAGAAGGAAAAGAATTCGTTGTTGCTAAAGGCGGAAGAGGTGGAAGAGGAAATGCTTGCTTTAAATCACCTACTAATCGTACGCCAAGAATTGCCGAAAACGGGATGCCAGGCGAAAAGAAAAGATTAGTACTTGAACTTAAGCTTTTAGCGGATGTTGGTTTTGTGGGCTTCCCTAGTGTTGGTAAATCAACATTATTAAGCATTATTTCTGCTGCTAAACCAGAAATCGGTGATTATGATTTTACTACTATTGTTCCTAATTTAGGAGTTGTAAGAATACATGACGGTCGCTCATTTGTTGCTGCGGATTTACCAGGATTAATTGAAGGCGCACATTTGGGCAAAGGATTAGGATTACAATTCTTGCGCCATATTGAAAGATGTCGTGTCATTGTTCATATCGTTGATATGTCTGGAAAACGTGATCCTGTTGAAGATTACCGCAAAATCAATAAAGAATTAAAAGCATATGGATATGGATTAAATAAACGTCCAATGATTGTTGTAGGTTCTAAAATGGATGAAGAAGGCGCAGAAGAACGTCTAGAATACTTGCATAAAAAGATTCGTAAACCAGTAATTGGTATATCAGCTCTAACTAATGAAAATATTGATAAATTATGCTATAAAATCGCTGATTTACTAGATAAAACACCAATGTTTAGTTTATATAACGAAGAAAATATTCAAAGTGGTGTTAAAGTTTATGAAGCTAAAGCGGATAGTGATGGCGACTTTGAAATCGTTAAGAAAAATGATCATACCTACATTATTAAAGGAGAAAGAATTGAACGTACTTATAAGTTAATCAATCTTTCTACTGATGAAGGTTTATTAAAACTGCTCAACTATATGCGTAAAATTGGTGTTGATGATCGTTTAAGAGCAATGGGCGCTAAAGACGGAGATACCGTCGTATTATGTGACTTTGAGTTCGAATATATCGCATAGAAGTAAGAAGCATTGTGAAAATCAATGCTTTTTCTTTAATTTATAGCAAAAGTTGTATATAATAATAACGGTGATTTTATGGACGATAAAAACAATGAAAATAAGATTATTTTTGCATTATTATCGGCAGTAATTATCATAGCGTTAATGATAATATTTATCATAATGATTAATTAATCATTTAATTTGAGGTGATATTATGTTTTACTCTCTAAAAGGTTATATAGATACTATTAAAGAAAACTATATAGTAATTGATGTACACGATGTTTGTTATCAACTTCTTGTCTCACATTCCGAAGATTATAAAATTGATGAATTAGTTCGTGTTTATACTTATCAAGTTATTCGTGAAGACGAACAATTTTTAGTTGGTTTTTTAACTCTAGAAGAAAAAGAAATATTTGAAAATTTAATTTCCGTTAAAGGTATTGGACCTAGAACCGCAATCAATGCCTTAAGTCAAACTCGACCAACGGAATTAAAAACTGCGATTCTTACTTCTAATGTGAAATTTTTAAAGAAATTACCGGGTATTGGCGCTAAAGCGGCAGCGCAAATTATTCTTGATTTAAAAGGAGAAGTACAAGTTAATGATTCAAAAGAACTAGGATTAAGTAATGATGCCCTTGACGCTAAAGAAGGATTAAAAGCATTAGGATTCAAAGCAAGTCAAATTGATGAAGCATTTAAGAAAATTGATTTAACGAAAGACTCTTCAACAATTATCCGTGATGCTTTAAAAGTTTTGAGGTGATAAGATGGATAGGTTATTAAATGCTAATAAAAATAATGATGATATATCTGAAGTCTCATTACGCCCACAATACTTGAATGAATATATTGGACAAAATGACTTAAAAGATAACTTGCGAGTATTCATTGGTGCAGCATTAAATCGTAATGAAACACTTGACCATGTCTTATTATATGGTCCACCAGGCTTAGGTAAAACTACTTTAGCTTATATTATCGGTAATGAAATGCATGGTAATGTTAAATGTGTTAACGGACCTGCTATTGAAAAAACTGGTGACTTAGCTTCTATACTAACTAATTTAGAAGCTGGTGATATTTTATTTATCGATGAAATACATCGTTTACCTCGTGTTGTTGAAGAAGTATTATATAGTGCCATGGAAGATTTTACTTTATCAATCGTTGTGCAACGTGATGCTGGAGCAAAAACGATTACTTTACCACTTCAACCTTTTACTTTAGTGGGCGCGACCACACGAGCAGGTGATTTAACCGCTCCATTAAGAGCAAGATTTGGTATCATGGAAAAATTAAATTTCTATACCATTGAAGAAATTCAAACCATTGTAAAAAGAACAGCTTTAGTTTTTAATTCGACCATTGATGATCAAGCAAGTTTAGAAATTGCCAAAAGATCACGTGGAACTCCGCGTATTGCTAATCGTTTATTCCGTAGAGTTCGTGATTTTGCTAACTTTAGGGGTACCGACAATATTACTTATCAAGATGCTCTTGATGCACTTAATGCTTTAAAAGTTGATTCATTAGGATTAGATGATGTTGATATTCGTTATTTAAATACGATTATTGAACGTTTTAAAGGCGGACCAGTTGGCCTAGAATCTTTAAGCGCCGCAATTGGCGAAGAAACAAATAACCTTGAAGATGTTTATGAACCATATTTATTACAACTTGGTTTAATTGATCGTACTCCAAGAGGACGTGTTGCGACCGATTTTGCTTATAAACATTTAAAAAAGAACCATCAAGGTTCTCTATTCTAATTTTTTCTTCGTATTTACACCAATTATTGAACCAGTAAGAATTAATAAGGCTCGTGAAGCATTAACAACCGTGGAATAACTTGTCCATTCTTTACCTTCAAGTAAATAATATACAAGAAGAAATAATCCATAAATTACAACAAGGACTAAACCATTAAATAGTCCTTTTTTTTGCATTTTTCTTCCAAACAATATGCCAAAAGTGAAAAAAATTATAAAACTTAAAATCATAATAACAATCTTACAAGCATCCATACTTATAACATTGTTATAAGATAAGATAGTTAATACTAAAGATAAAACTAATGTTGCAATAAAAAGAAATAAAATGGACACACTAATGTTGGATAAATATTTTTTCATTATTACACCCCGCTACTCAATTAAATGTATTACTTAAAGGAGCAAATTATGACTATTAGTGAGATATTAAATATAATTTTTAAAACTTTTGTTTGTTATGTGTTTTTATTAGTTATTTTACGTGTGATGGGTAAACGAGAAATAGGAGAAGTATCAACATTTGATATTGTCGTATTTTTTGTAATATCTGAATTGTTTTCTTTATCATTAAACGAACCAGATACAAGCATATTGCATTCTATTATTCCAATATCTGTAATTGTCATATTGCAACTTATTTCAGCTTTTATTTCCTTAAAATCAAATAAGATGCGCTCTATATTAGAAGGTAAAACAAGTTACATTATTTATAATGGCGAAATTCAACAAAAAGTTATGAAAAAAGAACGCTATACGATTGAAGACTTGATGTGTCAATTGCGCACTAAAGATATTCAATCCCCCGATGAAGTAAGTTTTGCTATTTTAGAGGATAATGGTACTTTAAATGTTATAACAAAAAAGGATTGTCGTGTGTTAGACCCAGAACCATTAATTAGTGATGGAGTAATACTTAAGCAAACCTTAAAACGATTAAATAAAAGTGAAGAATGGTTAAAAGATGAATTATTAAATAAAGATATCAAAGATATTAAAGATGTCTTTGTTTGTCTAGCTCTTAAGGACGATCTTTTCATTGTGAAAAAATAATCGATCAATAACAAAAAATCCATTAATTGCAACATCGACAAATACCGCAACAATTGTAGATACACCTATGGCACTTATATGTAATTTCTTAGCTAACACTAATAATAAACCAATACGCACAATTGAACTTATCACTGTTGCATAAAATGCCTTATTAGTTAAATCTAAGGCGTGCATTGCGGCAACAATTGGTGCTTCAATATAAAAAATCATAAATGGAAAAGCAAAGAATCTCACTAAATTATATCCTTCGCTTGTTCCATACAATATAAACATTATTTTATCACCAAAAAAGAAGAAAATAGTTGAGAAAAACAATCCTGTAATTCCTGATAACAAGGTTGTTTTTTTAAATATATTCTTTGCTTCTTTAATTCTATTTTTTCCAATCGCTGATGATAATTTTGGTAATAAATAATTAGCAAAAGAAGTAGCAAAAAAGCCTGGCATTAATAGCATGGGCATAACATAACCTGAAAGTATTCCGTAGTCATGGGTTATTTCTAAAGTAGTCATACCATATTTAAGCATTAAATTAGCTACAATAATTGATTCAACAAAATAAGTAACAGAACCTACTAAACGTGATAGAGTTAAAGGTAAGGATAACCTTACAATACTTTTAGTTTCTTGAATACGTTCGCTTTTTTTAATGCTTATTAATTCATTGATGCGGTTATATAATTTTTTATCGTTAAATATTACCATATATAGTGTTTGAAATATTTCTCCAACGCATACACCTAACATTGCACCAAATGAGCCATAATTTGCGCCTTTGCTTACAAAAAAATTCAAAAAACAAATAATAAATATAATACGTCCAACTTCTTCCATAATCGTAGAAGTAGAAGTTAATTCTATCTCATTTAATCCTAGAAAAAATCCCTTTATAATCGCAGATAGGCTAACCAACGGAATAAGTAATGCTAAAGCATAAATAGTTAAAAGTAAGTCGTTATTTTTTAATATAATAATCGCAATCGTAGGCGCTAAAATTATCACTAAGATCATCATAAGCATGGCAATAATAAAAGCAATTATTAAACCAGAACTAAAAATTAATTTTGCTTTATTTCGATGTCTACTTACTAATGTAGCTATTGCAGTTGGTAAACCAAATTGAGCTAAAGTAATAACAAGAAGCATGCAAGGTGTTGCTAACTGATATAAACCCATGCCATCAACTCCTAATTCGCGCGTCATAAGAATTCGAGCAATCGTTGATAAGAGTTTGGCGATAAATCCTAGTCCTAAAAGCGTAATAATAGTTTTAATAGTTGATTTTTTGTTCATTTTTTTGTCCTTATTATTGCATTAATGTTAAAAAAAGTGTAGAGTATCAAAGTACAGTATATTTATATTAAATATAACTTGTCATTATGTATTAATTTTTTACTACTAAAAAGTAAATGGTTTTTTTTGGAGGAATAAACATATGCGTAGATTTATAGCTTTTATTATGTTAGCAGTAACGATTTTATTTGGAATTGGTTTTTCAACTCCAGGAATGATGAAAAATGCTAATTTGTCATTAGACTTCACTTCTGGAAGAGAGTTCGTATATACCGTCGAAAATATCAATGAAGACGATGATACGACAATTACTAAAAGTCAAATGAATAAACTCGCTAACGACTTATCTTCACGCTTAAATGCTGCTGGCGTAACAAAATACAATATTGCTATTGAAGAAGTACAAGATACATTCATTGAAAATGCCCATAATCAAATTCGTGTTTCTGTTGCTCAAGACTATAGTGCTCAATATGATCACATTAAACAATTAATGAGTTTCAATTCTTCATTCACATTAGCTACGAGTGATGCTCTAGAATCTTCTGGTGAAGCAGAGTTAGCTAATAATGGTAATATTTTTGATGGCAGTGTTGCTCGTGTAGATTTCATTGGTGCTGAAGCTTATTTCGTTATCCCAGTTACTGATTTAACATCATTAAAAGTTTTAACTGAGCATGCTAGTAGTTTAGGCTCAACAAGTAGTAGTGAAGATAAAACAACATCTGATGAAGCTAAATTAATCTTATGGTCAGATTTTAATCCTGATACTGATACCTTAGAAGATTCTAAAAAAGAAGGTAATGAAGATATCGCCGCTCGTATCTTATGTATGTTTGATCCAGCTAATTTAAACTTCAATAATGATAAAAATACTATCGCTATCAAAATCACTGATAACGCAACTGATTCTAATTCTAATGCTTATGCATTAAATGCTAATAAAGCTAAAATGTATGTTAACTTATTCAATGCTAAAAGTATCGATTTAAAATTAACATTCTTACATGATGATTATATTAGTCCAACTGCTGAAGCATTCATTAGTTATGGTAAACCTAATACACTTAGTGCTTCTCGTACATTATTAGCAATTGGTGTATTACTAGTAATCGTTGCATTTGCTATGATATTTGCTTATCGTTTACAAGGCTTCAATGCTTTATTAAATGTAATTATTACCTTATTTGGTACATTTGCAATATTTAATGCAATTGGAATGACATTCAATGCTCCTGCTTTAGTTGCTTTAATTGCTATTACAGTTCTTGCGGTTGCCTCATCAGTTATATATATTGAAAACTTCAAAAATGAAGTCTATCGCGGACGTACATTAAAGAAAGCTAATACTGAAGCTCACAAACGCTCATTCATTACATTAATTGATATCCATGTCTTAACATTAATTCTTGCTGGTATTGCTTACTTTGTTGGTCAAGGTGCAATTGCAAGTATGGCTGTAGCAATCGTAATTGCTACATTGTTCAATTTCTTAGTAAATGTTTCAATTAATCGTTTGATGACTTGGTTAATTACTAATGATACATCATTACAAACAAAATATAGTTATTTCAAAATTAATAAAGATTTAGTTCCTTCATTATCTGATGAAGAAAAACAAATATATTACGGACCTTATAAAGATAAAAACTTTACTAAAAACGCTAAAGGTAGTTTAATTGGAACTCTTGTTGCCACTCTTATCTGTATTGCCGCTATCGTGGGATTTGGAGTAAGTGGTAATGGTGTTGTTAATAATGAATCTGGTCAATCATTCACACGTGCATATTATGAAATTCATGAATATGCTGGTAATAAAGACATCATCGTTGATGGTATTAGTTACTTCCAAGATAAGATTGATATTGATGCATTAAAAGATGCAAGCGTTAAAGTTGATAATATTTCAACATTTAATATTACTGATGATAACAATGAAAAAGTTTATTATTATGTTGTAGATTTCAGTAGTAATGTAAATCCAGAAACAAAAGTTACTATTGAGAATAACGAAACAACCATCAATGATTATTTATCTTCATTAATTGTTATTGATAGCAGTGAAACTGATTCAATGACTTTAAAAGATGTTCGTCAAACTGGTAGAAACCCAGATATTAATGTAAATCAACCTTCATTATCTAACATTATAATTGTTACATCTATTTTAGTAGCAGTAAGTGCTGTTTATGTATTAATTAGATTCGGCTTAGCTCGTGGTTTAGCAAATTTAGTTATTTCTATTCTTGTTACATTTATTCCATTTGGTTTATTTAGTTTAACAAGATTAGAAGTAGGCGCTACAACATTTGTTGCTTTATTTGCTATGGTAATTATCAATGCCATCTTAACAATCGTTATTGGTGCTAAAGCAAAAGAAATTAGTAACGACCGTAAGAATGTTGAAGTATCTATTATTGATAATAATACTAATGCTCTTTCTTTGGCAGCACCTACATTAATTATGCTTTCTTCAATTACATTTGCTTTATCCGTTGACTTTATCGGATTTGGACATCCAGCATTCCGTTCATTATTTATCGTAATTGGTCTTGGTACAATCATTGTTACTTTATTAGATTTAGTAACATTCGTACCAATGCAAATGTTCTTCATTAAGTTATTCGGTGATGTTAATGTTCATTTACCTAAGATTGCTAAAAAGAAGAAACAAAAAGAAGTTTCTGGTAATATCAAAGGCGGACATAAATCTGCTGAACCTGAAGAATCATTATTCCCAGGTATTAATGACTAATTATATTAAGGACTGTTTATCAGTCCTTTTATTTTAAGGATGGACGAGTATGGATTTTAAAACGAAACTATTAAATTATTTCAATATCGATGAAAATTTATATAAAGAATTATCTAAACCTGTTAATGAGCTTACATTACCTAATCCTAGCAAATTTGAAGGAATGGAAAAAGCCAAAAATATTATAAATGAAGCAATGAAAAGCAACGATAAAATCGTTATCTATGGTGATTATGATTGTGATGGGATAATGTCTACCTCTATCATGGTAAAATGCTTTAATATGCTTAATTATCGTGTTGGATATTATGTTCCTTCACGTTACATTGATGGATATGGCCTAAATGAAAAACGTGTTCAAGATTTTTATGACAAAGGATATAAATTAATTATTACTGTTGATAATGGTATTGCGCAATTTGCAGCTATTAAAAAGGCTTATGAATTAGGTATGAAAGTAATAGTTACTGATCACCATGAGCAACAAGAAACCCTACCAGAAGCAGAAGTAATATTACACCCAATTATCTCTAATTATGGCGATGTTGTTTGTTGTGGAGCTTATGTAGCGTTTATGCTTGCAAGTAGTTTATTAAGTAAGTGTGATAAATACTTATTATCTCTTGCTTCAATAGCAACAATATCTGATATGATGCCATTAAAAAAATATAACCGCGATATTGTGCGTTTAGGTATTTATTATATGAACCAAAACCATTATTATCCTATTTCTTTACTAGCGGATAATTCGACTATTGATGAAAATGTAATCGGATTAAAAATAGCCCCTAAAATTAATGCCGTTGGAAGAATGATAGAAACAACATCAATTAACTCTTTAATTGAATATTTTGTTAGCGATAATAAAGAGCGTATTGATACAATATATAATTTTATTAATGAAACAAATGAAAAGCGTAAATTATTAACTAAAAGCACCGCGGATACATTAGAAATAGAAGATAATGTTCATTCAATAATCTTTACTAGCGACTCTAAAGAAGGAATTATCGGTCTTATTGCTAATGCATTAATGAATAAATATAATTTGCCTTCAATTGTATTAACTAAGGATCATACTAATCCTAATATATATAAAGGAAGCGCACGTAGTAAAAAAGGATTAGCTATTAATAAATTTTTATTAGAAAACAAGGATATCCTTCTCACTAGTGGTGGTCATGAACAAGCTGGTGGTTTATCTTTAGAAGAAGTAAATATTGCTGAACTTAAGAAACGTTTTGAAGAATACGCTACAAAAAATCCTTTTGAAGCAGAAAAAGAAGACTATATTGATATATCTATTACGGATATTAATAAAGATAATTATAATTTTATTCGTAGTCTTTCACCATTTGGAGAAGGTTTTAAATTGCCACTATTAAAAATCTCTAATATTAAAGTTAGCAATTTAGCTTATTCAAAATCTAAATTACATATTCTTTATCCATTATCAGTTAATCAAAAAATAATTGGCTTTAATTATTCCAAAGAATCATTAGATAATTACGATTATATCGATATCTATGGCACTTTAGGTTATTCTATGTTTAAATCAAAAGAATCCTTTGATTTTAATATAAAACGCATTACTGATAAAGAAAATCATATAATTAATTGAGGACTAATGTAAAAAAATATTTTATGAAACTATTGTTTATGAAAAGGTTTTCACTAGGAGAATAAATTTATCTAATTGATTTTACTTATTTTCCTAGATATAATAAAAAAGTAGTAGAAAAGGGAGGAAATATATTTTTATTATGAAAAAGAAAGTTATTCTATTACCATTAATTATGATGGCTCTTGCATCTTGTGGAGGAAATAATCCAAGTAACTCTACAGAACCAAAACCATCAAACTCCACTAGTGAAAAAACTAGTGACAGCACAAGTACTAAACCTAGTGAAAGTATAAGTACTAAGCCAAGCGAAAGCACAAGTACATCAACTGTAACACCAGCTAAAGAATATGGTATTGTTGATACTCCAGTAGCAGGAACAGCATACAAGTTTGGCTTCAAACAAACTGCAAAAGATGCTATGTACTATATGAAAGGCGAAATGAGCGGTTACTACATTGCTTCTACAACAAATGTAAGTGAAGCAACTGATATGTTCGTTGAAGAAGCAGAAGGCGGATTCCATTTATACTTCATGAGTGGTACAGCTAAGAAATTCATTCAAGCTGAAACTAGTGGTACTCACCTTAACGCTGTAATCAAAGATAGCGCAACAGGTGTATGGAAATACAAAGCAGAATGGAAAACTTTAATTTGGTCATTAACAGATAAAGATGTATTCTTAGGAACATATGGTGACTACGTTACATTTGGTGCATCTGCAGTTGATAAAGCACCAACAAGTTATGTATCTCACTTCTATGCAGAAGGCGCTAAAGGTACTGAACCAGTAATTGAAGGCAAAAAAGTTGCTGTAACAGGTGTTACTGCTGACGAATCTATCGAAGTAGAGCAAGGAAAAACAAAGAAAATCGTTGCTTCTGTTCTTCCAGCTGATGCTACTGAAAAAGGTTTAACATTCAAATCAAACGATGAAACTAAAGCAACTGTGGACGCTAATGGCGTTGTAACAGGTGTTGCTCTTGGTGAAACAACAGTAACTGTTGCTTCAAAAGAAAATCCTTCATTCACTGCAACTGTTAAAGTTACAGTAAAAGAAGCTACTTCAGTTGGGGAAGTTGATTCTATCGAATTAACAATTGATTCATTAGGATTACAATCACAAAAATATGCTGATGGCACTGTTGAGATTTCAGGAAATAGTTTCCAATTCGTAGAATTAGGAAATTACGGAAATGGTATTCAAATGAGAAACAAAACAAAAGCTTCTTCATTATGGAATACAGTTGCATTTACAAAAAACATTGAGAGCATTGAAATTAATATTACAGATGGTAAGGCAGGTTTCTCAAACACCGATGCTTTAAAATTTGAATTTGCTAAAGATGCTGCATTTACTGATGCTTCTACATCAATGTTAAGTACTGTAAAGAATACAACCAACTATACAGTTACTCCAAGTGCTGCTACTTATACATTCTTCCGTGTTACAATTAATATTACATATTCAATGTACTTTGAATCTATTATTGTTCACTTTGCAAAATAGTTATAACTAGCATCAAAACAAGATTATATAGGATACGATTAACTTCGTATCCTTTTTCTTTTAATTAAAATAAAAATTGTTTATAATAATTTCTAAGAAGGTGTGCATTTTATGGATTTAAAAAAATATATTTATGAAATTAAAGATTTTCCTAAATCAGGAGTGGATTTTAAAGATATTACTCCATTAATTAAAGATGGAAAAGCTTATCAATATGTCGTTAAAGAAATAGCTAGTTTTGCTAAAGAATGTGGAGCGCATGTTGTTGCTTCTCCAGAATCTCGTGGCTTCTTATTTGGTTGCCCTGTAGCAACTGAATTAGGAATTGGTTTTATTCCATTTAGAAAGCCAAATAAATTACCTAGAAGAACAATGTCTGTTTGTTATGGACTTGAATATGGTAATGATGTACTTCAAGTTCATATCGATGATATCAAAAGAGGAGACAAAATCTTCTTAGTAGATGATTTATTAGCATCAGGTGGAACACTTGAAGCATGTATTAAATTATTAGAAGAACTAGGCGCGGAAGTTGTTGGCATTTGTTTCGTTGTCGAACTTTCTAGATTAGGCGGAAGAGAACGTTTAAAAAATTATAATGTTAAATCAATAGTTACTTATTAATGAGGTGATATTATGGATAATCAAATTCATCATACTTTTGATCAAGTAAAAGAATTATATTGTCAATATATTAAAAATGAAGAAGACCGTAAAAAAATCGAAGAAGCATATGATATTGTAAGAGTACAACATGATGGTCAACTACGTAAATCAGGGGAACCTTATATTAATCATTTAATAGAAGTTGCCTATATTTTAGCTTCGCTTCATGCCGGACCGGCAACTATTATTGGCGGCTTACTTCATGATGTTGTTGAAGATACTGATTATCCATTAAGTGAAATAGAAAAAAGATTTGGTAAAGATGTTTGTTTTTTAGTAGATTCTGTTACTAAAATTCAAAGAATGAAATTATCCAAAAAATATAGTGAAAATTTTGAAGCGGAAGACCATAAAAAAATATTCTTAGGTATGGCAAAAGATATCCGAGTTATTATTATCAAATTAGCGGATCGTCTTCATAATATGCGTACTCTAGAATACTTATCTAAAGACCGCCAACAAGCATTATCTAAAGAAACTCTTGAGGTATTCGCGCCTATTGCTCACCGCCTAGGTATGAATACTATCCAAAGAGAATTAGAAGATATATGTTTATCATATTTAGAGCCGGAAAAATATCAAGAAATCAAGACATTAATTGCTTCAAGAATTAAAAATAGAGAAGAAAATCTTATTCAATTAAAGAAACGTATCGCAGATATGTTATATGAAAAAAATATTCCTGTTTTAGAAATTGAATCTAGATATAAATCTATCTATTCCGTCTACAAAAAGATGTATGAAAAAGGCCGTAGTTTTGATGAAATTTATGACATTATGGCTTTAAGAATTATTACTAAAACTGAAATAAATTGTTATGAAATTTTAGGTTTTATTCATCAATTGTATAAACCAGTTGTGGGACGCTTTAAAGATTATATTGCTATGCCTAAACCAAATATGTATCAATCGCTTCATACAACGATTGTAACTGGCGAAGGATTATTCTTTGAAATCCAAATTCGAACTAAAGAAATGGATGAAATCGCCGAAGATGGTATCGCTGCGCACTGGAGATATAAAGAAAATAGTAATTATAACCCGCAAAAAGAACAAAAAGAAATCGCCGAAAAATTACACTGGTTTAAAGATTTCGTATCAATGTCAAGTGAGATGTCTGATGATGCAAAGGCATATATGGATTCGTTAACCCATGATATTTTTGACGCAAATGTCTATGTATTTACTCCAAAAGGTAAAGTAATTGATTTGCCTAATGGTTCTACACCTTTAGATTTTGCATATCGTATTCACACTAATGTTGGTGATACAACAGTAGGGGCATTAGTAAATAATGTTTTAGTACCTTTAGGAACCGTTTTAAAAACTGGTGATATGGTGGAAATTAAAACTTCTAAAACTTCACCTGGGCCTAATGAAGGTTGGTTAAAATTAGTTTATACAACATCAGCAAAAAACCATATTAGAAAATTCTTAAAAGAGAAAAACGCTGATGCAATGCGTGATGATAAGATTGCTAAAGGAAAAGTAGCTATATTTGATGCGTTTAGAGATCGTGGAATCGAAGAAAAAGAAGCGCTTGAATTATTAAATACTCAAAAAGTTTTTGATAATTATGGAGTTGATTCTCTTGATGATTTATTTATTGCTATTTCTAATCGTAATCCTGCCGCGGGTAATGTTATTGAATTCTTAAATATCAAAAAGAAAACAAACTTAGTATTTGCTAAGGCAAGAAATGATAAAGATAGTGATAATCCAATTTTAGTTAAAAACGCTGGTAAAGTCGCTATTAACTTAGGGTCTTGTTGTACTCCAATTCCTGGCGATGATATTGTTGGATATATCACTAAGGGTAAAGGCATTACTATTCATAGACGTGAATGTCCGAATATTAAAGATGGAAAACGTTTAGTGGAAGTGTTTTGGAATGAGAACTTAAAAGAACAAACATATCCTGTCGATATAGCAATGGAGTGTACGGATCGTAACAACTTATTAATGGATATTATGACTGCTTTTTCAATACATAAAATTAGTGTTACGAATATATCTGCTAAATCGCATAAAACAACACTTACCGCTACAATAATAGCGACAATTTTATTAAAAAATAATAATGAATATGAAAATATTAAAAATGTTTTATTAAACGTTAATGGCGTTTATGAAGTTAATAGAACTATTCATTAACAATAAAAAAATTAAGAACAAAGACAAAATTTGTTCTTTTTTTATTAAATAGCCAATTTTTTAATGAAAAAAAAGCAGTTTGATTGACTTTATAATATTTAAAATATTATAATTAATACGTCAAAGAAATAGATTAGTTTTATGGTTTTATTTTAGAGAGAGTTCGCTTGGTGGAAGAGCTTATAAAATCGAAAATGGACACTATGGAGACATTTTCTTGAGTAAGTAGAGAAAACGTAAGCGGCGTTAACGCGATTCAAGTGCATAGAAATATGAATTAAGGTGGTACCGCGTTATATACGTCCTTATAATGGGCGTTTTTATTTTTTTTAAGGAGGAAAATTATGGCCATTAATATTGTAAAAGGAACTCATGATATCTATGATGATGAAGCTCGTGGATTTGAGTACATCGAAATGGTATTAAAGGCAGTTGCAGAAATGTATGCTTTTAACCAAATTCGTACTCCAATCATCGAACATACTGAATTATTTAATCGTTCTGTTGGTGAATCATCGGATATTGTAAGAAAAGAAATGTATACTTTCTTAGATAAAGGTGATCGTTCAATTACCTTACGTCCTGAAGTCACTGCAGGAGTAATGCGTTCAATTGTATCTAACAAATTATACGCTACAAAAGATTTACCAATTAAAGAATTTTATATTGGACCATGTTTTAGATATGAAAGACCTCAAGCAGGTCGATATCGTCAATTTAACCAATTTGGTGTTGAAAGTGTTGGTGTCACTAATGCTTATCAAGATGTTGAAGCTATTATGCTTGGTTATGATGCTTTAAGATTTTTAGGATTTAAAAATGTTAAATTAAAAATCAATTCTTTAGGTGACCAAGAATCACGTGATAATTATAAAGAAGCTTTAAAATCTTATTTTGCTAATCACATTGATGAAATGTGTGAAGATTGTAAAGAACGCTTTAAAATCAATCCTTTAAGAATTTTAGATTGCAAAGTAGAAAGTGATCAAGAAATTGCTCATAATGCACCTAAGATGCGTGATTATTTAAGTGAAAGTGCTAAAGAGCGTTTTAAAATTGTCACAGATGCTTTAGATGAATTCCAAATCCCATATGAAATCGATGATGGTTTAGTTCGTGGATTAGACTATTATTCACATATTATTTTTGAATTCCATTATCGCACTGAAAGTGGTATGGATTTAGGCGCAATTGGAGCAGGCGGACACTATGATAACTTATCAAAAGAAGTAGGCGGTCCTGCTTTAGCGGGTGTTGGCTTAGCATTTGGTATTGAAAGATTATATGCCGTAATGAAAGAAGATAACTTATTAAAAGATACAGCTTTAAAAACTGATTTATATGTAATGCCAATTGGAGAAAAATGTGTTAAAAATGCTTTATCAGTAGCAGAGTACTTAAGAGCTAATGCTTATAAAGTAGAAGTATGCTTGGAAAATAAATCATTCAAACAATTATTTAAACGCGCAGAAAACGCTAATGCACAACTTGCGGTTATCATTGGTGAAAATGAAGTAGAAAAAGATGAAGTTGTATTAAAAGACTTACATACTCAAAAGCAAGTAAACATTCCTTTAGCTAATTTAATTGATACATTAGATATGATGTTTAATGATTACGAAGAGGAAGAACATCATGATTGTTGTTGCGGACATGATCACGAAGAACATGACCATGAATGCGGATGTGGACATCATCATGAAGAAGATGAAGAATATTGTGAGGAAGAAGATGGACACGAATGTTGCTGCCATCATCACCATCACGAAGAATAGGAGTTAATTATGGAACGTACACATTATAATGGCCGTTTAGGATTAGAAGAAGTCGGCCAAAAAGTCACCTTACTAGGATGGGTTCATAAATGGAGAAATTTAGGCTCTATTATGTTTATTGATTTACGTGATAAAACTGGTATTGTTCAAGTTATGGTTAATACCGATAAAATAACTGATTTACCAAATATCCGTAACGAATATGTTATCCAAGTATTTGGTGAAGTAGCAAAAAAAGAAGTTGAAAATACTAAATTAAAAACTGGTAAAATTGAAGTTATTGCTTCAAAAATTGTTTTAATCAATGAAGCACAAACTACTCCAATGATTATTGATGATAATACCGATGCTTTAGAAGATACCCGTTTAAAATATCGTTATTTAGACTTAAGAAGACCTTGTATGCAAGAAATATTACATACAAGAGCTAAAATTGTTAAAGCTGTTCATGAATATTTAGATGCTCATGAATTCTTAGAAGTAGAAACACCAATTTTATGTTTATCTACTCCAGAAGGAGCAAGAGACTATTTGGTTCCTTCTCGAATTCATAAAGGACATTTCTATGCTTTACCTCAATCACCACAAATCTATAAACAATTATTGATGGTTGGTGGTATTGAAAGATATTACCAAGTAGCGCGTTGTTTCCGTGATGAAGATTTACGTGCTGATCGTCAACCTGACTTTACACAAATTGATATTGAAACATCTTTCTTAGATCAAGAAGAGTTCTTAACTCTTATGGAAGGATTAATTGCCAAAATCATGTTAGATGTTAAAGGTATTAAGATTGATTTACCTTTAAGACGTATGGAATATGATGAAGCAGTTAATGTATATGGTAGTGATAAACCTGATACAAGATTTGGAATGCATTTAGTAGATGTTAAATCAATATTTGCTAATTCCGCTTTTGAAGCATTTAAAAATGCTAAATTTATGAAAGCAATCGTTGTTCCAGGAGTTGCTAATGTTACATCTAGAAAAGTAATCGATGAACTAAATATGCAAGCTAAAAAGTTCTCTTTACATGGCGTAACTGTCTTAAAAGTTGAAAATGATGAATTAGTGGGTTCATTTATTAAATATTTAAGTGAAGAAGAAAAAGTAGCATTAAAAGCAACATTAAACTATAACAATAATGATATTATTATTATGGCTGCAAGCGACAATAACACTAATGTTTGCTTCGGTTTAGGTTCAATTAGAAGTAATTATGCAAGACAATTAGGCTTCATTAAACCTGATACTTATGACCTATTATGGGTTGTTCACTGGCCATTATTTGAATATAGCGAAACCGAACATCGTTATGTCTCAAATCACCATCCATTCACTCGTCCATGTGATGAAGACTTAAAATATTTAGATACTGATCCAAGCAAAGTATATGCACAAGCTTATGATATCGTATTTAATGGTTATGAAGCCGGTGGTGGTTCATTAAGAATCTATGATGGAAAAGTACAAAAGAAGATTTTTGAAGTCTTAGGATTAACTGATGAAGATATTAAAAATAAATTTGGTTTCTTCATTAATGCTTTCAATTATGGCACACCTCCACATGGCGGTATGGCATTTGGCTTAGACCGTTTAACAATGATTCTTGCTGGTACAAATAACATTCGTGATGTTATTGCTTTCCCTAAGAATCTATCAGCTGTTTGCCCAATGTCAAATGCACCTCAACCAGTTGATGAACAACAATTAAAAGATTTACATATTAAAATAGCTGATGAAGACTAAAACTAATTATTGAAAGGAAATTTAACAATGAACAAAGATGATCAACTTTGCGTAGCCGCAATTCGAGCTACATGTATTGACGGAATTAACAAAGCAAAATCTGGACACCCAGGTATGGCTTTAGGAAGTGCACCAATTTTATATACTTTATTTACGAGACATTTAGTTAGTGCTCCAACTTATCCAAATTGGATTAATCGTGACCGATTTGTCTTAAGTGCTGGACATGCTTCTATGCTTTTATATACAGTTTTACATTTTGCTGGATATCAAATTACTCTTGATGATTTGAAAAACTTCCGTCAACTTGACTCATTAACTCCTGGTCACCCAGAATACCGCCATACCCCAGGTATTGACGCAACATCAGGACCATTAGGACAAGGTATTGCGCAAGCTGTTGGTATTGCTTTAGCGGAACGTTCTTTAGCGGCAATGTATGAAGAAGGAAATCAAGTATTTAACCATTATACTTATGCTTTATGCGGTGATGGTTGCTTAGAAGAAGGATTATCTCAAGAAGCAATTTCTTTTGCAGGTATTCAAAAACTTAATAAATTAATTTTGCTTTATGATAGCAATAAAGTAACCCTTGATGGTGATTTAGATTTATCAAGTAATGAAGATACGAAAAAACGTTTTGCTTCTTGTCATTGGAATGTTTTAGAAGTTAATGATGGTAATGATGTTGACGCGATTGATAACGCTATTAAAAAAGCAAAAAAATCAAAAGATAAACCAACACTTATTATCGTTCATACTATTATTGGTTATGGTTCTAAAAACGAAAACACATGTAAAGTACATGGCGCTCCATTAGGAGATGAAGATGGTGCATTAGCTAAACAAAAATATGGTTATAACTACGCACCTTGGGAAATTCCTGAAACTGTTTATGAAACATTTAGAAATACTTTCATTGCTCGTGGTAATAAAGCCATTAAGAAATGGGAACGTACATTTAAAGCTTATAAAAAGACTCATTTAGCGGAAGCAACACGTATTGAAGAAACTATTGATAATGATGTAAGCAAATATGTATTTAAAGAATTACCAGTATTTAATGATGATTTTAAAGATTCAACACGTAATACATCACAAGCTATTTTAAATATTTTAAATAAAGAAGTATTTAATCTTATTGGTGGATCCGCAGACGTTGCTAAATCCGTTTGTACCATCATTAAAGATGAGAAAAATTGTACTCCAGAAACTCCGGAAGGACGTAATATTAACTTCGGAATTCGCGAATTTGCGATGGCATGTATTCAAAACGGAATGTTACTTCATGGCGGACTTCGCACATATGTCGGATGTTTCTTAGTATTCTCTGATTATATGAAATCTGCAATTAGGATGGCAGCGTTATCTAAATTACCTGCTATATACTTATTCTCACACGATTCAATCGCTGTAGGAGAAGATGGACCAACTCATCAACCAATCGAACAATTAGCCATGTTACGCGCTATGCCTAATGTTGATGTTATCCGTCCTTGTGATGCAACGGAAACTGCAGCCGCATGGAAACTTGGCTTGTTATCAAGTGAGACACCAACAGCCATTATCTTATCTCGTCAAGGATTACCAGAAATGAAAGCAAGTAATTATGATGGCGTAGCCCATGGTGCTTATATAGCTGGAAAAGAATTAGGCGAAAAACCAGATTCAGTTATTATCGCGACAGGTAGCGAAGTTAGCCTTGCAATGGAAGCTAAGGCTAAATTATATAACGAAGGAATTGATGTCCGTATTGTATCTATGCCTTCTCAAGAATTATTCTTAAAAACTAGTAAAGAATATCAATTAAGTGTTTTAGGTGATGATTATGATCATCGTATTTCCGTTGAAATGCTTACTACATTTGGTTGGGGAAGATTTGCAAGATTTAATATGGGTATTGATAGTTTCGGTACCTCAGCACCTGCAAGTGACGCAATTAAATCATTTGGATTTACTAGCGATGCACTAGTTGATTTATTCAAAAAAGTTGTTGGTAAATAATATAAATTACGAAGGCTAGTCCTTCGTTTTTTTATGAATAAAACGCTTTAATAAATGCATGATAAATGTATTTATGCTAAAATAATTTCGGGTGATAATTATGTCAAAAAAATATTTATTAATTTTAAGTGCTATATTCTTGATTGGTTGTGATTCAAATTCAACTAGCAATAGCCAATCTACTTCATCTATGCCATCTAATAGTGATACAAAAAGTAACGAAAATAGTAATGATAAACCATCAACAAGTGTGATAGATGATAATAAAGTTCTCACTATTAATAAAAAATGTGAACTAGATTTTTATGATGTTGCCTATACATTTAATAATAACTATGAAGACGCTACTAAAGTCGTGGAAGAAGCTACTTTTGAAAATAATACTGAAGTAACTAGTAATAAGGTTTTGGTTCAATTTGATGAAACTTCCAAGCAAAAAACCACCATCACTAATGCGCCAATAATTCGTGCAGTTAAAGGAAATTACGAAAAATGTCATTACGTTACCTTACTTTCCAGTACTCCATTTAATATAAATAAAGTTAGCTTTGCTATTAGTATGTGGAATGATGGTGATTTTACTCATATTGGTAGCGATTACTATGTTGGTGTTGAGTATTTATTAGATGATACTTGGACAAGATTAGATTCAATTGACTTGACTAATATAACTATTGGTGAATTAAGTGAATATACACTATTTACTCAAGAAATTAATGTTAATGATGCCACTGATATTCGTCTAGCATTTGATTTTCCAAATGCTACTGGTGATGTACGTATCGGATTATATAATTTAAGTTATGAAGGCATTGAATATCGCTATAAAGAAGATAAAGAAATAACTAATATTTCTTATAGAGAAGAAAGTTTAACACTTAAAGTAAAAGAAGAAGTTGCGTTAGATGTAGAAGTTAATCATAATTCGAAAAAAGATTTAATTAATTTTTCGAGTTCGGATCGTTCGAAAGCCATTATAAAAAATGGAAAAGTTATAGCATTAAGTGAAGGAAAAGTAGTTATTAGTGCTTATAATGGTAAAATTAACGCTACTTTAAATTTAGATATTCAAAATGCTGGTGAAGATTATTCTAAAATAATTCAAGAAAAAGTAGTGTTTAATGGTAGTATTCCTGAGGGATTTACTGCAAACTTTGAAAAATATTATAGTGGAACATGGTTAAATTTTTCAAAAACTGGTGATACTGTTGAAACAAGTATTTATGATATAACTGGTCCAACCGTGGTAAAATTAAATATGGCTTGGAGTTCTAATAACGCTAACCCTAGCCATGGTGAAGCAAATATTTTTAGCGTTATTGGTTACGATGAAAATGGTAATGAATTAGAAAAAGTTCAAAAAAAGGGACTTGTTAATGTAGATTTTGAAGATATTCTATTTGAATTTAAGAATGTTAATATTCGTAAATATAAAATAATCTATGAATATAAAAATCAAGATACAACTTTACAACTTTTTGGTAAAAATTATTTATTAAAATACGTAACAATTTATCAAAAATAAAGACTATTTTCGACATTGTTTTCACATTAATTTAAATAAACTTTAAATGGTGATAATAATGAAATATGAAATTTTATTGATAAACAACGAATTTAAAGAAATTGTTGATGACAAATTAGTACAAGAAATGCTTGAAATGAAAGATGATGAATTCAATCATAAACAATTTCAATATTTTTTCTTGCCACTAGATAAATCACAAATAATTAAAGTTATCAAAGATAAACTAAGCACAAGAAACGACATAATTATTGATGATGAAATAATAATTTATAAAAATCAAATAACAAACGAAGTATCTAAAATTACTTTTAATAATAATAAAGCATTTATTGATTGTGAACGCTATGACAATCCTTTAATTTTAGCCTTAAATAATACTTTTAATGTACTACTTCACGAAATTAATTGTTGACAGCAAGTAACTTTTGTTTGATAATATTGTCGTTTATATTTATAATATAAACAGGAGTGAAATTTATGGCACAATACGTATACATTGAAAATTATAACAAATTAGGAACAATGGCCTTTTCTAAGACCGTTTTTGAACAAATCGTGCATATCGTTACTGATAATGCCATGAATCAATCTTCCGGAACAAAAGCAGGCAAAAAAAGAATTACCTTAAATTCTCCAGCGCGTATTACTATTCGTAATGGACAAGTACTTGTAAATGTCGATGTTACCATTGCTAAAGGCGAAAATGTTGCTCTTCTTTGTAAATCATTACAAGAAGAAATAGCTAATGCCTTAACTGCTCAAACAGAAATGGTTCCTTTTAGAGTTGACATTCGCGTTGTTAGTGTTAAGTAAACATGAAAAATAAAACTTATACTTATAGTGAATTACATAATCGCGCAGTTGGAAGTTTTAAAAAAGCCATGACCGCCTTTGCATTCGTGGCAATTATGAATTTTTTAGGCCCGATTTTGTATTTAATAAAAGGAAACACAGGATATTTTCCTTCATTAATAAGTAATGTCCTTATTTTTCGTTTATTAAGCAACACAAGTATTAGTGATGCCTTATATATTGCGCTCACTATTGTTATTGGGATTGTTTTTAGCGCCATCTTTATTTTAATATGGGTACCTGCTAAATCAGGAAATATAAAAGCCATTATTACTGGAGCTATTTTATATTTACTTGATACAATTTTATTATTTATTTTTTATTTGCAAGATAGTTATTTGATACCTCAGTTATTTCTACATGTGATAATAATCGCATTCTTGATTGCCGGAATCTTAAATTACTATCACGTATTCGCTATTGAGCGAAAATTCAAAAAGTAGTTACGAAAGGAATTAAATTATGTCTACATCATCAAGAAATTCAAATCAAGAAAAAGCAATGACCATCATCTATGATGCGTTAACATATGAACATATTGGCTATGACTATGACATTAAGGAAATGATTGGTGATGTTTTAGATTCCCCATTTGAAGAAGCAGATTTCTATGTTAAAGAAGTAGTGGTTAAAGCATTATTACATAAATCCGAAATAGTTGAAGTTATTGAACCTAAATTAAATAAATGGAAGTTTGATCGTTTAAACCGCCTTGCGCAATCGATATTATTGCTTTCATATGCTCATTATTATTATGTTAAAGACGTTGAAAAACCAGTTGTCATTGATGTTGCTGTTCGTCTAGCTAAAAAATATTTAGACGATGGTGATTATAAATTTATCAACGCGGTATTGGATGAAGTATTATAATGGATTACAAATATATAACTGTAAAAGAAGTTAATGAGCACATAAAAGAAATAATAGAACAAGATGAATTTTTAAGAAACGTTGTTGTTAAAGGAGAAATATCTAATTTAACAGACCGCGGACATATATATATGACGATAAAAGATTTAGACGGAAGTACTATGAAAGCCGTCTTATTTCGTGGTTATCGTAATTATTTATCTTTTGAACCTGTCATTGGCGATGAAGTACTAATGTATGGTTCAATTGAACTTTATGCACAAAATGGCACCTACCAATTAATTGTTAAACAAATGCAACGTTTTGGTGATGGCGCTAAACTAATTGAATTAGAAAAATTAAGAAAAAAACTGCAGGCCGAAGGTATATTTGACGAATCACATAAATTACCAATTCCTAAATATCCAAAAACAATAGGAATAGTTACGGCAAGAACTGGTGCTGCAATTCATGATATTATCAAAAACATTTATCGTCGTTTTCCAATCGTTAATATCAAATTTTTTAACTCATCAGTTCAAGGCGAATTAGCACCAAAAGAATTAAATATCGCTTTACAAAAAGCAATTGACGCTAAACCTGATGTAATTATTATTGGTAGAGGTGGAGGAGATAAAGAAGATTTATCGGCCTTTAATGATGAAGAATTAGTACGAAGAGTATATGCTTCAAATATTCCTATTATTTCCGCAGTAGGCCATGAATCTGATTATTCTTTAATTGATTATGTTAGTGATTTAAGAGCCTCAACACCAACGGATGCTGCGATTAAGGCAACACCAAATATTAATGATATTTTACTTACATTAAACGAAAAAGAATACATATTAACACAATTTATGAATAATGTTATAACGAGTAATAAGAATCAATTAGATCGTATTAAGAGCATGCAATTTTTTAAAAATCCAACTTCTTATTATGACAAACTCGAAGAAGTAGTCAAAAACTATAAGCTTCGTCTTGATACGCACTTCATAAATACAATTACTAATTACAAGCGCATTATTAGCGATTATAAGACCAATTTATCTTATAAGCTACCATTTATGCTTGAAAGTAAGAAAAATGCCTTAAATGCCCTAAAAATCAAATTAGAAGCATTAAGCCCAACTAAGCCATTAGAAAGAGGTTATTCATTAACCACTAATGAAGATGGTAAAGTTATAACAAGCATCAACGATATATCAATAAATCAAGAATTAAAAACCACCTTAAAAGATGGTATAATAACTAGTACAGTAGTTAAGAAAGGATAGTAAACTATGGAAAACTTAACATTTGAACAAAAATTGGCGCGTCTAAATGAAATTGTTAGTCAAATAGATAATAATAAACTAGGATTAGAAGAAAGTTTAAAAGTCTACGAAGAAGGAATGGCTTTAATTAAAGACTTAGAAGGAACTTTAAATGCTGCAAACGAAAAGTTCTTAAAAATCAAAGATAGCGGCGAATTAATTGACGAAGTATTAAAATAGTAGATAATTAGTAGTTTACTAGTAGAAAGGTTAAAAAATGGAAGAAATTAACGTTAAAACGATTAATGATCCAAAGTTCTTAAAAACATTGTCTTATAAAGAACTTAACCTTTTGTGTGCAAATATAAGAGAAGAAATAATTAATGCAACATCCGTTAATGGAGGTCATGTTGCCTCTAACTTAGGAGTAGTAGAGTTAACAGTGGCTTTACATCGCACTTTTGACTTTAGCAAAGATAAATTATTACTTGATGTTGGCCATCAATGTTATACCCATAAAATACTTACTGGACGTTCTTTAGATAAATTAAGAAAAAAAGATGGTATTAGCGGCTTTCAAAAGCGTAATGAAAGCATTTATGATTGTTTTGAAGCTGGACACTCATCAACAAGTATATCAACTGCACTTGGTATGGCTGTTGCGCGTGATTTAAATAAAGAAAATTATGATATAGTTGCTGTAATTGGTGATGGCTCTGTCACAAGTGGTTTAGCTTTTGAAGGATTAAATAACTTAGGGCACTTAAATAATAAAGTTATCATTGTTTTAAACGATAACGATATGTCAATATCTAAGCCTACTGGTGGTTTTGCGCGTTTCTTACAACGTATTCGCACATCAGTTTCTTATAATCGCAAGAAGAAGTCCTACCAAAGATTTATGTGTAAAACGCGTTTTGGCTTATGGCTTTATAATATTTCTTCTCATATTAAAAATACTTTTAAAAAGATGTTTTTATCTTCAAATATCTTCGATACCATGGGCTTTGCTTATATCGGACCAATAGATGGACACAATATTAAAGCAATGGAAAAAGCTCTTAAACAAGCCCAAAAAGCATCACGTTCGGTTGTAATTCATGTTCAAACTATTAAAGGAAAAGGTTATAAATATAGCGAAGAAGATCATCTTGGTATATGGCATGGCGTACCACCATTTGATAAAGAAACTGGTACATTTAAATGTGAACAAGTAACTTGTTGGAGTCAAGCTATCGCTAATGACTTAGATGAAATACTTGCTAAAAACGAAAAAACTGTCCTTATTAATCCCGCTATGGTGCAAGGTTCTTGTTTAAACGAGGTATTTAAAAAATATAAAGGACGTACTTTTGATGTCGGAATTTGTGAAGAACACGCCTTTACAATGGCTTCCGGATTAGCCTTAAGCGGATATCACCCTATTATTTCAATTTATTCAACATTTATGCAAAGAGCATATGATGAGATTCAACAAGATTTAGCGCGTATGAATCTTAATGTTACAATTACTATTGATCGTGCTGGTTTAGTGGGGGCAGATGGCGAAACACATCAAGGAATTTTTGATGAAGCAATGCTTTATACTATTCCTAATACAGTAATAAGTATGCCTTCTAATAATGAAGAAGCAAAAATTTTATTAAATGAATCTTTAAATAATCACGGCATATTTGCAATACGTTTTCCAAAAGCAAAAATCAATTCTTTAAATGAAGATGTTTCATCATTTAAATTTGGAGAATGGTTAAAAGTAAGAGATACTAAAAGTGACGATGTAATCGTAAGTTTTGGACCAATTATTAATGATTTAAAAGAAAAAATTCCTAACGTTGATATTATTAACGCTATTTACCAAAAACCAATTTTAGATGATAATATTAAACACATTTTAAACTATAAACGCGTAATTTTATATAACCCATATGGAACAATTGATGGATTTATTAATAATTTTATTGAAAAATTAACACTATATAATTATAGGGGAGTAATTAAAGTCGTTGCAATTAAACAAGACTTTATCAAAGCTTCTAGTCAAATAGAACAAATGGTAGACACGCATGTTACAATTGAAGACTTAATTAAAGTTATTAACTCCGATAAAGAGGTGTAATTATGTTAGAGGCATTAAATATTAAAAACTTTGCAATTATTGAAGACATCGAAATCAATTTTAAAAACGGAATGAATGTCATGCTTGGTGAAACTGGTGCTGGTAAATCAATTATTATTGATGCTTTATCCTTACTTAAGGGTGAAAGAAGTAGTTATGATAAAATTAGAATTGGCGCTACTAAAGCATATATTGATGGACGTTTTATTATTGAGAACAAAGAATTAATTAAACAAATCAATGAAGAATACGATGATTTAATTGAAAATGATGAACTAATTGTTTCACGTTCTTTAGATATTAATGGAAGAACATCAATTAAATTAAATGGCAGAATGTTTTCTAGTAGTGTCACAAAAGTAATTATGAATGAAATAATTGATATTCATTCACAACATCAAAATATGGTCTTATTTGATGAAAAAGAACACTTACATTTGCTTGATAAATATATTGGTCCTTCTAAAGAATTAGAAATATATCAAAGTTCTTATAAAACATATAGTAAAGAAGTTCATAATCTTGAAGAACTAGAAAATAAAGTTATTGATGAAGCTGAACTTGCCTATAAAAAAGCACAAATTGAAGAAATAGAAAAATTAAATCTTGAAGTAGGCGAATTAGAAAAATTAGAGAATCTTGAAAAAAAGATGGCTAATTTTGTCCGTTTACAAGAAACAATTAATAATATTACTGAATTATTAGATGGCGATGATGGGGCATTAGCAAAAATTTATCAATCACGTCGCTTATTAGATTATTTAAAAGATGAAGATTATGATAGTTATTCAACAAAATTAAATGATTGTTATTATAATCTTGAAGATATCAATAGTGCGCTTAAAGATTCATTAAATGCTTTAAATGAATATGAATACACCCCTGAATATATTCAAGAACGTATTTATAACATTAAAAAAGTAATGCGTAAGCATGGTGGTTCAGAAGAAGATATATTCAAAGCTCATGAGCAATTAGTTAACGATATTGCTTTAATGAGTGACTATGAATATGCTCTTGAAAAGCAAAAAGCATTAGTAAAAGAGCTATATAACGATTTAATGATTAAAGCAAATAACTTATCAAAATTACGTAATGAATTCGCTAATAAATTAAACAAAGAAGTCGATAAAGAATTAAGTGACTTATCGCTTAATAATGCTCATTTTAAAGTGCATTTTAATGTGACTGAGCCAAAAAGCACCGGAATTGATGACGTTACTTTTTATATATCAAGTAATATTGGTATGCCATTTGGTCACTTAAAAGATGTTGTAAGTGGTGGTGAAGCATCACGTATTATGCTTGGCTTAAAAGTAATTTTTAGCAAATATTGTAATTATGAAACAATGATTTTAGATGAAATTGATTCCGGAGTATCTGGTAAAGTTGCTTCATCTGTTGGAAGAAAAATCCATGAAATCTCTAAATCACGCCAAGTAATTGTTATTTCACATATTCCGCAAGTGGCAAGTTATGCTGATACTGCTTACGAAGTGAAAAAAGTAGTAGAGGCAAATTCTACTAAAACCCAAATCACTGAACTTGATGATAAAGGATTTATCGAAAATATTGCCAAATTATTAACCGATTCATCCATTAGCGAGCAATCTTTAAGTTTAGCTAATGAATTAATAAATAATTCTAGAAAATAATACCAATTTATTAATTTAAATAGCAACCATAATATTGATGAAAGGAGTTCAATATGAAGTTGTTATTTTCTTTTATTGGCGTTTTAGGTGTTAGTTTAAGCGTAAATAATACACCTTTAAAGGCAATAAATGTTATTCCAGGAGGACAAAATATTGGTATTGAAATTAAGCCCGGCGGCTTAATAGTATCTGGCACATATAATATTGAATATGAAGGAAAGACTTATAATCCTAGTGATAATAACAATATTATTAAAGGTGATATCATCACTAAAGCTAATGACATTCAAGTCAAAAGTATCGATGATTTTTTAAAAGTTTTTTCTAATTCAAATAGTGATATAACTAATGTAAAATTAACGATTAAACGAAAAAGTAAATTTTATAATAAGAATTTAAAAATCATAAAGGTTAATAATCGTTATAAAACAGGATTATTTGTCAAAGAAAGATTATTAGGTGTGGGAACAGTATCTTTCTACGATGAAAATACTAAAATGTATGGAGCATTGGGTCACGAAATTACTGACTCTAGTAGTAACGAGATTATTGATGTTGATGAAGGAACAATTTATGATTCAAACGTAACATCAATCAAACCAAGTGAAAATTCTAGTCCTGGTGAGAAAATTGCAGATATTTATTTTGATATGCCATTAGGTGATATTAAAGTTAATACACCTCTAGGCATATATGGACGATATAACGAATTACCAAAAAATAGTAGTAGTCTTCCTATCGCAGAATTAGATGAAATTAAGACGGGTAAAGCGGAAATGTGGACAGTAGTTAATAGTAACAAAATTGAAAAATATGAAATTGAAATTACCAAATTACACTCTCAAACGCAAATATCCACGAAAGGTATTATCTTTAAAGTTACCGATTCACGCTTATTAAAGCTATCACATGGTATTGTCGCGGGTATGTCTGGTTCACCTATTATTCAAGATAATAAGGTTGTTGGTGCCGTTACTCACGTTCTAATTGATGATGTCGATAATGGCTATGCTGTTTATATGAAATGGATGTTTGAAACCGCAAACGAAGTTTATCATAAATATTACGAATAATATTAAAGGCGAAAAATTTCGCCTTTTTATATGAATTTATGCTAAAATTCAAATAGGTGATAAACATGAATTTAAAAACAAAAAATAGTTGTTATACATATTTTAGTATAAAAGGTAACTTTGATCCGGATGAAATAACTAAACTATTGGATCTAAAGCCATTTAAAGTTGTTAAAATCGGGGATAAAAGAAGAGATGGAAAATTATTTAAATTTGCTAGATGGGATTTTAATAAATGCGATAACTATAATCCAATTGTCGAAGAACAAATGGAAGAAGTTATTAAACCATTACTAAGTAAAATCGATATATTAAAAAATATTATGACCAATAATGATGTTACTTTTACTTTAGAAATTGTACCTCATGTTTATGTTAATGATATTGCACCCGCTTTAGCGCCATCACTTGATGTTATTGATTTTTGTCATGAAACACGAACAAATATCGACATTGATTTATATATTTACGAAAACGAAGAAGACTAATTCGACATTAAAAGCACGAATTTTGTCGAATTTATAAGACTTATAGCAAATTTATGGCATTTCAAAAAATAATTTATAGCAATTAAAAATTTACTATTCTATAATTATTAATTGAAAAGGGAGGGCAATGAAATATGGAGAAAATTAAAATTTTCGTTGCAGATGATAATCAACAATACGTTGATTACTTAATATCAATAATAGCTAAGCAACCAAATATGTGTTTAGTTGATACCGCTAATAATGGAGAAGAAGCGATTCGTAAAATGCGTAATGCTGGTGTTATTGATATTTTAATTATGGATATGGTTATGCCTCAATTAGATGGCTATGCCTTATTGAAACAATTAAAAGAAGGAATTTATGGTGTTACTATTAAACACACTATTTGTATGTCGGCATTAGTAAACGAAAAAGTCCTTAATTTAATTTCGACTTATGGTGGCGATATGTTTGTCATCAAGCCATTCAAGGATTCAGTAATGTTAGATGCTATTCAAACTATTATTGATGGCGATTTTCAAAAACAAAACGCTTTACCAGCTTCAAATGGGGAAGATGATATCTCAATTGAAAAACGCTTATCTGATTTATTACATGAAATAGGAGTACCAGCGCATATTAAAGGCTATAATTTCTTAAGAACAGGTATCTTATTAACTTTTGCTAATCAAGATGAATATGTTGGTCAAATTACAAAATCTTTATATCCAGAAATCGCTAAAAAATATAAATCAACTTCTAGTCGCGTTGAAAGAGCAATAAGACACGCTATCGAAGTGGCATGGAACCGCGGTAATATTGACCTTATTGATGAGATATTTGGTTATTCCATTAGTGCAGAAAAAGCAAAACCAACTAATTCAGAATTTATCGTGATGATAGCGGATTATTTAGCTGTAATCAAGAAAAATGCAATTATGATGCATTAATCAACCATAAAACTATAATAAGCCCGATAACAAGGGCTTTTTTTATATTTTAATTATCTTAAATATTTGTTATACTAGTAGTAGGTGAATATTATGATTAATATCGGCATTGTGGAAGATAGTCAAGTTGATCAAGAAAAACTAAGTAAAGTAATTGCAACTTACTTTAATAAAAATTCCATTGAATATTCTTTAAAAGTATTTAATACTGCGAATAGTTTTTTATCTAATAATAATATTTTTGATTTGCTATTTTTTGATATATTCTTAGGTGGTTCATTAACCGGTATGGATATCGCCCATAAAGCAAGAGAAAGATTAGGTAATAATTTAGTCATTGTCTTTATTACTTCATCCATGGCTTACGCTATCGAAGGCTATAGTGTTGATGCTTCCGCTTATATCATTAAACCAATAACAGAAGAAGAGTTTAACTTAAAAATGCCGCGTATCATCGATAAAATTAATAGCAAAATTAGTGACTTTATTATCTTAACTACCACTGAAGAAAAAGTATCAGTAAATATTAGTGATATTGATTATATCGAAGTTTATGGCCATTATTTAACATATTGCGTTAATAATAAAAAATATACAGTCCGTCAAACTTTAAGTGACGCTGAAAATAAACTTTCTAAATTTGGCTTTTTCCGTATTAATAAATTTAATATAATCAATATGCGAAAAATTTCTAAATTTATTGGAGATGATGTTTATATTAAAGACGTCATTTTAAAAGTAGCGCGTTCAAGAAAACAAGAATTTAAAAAAGAGTTGGTAAAAAATTATGTTTAGTGATATCACGTTTTTAGATGTCTTTGAAGAACTAAGATTTATTATTGAATTAGTATTAGGTGAATTAGTATTAGTTCTTCCTTGTTCACAAAAAAGAGAAAATTTTCTCAAAAGAATTATCCCATCATCGATTATTATGCTTATTTTGTCCCAAGGATATGTCTTTTTAGTGAAGTTTTTAGCAACCATAGGCTTAACACAACCGCTTATGTATATTATTGTTATTGCCTGGTATTGCTTTCTTGTGCTTATGTCTTGTTTATATTTAACATTTAATTTTAAGTTTACTTTTGAACAAAGTTTACTATATGCCTCAGCAGGTTATGCTTTGCAACATATTGAATATACCATTATCAATGAATTCTTAGTTTTAACTTTAATTCCTAAAGTATGCGCGAATGTTGGTATATACTTTTTAATATGTGCTTCATCATATTTAATAATTTTAGTTCCTACTTACTTCTTTATTTCGCGTAAATTTAAAAATATCGGTAATGTCTATGCTCCAGAAAGAAGAAGTACAACTATTTTATATACCTTAATGTTAATTCTTACTTTATTTTTATCTTTTGCTGGACAAGATATATATCGTCGTCCCGGGGTAGAAAATCCTGATTATCTTGGTTTATTAATTGAACTTTCTATTAGTGCTCTTATCCTTTTTTCTGTTTTCTTATTACTTTATGAAAATAAAAGAAAAAATGAAAAAGAAATCATTAATCAATTACTCCATGAAAATAATAAACAATTTTTACTAAAAAAGGATTCTATTGATCTAATTAATCGTAAGTGTCACGACTTAAAACATCAAATTGAAGACTTAAAAACCATGCAAGTCGAAGATTGTAATGAAGTATTAAATAAATTACAAAAAGAAATAATGATTTATGATATTAACATCCATACTAATAATGAAGTGTTAGATATCATTTTAATGGAAAAAGAACTATACTGCTTAAATAACAATATTAAATTGTCTTATTTAGGCGATGCAAGTAAATTAAAAACTATTGATACAAGTGATATATACACTTTATTTGGAAACGCTCTTGATAACGCAATCGAGGCAAGTGAGAAATTAGAAATAGAGAAACGAATCATTAGTGTAAATATTGATAATTATCTAGGTAATATCTTAATTAATATCACCAATTATTTTGATGGAACATTAGAAAAGAAAGACGGAACCATACTAACTAGAAAAGAAAAAAATGGTTATCATGGTTATGGACTTTCTTCCATTAAATCAATTGTCAAAAAATATAAAGGAATAATTTCCATAAGTAGTGAAAATAACATTTTTACACTAAAAATAATGATTCCAACCGCTTACAATGACTAAATTATGTCTCTTGTGACAAAAAATCGTCCTCTTATGCCAAATGTTTGCAAGCGTTTTCATTCACTTTTAAAATGCAATTGTAAATTCATTTTTCAATAGGAGGATTTAATAAAATGAAAAAGAAATTTCTATTAGGCGCAATGCTTTCTCTTGCATCTGTTGGTGCATTAACTGGCTGTTCTGAGGCTTCAGAAGCTAAATTAGCAAACATTTATATTGCTAAGTATACTATTAGCCAAACTAACACTTATAAAGACCAAAATGGTCAAGAAGTAACAGAAACTACCATTCAACAATATTATGAGCAACTTCAATTATTTGATAATGGTAACTATTCTCTAACACAAATCAATCCAAGTGAAATGACTAACTATATCTATTTAATAGAAGGTACTTATACACTTGGTGAAAGAAATGCTAAATTTGAGGGTTATACTGAAATCGTCTTAAATGATGCTACTCACGTACAAGTTAATAATGATATTTATAATGGTATGTTCTCATTATCAATTGATAGCGACACATCAACATTCCCTCATGAATTAGCAGGTGGCGCTATGATTAATTCTAAAGAAGAATTCTTAAATACTTATGGAAAACCTGGTAATCGTTATATTTATAACGTTGATAATATTACTGATACCAAAGCTGAAAATAGAATGTGCATTGAAGCTGACGTTAAAGTAGTTGAATAATATTAACTAGGTGATTAATGCATTTAATCACCTTTCGTTTTAATTTTTGAAAGGAGAAATTATTTATTATGAATAAAAAGAAATTCCCACTTTGGGCAAAAATAACATCAATCTCTGTTTCAACAATTTTAGCAGTTGGTATGGGTGTTGGAACAAGTATTACTTATCGTTATGAAGGTTTATTGAATACATTTTTTTCTAAAAGTGACTATGTAGCAACAGAAGCAGAAAAAAAATGTGCTCAAGAAGTTGTTAAAGAAGGTAGCGTTCTTCTTCAAAATAAAGATAACGCCTTACCTTTAAAAACTGAAAAGAAACTAGCTATATTTGGTCAAAACTCTGTCGACTTTGTTTATGGTGGATCTGGTAGCGGTGCTGTTGATGTATCAACTGCTCCAACACTAAAAACCGCTTTAGAAAAAGAAGGATTTGTCGTTGATCAAAACTTATGGGACTTTTATAGTACTGGTAAAGGAAAATCATATCGTAAAACATATCCTGATGAAACAGGAAGAGGTGCTTTTAGTGTTAATGAAGTTCCCGTTAGTGTAATTAATGGTGACTCTAACGCTTTAAAAACTATTAAAGATAATGAAGTAGCTATTGTCACAATTGGAAGAAGCGGAGGAGAATCATCAGATTTACCTCTTAACACTCTTTCAACTGGCTATCGTTATTTACAAGTAGATGATAATGAAAGAGATACAATCAAACTAGCGTGCGCTAATTTTGATAAAGTTATACTAATTGTTAATACTAACAATCCAATTGAATTAGGATTTTTAGAAGATGCTGCTTATCAAAATGTTAAATCCGTTTTATGGTGTGGCGGCGTTGGTCAAGAAGGATTATATGGCTTAGCTAGTGTAATAGCTGGGACTAGTAATCCATCTGGTAAATTAGTCGATACATTTGCTTATGATTCAACTTCCGCACCTTCATTTAGCAATATGGGTGATTTTAGCATTGCTAATGCCGATAAGAATACCGAAAGAGCAAATAAGTACTTAGTATATGGCGAAGGAATTTATGTTGGTTACCGCTATTATGAAACTCGCTATGAAGATGTTTTATTAAATCAAGGTAATGCGGGATCATTCAATTATGATTCCGAAGTCCAATACCCATTTGGTTATGGATTATCTTATACAACTTTTGAATATTCTAACTTTAAAGTTAGTCAAACAAGTGATGGAAATAGTTTTGAAATAACTGTTGATGTAACTAATACTGGTGATGTAGACGGAAAAGATGTAATCGAAGTATATGCTCGTAAGCCATATAATGGCAAAATTGAAACATCTGCGATTGAATTAGTAGGTGTTGCTAAAACTGATGTGATTAAAAGCGGTGAAACTGTTAGTAATGTTGAAGTAACTGTCGATAAGAAACAATTAACATCTTATGACTATAAAGACGCAAAAACTTATGTTTTAGATGCTGGTGATTATTATTTTAGTATTGGTAACGGCGCTCACGAAGCACTTAATAATATTCATGCTTTACTTAACACTCCAAATGTTAATGGTAATGCTAACTTAGCCAAATTAGCATTTACACAAGAAACACTTGATAAAGAAACATTTGCTAAATCTGATGTTACTGATTACACAATAACTAATCAATTTGAAGATGCTGATATTAATAAATATGATAGTGATTTTAAATACTTAAGTAGAGATAATTGGGTTTCTACTTTAGCCAGTTCCGCTAATTACCAAAACAAATCTTGGACTGCTCCAAGTCAATTAATTGAAAATTTAAAATGGAATAGAAGCGATGCTGTTATTAACGATACTTCTTTAGAGCAAGTAACATTTGGTTCAACAAGTACAAGTTATACTATTAAAGATTTAATAGGTGTTGATTATAACGACTCTAAATGGGATGATTTAGTCAATCAACTTACCTGGAATCAAGCTTCTAAGTTAGTAAGAACTGGTGGTTATTCGACATTAGCTATTGATTCTATTGGCTTACCTGCAACCCAAGATAAAGATGGTCCATCAGGAATATCTGGTACTTTAGTTGGTGGTACTTCATGTATGGCATGGCCAGCAGAAGTAGTAATGTCTTCAACTTGGAATAAAGATTTAATTGAAGAAGTTGGTATCCATATTGGGGAAGACTCAATCGCCGCAAATGTCGCGGGATGGTACGCTCCAGGTATTGATATTCATCGTTCCCCTTATAGCGGACGTAACTTTGAATATTTCTCAGAAGATGGCTACTTATCAGGTATTATTGCTGCTAGCGAAATGAAAGGTGTTCGTTCAATGGGCGTTATTGCTTATATGAAACATTTTGCCTTAAATGATCAAGAAACTAATCGTTATGGCGGAGCTTATTTTGCTAATGAACAAGAAATTCGTGAAATTTGCTTAAAAGGATTTGAATATGCCACTATCGAAGGTAATTCAGTCGCTGTAATGGTTGCCATGAATCGTATTGGTGCTACTTGGGCTGGTGCTCATAAAGGCTTAATGACTAATGTCTTAAGAAACGAATGGGGATTTAAAGGTATGGCTATTACTGACCAAGCATCTGTAACCGCTATGTATTATCAAGATATGATTTCTGGATTATATGGTGGAACTGATATTTGGTTAAATTCTAATGCCCAATTATGGCCATTATCTACTGTAAATGAAACTGTTGGAGGATTAACTAATAGTTCTGTTAATTACAAAAATAATAATACAGTAAACCATTATATCCATAACGCAGCTAAAAACATTATTTATGCCGTTACAAATTCGAATGCCGTACAAGAATATTCTTCTAGTATTAAAGGAAATTCACATATATTTAATTGGCAAGCCCTATTATGGAGTGTTGATGCTATTATTTGGTTAGGCGCAATCGCTGGTATTGCCTTACCAATTATCCAATTAGTTAAAGAAAAGAAAGAAGAAAAATAAGAATTATCTTAGGGAACTATTAATCGTGATAGTTCCTTTTCTTTTGTTTAAATATCACTTCAATATTTGCTATAATATTAGTGATATAGATAGGGGGGATGGTTTCATGAGTAAGATTATTATGCATATTGATTTAAATTGCTTTTTTGCTACTGCAGAAACTATAACTCACCCAGAATATGAAGGGAAACCCTTAATCGTTGCAGGAAGCGGAAGAAGAGGCATTGTTTCCACCGCTAATTATGAAGCAAGAGCGTTTGGTATTCATAGTGCTATGCCAACTTATCAAGCTAAAGAATTATGCCCTAATGTAATAATTACTCCGTGCCATTTTGAATTATATGAACGTTTATCAAAAGAATTCTTTGATTATGTGCGTCATTATTCTCCCATTATCCAAGTGGCATCAATTGATGAATGCTTTGTTGATATGACTGAGCCATTAAAAAATCAAAAGAATCCTTATCAATACTTAAAAGATTTACAAAATGGATTATATGAAAAAACTAAATTAAAATGCTCTATTGGTATTGCACCTACAAAATTTTTAGCTAAAATGGCTTCTGATATGAAAAAGCCAATGGGAATTACAATTATTAGACGTAGAGATGTGAAAAAAATGATTTATCCTTTACCAATTGAAAGTATGTTTGGGATAGGTAAAAAGACTGCGCCTAGATTAAGAGATATCGGAGTGGATACAATCGGCTCATTAAAAGTAGTGGATCAAGAAAAATTAAAAAAGCAATTAGGTAAATTTTATTATACTTGTATGGAATGGATTGATGGCTATGGTTCTGATGTTGTTGAAACTGAAGTTGCCGATCCTAAATCAATTGGAACCTCACGTACATTTGATCATGACACTACTGATTATGAAGAAATAAAATCAATGATTAAATATTTATCAAAAGATGTAAGCGAAAGAGCTCAAGAGGAAAATAAATTAGGCAATACTATTCAAATAACAATTAAAACTATTGATTTCCGTTTACATACTAAGTGTATGACATTCCGTGAACCTTTTAATGATTATGAAACAATTTTAGAAAAAGCCTTACTTGTTTATGATAAACTTAATAATCAAGAGCCCATTCGTTTAGTAGGAGTAACATTACAAAATCTTATTTCTAAAAACGAAATCAAGTTACAAATGAGCTTATTTAACTATCAAATTCATGAAGAAGAGTCTAAAACTAAACTCTTAATTAATGATTTGAATCGCAAACTTAAAAAAGACATATTTAAGCGAGCAAGCGAGGTAAAAAAAGATAAATAGTAATTAACTAGTAGTTAACTAGTAGATAAGGAGTTAATTTTATGGATATTCATGAAGCAATTAATTTATTTCTTGATTATCTAATCGTTGAAAAAGGATTATCAGAAAATACCATAAGTGCCTATAAAGATGATTTGAATTTCTTTATAGCGGCGATTGATAACTTAGATGACACTGATGATTTAGCACCAGAACTTTTTCCACGCTTTGTTCGTTACGAAGCCTTACATCAAATATCAGCTCGGACAATAGTAAGAAGAGTTTCAGTTATTCGTAATTTCTATAAATTCTTACAAAGAGAAAACTATTATCGTTTACAAATTCCCAAAGTTGATTTACCTAAACAACATACTTTGTTACCTACTTATCTTACAATGGAAGAAGTTGAAGCATTATTAGATCAACCAGATTTAACAAAAAAAGATGGATTAAGAGATAAAGCTATGCTAGAAGTGATGTATGCCTCTGGATTGCGTGTTTCTGAATTATTAAATTTAAAGTTTTCTAATGTAAATATTTCTAAAGGTATTATAACTGTTATTGGTAAAGGTTCTAAAGAAAGAAGAGTTCCAATTGGGGAATTTGCTTTAGAATATTTATGTACTTATTTAGATGAGGTGCGCTATGAAGATAAGAAGAATAAAAGTAATTATATTTTCTTATCTAAATATGGAAAGCCTTTATCGCGCCAATACTTTTTTAAAGTTATAAGAAAGTATGCTGAAATGGCTAATATTGATAAAGAAATATCGCCGCATACTTTACGCCATTCATTTGCTACACATTTATTAGAAAATGGCGCCCAATTAAGAGTAGTGCAAGAGATGCTAGGGCATTCCGACATTGCTACAACTCAAATTTATACCACTATTACGCAAAACCGCATTTTAAGTGCCTATGATTTGTATAATAAAAGAAAGTAAGATATAATAATTGATGTGAGAGGAAGATTTTTTATATGAAATATAAACGTATATTTGTTATTGTAATGGATTCCGCCGGTATTGGAGCCATGAAAGACGCTGATAAATTTGGTGATGAAGGCACTAATACATGGGTTCATACTTCTGAACGTTGCGGAGGACTTGATATTCCGACTATAAATGCTTTAGGAATTGGGGACTTAGGAAAAGTAGTGGGATCATCTGTTGTATCTCATCCTCATGCTTACTCATTAATTTTAAATGAGGCAAGTAATGGAAAAGATACTATGACTGGTCACTGGGAAATGATGGGTATATTAACAACTAAACCATTTAAAACATTTACTGATACGGGATTCCCGAAAGAATTAATTGATGAATTAGAAGAAAAAACTGGTCGTAAAATTATTGGTAATATTGCTGCAAGCGGAACTGAAATCATTAAACAACTTGGTGAAGAACAAATGAAAACAGGTGCTTTAATTGTTTATACAAGCGCTGATAGTGTTCTTCAAATTGCAGCGCATGAAAGTATAATTCCTTTGAGTGAATTATATAGGGACTGCGAAATAGCGCGTGACATTTGTATGCGTCCAGAATATTTACTAGGTCGAATTATTGCCCGTCCATATGTTGGCGACAATAAAGATAACTTCAAACGTACATCTAATCGTCATGACTATGCTTTATCTCCAACTGGAACAACCGCTATGAATATCTTAAAAGATGCTGGATACGAAGTAAGTTGTGTTGGTAAAATCAATGATATATTTAATGGCGCAGGTGTAACTCGCACTCAAAGAACTATATCTAATAATGATGGTATGGATAAAACAATCGAAGAAGCCAAAAAAGATTATAAAGGTTTATGCTTCGTTAACTTAGTGGAATTTGATTCTGAATATGGACACCGCCGTAACCCAATTGGATATGGTAAAGCAATTGAGGACTTTGATAAAAAATTAAAAGTTTTATTAGAAACTATTAATGATGATGACTTAGTAATGATTACCGCTGATCATGGTAACGATCCAACTCATACTGGTACAGATCATACAAGAGAACATGTCCCATTATTATGTTATTCTAAATCAATCGTTGATGGAAAACTCTTAAATGAACGTAATACCTTCGCTGATATTGGTGCAACAATACTAGAAAACTTTGAGCTTAAAAAAGCCAGTAATATGATAGGTGAGCCAATAGAAGAACTACTTAAATAAAAAGAAAACGTCTTAGAGCGAATCTAAGGCGTTTTTAATTTCTTTAAACGTTTTATCTATATAAATGAATTTGTTGGCTCTAGATAGCTTATAAACCATTCTAGAAGTAGTTTCGCGCGGTAATGACAATTCTTTTGCTAAACTTGTCATTGAATGAATTTGATAATAACCATTATTTTCTTTAAATTTCATCTTTAAAAAGCTTAATAAACGTTTTTCAACATTTTGAATTGATATTACTTGCAAGTGTTTTGATAATTCCAGTGATTTATTAGCTAATAGTTCAAGATACATAGTTAAAAACGTTTTGTTATTTGATAATAAATATAATAAATTATCTTTATTGATTCTATATAGCGCTACATCACTATAAGCAATTACATTACCTAAGTAGTGGTTAGAAGAAGCGAAAATTAAATTATTACCAAAGATATTCGGTGCTTTCATATAGTTAAAAGTTTCTTCATTACCATCTAAATCACTTTTAGTCATGATAATCTCGCCTTTAACTAATATATCAATGTTGTTACAAGCATCGCTTTCAAAGTACAATACATCGGATTTATGAAATTCTAAATACTTCACATACTTAAATTCATCTTTATTAAGTACGGCAACTAAATCTAAAGAAGTTAACATATTGAGCTCCTAACTGTGATAATTATCACAAAACATATTTGTATTATAGCATATAATTAACCAGGTGATTAAAATGAAAAAGAAAAATTTATTATTTTTAAGTGTCTCTTTATTATTAGCTGGATGTAATGGGAACTCTACATCCACTAGCACAAGTAGTAGCGTAAACGAAACTAAAGTCTATCCAAGTATTATTACTCCAAATGGCACTCCAACTATTGCTATTAGTAATTACGCAATTAATCATATGGATGATGTTGAAGTCGTTAGTGGTCCTCAACCTTTAGCAGCCGCTTTCGCTAGTGGTGATAAAGATATAATTATCGCCCCAATCAATTTAGGCGCTATGCGCTATAATAAGGAAACAAATCCTACATATGGTCTTTATCGCACGATTGTTTGGGATAATATTTATTTATTATCAAGAGAAGAAGTCAAAACAATTGATGACTTAAGGGGAAAAACAGTTACCAGTTATGGAAAAGGTAGTACCCCTGATATTATTTTGAATACCATAATATCAAGTACTAATTTAAGTAACGATATAACTATTGAATACGTTGATAATGTTGTAATGGCAAATTCAGCATTTTCTAGTGGAACTGCTGATTATGTTATATCCGCTCAACCAAATATTTCTAGTCTTAACTTAGAAGGAGTATATGTTAAACCATTACTTGATTTTTGGAAAACTGCAACTAGTTTGGATTCATATCCACAAAGTGCAATGTTTGTAAAGATTTCTAAATACGAAGAATTAAAGCCAGCGTTAAAAGAAATAGATGCTTCAATCGAATTAGTAACAAAAGATGTAGCTAAAACCGCTAAAAATGCCGAAAAAGTTACTGGAACATTTAAGGAAGCACTATTAACTAAAGCTATTCCTAACTGCGGATATAAATCATTCAAAAATGAAAAAGAACTAGTAGAAGGATATTTTAATGCGATGATTAATTTAGGATTAAGCGCTAATGTGGGAGGAAAACTTCCAAATGAAAACTTCTACCTCAATAAGTAGTAAAATTGTCTCATTATTTTCGATTATTTTATTAGTCGCTTTAATTGCTTTAGTTAGTTATCAAAAGCAAGATCCACAAATATATCCTACTGTTAAAGATATTTCAACTTGTTTTATTAATAACATTACAAGTAAAGATACAATTTTAAACTTCCTATACACGTTTTTAAGGCTTTTTGGAGTATTAATAGTATCTTTAATCATTTCACTAATTATCGCGCTTCTATACTACTATAATCGCCTATTTATGAGTTTTCTTCGTCCGATTATCATAATCATGAAAGCTTCACCATTAGTAGCAGTGGCAATTTACATTTTTATTATCATTCGTGGTAGTAGCGCTCATATTATTCGACCTATGCTTATTTGCTTTTTAGTAACAATGCCCGTTATGTTAGAAGCCACGGTAGCGTCTATTGATAATATGGATCAAAATATCGTATTGGAACTACATGTTACTGACGCTAGTAAATGGAGGAAATTCTTTAAAATTTATTTACCACTTATGTTCCCTAGCATTGTTACTTGCTTACTTCAAACGATTGGATTAGGTTTTAAAGTAATTGTTACTGGCGAATATTTATGTCAAGTAAGAAGAAGCGTTGGATTAATGATTTATAGCTCATTTAGTATATTAGATATGGCAAATTTAATTGCTATTATCATTGAAATTGTAATTATTGTCATTATTGGTGAATCAATTATTAAATATTTAAGTAAACGTCTAAAAGCAGTTTAACTACTGCTTTTTTTAATTTTTTCAAATTTTTTTTCGAAAAATGAATTTTTCATCACTATATAATAATGAGGTGAAAAAAATGTCATATAGTAAACTTATTCGTTTCAAATGTGATGAAGCAAATTATTTATCAGAAGAAAACAAAAAGAAGTATACCGCTCTTAACAATCTCAAGCAACAACTAGAATGGGTTAAAAGGCAATTAGAGTATATTACTTATCAGGAGAATTATAGTCCCAATTTAGAGATGCGTGTTGGAGACATTTATGAGTTTGATTGGGGAGTGAATGTCAACTGTGAATTTTCTAATCGTCATTATGGTGTCGTATTAGTTGATAGTAAAGCAAATAATCCGTTAGTGGTTGTCTGTCCTTTAAAAAGTAATCGTCATGGTGCAAATCCCGCAAGTGACATAAACTTAGGAAACATATCGGGAATAGTAACTGATCACGAGACTTTAGCGGTTCTTAACCAAATACGTTCATTAGATAAATTACGAATTTATGTACGTCCGATAATCAATTCTAATGAACAAGGCGCAACTAAGTTAAGGTTAAGTGATCAACAAATAGCCATATTAAAAAGTGGATTAAGAAAAGTACTATTATATTGAGTAAAATACGCTTTTAGTAGTTATTTAGTAGTTAATTAGTAAATAAATAGTTAAATAAATTATGTGGAAAAGTTTAGTTTTCAGCGATTATATCAAACTTATTTGAAAATCAAAGTGTCGATATAATCGTGCTTTTTAACCTTTTTGGTTAACATAATATACATTATGCGAAGTGCTATTACTAAGAAAATAAGGCGCTTTTTTTGTAAAACTTTGTCAGTACTCATCAAATTAACTACTTCTAATAGAATTTATCATAGTGTAAATACTTAAATATTATTGATGCTTAATTTCGTTATATCAGTAATCAAATAATCTTTACTAATATACTTAAGCAACAATCTTATCACTTAATAGAAAGCCTACTATTTAAGAAATTAATTTAACTACTACTATTTTTAGGTTATAAAATAATTTACTAATACAAAATAAAAAAGCCACTACTACTTAGTAATGACTTAGTATTATATTAACTTATAAACTATTTGTTTAAATAATAACTCATACAGGCATTTGTTAGCTTATCATTGATGTTTGCGTTCTTGCTTAGTAAGTATTCTCTATTTGCTTCTAGTACTTTTATAAATCCCGTCTCATAGTTTTCCATGCATCCTTTAATAATCATAGATGAATCAAATCCTCTAGTAGGCTCAATCTTATCAGATGCATAAACTACTTTAGCAATATTTCCCATATTAGAGTTACCAGTACAATGATATTTAATCGCTTCTATTATTCCAATATTAGAAACACCAAATTCTTTTTTTGCTAAATAAGAGCCAACAAACTGGTGATAAGCATAATGCGGTAAATCCATATACTCTTTAAAATAAGTTTGCATTATCTTTAAAGACTCTTCTTCTTTTATATCTTTGCCGATATCATGAAGTAAAGCTGCTTTAAATACATTGAGTTTATTTAATTTGTTTGATTTGGCTATTTCTAAGGCTAGTAGAGCGACTTCTATAGAGTGGTCATATCGATGAATGCTTAGAAAGCTTTGAGCCTTAGAGGCGTAATATAAGCGATTATCAAGCATATATCTTAAAACATTCTTATTTACTTCTATAGATTTAAAATTTCTTACCCTTGTTGAAGAGATATTGTAATATGGCCCTTCTACTATTTGGACATGATACTTAATAATATTTTCTTCATTAAGCTTTTGATTATCTTTACGATTATAGGCTACTAAATGAGCAAGACTAGCAAGTTCATCAATTTTATACCAATCATGCAACTTATTAACCTGATCGTAACCAATAAGAAAAAATATCTCATCATTAGGAAACTTATTCTTAAAATACTTAACTGTATCAATAGAATAATTAATCTCTTTATTAGAATCTAATTCATAAGTATCAATATCAAAGCCTTTAATACCTTCAATAGCGAGTTTTAGCATATTTAAGCGATCTTTAGAACTTACATTAGGTGTTTTCCAACGAGGCGAGGCCGCAAGTTCAAAATAGACCTTATCTATTTGTAGGTTCTTCTTAACTTTGTTAGCTACTTTAATATGGCCATTATGAATAGGATCAAAACTTCCACCAAAAATTAATATACGACTCATTTTATTTACCTAATTCAATAATTGTTTTATTAGGATTTTTACGGTACAAGACAATCATATGTCCAATGATTTGCACTACTTCTGCTTTTAAGGCGCCCGCTAAATCTAAGGCAAGTTCACGAATTGGACTAACTACAGTATTTAAAACACTGATTTTAACTAGTTCACGAGCGGTTAAAGCCTTGTCTAGCATATCAATAGTATTATCGCTAATTTCATTCTTTCCAATTTGATATAAAGCATTTTCGGTCATAGCAATTGATTTTAATTGTCTTTTTTGTTTTTGTGTTAACATATTTTTACTCTCACTTCTTTAAAATTTGGCATCACGATGTGATACATCGATGATTTTAGGGGCATAAACTTTAATTTTTTGTTTATTACCTTTATATGATATCCAGCATAAGCCAGATATTATAATGTCTTGTCTTGTATCATTAGTTTCATTAATTGTTCTAGCAACTAATTTACCGCTAGTCTCACTTATTGGTTTAATCTTCTTTTTAGCAATAAGCGATTTTTCTAAATCGCTTACTTTATCAATACGTCCGCGATGAATATCAATTCCATTTGCGCAATAAATAGTAAATCCTGTACGAGGGCCATCTACTAATTCGACACGCGCTAAATTACCAATCATAAACATATTTCCTTTATTCATTTGGAAAGTAATAGGTTTAATCTCTTTAGTTGGGGTAATTAGTTTAATAATATCTTTTTCAACGATAGAAATCATTGAATGTGATACATCAATACCTGGAGTGTCAAATATTGTCTCACGGGTACCAATAGGAATAGATATTACTCTACTAGTTGTACCTGGATAACAAGATGTTGTAATAGGACGATTAGTAATATTAACATAGTTTTTAATAAACTTATTAATAAATGTTGATTTTCCTGATGATGAAGCACCAATTACGTAAATATCTTTATCATAAGCATATTTATTAAAAGCATTACGAACTTGGTCAATATTATAGTTCTTTCTAGCTGACATAATAATGACTTCTTTAGCAATTAAGCCTGCTTCTTTTGCTCTTTTATAAATATAATTACAAATATCATCATCTTTAAAAGATTTTGGTAAGACATCGCGCTTATTAGCAAGTAAAATAACTGTCGAACCTTTAATCGCCGCATTAACAGAATCATTAAAAGTTGCTTCTAAATTAAATAAGTCAACAACATAAGCAAACACTGCTTTTTTCCTTTTAGCATCATAAAGAATCTTAGTTAATGTATCTGATGGCATAAAATCAGTATTGTCTTCACTATAATGTTGCATTCTAAAACAACGACGGCATAAATTCATCGTATTACGTTTATACACTTCTTCTGGTATATAACCAGGTTTGCGTGGATCAGTAAACTGTAATACCTCACCGCATCCTTCACAAATACGAACATCTTTACTTTGTTTAGTCACCATATTAAATTACCTCCCAGCTTTTTAATAATTTATGTTTTTTCAAATGACGACGAATTGGTCGATCAATCAAACGATTAAAATGTGTTGTCCACTGGTCTTCTTTTACAATTGGATCACATAATAAACAAAATATTTTTGCTTTCTTTGCCATTCTTACATCAGTTACTAATTGATCACCAACAACAATCGTTTCATTTTTAGAAATATTGTTTTCATTCATAAACTTTAAAAGTCGCTTAGTAAATGGCTTACGGGTTGAAAACAAATAACGCACTCCTAATTTACTAGCGTAAGGATTAACACGTCTTTCTTTGTTATTAGAAATAATAATCATCTCAATATTATGAGTTGCTAATGCTTCTTTTAACATGATTACACGTGTTGAAGGAGAGTTTGCTTTATAACTATCAAGAGTGTTATCTAAATCAACTAGAACAGTTTTAAAATTATGCTTGATAAAAAAGTTGATATCAACATCAAATATACTTTTTGCATATGCATCAGGGATATACTTTTCAAACATAATATCACGCTCCTTTTTATTATTTTAGTTTAAATAAACTAATAATTAAAGATATAAGATAGTAAATTTAACAAATTTGATAAAAAAATTACCACTTTATAAATCATAAAGCAATTTTTTAAGCATAAGTTTAAATAGGTGAAAAAATGAATTTCTTATTTGATTTATTATTTAATTTTAAGTTTTTAGTTGGTTTTATTAATAATGGTGTATTTAAAGAAAAATTAAGTGATGAAGAAGAGAATATTTGTATTAATCAATTATTTAACAAGGATACCCATGAAGAAGCAAGAATTAAGCTAATTGAGCATAATCTGCGTCTCGTTGCACACATTGCTAAAAAGTATGATAACACCGATGAATCTAATGAAGATTTAATTTCCATTGGCACTATTGGGCTAATTAAAGCTATTGATACTTATTCTTTAGAAAAAAAAGTTAAACTAGCTACCTATGCCGCTAGATGCATTGAAAATGAAATATTAATGGCAATTAGATCAAACAAAAAGTATTCTAAAGATATGTCCATCTATGAAGCAATTGGTACTGATAAGGATGGTAGCGAAATAACAATTATAGAAACTCTTGATGATGGCGATATCTCTATCCCTGAGCAAATTGATAAAACACATAAGCTAAGTTTATTAAAAGAATATTTAAGAGTGTTAGACGAGCGTGAACTTATGATTATTAGCTTAAGGTATGGCTTAAATAACAATGAAGAACTAACCCAAAGAGAAATTGCTAAAAAGTATAAAATATCAAGATCTTATGTTTCAAGAATAGAAAAAAGAGCTTTAACTAAATTACTAGCAGAATTTAAATTACATAATAAAGACTTTTAGTGCTTTTAATTAAAAAAATAACGTTAAGAATTGGTCTTAACGCTATTTTTGTTTCTAATTATAAATATAATTAATCTCCTAAATCATCAAAAATAGAAATTTGCTCATAGCCATTAGATGAATCTTCTTCATCTTGTGGTTCTTCTTCTACGTGGCTCATTTTCATTTCTGGGAGTTTAGTTTTACCTTTTAATGCTTTAAATTCATCATCGACATATTCAATATAATCAATATATCCATCGACGATAGTATTTTTATCACTTAATTCATCCATGTTCTTCTTAGCGTATTTATCACTTGGAGTAGGTTTAAAATCGGTAATATTAACATTTAAGATATCACGATTATCAAGTACTAAGTTGATGTTAACGTTATCAAGACCTTTAACAATCTTCTTAGCATAGACTAAGTTTTGTGGATCTGACTTGAAACATTTGAAAGAATTTTGTAATTTTCCTAAACGTGCAGTTAAAGTCAAATACGAAGAATCAAATATTCGTTCGGTGCCATGATCGGTAAATAGAATAAATTTAGCTTTTTCTTCTGGCATCATCGCATACATTCTAACGACTTGATCACCATTTCTTAATGACATTGCCTTAACACCACTTGTTCTAATTCCTGTTGGAACAATCTCATTTTCATTATAGAATGAAACATTACCTTGGCTAGAGAAAATGGCAATATCACTATTTCCTGATAAAATAACTGCATCAACTACTTCATCATCTCGTAATAAACGCATACAACCTAATGGACGTGCATATCTAGTTGTTTCAAATTCATTAAGCATAGTCTTTTTAATTTGACCTAAACGAGAAATAAGACCAATACTTAAGTCATCACGGAACTTAGATACCGCAATAACACGAATAATCTTTTCATCGCTACCTAATTTAACAATGCTTGAAATATGTTTACCTTCATCTTTCCATTTGGTTTCTGGAATTTCATGAACTGGGACAAAACAATAATTACCTTTATTTGTGAAGCATAATAAATAGTCAAGGGTAGTTAATACACGATATCCCATCAACACATCGCCGTTTTTAATACCTGGTAATGAACCATCACTAGATTTTTGTGATTTTAAGGAAGAACGCTTAACATAACCATCTTTAGTAACAACGACATAACAATCTTCTTTAGCAATTAAATCACGTTTATTAATAGTGATTGTTTCGCCTTTTTCTTCAATAGATGTACGACGGTCATCCCCATATTTATCCGCTATCGCTTTTAAATCTTTGATAATGACTTTATGTAGTTTACGTTCATCGGCAAGTATTTCATTTAATTCTTTAATTGAGGCTTCTAACGCATTCTTTTCATTAATAAATGTGGTAATATCCGTATTAGATAATTTATAAAGTTGCAAATTAACGATAGCTTCAGCTTGTGCATCAGAGAATTTAAACTTATCCATTAAATTATGCTTAGAATCAGCTTTATCTTTAGATCCACGAATAATACGCACTACTTCATCTACAACAGAAATTGCTTTAATTAAGCCTTCCAATATATGTAAACGATTAGTTTGTTTTTCTAAATCAAATTTAGAACGACGGGTAATAACATCAACTTGGTGGGCAACATAGGCATTAATAAATGATTTTAAATCCAATGTTTTTGGTCTACCATCCACAATGGCGACCATATTCGCGCTATAGGAAGCACGAAGTTTAGTTTTATTTAACAAATAATTTAAGACAATATCAATCTTAGCATCTTTTCTTAAGTCAATAGCAATTCGAAGTCCTTTACGATCAGATTCATCACGAACTTCTAATAAGCCATCAACGGCTTTATCATGACATAAATGATCAATTTCAACAACGATATCCGATTTTAAAATGCCATATGGAATCTCAGTGACAATAATTTGATTGATGTTTTTATCATCAGTAAGAGTTTCTGTTCTTGATACGACTTCAATACGACCTTTACCAGTTTTATAAATGGAAGTAAGTCCTTCTCCTTTATAAACGATACCTCCGGTTGGGAAGTCAGGTCCTTTAATAAATTGCATTAAGTCTTCATTAGTAAAGTTTTTATGCGATAAGCCATATATTGTCGCATCTATTACTTCACGTAAATTGTGAGGTGGAATATCAGTTGCAACTGCAACAGCAATACCTTCACTACCATTTACAAGTAAGTTTGGGAAACGAGCTGGTAAAACAATTGGTTCTAGATTAGTATCATCGAACGTTAATTGCATATCAACAGTTTGTTTATCTAAATCACGAATTAATTCATTGGCAACTTCTGATAAACGCGCTTCAGTATAACGATAAGCCGCAGGACTATCACCATCGATAGAGCCATTATTTCCTTGGAAGTCAATCAAAGGAAGACGAACTTTCCATTCTTGTGACATTCTTGCTAATGCCGAATAAATAGATGTATCACCATGAGGGTGAAATTTACCCATAACATTACCAACTGCGTGTGCGCATTTTCTTGTTGGTTTATTAAATGTATTACCTTCTAGATACATAGAATAAATTATACGACGTTGAACAGGTTTTAAGCCATCACGAACATCAGGGATAGCACGATCTTGAATAACGTATTTAGCGTATGTAGCAAAGCGATCACCCATGACAAATTCTAAAGGAGAATCTTGAATGTTTTCGTTAATTACTTCTTGTTCTACTACTTTTTTCTTAGCCATTAACGTCTAACCTCCTTCATAAATTCATCATCGACATTAAAGTCAACATTTTCTTCGACCCATTTCTTACGAACATCAGTATCTTTACCCATTAAGACGCCAACACGGTATTCAACTAGTAATGGATCTTCAATATTTACACGAATTAAAGTACGAGTTTTAGGATTCATAGTGGTGTCCCAGAGTTGTTCTGCGGACATTTCACCAAGACCTTTATAACGTTGGATTTTATATCCAGCGCCAACCTTTTGTTTAGCTTTATCTAAAGATTCATCATCCCAAGCATATTCCATAACTTTTTGTTTATCTTTGGTTTCTTTAGAAACACCATAAAGAGGTGGAACAGCAATATAAACGTGTCCGGTAGTAATTAAAGGACGCATATAATGATAAAAGAAAGTAAGTAATAAAGTTTGAATATGAGCACCATCGGTATCAGCATCGGTCATGATAATAATTTTATCATAATGAATATCACTAATATCAAATCCTTGACCATATCCAGCACCAATAGTATTAATTAAAGTAGCAAATTCTTCATTTTTAAGCATTTTATCCATCGCAACTGTATCAGTATTTAATGGTTTACCTCTGAGAGGTAAAACACCTTGATGCATACGGTCACGACCAGATTTAGCCGTACCACCAGCGGAATCACCCTCAACGATAAATAATTCATTTTTAGAAAAATCTTTTGATTGAGGTGGAGTTAATTTACCAGATAAAATAACTTCATTTTTTAATTTTTTATTAGTGTTACGTGCTTCTTCTTTTGCTTTACGAGAAGCAATACGAGCGTTTTGAGCATCAATACATTTTTTAATTAAAGTAACCGCAAATTCTTTATTTTCACTTAAGTAATAAGTAAATTGTGAATATACAAAGTTATTAACTAATTGTAAGGCTTCTGGAGTACCTAATTTTCCTTTTGTTTGTCCTTCAAATTCTAGTTGATCTTCAGGAATTTTTAAAGAAATAATCGCAGTAATACCTTCACGAATATCGCTACCTTCTAATTTGATTTTTCCACGTAACAAATTGTTATTCGTAGCATAATCATTTACAGCACGTGTGATACCAGTTCTAAAGCCAGTTTCGTGTGTACCTCCATCACGAGTACGAACATTATTAACATAAGAATAAATTCTTTCATCGTAATAACCCGAACAATATTGGAAGGCAATATCCATTTTGATATGCGATGTATTATCTTCAAAATCAATAACTGGAGATAATGGGGTATTATTAGCATTTAAAATACCAACATATTCTTGTAAACCATTTTCATAATGGAATTCAACCGATTCACCAGTTCTTTCATCTTTTAAGATAAAATGAACAGTTTTTAATAAAAATGCCGATTCTTGCAAATGGTTATATATAGTATCCCATTTAAAATCCACAGTAGAAAATACAGTGGCATCAGGTTTAAAACGAACCAAAGTACCATGACGATTAGTGCGACCAATTAGTTTTAATGGTTCAACAATCTTACCGCCATTAGCAAATTTTATATAATATTGTTCACCTTTTGTACATACTGTGCATTCTAGCCATTCACTTAATGCATTAGTGACAGATGCACCAACACCATGTAAACCAGCACTTGTTGTATAAGCTTTATCAGAGAACTTACCACCAGCGTGTAATTCAGTAAATACTAATTCAATAGCTCTTTTACCAGTATCTTTATTGATACCAACTGGAATACCACGACCTTCATCTTGAACACTTAACGAACCATCTTTATGAATAGTTACAGTTATAAACTTACCAAATCCTGATAATGCTTCATCTACCGCATTATCAACAATCTCCCAAACTAGGTGATGTAAACCCATTGCATTAGTGGAACCAATATACATAGCAGGACGTTTTCTAACACCTTGAAGACCTTTTAATAACACGATGTCATTTTCATCATATACGTGATTACTTTTGACAGGCATAAAATCAACTCCTTAATAATTAATATTAACTAAATTATTATAGCAAAGTTTTTATTGAATTTGTAACATTTTATTTATAAAATAATACAAGTGTAGGAGAGTGACTTTATGGATATGTGCATAAAAGTGTTAATCACCATCTTTTGTATCATAATTTGTTATTTAATTGGAGCCATTCCAAATGGACTAATAATTGGAAAAATATTTAAAAAAACCGATGTTCGTGAATTCGGTTCACATAACACAGGTGGCACAAATGTAGGACGTGTTTTAGGAAAAAAATTAGGCGCATTAACAATTGTGATGGATGCTTTTAAAATTATTATCCCTTTTTGGATATTAAGATTATTACTTCCAGTTTTTATTGATTCTAATATTCATGTTATGACAATATGCTATATTGCTTTATTAATGGCGTGTGTCGGACATTGTTATCCCGTTTATTGCCATTTTAAAGGTGGAAAAGCTGTGGCTACTTTCTTTGGTTGTTTAATCGCCACTAATTACGTACTTCTTCTTGTTTTCATTGCTGTATTTGCCATTGCCTTAATTGCTAAACGTATGGTATCCCTTGCTTCAATACTTGGAAGTATCGTTGTAAGTATTGTAGCAATATTAATGTTAGGCTTTAATGTTGGTTGGGTTGGTATGTGGCCAATGTTAAATTATGAAATTCTTTATACAGTTGTGATTATGATTAATACGCTTATTCTTATTAATCGTCATAGCCAAAATATTGATCGTATCCTTTTAGGCCAAGAATCACAAATTAAATGGTTAAAAAGCAAAAAGTAATTAATTAGTAGATAATTAGTAGTTTATTAGTAGATATATAGTTTTATAAGTTGAAATAAAAATCCTGATGTTTGAAGTCAGGATTTTCATTTTATCGATTTTTGTTCATAGAATTCATTACAGCACGAATTTGCGCTTCCGATGGTTTTCTACCCATTTGCATGAACATAGCGCGAATCATGTTCTCATTAATTGGAGGGTTTTTCTCGATTTCTTTTTTGATAAGGTTACGAGCAACAAGGAATCCGACTATTCCTCCTGCTATAAATCCAACAATAACGTAGATAAGTGTTAACCACCATGCTGTACCACCAGCTAATATTACTAGCAATGTCATAATTATCACCTCAAATGTATTTTACATTAATAGGCTCATTATAGCAATTAAAAGTTAAGTTCGACTAACGAAAATACACATTTACTTGATGAAAATCACTATCATCAAAGAAAGTATCGATGCATTCAATGATTTTTAAAGCATCTTGTCTTGATTTAGTTTCACTAACAGCCAAAACATCTACATCACTTATTTTCCATTCGACATAGGCTGAAGGAAAGCCTAGTTCTTTAATTGAAGTACGCATTTCGTTTTCTAAATCAATGATGTATTCGATTTGTTCAATGCGTGAAGCAGCATCAAGTTTTTCAGTAGCGCTATAATCCGAACTCTCCATAATGTCTAATTGGACTTGTAGTTCTTCTTTTAAACCTGAAGTACGCTCTAAAATAATTCCTTCAATATATGGATCATCAGCGTTTTCTATGATGTTATTAACTGGATCTGTTTTAGTGGGACTCTTCACTCCTGTTGGTAACATTACATAATAAACTGATAAAACCATTGCTAAAGAAAATAATGATAAAAATGTAACTACACGTTTTTTCATAACATTTCCTCCCATTCATTAGATTTTACGCAAGCAAAATATAAAAAAGAACAATAATATTATGAATATTTAAAATGTAGAAATTTGTAATAAAAAAGCACCTTCGTTAAGAAAGTGCAAATTTCAATAATTTAAGATAAATTATTTTTGTTGACGGCCATCATATTCGCCGTTATCAGTACGAACTAATACTACTTCGCCTTCAGAAATAAATAATGGAACACGGACTTTATATCCAGTTTCAGTTACTGCTTCTTTCATAGCTTTGTTAACAGTATCGCCACGAACTGCAGGTTCACATTCAGTAACAGTTAACGCTACTGTTGTAGGTAAAGAAATACCCATAATTTCATCGCCATAGAATACTACTTGAACTTCTTCATTTCCTTTTAAGAAATTAGATTCCCATTTCATACGATCTTTAGAAATTTCAATTTGATCATAAGTGTTTTGATCCATGAAGACTAATGCATCACCTGTATCATATAAGTAAAGCATTTTTTTCTTATCTAAGTGGATAACTTCTACTTTATCTCCACCGATGAATGAAAGTTCTAGTACAGCACCTGTACGTAAATTTTTAGATTTAACTTTTACTTTCATTTTTGCCATTGCAGTTTTGTTTAAAGCAATATCAATACATGAATAAATATTACCTTCATATTCAAATGCATTACCTGGTCTTAATTCTGTGATATTAATCATATTAAAACATCTCCTTCTTTGTATTTCTTTGATATTTTATCAAATTTGAATAAAATATGGAATATAAATTCACACATTTTATAATAATTAATCCACTAAAAAGGCATAATTGCGTAGTAAAGTACTTATAATCGGGTAAAATTCCCACTAATTGGAATAAACCATTTATTAAAAAATAGTCAATAATGCCAAAAACTATATATTTATAAATGTGGTTAAACATCATAAAATTATAGCTAATAATTTGGTTATAGATTAAATAGAAAAGAAAAAACATCGCTACTTCTATTAATAAACAAAGCCAAATAGATTTAGTTACATATTTATTAATTAGCATTAACGGAGAAAAAATTGTAAAATTTAAAAAATAAGATAGTTCAAATAAGATTAGACTTACTATTACTAAATATAAACTTAAAATCAAGTTTTCTTTAAGACGCATAAGTATCACCTTATTTAGTTTTGGGTGAAATTTATCTTATATTCCTTAAATAGAAATTTTTTTCAACTTCGCGAGCTAATGTTGTATTATCACCATGTCCAGGATAAACTGGCATATCACCATATTGATGATATATTTTGATAATACGTTTTAATGATGAATCCACTAAACGCGCTTTCGAAGTTGGTAAATCACATCTTCCAATGACACTTTTAAATAGTGTATCACCGGTAATTAATACTTCTTTATTTACTAAATAAACTGATGAACCTAAAGTGTGGAATGGCGTAAAAAATATTTGAATATCAATTCCATCAATGTTAACTACTTCTTCATCACTCAAAGTAAATACTTTTCGTTTAATAGAAACTTTATCTTCAAATTCACTAGAACAATTCTTATATGGGTCATCTAATAGTTCTAAGTCATCTAGCGCAATATAAACAGGAATTGACTCATCAATAAAATCAAGTCCACGAATATGATCAAAATGCCCATGGGTTAAAAATATTGCTTTTAAATTCAAATTATGATTAGCAATATAATTAACAAATGTTTTTGAAGATTGGCCGCAATCAAAAGCAATCACATCTTTATCTGTTAAATAAACAATGTGAGTGTTCGCGGCGAATTCGTCATTATATGTTAATGTTGTTACTTTCATAGAAAATAAAAAAAATAAAGCCTAAGCCTTATTTCTTTTCCTTATGTACTGTCATTTTATTACATTTTGGACAGAATTTCTTAATTTCCATACGATCAGGATGATTACGTTTATTCTTTGTTCCAATATAATTTTCGTTTTGACATTCTGTACAACGATAGATAATGTTATCTCTCATGAGTGACACCTCCAACTTACGCGAAATTATTCTAACACAAAAGAATTGCTAATGCCATAATTTTTTTTAATAATATCTATTTATTTTTCTTGATGCCACTAAAAACTATCATATAGATTAATTTTTTATCGCTTTTATACATTTTTTGATATAATAAGAGCGGTGATATTATGAATCGATTAGAAACAAAATTAGTTAAAATTGGAAATACTTCTATTGGTCATTCTAATAATGTAAAGATCCAATCAATGTGTAATATAAAAACTTCAAAATTTGAAGAAGTAATTAAACAAATATTGGAGTTAGAAAAGTTAGGCTGCGATATTATTCGTGTTTCAGTCATGGATGAAAGTGATGCTTTAGCAATTAAAGAAATAAAAAAAGCTATTCATATCCCTTTAGTAGCGGATATTCATTTTGATTACCGCTTAGCTTTAAAGGCTATTGAAAATGGTGTAGATAAAATTCGTATTAACCCTGGAAATATTGGAAGCATCGAAAATGTTAAAAAAGTTGTTGATGCTTGTAAAGAAAAACATATTCCAATTCGTATTGGAGTTAATTCTGGTTCTTTAGATAAAAGTATTCACGATTATTCTACGCATTATACTGCGAATGCCTTAGTAGAATCTGCTAAAAAGCATGTTAAGATTTTAGAAGACTTAGATTTTCATGATATCGTTATATCTTTAAAAGGATCTGATGTCTTAACTACTATTAAAGCTTATGAAATAGCTAGTGATACTTTCCCTTATCCTCTTCATTTAGGAATAACGGAAGCCGGTACAAAAGAAATTGGTATTGTTCGTTCCGTTAGTGGTTTAGCGCCACTTCTATTAAAAGGCATTGGCGACACTATTCGTATATCTTTAAGCGCTGACCCTAAAGAGGAAGTCATAGCCGCAAAAAGAATGTTACATGATTTAGGATTATATCCTAACTATCCGACATTAGTGGCTTGCCCTACTTGTGGAAGAACACGCGTTAATGTTCCTGGTGTTGCGGATAAAGTCCTAAAAATGCTTGAAGAAATCAATAAGCCAATTACCGTTGCGGTTATGGGATGCGTTGTTAATGGACCTGGAGAAGCCAAAAATGCTGATATTGGTATTGCCGGAGGTAATGGCGAGTGGATTTTATTTAAAAAAGGTCAAGTCATTGCAACACTAAAAAATGATGATGAAGCTATTGAAAGATTAAAAATAGAAATAAATCAATAACATTTTTAATAAAATATAATATGCTAAATGGGAGAAATCATTATGAATCAAAACCTTATTGCCTATTATATTGAACAATTAACGGAAGCTGACGCTATGAAGTTGGCTAAACAATATAATGTGAATGTAACGAATCAAGAGATCAAAGTTATTTTGCCTTTCTTAAAAAAGAATCGTTACCGCATTAATAAACAAAATAAAAACGCCCTTCTTAGTGAAGCTCAGAAAATCTTAAGTCCTGAGACATATAAGAAGGCCGTTATTACGATCGATAAGTTTCTTAAATAGAACTTTTTAAAGTGTCATTAAATACATGTTCACGAAGCGCCTTAATTTCTTCTTTATAAGGTGCTTTTTCATTTATATAAGGTGTCTCTAAAATTTTTGGAATATTTTTAAAAGCTGGGTGATTAGCAAAGCGATATAAAGTTTCGAATCCAATAAAGCCATAACCGATATTTTCATGGCGGTCTTTATGCGCTCCTAAAGTATTTTTAGAATCATTAATATGAATTACTTCGACATAGTGTAAGCCAATAATTTCATCAACTTTTTTAACGAATGCATCAGTATCCGTTAAATCATAACCCGCATCATGAAGGTGACAAGTATCTAAGCAAACACCAATTCTAGATTTATCATTTACACCATCTAGAATTGTTTTTACTTGTTCTAAGGTAATACCAATTTCTGCACCTTTACCCGCCATAGTTTCAATTAATATTTTTACTTTACTATCTTTAGTGGCTTCAATTGCTTTATTAAGTCCTTTAATAAGTTTATTAATTCCTACTTCAAATCCAGCTTTAACGTGTGATCCTGGATGAAGTACTAATTTATAAAATCCTAAAGCATCAACACGATTTATTTCATCAATTAATGCTTTTAAAGAAAATTCAAATAATTCTGGTTTAATAGAATTAGCAAGATTAATAAAATATGGAGCGTGAACAATAACGTTGCTAATACTTATTCCTGCACTTTTTAAAAGTTCTTGGGCTTGTGCCCCTTTTAATTCACTAACAGGACGACGAAATGAATTTTGCGGAGCACCAGTATAAAACATAAGTGCATTTGCATCATAACTAAGTGCTTCTTTAACCGAGCCTAAAACAAAATCCGGTGCATTATCATTAACGTGACTTCCAATAATTAATTTATCTTCCATTAGTTCTCGCCTCACTTCTATAACGTTCTACTCGTTGTTTACGAATATTATCTTTAATCATCTTACGATGATGTTTTCTTTTAACCTTTTCAACAGCGTTTTTAACTGCTTTTTTATATCCTGGTTTTACAGTATTTCTTTTAGTTTCAATAACCGCACGCTTAATATCTTTTTCTAATTCTAAATCTTTCTTTTTACGGAATTCCTTTTTATAATTTGGTGCTTTACCTTCTTTAAGTTCATTATTCTTTAATACCAAATAATTAAAGCTTACACCTTGTTGTTGAAGTTTTAAAATATCATCACATTTATCATCATCATAAAAAGTATAACACTTACCATCTTTATAAAATCTACCGGTTCTTCCAGCACGATGGAAATAGAATGATAAGTCTTTTGGTAAATCAACATTTAAAACGTCGCTAACGTTTTCAATATCTATTCCTCGCGCGGCCATATCGGAACATACTACAATTTGGAATTCAAGATTTTTAATACGTTTCATCATATTTTTACGTTCACGTTTTTCTAAATCGCCATGAATTACGCCAACATTGTAACCATTATTTTTTAAATAAAAATATAAATCATTAACATCTTCTTTTTTAGAAGCAAAAACAAGTAAGAAATATGGATTAACGACATTTATAAATGAAGATAACGCTTCTTTTTTACCTTGATGCCTAATATCAATTGCGTAATGGCTTACTTTATTATTAGTTAAGTTTTCTAAAGTAATGACATGTTCTGCCCCAATATATTTTTCAATAATACGTGATAGTTTAGGATTTATTGTTGCCGAAAATACCATCTTAGCAGCGGAATCTAAATGCTCTAATAATTTATTGATATCGTCAAAGAAGCCCATATCCATAAGCATATCTGCTTCATCAAGAACTACATATTGAGCGGTAGATAAATTAATGTTTTTATCATCCAAGCCTAAATCTAATAAGCGACCTGGTGTGGCAATAATGATATGTGGAGTATTATTAAGTTTACTTACATTACGATTCTTTTCTACTTGTGAAGAAAATAATTGTACACGTAACCCTTTAAAAGTATCACAAAATTGTTTAGCAAAATCATATGTTTGTTTTGCAAGTTCGCGGGTTGGTGAAACAATGATTGCTTGTACACTATGTGAAGAAATAACAATATTATTAATAATTGGTATTAAGAAAGCATGCGTTTTTCCTGAACCAGTTTCCGAAGTAACCACCATTGATTCTTTTCTTAATGCGGCTGGAATAACTAATTCTTGTACTTTTGATGGTTCTTTGTAGCCAATTTTTTCAATGCAAGAAAGCATCTTTGGACTTAATGCAAAACTTTTAAATGATGCCATAGTATCAACTCCCTTGTTAATTATACACATTTTTTTTAATTTATTAAATTAAATTAACAAATTTAGGCTTTTTACATATTCTATATAGAGGTGAGATTATGTTTAGAAACCAATATGATAACTATGGTAATTACTATAATCCATATCAAAATTACCCTTATAATCAATTTAATAATAATCGCATGTTTAATCGACCTATTAATACCCCAAAATCAAAAATGCCAATTAAAGTACCAACACGTTCAATTGCTCCAAAATTCACATTTTCTAAATTCTTAAATGGTACTCAAGAAGTAATATCCACTGTTGCAACCGCAATTCCATTATACACACAAGTAAAACCTTTATTTGGCGGATTAAAAGGAGTAACCAAAGGAATAACATCTAAATTGTTTAAAAGTAATAACAAAAAAGTGGAAACAGAAATAATTGATAATCCAGAAATTATAACTCCTAATGAAAAAAAGAACAAACAAGAAAGTAACCAAACTAAAGAATTTAAAGAACAAAATTCTCCAAATAGACCATTCTTTTAAACTATGATATAATTAGTGCGGTGATGTTATGAAAGTTGATATTCTTTCTCCTTCTGGCTGTTGTCATGGAGTTAATAACGCAATTAATATGGCTATTGAAGCAAAAACAAAATATAATCTACCAACTTTTATTTTAGGAATGCTCGTTCATAATGAAATAGTTATTAATAATTTAAGTAAATTAGGAATTATAACTATCAAAGATAAAACACCTTTAGAAGCTATTAATGAAATTAATGATGGTGTTATTATTTTTACCGCCCATGGCCATGATGAATCGCTAGATAAATTAGCTAAAGATAAAGGTTTAATTGTTGTTGACACTACTTGTGCCTTTGTTAAAACTAATCATCTATTAATAAAAAAATCATTAGAAAATAATGAAGAAGTTATTTTTATTGGTAAAAAAGGTCATCCAGAAACTGAATCCACTCTTTTATTATCAAATAAAATTCATTTTTATGATATTTTTAATAAAATGGATTATGAAAATGTAAAAAACGATCATCCAACAATATATTGTCAAACTACTTTATCAATCTTAGAATTAGAAGATATTAAAAAAGATATTTTTGCTCATTTTAAAAATGCTCATTTTGCTAAATCAGTATGTAACGCTACTTACGAAAGACAAAAAGCACTTTATAACATTAATACTAATTCTGATATAGTTTTTATTGTCGGATCTAACACTTCTTCTAACACTATGAAATTATATGATATTTCGACTACTTTATATCCGAATAAAAGAATTTTACAAATAAAAACAGTTAACGACATTGTTAACTGTGATTTATCAAAATATCATTACGCCACAATAGTGGGTGGTGCTTCTACTCCTATAGAAACACTAATCGAATTAAAAAATTATTTAATTACTTTATAACTTTCGGCATAATTTCGTGATCCAAAATGGTAATTTCCATATTTGGATCCATTTTTTTTAGAATTTTTGCTAGTTGAGGCATAAACGCTCTTTCTACTTCATGAGGAACATCCAAATAATTGAACTTTTCTAAAATAATATCACGGCGAACATAATGTGGAGCGTCACCAGAAATATAAATATCTGCGCCTTCAGTTTGAGCAATTTCATGTCTTCTAGAACCGCCGCCACCGATAATAGCGACTTTTTTAATCGGATTATTATTTCCTTTAACTAATAAGGCATAATCTACACGAAGATTATTTTTAGCATAATTAGCGAATTCTTCGATTGGCATTGCATTACTTAATGTACCAATACGCATCATTGGTTCTATACTTGGCGCATAAACATCATTTAAATTCAATAATTCCGCAAGTGCATCATTCATTCCGCCTTCACCTTCATCAAAGTTTGTGTGCATGGAATATAAAGCAATATTATTTTTAATTAATGTATCATTAATCAAACGTTTATTTTCATTAAAACGTAATATTTTAGCTTTTGAGCCAAAAAAGAATGGATGATGAGTAATAATTAAATCTGGTTTAATCTTTAAAGCTTCATCTAGTATTTGCTCATCAAAATCAAGACATAATAAAACTTTATTTACTTCATCAGGCAATTTTCCAACCATCAATCCTACAAAATCATGATTCTTTTTAGCGATTTTCTTAGGAAATTGTTTAGATAATTTTATAAGCATTGATCTAGTCTTCATAGTGATTAATCTCCTTGATTTTTTCTTCAATTTCTTTGACTTTTTCTTCACTTAAGTCTTCTTTTAATACGCGTTCTAATTTAGATTTTTCAAAATTTAACATATTTAGAAACTCTTTACTTTTTTCAACACGTAAAATCGGTCCAAATAAATAATCATTTTTTGTATAATTTGTTTCGCCTTTATCAAAACGAATAATTTGATAATAATGTTTTTCAAAAATAACTTTTTCATTGGTGATTTTATAACCTAATTTATTAACTACTTCACGCACTAAACTAGCATTAGTATTAGGTGCTAAAATAAGCGTGGAAATGTTATTTAATTTTTCTTTGTTTTTATTTAATATATCGATAATTAAATCTCCGCCCATTCCCGCAATAACTAGAGTATCAACATAATCTGGTAATGCTTCAATTCCTGAAGATAATGATACTTCAATTTCATTACTTACTTTTGAAACATTAGATTTTAAAATGGTATATGGTCCTATTTTGTTATCATTGCAAAATAGTTTTTTACATACTTTATTACGATATAATTCAATGACTAATTGACCATGATCAGCGCCAATATCCGCTAAAGAAGAGCCTTGATCTACTAAATCATAAATAGCATTTAATCGCTTGGATAAACTCATAATTTGCTCCTAATCGATATTCATACGCTCAGCACGTGTTGAATTGCGTAACTTTCTAATTGCTTTTGCTTCAATTTGACGAATACGTTCACGTGTAACACCAAGCTCACGACCTACTTCTTCAAGGGTGCGCGGTTGATGATCATCAAGCCCATAACGTAAACGTAAGACTTTTTGTTCACGTTCATTTAAGATTTTCATAGATGCATATAATTGATCTTTTAGTGATTGAGAATTAGCGTAATCCGTTGGAGTTTCGCTATCTTTATCTTCGATAAAATCTTCTAAACTCGTATCATCACTATCATTAATTGATTTTTCAAGTGAAACAGGTTCAAGTGAAAGACTAAGATTATCTTGAACTTGTTCTGGAGTTAACGCTCCATTCATTTTTTCGGAAATTTCTTCTGGGGTTGGATCACGGCCTAACTCTTGTGTTAATTGGTGTTGAGCTCGATTCATTTTATTAATTGTTTCTACCATATGAACCGGAATTCTAATTGCTCGTGATTTGTCCGCAATAGCGCGTTCAATCGCTTGTCTAATCCACCAAGTAGCGTATGTTGAAAACTTAAAACCTTTAGTATAATCAAACTTGTCTACTGCTTTCATTAATCCAAAATTGCCTTCTTGAATTAAATCCGATAAAGACATGCTATGTCCAATATAGCGTATATAGTTTTTAGCAATTTTAACGACAAGTCTTAAATTAGCGGTAATTAAAAGATTTTTTGCTTCTTGATCCCCTTCAGCGCACCTACGCGCAACTTCTTGTTCTTTATCGCCTAATAATTCTACTTTTCCCACATCTCTTAAATATAAATTAAGTAAATCTCTAACTTGTGGATTAGAATTATCAATAACATCATTATCATCATCTTTATCATTTGTATAATCATCGTCTTCAAATAAATCTGAATCAATAAGTGAAGAATTATCATCGGATTTTTCTTCATTGATATCAATATCAGCATCATCACTATCATCAGTTATATCAATATTGTTATCTACAAAGTATTCAAATAAATTTTCGATATCTATATCTGATAAGTCTAAATGTTTAATTGCATCAAATATTTCTTTTTGGGCAAGTTTTCCGTTTTCTTGTCCTTTATTTAATAGTCGTTCTTTGATTTGATCTAAAGTTTCTATTTCTTGTGTTTGTGTTTCTTTTTTATTTGGCACAATTTAGTTCTCCCTTTATTATCATTGTTAATCTAAAATTAAATTATTAATTTATACTCTTTTCATAGTATTAATGATTCTTAACAGCAAAAGCAAAGACTTTTTACTCAAGTCTTTTAATTATTAAAAACAATCGGCTAAAATTGTCTTGGTTATTTATTATCGTTATTAGTAATGCAAAACAATTACTAATAAATCAAACAATATAACTTGTTATATATTGCACTAATCGTTTAGATAAACGCATTATTTAGAATCACGATAATCGCCAAAGCGTTTCGCTCTGGTTGGATGACGTAATTTTCTAATAGCTTTAGCTTCGATTTGACGAATACGTTCACGGGTGACACCAAATTCACGTCCAACTTCTTCAAGAGTATGTGGACGATTATCATCTAATCCATAACGTAAACGTAAAACACGTTCTTCGCGATCAGTTAAGTCTTTCATTACGGAATATAATTCATCTTTTAATAATTGTTTAGTGGCATATTCAGTTGGAGATTCTGTATCTTTATCTTCAATAAAATCGCCTAAACGAGAATCATCTTCTTCACCAATTGGTGTTTCAAGGGAGACAGGGTCAACAGCAATACTTTGAATTTCACGGATACGGTCTGGTGATAATGCACCATCCATTTTTTCAGAAATTTCTTCTGCAGTTGGTTCACGACCTAATTCTTGAACAAGTTGACGTTGAACTCTTGTCATTTTATTAATAGTTTCTACCATATGAACTGGAATTCTAATTGTACGAGCTTGGTCAGCAATAGCACGAGTGATTGATTGTCTAATCCACCAAGTTGCATAAGTTGAGAATTTAAATCCTTTAGTGTAATCAAATTTAGAAACAGCTTTAATTAAACCTAAATTACCTTCTTGAATTAAATCAAGCAAGAACATACCACGTCCCACGTAGTTTTTAGCAATATTAATAACTAATCTTAAGTTTGCAGTAATAAGGCGATTTTTAGCTTCTTCGTCACCTTCAGCGCAACGTCTTGCTACTTCTTGTTCTTCATTACCTAATAATTTTACTTTTCCAATTTCTTTTAAATATAATTTTACTGAATCATTAACTTTAATATCAGAACTTGCATATTTATCAATATCATCGATATCATCATCGATTTTTTCTTTAACATATCCATCATCTTCAAATAAATCTGAGTCGATAATTGATGAATCATCATTTAGTTTAGTTTCATCAATATCATCAATGCTATCTTCTGCATTATCATTTATATCAATATTATTATCAGCAAAATATTCTAATAAGTTTTCAATATCAATATCCGATAATTCCAAGTGATTAGTGGCATCAAATATTTCTTTTTGGTCAAGATGTCCTTCTTCTTGTCCCTTTTTTAGTAATCTTTCTTTAATTTGTTCTAAAGTTTCTAAATCTTGTGTTTCTGCTACTTTTTTCTTTGCCATAATTTAATTCTCCTTTTTATTTTCGTATAAACGCTTTTCCATTTTTTTGCCATATTCTAGCAAAATTTTTAATTGTTCTTGATCCGATTTACCTTCGACAGATTTATCTAAAATAAAGCGTTCATATTTTTTTGCTCTTTCTTTGTTAATGATATCCAAATATTCACTTAATAATTCATAAGTACAAATTGGATACCTTTTTTCTAGTGATAAGGCTGTAATTTCTGATACAACTTGATCTTTTTGATCATCATCACTAGCGGATACATAATTAATTAAATCGCTAACTGAGACGTTCTCATGCTCTTTAGCATAATCCATAACATAATTAGCAATTTTCATAAAAATATCATCAGAAATTGGCACATCTTTTTCTAAATAAAATTTACGAGCGGATGGTGAATTAATCATTTGATAAACCATTGCGCGCTCAGTAAGTTCTAATCGATGCAATATTTTTCTTTCAGGATGACTTTCAAATATTGAAGTTGTTCCCTCATTAGAGTTACCACTTCCATTAACTTTACGATATTTATTTAATGCTGTTAATATTACTTTACGATCAAATTTAGTTGCTTTAGAAATATTAACAATATATTCTTCAAGTTCTAATTCGTTAGTTACTCCCGCTAAATAAGGTAAAAAATCTGTGATAAATTTCTTACGATCATCGATTGTTTCTAATTTGTTATTAAGTAAAAAATAATTCATAACAAATTGAATTTTATCAATTAAAATATTTAACCACTTAATTAATTTGTCTTTTCCGTACTTATCTAATATTTCATCAGCATCTTTTGGGCCAGACGAACGACGAACAATGCGATATTTAATTCCCGCTTTATCGAAAGCTTCAATAACTTTCATTGTTGCCATTTGACCAGGATTATCTGAGTCTAGACATATACGAATTTCGACATTTAAGCGTTTTAATAGGTTAACTTGGTTATTTGTTAATGCCGTACCCATTAATGCAACAGCACTTTTAATGCCAGCACGATATAAGGCAATAACATCCATAAATCCTTCTAATAAATAACAATATCCATCTAATCTTGATGACTTTTTAGCATTGTGATAATTATAAATAACATTACCTTTTTGGAATAATGGTGTTTCAGGTGAGTTAATGTATTTTGCTTCATCGCTATCTTTTATTCTTCGAGCGGAATACCCAATTACTCGACCATTAATATCAAATAATGGGAAGATAACACGTCCAGCATTACGATCCACAAATTGGCCATTGCTATGACCTGCTACGCCAATCGTTTCAATATCTTTTAAACTATGTCCACTAGCCTGCATATATTGGATAGACATAATGTTGTTATTAGGGGCAAATCCAATACGGAATTGTTTAATGACATCTTCATCAATTTGACGATTATTTAAATAGTTTAATCCATCTTTTCCTTCATTAGCCATTAAAGATATTTCATAAAATTTAGTTAATGATTCAATGGTGTTATATAAGCGCTCTTTTTCTTCGTCAACTGGTAATTTAGTAACATTTTTAGTTAATCTTTCATCTTTAAAACCAATTAAATCCGCTAGTTTACGAACTGCATCTTCAAATGGTATCTTTTCAAATTTTTGGATAAAAGTTATAGCATTACCGCCTTCACCACATACAAAGCATTTAAAGATTTGCTTTTCTTTTGATATCATCATAGAAGGATTTTTATCGTCATGGAAAGGACAAATAGCAACATATCTATTTCCCTTTTTTATGACGTTAATATATGAAGAAATAACATCAACGATATTAGCGCGTTTTAATACTTCTTCGATTAAATTTGCATCTAGCATTGATGTCACTCCCTTTCGTTAGAAAAATACTTTTTCTGAAATATAATTAATTAAATCTTCAATTTTTATTCTTTCTTGTTTCATAGAATCACGTTCACGAATAGTTACGCAATTATCATTTTGTGTATCAAAGTCAATAGTAATACAGAATGGTGTTCCGATTGCATCTTGACGGCGATATCTCTTACCAATGCTTTGTGATTCATCATATGTTACCGAGAAATGTTTACTTAATAAAGCATAAACTTCTTTTGCTTGAGAAGATAATTGCTTAGATAATGGTAATATCGCAGCTTTATAAGGCGCTAACGCGTAATTCAAGTGCATTACAACACGTGTATCATTTTCAAGTTGTTCTTCATCATATGCATTGCATAAAAGTGCTAAAGCTAAACGATCACATCCAAGAGATGGTTCAACACAATATGGAATAAATTTTGTGTTTGTTTCTTGATCTAAATATTCAAGAGATTCCTTAGAGTATTCCATATGACGTTTTAAATCGTAATCAGTACGATCAGCAATGCCCCATAATTCACCCCAACCAAATGGGAATAAATATTCAATATCTGTTGTGGCTTTAGAATAGAATGCTAGTTCTTCTTTTTCATGGTCTCTAAATCTTAAAACATCATTAGATAAACCTAAATCATTTAAGAATTGTTTAGCAAAATCTTTCCAATAACTAAACCACTCTAAATCTGTACCTGGTTTGCAGAAAAATTCCATTTCCATTTGTTCAAATTCACGAGTACGGAATGTGAAGTTTCCTGGAGTAATTTCATTTCTAAATGCTTTACCAATATTACAAATACCAATTGGAAGTTTTCTTCTTGTCGTACGAATAACATTTTTAAAGTTAACGAACATACCTTGAGCAGTTTCTGGTCTTAAATAAACAACAGACTTACTATCATCAGTAACGCCAATATGAGTTTTAAACATCATATTGAATTGACGAATATCGGTAAAATTAGATTTGCCACAATTTGGGCAGCTAACATTATTTTTACGAATGAAATCCATCATTTCTTCATTAGTCATTTTATTAACATTAACATCTGGGAATTCTGATTCAATCAATTTATCAGCACGATGTCTTGTTTTACATTCTTTACAATCAATAAGTGGGTCATTAAATGTTGAGACGTGTCCAGTAGCTTCCCAAACACGTGGATTCATTAATATAGCGGCATCAATTCCTACATTTGTAGGTGATTCTTGAACGAACCTTTTCCACCATAATTTCTTTACATTATTTTTAAACTCAGATCCTAAAGGACCATAATCCCAAGTATTCGATAAACCACCATAGATTTCCGAACCTTGGTAAACGTAGCCTTGCGTTTGCAAGTGCGTTACAATCTTATCAAATTCATATTTTGCCATAAATACCTCCGCTTTCACATAGTGAAAACACATTTAAAGATTATAGGTTTTTGCAAAATTTCTGTCAACCTATTATAAGTGTATTTTAGACTATTCTCTTATCTTTTTTAATAATTTATAACTTTTTAAGGATATTGATAGTTGTTTGCATAAAAAATCATACAAATCATCAAATAATTTTTGTGATTCAAACAAAGGCAAATCTTTATTAATTGCTTCATGATAATCGGCTATAAACAAATATCTCACTAGCTTAATGTATAGTGGTTTACATAGCACATCTACACTAGGATTAAAGCATTTTTGACAAATAAATCCTCCATCATCAAAAGATAAAGATAATATTCCTTTTTGGCTATGACATCTTACACATTCATTAACATCAAGCTTTAAGCCAGTAGCAATAATAATTTGAGAAATAAAAACAACACGAATAATACTTAAATCAATTTTATTTAATATTGCTTCATAAGCACAACTTAAAAGATTATATAAGATTTCAACATTATATTCATCAATAGTTTTTCGAATGATTTCCACTAATAAACTAGTAGTAACCATTGCTTCAAGATTTTCATAAATTGGTTGAAAATTAGTAACTACTTTGCCGCCAACTAAATTATAATAACCACTTCGGCGTGACTGATCTAAAGAGACTTCTACTTTATTATATAATTGGCATAATGTTCCAAATCTAGAATCAATTTTCATAATTCCACGCGCAACAAAAGTAATTACTCCTGATTTAGTAAGTAAATTAATAATTGCGTCATTTTCTTTGTATGTTGTAACACTTATAATAAAGCCTGTTGTTTCTAAACTATTTGTCATTATAACCAAATTCTTTCAAGCATCGAGCGGAATTACGCCACTCTTCTTCAACACGAACGAAAGTTGCTAAATTTACGCGAGTATTCAAATATTGTTCAATATCTTTTCTTGCTAAAGTGCCAATACGTTTAATCATTTTGCCGCCTTTACCAATAATAATTCCTTTTTGGGAATCGCGTTCCACCACAATTGTGGCATATATATCAATTTTATCTTTTTTAGTTTCCATTTTTTCAACGATTACTGCGACAGAATGAGGAATTTCTTGCTTTGTTAACAGCAATATTTTTTCCCTAATTATTTCTGATATTACGAACTGATCATCTTTATCAGTCACTTGTTCGCGTGGAAAATATTGCGGTCCTTCTTCTAAAATGTTTTTAATCTTTTCAATTATTTCTTCAATATTGACATTGTTAATTGCCGAGATTTCAATAAATTCCGAATTAGGAAATAATTCACGATATTTATTTTTTAATTCCGTTATTAATAAAATGTTTGTTAAATCAATTTTATTAAAGACAACAAATACTGGTGCATCACTTTTAATATGATCTACCAAATATTGATCTCCTTCACCAAATGGTAAAGAAGAATCAACAAGTAAAATTATTGCTTCAACATCACGAACAGATGATAAAGCTTGTTTATTCATAAATTCGCCCAAACGAAAATATGGTTTATGAACACCCGGAGTATCAACGAAAACAATTTGTGAGTCATCATCGTTATATACACCCATAATATTATTTCTCGTTGTTTGTGGTTTAGGAGAAATAATTGATATTTTTTTATTTAATATGGCGTTTAAAAGTGTTGATTTACCAACATTAGGACGCCCTAATAACGCTACAAATCCGCTTTTCATACTATAAATCTCTTGAATCAAAGGCAAATGGTAATAATTCATCTACTGTTGTTTCTTTAATTTTGCCTTGCATATTTCCCATAATTATTTTGCCATCACGAGGAAATAATTCTGATATTACTTGACGGCACGCTCCACAAGGAGAACAAACATCACTAGTATCAGCGACTAAAGCAAGAATAGCAAAATCTTCTTTATGATAACCATTGTTATAAGCATGATAAAGAGCGTTTCTTTCCGCACACATACATAATGGATAACTAGCGTTTTCAATATTTGCACCAAAGAAATGTTTACCATCTTTAGTAATAACAACCGCACCTACAGCAAAGTGTGAATAAGGTGTGTAATGATTTTTTCTCGCTTCTTTAGCTAACATAATTGCTTCTTCGTTAGTCATAATTAGTCCTCCTTTAAAATTTCTTCTTGTAATGAAAACATTACTGTTTCTTCTTCTTTTGTCATATGGTCATAACCAAGTAAATGTAATAAGCCATGAACAAAAAGGAAACTCATTTCACGGAGTAAAGAATGACCATAGGCATTTGCTTGTTCTTTAGCTTTATCTACGGAGATAAAAATTTCTCCTAATAAAGTAGGAATATCGCCTTTTATAGTAACTTCCCCATCAACATGATCTAAAAAGGCAAAACTTATGACATCAGTTGGTCGATCAACATGACGATATTCGCGATTAATTTCATGAATTCTTTCGTTATCAATTAGATTAACATCAACTTCATAATCTTTCTTAATATTTAATTTTTTAAATGTTTTTTCCATTAAGTTTTGATAGATTTCTTCGTATTTATCAAATTCTTCATTCATTTCATTTTCAAAAACAAGCATCATAAAAATCACCATAGTTATTTTAACACAAGTTAAGTGAAATAATAAGCGTTTTTACTTTATTTATTCATTGGAAAAGCGATATCATTTAATAATTTTATGATAGTTAGATTTAAACTCATATTAAATATAAAATAATCAATACCCGCTAAAGATGTTTTGTTCATCACTTTCATAACCATAAAAGCATTTGCTAGAATCATTATGGCAATGAAAAGTGTTTTATACATTACGAGTCTTTTACTTCTTTTTAAAACATAATTTAAATCATAATTTGATTTTTCTAGCATTTCAAGCGCATTAGTTTGCTTGAAATACATATAGTTAAAAATAAAATATAATGTAAATGTAACGGCAATAGCCACTAAATTTAAATAACCCAATTTGGTACTTTCAATAATAATAAGGCATAGCAAAATGATAATTGAAAATTTTAACGGCATTTGCCCATAGTAATTTAAATTCTTTTGAATGTTATTGCTAACTACTCCTAAATTATAATAATTAATTTGCTCTTCTTTATATACTTCATCTACATATTTGTTATTGATAAACACATTAATAAGAAGCGAAATAACAATTACACCCATACTAATATAAGAGTAAACGCTATTTTGCACTTTAAAGACAAAGAAAGCTGAAACAATAAACGCAATCCCAGTTAGCCCACTAAAAAGCAAAGATAATAATAACCACGGATTAACTTTCTTCTTTTCTACTTTTAACTTTTCTACTTCATGATTTTTAATCATTAAAACATTTTGATTAAATATTTCTTGAAATACAGTTTCATTAATTTCTAATTCGCCAATCGATGGATCAAAAATATAAAGAATTCCTTTTTCAATTTTTTCAATCAAAACAAAATGATTATCCTTTCCTCTTTTGATTTGGCAAATTAAAGGGAAAGTAAATGTACTTAATAAAGATAAATCATCTACTTTATACCCCTCTAATTCGAGTTTGTATTCTAATGCTAGCTTTTTAATATCTAACATTGAATACGGTCCTTGCTTTTGGTTTTTTAAATCTAAGTAATTAGCGTCTTTATTAAGATTCGCTAACATCACTTTTAAAACACAAAAGCCACAATCACTACTACTTTCTTGTAAACAATAATACTTCATAAAAATTTCACCTCATTATATATATAAAGAGAGAATTTTCAATTTCCGATATCTTCTAAGCAAGTAAAGTGAATTTTTAAGAAATAATCGCCATTTTTATAGTCAAATTTCAATATTTTTTCTTCTAGAATCTTTTCTTCTAAATAAAATCCTTTACACATTAGTTCTTTGGATTTTTGTAAAGCACATAAAAACGCTTCACTTTTATCATTAATGTTTTGACCTTTAACTTCAATGATCGTCCAAGTTTTAGCATATACTTGTCCATATGCTCCTATTTTAATTTCATTTCCTTTTGTGTCCGTTATGGTATCAGATACTAATAAAGTTCCTGCAGTAACATATTGGTTTTCTTCCACCATTTTTTGCCCACTACTAAGAACAAAATGCGATATTATCCCATTTTTGCTAGCGTACTTTGATCCTTCTTTTTCTGGTACAGTAATAGTATCTTTTCTTGTTTGATATTTAATGGTAATAATTGTTCCTTTTAAACGAACTTCTAAAAAGTCAATAGAAGAAACAAATTGATTTTTTAAGGATGTTTCTACTTCTAATAATTTTTCATATTTTGGTAAACAAATATATTCTTTTAATCCTAATTCCGAACTATAATCTAATATACGTGATGAAAGGGTATGATTAGTACCAACTACTTTTACATCAGAAACTCGATTCGTAATATCAAAAAAGAAAATCATTGATATTAATAAAGAAATAAGCGTTATTTTAGTAGTAAATAGTCTTTTAATGCGACCAAATAATCCATAATGCTTAACTACTTCCACATCTTTTATTAATTTTTTAATGCGCTTTTCGTTATAAATATCAATAGTTAATAAATAATCATCATCACCTAAAATTTTAAATTTATAAACAGGAATATTAGCTAATCTAATTTTATCTAATAAAGAAATAGAATCATAATAATGAATAATAATCTCTGTACGTTCATTCATACTTATATTCAACCTTTTCAATTATGCCTTTAATTCTTAATTCATATTTATCATAATAATTAATTAATAGATTACGACCATAAATATAAACAAATGTCTTTTTCATTATTAAGATAAGTTCTTTTTCATCTATTGATATAAGCCGTTCATAGTTAATAACTTTAATTTCATTTTTATCAATTACTATCATTTTATCACCAATTCAATATATGAATAAAATGAGTCATAAATAACAAAAAAAGCACTACCGAATAGATAGTGCAATTTGATTAATAAGATTTGCGACGAGCTTGCTCAGATTTGAGTTTGCGTTTAATTCCAGGTTTTAAGTAGAATTCGCGTTTACGAGCTTCAGCGAGAGTACCAGCCTTGTTTACTTGTCTTTTAAAACGGCGAAGTGCTTCATCTAATGATTCATTATCGCGTACAATTGTTTTTGGCATTTTTTTCCCTCCTTCTGAAGCCGGATGGCTAAACAACATAGTAATTATAGCATATTGCCTATTAATTGCAATAATTTTTTTATCAATTTACAAATGATAGAAATTAAGCGAAATTTCGGTCAATTAAACAATAAAACTCCACCTTTTAAGTGAAGTTTATAAGTAAGCAATTAAATAATTTTAGGGCCAGATGAAGTTCCGATCCTCGTTGCACCAGCTTCGACCATTTTTACTAAATCTTCGTGAGTTCTAATGCCGCCAGATGCTTTAACTCCCATATTTGGACCAACTGTCTTACGCATAAGTTCAATATCATGAACAGTCGCTCCGCCAGTTGAAAAACCAGTTGATGTTTTAACAAAATCCGCTCCCGCTTTTTTAGTTAATAAGCAAGCACGAACTTTTTCTTCATCTGTCAATAAGCAAGTTTCAATAATCACTTTTAAAACTTTGCCCATACAAGATCTACGTACTTTTTCAATTTCGTTATAAACATAATCATCTTCATGAGCTTTTAACATGGTAATATTGATTACCATATCAATTTCATCAGCACCTTCAAATACTGCTTCACGAGTTTCAAGTGCTTTAGCTTGTGGAAGTGTTGCACCAAGAGGAAAACCAATAACAGTGCAAACTTTGACATCACTACCTTTTAATTCATTTTTGCATAAATCAATAAAAGCAGGATTTACACATACACTCATAAAATTATAGTCTTTTGCTTCTTTACAAATTCTTTTGATGTCTTCAATTGAAGCATCTGGTTTTAAAATCGTATGATCAATTAATTTGTTATAGTTCATAATTATTTAACTCTCCTAAAAGTATTTTAACATAATTTCAATATTTAGACAAATAAGTTAGGCACGGGCGTTCGACGAATTACGAAGTTCTTCGCAAATTTTTTCAAATTCTTCAATTTTATTTTGGTTATTACCTTCAACACCAATATGCATTTTTAAGCAACGCAATACATCAAATGCTGCAGGTTTATAACCTAAGTTATAACTTACAATATAGTGATTAAATGCGACTTTTTCATTTTTGAAAGTTCCATATAATCCTGTTTCATATATTCTACCAACTAAATGAGTAGCGCGTGGGTCTTTTAATTGAGTAGCGCGTTTTAAATAATCGATACCTTCTGCATACTTAAATAAGCCACGATTCATATCTAAACACATATTTCCATATAAATACATGCCATCTGCAGCACCAGTATCAGCATAAAGTTTAATGAAGTCAGCTTCTAATTTTGGATTTTTTTCTGTACCAATACCATGTCCATAAAAATAAGCAGCATTCTTTAAAGCATCTGGATATTTGTATTTAGCGGCTTCTAAGAAATATTCTAAAGACTTCTTGTCATCTACTTCAACACCCTTACCTTCATGATATAAAGTGCCAAGCATAAATAAAGAAGACACATCACCTAATTGAGATGCTTTTTCATAATACTTAACTGCTTCTTTATAATCTGCTTCAGTACCATTACCAAACATTTTACAATCCGCATATACTTTAGTGGCGATTGGATGGCCGCTATCTTTCAAATCTTTTATTAACTCAAAAGCTTTTTCATCATCTTTTTCTGCTCCTATACCATTACGATAGCAATTAGCAAGTAAAGTCATGCAGTTAATATCTTTGTTTTTAGCGCCACGTTCCAATAACTCAACTGCTTTAAATTCATCTTTAGCAACTGTGCCTAAACCATATAAATAGAAAGTTGAAAGTAAATATAGTTTTTCATTACTATCTTCTACATCATTTAATTGTTTAAAAGCAACATCAAAATATTCACCAGATGTTTCTAAGTCTTTCTTAACATTAATTCCTTGATTATACATTTGTGCAAGTTGATAAGATGAATGATAATCTCCTTGCTTTGATAATTCATCAAATATTTCTATTGCTTTGGTAAAATCACCTTTTTTTAAATTTTCAATTCCGTCTAAAAAATTAGCCATAATATAACCTCGATTCGTAATTTAATTATACTTGAAATAATCATTAAAATCTAGCACGCGTTTTGTGTTTAAGACTTTTATATCGTATTTATTTTAAAATTTTTCTAATAATCCAAAATTGTAGTCTTTTTGGAAGGATATTTAATAAAATTAATAACTTATTTCGATTAATGCTATAAGCAAATTTTGGATGTTTCTTATTTAATATTTTATAATTCTTTTTTGCAACTTTAATTGGTAATACTTTTTTGGCTTCGACACTATTGACAATATTCTTAAATCTTTTGGCATTATAGTTATATAGTTTTGTGTTATTACAAAAATCATCTAATTCGCTCATAGAGACATTAAGCATCCCAGTATTAACCGCTCCTGCTCGCAAAGTAGAAACTGAAATATTTAATAATTGTAACTCCATACGAAGTGAATAAGCATATTTATCTAATGCACTTTTAGTAATAGCATATATTCCCGTAAAAGGAAGCGGATCTAGAGGCGCTAATTCGCTGGTGGTCATAATAATTTTACTTCCATTTTTTAATAAAGGTAAAAATGTTTTATTAATTAAAAAAGCGCCAAACAAATTAATTTTAAATATTTTTTCAAATTTTTCATATTCCATTTCTACTAAAGAATTAAGCATATAAATTCCTGCATAATGAATAATAGCAAATAGTTCATTTGTTACTTTTTTAATTTGCTCAAATGCTAATAAGATACTTTGTTCACTTGTTATATCGCATTGAATAGGCAAAATATTATCTTCTTTTTTTTCTACTTTCTTATCAAGTGCAAAAACAAAATAACCTTTTTCTTTTAATAATTTAATGGTTGCTTTTCCCATGCCACCATAAGCACCTGTTACTAACACATATTTCATAAAACTCACCTTAATGATTTTATCAAAAAATGAGCAAAATAAAAAGTCCTGCGTTATGCAAGACCAATTATTTAGCTTCCTTGTTTTCTGATTTTACTTCGACAACGCTCTTGCCATCATAATATCCACATTTTGGACATACGTGGTGAGATTTAATCATTGCGCCACATTTTGGACAATTTGCAATACCTTCTACTGCTAATTTGAAATGTGTTCTACGCATTCTTTTGGAAGTTTTTGAAGTTCTTCTAAATGGTACAGCCATAAGTACACCTCCTAGTTTTGTTATCAACGTTGATATTATAAGTTTTAAGGTCACTAATATCAATAATATTTTTTAAAAAATTATAGTATTTTTACAAAAGCGTTGATTTAATCGTATTATTTTGTTTTACAGTGTCAAATTTTATGATATTCAACATCAATCATTTGATTATGTAAATTAACATCAGACTTTTTATAAACTAATAAATAATTAGAACTATGACCTTTGTACATATCAAGTGTTGGATCATATTCTTCAAATATTACTGATAATGTCTTACCTTCAAATTTCTTTTGATAAGCATTTTCTAATTTGTTTGATAATGATATCAAGCGTTTGACCCGACCTTTCTTAATATCTGGTGGAACTTGATTTTTCATTTTGGCTGCTGGTGTTCCTTCGCGTGGGGAATAAGGGAATACGTGAATTTTAGCAAATCCACATTGTTCCGATAATTTCATTGTTTCTTCAAATTCTTCTTCTGTTTCGCCTGGGAATCCAACAATGATATCCGTAGTTATTGCAATATCTGGTACAGAGGCTTTAATGCCGGCAATCTTATACCAAAATGATGTAGCGTCATATTTACGGTTCATTCTTTTTAAAACGCTATCTGAACCTGATTGAAGAGGAATATGTAAGTGACGCGCTAAAGCATCATATTCTTTAAATAAATCAATTAGTTCTGGAGTTATTTCACTTTCTTCTATGGAAGATATTCTTAATCTTTTAAGACGCTTATCTTGTAAGATATCACGCACTAAATCATGGAATTTATAATCTGGGAATTCTTTTCCATATCCTGCTGTATGAATACCAGTTAAAACAATTTCTTTAAAGCCGTTATCAAGTAATTGACTTACTTCTTTTAATACTTCGTTTTTATTTCTAGAGCGCATTTTCCCGCGCGCATAAGGAATAATACAATATGAGCAAAAATTATCACAGCCATCTTGAATTTTTAAAAAAGCACGCGTGTTTTCATAATATGATGTAACACTTAAACTTTCATATTTAAAATCTCTTTTGGCTTCTTCAACAATATTAATTTGTTTATGGTCAAATAAATACTTATCCACTAATTCTGGAATTAAATGACGATTATTAGTTCCAACAATAATATTAACTCCTGGTATTTCACTAATTACTTTAAAACCAACTTGAGCGTAACATCCCATAACAACCATAACAGCGTTAGGATGGGCTTTAATTAAACTTCGAATTTTTTGACGACATTTTTGGTCGCTAGTGGAAGTAACTGAGCATGTGTTAATAACAACAACATCAGGGTTTTCTTCATCGTTAGTATATCTTTTTTTATCAAATAAAGTTTTTAAAGCTTCAGATTCATAAGTATTAACTTTGCAACCTAGTGTAACAACCTTATACTTCATCGTTTTTCACCTTCCCTAAAATATTCTTATATACCTTTTGTGATATGAATTTCTCTTCATATAAGGCATCAATAAATCGTAAACAATCATTTTTATAAAATACTTTCATTAATTTAGTAGCGCGTTTCATAAAATCTGTAACATTAATTTCTGATAAGTATTTATCAAATGTATAAATAATTAAATCTAAACGACCTTGTTTATCAATAACATAAATGTTATAGTCATTAACATTAAAAAATGCTTTTGAGGTATTATCACCTATTATTTCTACCATATAAGAGAAAAACGAATTATATAATTCATAATTATAAACTTCAAAAGCATCAATTATGCTTGCTGAAAAATCATCAATTAATTCATCATAAGGGTAATTTAATAATTTAATAGGTTCATCAACATAAATTACATTTAATGCTTTCGAAAAAAACGGCATATAAATGCGATGTCCATTCTTATCACTAAAATATGGTAAATCCACAATTGCATCGTTAATAGCGTTTTTTAATTCATTGGCATTAGGTATTTTATTCTTTTCTATACATTTATTTTTGTAATTAATAATTTCTTTATCAATAATTTCTTTGTTAAGTAATCCGCGAATAATAATATTAGCTTGTGTTTTATAAAATTTTTTATCTTTAGTGATTATTTTTGCGATAAATGGATATTTTTTTAGAATATATTCATTTTCTTTAAAAAATATATATTCCAAACTACGAGATTTTTTTCTATGTTTACTAACTCTCTCTAATTCATGTAATACTTTCATAAAGCTCACCTATTTAGCATAAAAGATAAAACACTCAAGAAATATATCGCTGCAGTTTCACTGCGTAAAATGAGTTTACCTAATGAAACATTTTTAAATCCAACTTCGTTAGCGTAATTAACTTCGCTCTCTTCAAATCCGCCTTCTGCGCCAACTAAAATAGTAATATCTTCATTGTCTTTAATTTCACTTAATTTTTCCATTAAACTATTATTATTTAATGATTCTTTCTCATAAGCAATATAATTATGTTTACCTAAATATTTTTTAATATCTTTATAATCAATAATATCTTCAAAAATAGGCATTACATTACGTTTTGATTGTTCACTAGCTTCTTTAATGATTTTGTTATAGCGTATTAACTTCTTTTCTTTATCTTTTTGATCAATACGTACCACAACTCGTTTTGATATTACTCCGATAATTTTGTTGACACCAATTTCTGTAGCTTTTTGAATAACTAAATCTAACTTATCGCCTTTAGGTAAACAATATAGTAAAGTAATATGCGCACTTAATTCACGATTTTCAAATATTTCACTTATAATACTAACTTTAATTGGTTTAAAACTAATTAATTTAGCTAAGTAGATATGTCCATTTAAAACAACTTCAATTTCATCACCTTCACGAAAACGCATTACACGTTCAATATGAAAAATATCACTTTCATAAAAAGTGATGTTTTCAATATTACCAGTAACAAAATAGCGTTGCACTATTCTAATTCATCTCCGTTAGCGTCCGTAGAATTAGTTAATAAAATTACTAATCCACGAATTATATTAATAGCAAACATTAAAGCAATTATTCCTACATACGCTAATAAGACATCTAAGTGAATAGCATTAGCAACAAAGTATGTAGCGATTAAAATAACAACATTGACTGCAGTTAGAATCCAAGAACTTGTGTTATAGCCTAAATAGCGACGACCGACACCAACTATATCTAAAAACATTGTAAATAATGCAGCTTTTTTCTTACTTTTGTAGTGAAAATCAACTGTATCTAACATATCGGATATATTCATTGTTAAGTCAGATGTTCTTGATTTGCCATCGCAAGGATTTGGACATCCGCATACAGGACAAACGCTAGCTTTTGCATCTACTTTAGCGTCACAAATACGACATTTTGGCATTTTCATCCACCTCCACAAAGAAACTATTAATTATTATACATAAAATTATTAAATAATGAAACTAGGAAAAACTATTATTGAATATTTTTACGTCTTTTTATGACTACGTATCCAATAACTGATAACATAAAAATAGATAAAGCAATTATTATTGTTCCATAATTAGAATTAATTGTAGTTATAGTTCCTACATGATTATCTTCATTATTTGATTGAACATTATTAAATGCATTTTGAATATAGGCAATAGTATCTCCGATATAAACAATACTTCCATCACTACCTATTACATCAAATGTGTAGGATAAAAGTTCTTCTTCTAATTCACTAGTGATATACATTTCATATTGTTCATTAAAGACTGTTTGATTATCTTTATTAGCAATATAATTACATATAGATAATTCATTATTTGAATCTTTTGTCCTTACTTCTTTATAGTAGAAATCATCTAAAAACATATATACATTTAATCCGGCATCTAAATAGCCATAATTTGTTACTTTAATTTTATCTTCATCGCCTAATGTTTTATAAATGGCATCTGCATTATTGTATGCATCAGTTATATTTGTAAAATCCGTTAGATTTTCTCTAACCGTTTTAAATGAATTCTTAAAGTCATCAATTGCTTTAATGGCATTAACATAATTTAGTTCAGTAATTTGTGTCGATATAAATTTCGTTACATCAAGTCGACCATTACCATAGTATTTTTCATTGTTTAAAGCATAACAAGAGTCATATAATGCTTTAATTATACTTTTTTGTGTGGCTTCTGGGTGTGCTTCTTTATATAATGCAATAGCACCAGCGACTAAAGGAGAGGAAAACGATGTTCCACCCCAACTACTATCTGAATAAGAATTATTAGATTTTGCATTAGCACCATATCCTCCGCCTGGAGCAACCAAATCAATATCACCACATGCAACTTGATTTCCATTAGCGTCTGCTTTTGTACCGCCATTTCCATAATTTGAATAAGCAGCTTTTGAATTAAAAGAGCCATCCGCTAAAGCACCGACACAAATGACATTATCATTATTAGCAGGATATGAAGCATATTCCGTATTATAGTTTCCTGCAGCAGAAACAATAATTATTCCATTATCCCACGCTTTTTTAATTGAACTAGCGTACGCAGATGGTGCATCAGTGTATCCTGTTCCACTTGTCGATGTTCCATATTTAATATTACTAACCGCATAAGATTGAATTGATAAATTAATAATGTCCGCGCCTACTTCTATGGCATATTCGATAGCGCCATTAATCCAATTTCTACTTGGAAATACGCCTTTTTCATTAGCGCATTTAATAAATATTAATTCGGCATCTGGAGCAATACCAACTGATCCAACGCCGTTAATTTGTGAAGAAATCATAGAAGCAACATGGGTGCCGTGTCCGCCACTATAATCACTTAAGCCATTTAGTAAATCTTCATAACTTGATACATCATTTCTTCCATTAGTCATACTAAAATTCATAGTATGAGGCTTCTTTAATGAAGAAGAATCACTACTAGAAAAATAAGCAGATTTATTAGAAATTATACATTTTCCTTCGCTATCATAAAAATCCTCATGAGTAGCGTTAATGCCCGTATCAATAACAGCAATTTTAACTCCTTTACCTGTATAAGTATTTAATGTATTTCCTACATTCATATATTCAAATTGATTTGTATTTGTCTCTTCAATAGTTGAAATACTTTGTGCTTTAGCCACTACTAAATCATTAGATGAAGTTATATTAACTAAACCTAAACTCATAAACATAACAAAAGATAAAATTGTTTTTTTCATAATTTTTCCGTCCCATTTAATTATGATTAGTAAATGAGTAAATAGCAATAATTTTTGGTTAATATTTTCGTGTTTATTTGAAAATCAAAAACCAATTTGGAAAATTAAAAAACTAGATTTTCAAAAAAATATCTAGTTCAATAGTAATTATTAAAATTTTTTAATCAGTTAAATCTTTTTTATCAAAAACATCAAATGAATCTTAACTAAATTGAGTTATTTTACTAACATATGCACTTTCATCTTTTCCTTCAAGTTCAATAACAAATTCCAACATAGACAATTCTATAATTTTGTTTATATCACGATTTTCAAGTTTAAACAAATAGTTTTTAGGTAAATGAAATACAATGGTCTTTTCATTTCGATTAATACTGATAAATTCATTGGAAATTTTATAAGTATAATTAGCATATAAACAATTTTTAGGCATCATAAACACTTTATATGTTTTATAACTTGCAATTTTTGCTTTTGATGGAATTGATATATGAATTGTATTATTTTCGTATTCTTCGTCTTTTCCAAAAGCACCACTATCAATTAATTTTTTAAGTCCAGTAATTGCCACTTCGTAACTACATGGAGCATATAACATTGTCAATGTATATTGTTCGTAATCTTTTTTATAACACTCAGTTTTTATGATTTGTTCGAGTAAAGTAGGTACATCGATATTATCTTGTGCTGATACACATAACGAGTGATATTTACGATCTTCTCTTACTCTATGAATAAGTGCACATAAATCATTATTTAGTTCAATTTTTTTTAGCAATTGATATATATCATAAATGTGTCGAGAATGTTTTTGAATATTATTTAAAATCATATAATCGCACAGTGCATAAACTTTATCTATAAGCGTTCTTTCCATTGTTTGAACGCGAATATTAAACGGAATTAGTTCATATTCTTCTGCCTGTTTTCTAAATCCATTTGCTTTCATCCATTCACCTATAAGTGAATCAGCTTGCTTAACTTCTTCTGGATAACACTCTTGCATAAATACAGTTTCCACCTTAATAATAGGATCAATTTCATCGTTTTCAAATAAAAGCGGATAACTAATTTGATAACAATTATAATCTCGTCTACTTCTCGTATTCTCAAGATTACTAATAGTCAATTCAAGTTCTTCACAAATTTTTACAATTGTGGATTTTACTTTTTTTCTTTGTCCTTCCGTAAGATGTTCGCTATCAAGTGTCAAGTCTATATCTTCTGAAAATCTATTAATAACTTTATGACATTTAGAAAGCGATGTGCCACCTTTAAAAATAAGTCCTGGAACTTCTTCATTGATTTTATTTAATACTAATGTAACATAATAGTCTTTTTCAACAAGCGCTGGAGATATATTTAATCCTCTACTTGTTGCTTGTACTGCTTCGATAAAATTTTCTTTATTCTTATGCAATTTCATTTAATATATTGCTCCTTATCAAATTTATTAAAGCTTTAGCAGGAAATTTTAATCCAATATCCATTAATTGTTCTTTTGTAACATCTTTATCATTTATAAAATCAACTATTCGCTTTTTGGCAAATTCATCAATTTTTTCTCCGTTTAAATCATTAAATAATTCCATTATCATATACGCATTAGCGTTATCTTTATTAATCTTAAAACGTGATTTTCGTAAGATAAAAGTTCTACCATCTATTGTTACTTCTCTTCGCTTTGAAGATTCATTGTTAGATACTATTTCATATATATTAGGAACTTGTGTTGTTATGGAAAACATATTTTGTAATTTTAATCCACCATAAATACCAAATACTTCATCATTCCATTTTAAGTACTTACGCGCTATAACGGAATCAGCAGTTATTGTAGATAATCCAATAAATGTTTTACTAGGAATATAATACACGCCTTTTACAAAATTTACGATTTCTTTTTTCTCTTCTGCTTTTTTGATAAATCTAAATATTTGTGGCCTTGAATAGTCAGGAAAAAGCCTAATTATTTCTTCAGTATATATTGGCTTATTAGTATCAAAACTATTTTTTACTCTTTCAGAAAACATAGACTTAACCTCCTTTTATAATATAGTATGTCCTATATTTAATTATATGATACAACAATTTACCTAATAAGTCAAAAGTAGTATCATAACAACATTATATTTTAAACATAAGTGACAATCCGTAAAATAAAAAAAATAACTTAATTCATATATAAATATTAAAAAGTTTTTTATACAATTTCTTTTAATATTCCACTTTTGATTAAGTTCTTTGTAGTTTTTGCCGGAAATGAATCTGCCATATCAAATAACTGCTTGCTTGTAATATTATATTCTTTCATATATTCTAGCAAATATTTTCTTGCTGATTCATTTAATTCATCACCATTAGCAAAATCACTAAATAGTTGCATAACTGTATAAGCTGCAAAATTATTAGCATTAATTTTTAAATGAGATTTTCTCAAAATGAACTTTCGATTATTAATATTTATCTCACGACATCTCATCGTTTCATTATTACTTACTATTTCAATAACTGCCGCCATTTGTGTGGTAATAGAAAAATTATTAAGAAGTTTTATTCCGCTATAAACGCCATAAACTTCATTTTTGTTTTTTAAATATCTTTTAATAATCACATCATCAGCATTTATGGTAGATAATTCACCAAGAAAAGTAATGTTAGGAATATAATATATACCAAAAGCATATTGAACAATTTCTTTTCTTTCTTTTGCTTTTTTTATATAACGAAATACTTGTGCCCTTGAATAATCGGGAAATAATTCAATAATGTCATCAGTAAAAATTGGTTCATTTGCTTTATATTTTTTAGACAATCTTTCAATAAACATAACTTTCCTCCCAACATATTCGTATTTATAATTTTATGATACTCTTTTCTACAATAATTATCAATATTTATATCTTTTATTTAATCAAGTGCGAATAATGTGCTTTTTGAAGTTATACAGGTCAAGTAGGCATAAGAATTTTAAAATACTACTAATTAATAAGCACAATTTGATATTTATGTAGACATTTCCATATTAAAATGAAGATTTTTTACAATTACTAATTTATTATTTCAATTCATATTGCAATTGCTAAAATAATATAAAAATATTATCTTAAATATATAGAAGTTAAGAAAGGAATTAATATTATGAATATTAAATTAAATAATGGTTATGAAATGCCTGTACTAGGCTTAGGAACATTCTTATCTCCAAGTGATGAATGTTATAATGCTTGTTTATTTGCTTTACGTCACGGATATCGTCATATTGATACTGCGCAAAATTATAAAAACGAGGAAGCTGTTGGAAAAGCAATTCGCGATAGCGGTGTTCCTCGTAATGAAATATTTATTACTTCTAAATTACAAATTACGAGATTTGGTAAAAATAATACTCGTAAAGCTGTATTTAAATCATTAAAAGATTTAGGCGTTGATTATATTGATTTATATTTAATGCATTGGCCAAGTAGTAATTATGAATTTAATTTAGAAACATATCATGCCTTAGAGGAGTTAGTTAAAGAAGGATATATTCGTTCAATTGGTGTATCAAACTTTCAAATTCATCATTTAGAGCATCTACTACCTTATGTAACTATTAAACCTGTTACTAATCAAATTGAATTGCATCCGGGATTAAGTCAAGTTCCACTTGTTAAATTTTGTGAAACTCATGATATGATTGTCACTTCTTATGGCCCATTTATGAAAGGTGAAGCATTTACTATGCCTTATATTAATGAGTTAGCTAAAAAATATTCTAAAAGTCCCGCTCAGATATGCATTAGATATTTGATTGATCGTGACATTATTGCTATTCCAAAGTCCGTTCATGAAAATAGAATTAAAGAAAATTTTGATGTATTTGATTTTAAATTAACAAATGAAGAAGTAAATAATATTCTTAAATTAAATCAAGGAAAACGTGTGTATTTAGATCCTGATAATAGACCTGGAATATTAACTGAAGAATTACCTTATTTTAATGAAGACTTTTAATAAAAAATATCTTATCTAAAAGGCGATTTATTCGTCTTTTTTTATTATCTTGTATATTATCTTAATACTTCTTTAGAAATATTATTGATTACATTTATAGATTTTTTTATTCTTCAAACTCTAAACATCAATGTAAAAAAGTGGTGCACCTGGAAAAAACGCACCACCATAGATATTTTTAAACATCTGTCGACTAATTTTTTAAATATTAATGATTATTTACATCTTTTGAAGCTCTAATTGATTAAGAATATTTTTAGTAGGATTGCCCATATATACTCCCATTATTTCTTTTTGTGATTAATAAATATATAAAATAAAAAATCGACATTATGAAAAATATAGTTGATACTATAAGGAGAGTTATTGTATTTCTGAATAAAATGATTAAAAGTATCGACCAAATTACACTAGGAATAATTAAAATATAGTGGCTAACTTTTTTAGATAAAGCAAAAAGCAACATTGATATTGTAGAAAAAGCTACACTAGTTATTTGTAAGATAAATGAAATAATATATGCAAATTTTACTACATTGTTATAATAATCATCTTTTAATACCTTGAATAATGCATTTGATGTAATTGTTATATACAAGTCAGGATTATCACTTGTAGAAATTTGATGGGTATAACCATATATTGGTAAAGTAGGAAAAAAAACGAAAAAAACAAATAAATTCATTGTTAAAAACATAATAGAAAAAAACAATAATTTTTTCTTATTCACTCATAATCATCTCTTCTCAATACTAATAAATAAGATTTTTTAAATCGCACAAAACCAAAATAACAATCAACAAAATTTGCCACTAGTAACTTAATAATAAATAATTGTACTACTATAAAAATTCGAATCATTACAATCCCATATTATCATAACTGATTTTATTGTCAATAATTAAAGAGAGCAATACAAAAATAAACGCATAAAATTGCAAGTAGTTTTTATTATTTTTATGCATTTATTCTTAGAACAATAAGAACAAGAAAAACACAATTGCATACCAACTTTTATATTAAATTTTCTAATAAAAAAACATCCTAGTTCATTAATATAAACTAGGATTCGTAATATTAAACTATATAGTAAAGTTATAATCAATTATGTTGGTTATCCGCTAATTGGCGCGATTTTATATATAAATCAATATCATTAATAATATATTTAGTATTAAACTTTTCATCCATAGTTATACCTCACTTTAACTACATTATAAATCAAAAAAGCACCTAATCATCAATTATTGACTAAGTGCTTTAAATTTATTTTTTAAACATTTTCTTGAATTTATCAAAGATACTCTCATTCTTACCATCAAGTTCTTTAAACTTTTCAAGTAAAGCTTTTTGTTCTTTACTAATTGAAGTAGGTGTAACAACTTTAACATGAATGAATTGATCACCATATAAGCCTGTACGATAATTTTTCACACCTTTACCACGAATCTTTAAGATTTGTCCAGGTTGTGTACCAGCAGGAACTTTAACATCAACTTCACCATATACAGTTGGAACAGTGATAGTAACACCAAGTGTAGCATCAACCATTGAAATAGGAACTTCAATATGGATGTTATCGCCATCTCTTTGGAAGTTAGAATGTTCTTTAATAGTAACTTCGATAATTAAGTCACCATTAGATCCACCATTAACTCCTCTTTCACCTTTACCAGCGACACGGATTTGTTGACCTTCGTTAATACCGGCAGGTATTTTAATTTCGACATTAGTGTGTTTATGAATGTAGCCTTCTCCACCACATTTATCACATTTATTTTTAATAATCTTACCAGTACCACCACAATCAGGACATACAGATTGTGATTCAAATGTACCAAATGGTGTTTGTTGTCTAGTTCTTACTGTTCCTGTGCCACCACATTTAGAACATGTTTGAATGTCACTTGCAGATTTTGCACCTGTTCCATTACATGCATCACATTGTTCATCAATGTCAAGCGGAATAGAAATAGTTGTACCATTAATTGCATCCATAAAATTAATACGAACACGCATAAAAGTATCATTACCACGCATTGGTCCATTTGCGCTTCTTCTTGAACGGCTTCTTCCACCGCCAAAGAACGAACCAAATATATCGCCTAAATCAACATCTTGGAAGCCACCAAAGCCTTGAGAGAATCCATTAAAGCCGCCTTGACCACCAGCAGCGTTTTGATCAAATGCTGCATGACCAAATTGATCATATGTTGCACGTTTATTGTCATCATATAAGACATCATAAGCCTCTTGCACTTCTTTAAATTTTTCTTCCGCACCTGGCTCTTTATTTAAGTCCGGGTGATATTTTTTAGCTAACTTGCGATAGGCACTTTTAATTTCATCTTTAGAAGCTGTTTTGCTTACGCCTAATACTTCATAATAATCTCTTTTTGTAGCCATTGTTAACTCCCTCCTTTAATCGATATAATGGGGCAAGAACACTTGCCCCAAAATAAGGTTAACTATTTCTTTTCAGTGAAATCAGCATCAATTACATCATCGTCTGATTTTTTATTTGCATCTTCGCTAGTTGAAGATGTTGTATTTGTTTGTTGGCTATTAGCTTGTTGAGCTTGCGCTTGAGCCATATATTCAGCAGCTTTTTCTAATTCACCGATACGAGATCTTAATGTATCCATATCGTTCTTATCAAGAGCTTCTTTTAATTCATCACGTAATTTTTGAGTTTGTTCTTTTTGAGCAGCATCAATCTTGTCGCCAGATTCCGCTAATTGTTGATCAATCATATTGATGTAACTTTCAGCTTTATTCTTTAATTCAACTTCTTCTTTACGTTTTTCATCGGCTTCTTTATTTTCTTCAGCTTCTTTAACCATACGGTCAATATCTTCTTTGCTTAAGCCGTTAGAACCAGAAATTGTAATATTTTGTTCTTTTTGAGTGTCTAAGTCTTTAGCAGATACTTTAACAATACCATTTACATCGATTGAGAATGTAACTTCAATACGAGGTTCGCCTCTTCTTGCTGGTTTAATACCATCAAGTTTGAAGTGTCCAAGTAATTTGTTATCGTGAGCCATTGGACGTTCACCTTGGTAAACCATAATATCAACAGCAGGTTGGTTATCAGCAGCAGTTGAGAAGATTTGTGATTTAGTTGTAGGAATTGTAGTGTTACGAGTAATTAATGGAGTCATAACGCCACCCATAGTTTCAATACCTAATGTTAATGGAGTAACATCTAGTAAGACAACATCTTTAACATCCCCACGAAGAATTCCGCCTTGAATAGCAGCACCAATAGATACAGCTTCATCAGGGTTTACAGAATAGTTAGGAGCTTTACCAGTCATTTTAGCAACTAATTCTTGAACAGCTGGCATACGGATTGAACCACCAATCATAATGATTTCGTTTAAGTCGTTAGCGGTAATATGTGCATCACTTAAAGCACGACGTACTGGTTCTTCTGTTCTTCTTAATAAGTCTTTAGTTAATTCTTGGAATTTAGCTCTTGTAATTGTTGTTTCAAAGTTAATTGGTCCATTTGCAGTCATACCAATGAATGGTAATGAAATAGTTGTTTCAAGTTGACCAGATAATTCAATTTTAGCTTTTTCAGCAGCTTCTTTGAATCTTTGCATAGCCATCTTATCATTTAATTCGACACCAAATTGAGCTTTGATTTGAGCTTGGATCCAATCTTGTAATACATGGTCCCAGTCATCGCCACCAAGATGGTTATCACCAGCAGTAGCAACAACTTCAAATGTGCCATCACCAATATCAAGAATAGATACATCGAATGTACCACCACCAAGGTCATAAACAAGAATCTTTTCAGATTTTTCTTTATCAACACCATAAGCAAGTGCAGCAGCGGTTGGTTCATTAATAATACGTTCAACTTTTAATCCAGCGATTTGTCCAGCATCTTTAGTGGCTTGACGTTGAGCATCGTTGAAGTAAGCAGGAACGGTAATAACTGCTTTTTCAATTTTAGTATTTAAAGCTTTTTCAGCATAGTCTTTCATATAAGCAAGAATCTTAGCAGAGATTTCTTGAGGTGTGAAATCTTTGTTAATGCAGTTAATGTGAATCTTTTGTGATGATCCCATTAAACGTTTTACAGATGAAACTGTATCTGGGTTAGTAACTGCTTGACGTTTTGCAGCATCACCAACAATAACTTCACCACTAGCTTTGAAAGCTACAACAGATGGTGTAGTATTGTGTCCTTCTGGATTAGGAATTACTTTCCATGATCCATCATCTTGTAAATAAGATACAACTGAGTTTGTAGTACCTAAGTCGATACCAATAATAATTTCTTTAGCCATAATATATTCCCCTTTTCATTTAGTCTTTTGGACTATTATTTTCTTTATTTTCACTAACGTTTTCGTTAGTTTCTTTAACTTCTTTTTTACGAGCTACAACAACCATTGCTGGGCGAATCACACGATCCTTTAATTTATATCCAGCGGATAATACTTTAACAATAGTATTAGGTTCTTGATCGCTTTCTTCAGTAGATAACGCATGCATATATGAAGCATCAAACTTATCATTAACTTTTGGTTCTAATTTGAGAACTCCTTCGCTTTCTAATGCACTAATTAGATTTTTATAAATATATTCAAATCCAGTTAGGAAGTTTTGCATTTTTGCATCATCTGGTTTAATTTGTAAAGCACAATGGAATGAATCAAGCGCTGGCATCAAATTTTCAATAAAACCTGCAGCACGATATTTAATCATTTCGGCATGTTCTTTATCATAAAGTTTCTTAGTGTTTTGCGTATCAGCATAAGCCATGTAATACTTATTTTTCCACTCTTCCGCTTCTTTTTTAGCCTTTGCTAATTCTTCTTCGAGCTTTTCAATTTTACTTTTTTCTTTACGAGATAATTTTTCATCTTTTATCTCAGTTTGTTCCTTTTCTTTCTCTTCCATTTTGATTCCTTTCCTTTGCAAAATATTTTTCTAATTCACTTGCGACATACTCAAGTGCACTAATGACTTTTTGATAATCCATTCTTTTAGGACCAACAAGAGCAATAGTTCCTTCATCTTGACCTGGCATTTTGATTTTGGATGTGATGATTGACATATCACCATATTCATCATCTTCATCACCAATGTTAACATTTAGGCCTTTATCGCTATCATCAGTAAGCATTTGACGCATTTCACTTGGTGAATTAAAAAGTTTGATTAAGCGTTTAAGTTTATCAGCATCACTTGTTAAGTCTGGTTGATTAAGTAACTCATTTTTACCAAATAAGGAAACTCGATCACGCGCAAACTTCAAGAACGCTTCCATAAACACTTGATAGATGACATCGTTGCTTGTGACATAATCTTGAATTAATGGTTTCATTGCTTCCATCTTTTCAATTAGTCCACTAACAGGTGTACCAACTAAACGAGAATTAAGTAATTTAACACAACTTTCAATATCATTAAGCTCAACATCATCATCGAAGATAAATGTCTTATTTTCTACATAACCTCTATCAGTAACAAATACCACTGTTGCAGTATTTGTAGAAATAGGAATTACTTGAACAGAAATAAGATGCTCATCTTCGGCATTTGGACCAAGGACCACAGTTGCTAAGTTCGTCATATGCGATAAGATTTGACAAGATTGAGTAATTACTTGATCTGCTGTTAAAGTTTTTTCATTTAGCAGGGTAGTAATTTGATTTTTAATTTTTGAATCAACTGTCTCTTCTCGCAAATAATCAATATAGTAACGATATCCTTTCGAAGAAGGAACACGTCCGCTTGAAGTATGAGTTTTTTCTAGGAACCCTTCTCTTTCAAGAGCGTTCATCTCACTTCGAATCGTGGCACTTGAAACATCAAGACCATATTCTTCTATTAAAGTTTGACTACCAACTGGCGTTGCATCTTTAATAAAGTGTTCAACTATTAGTTTTAAGATATAGTCTCTACGACTCAAACTCATAACTTCACCTTCTTTAGCACTCTTTATCTCTCAGTGCTAATTATATTATATGCTAAATTTTAGCACTGTCAACCAAAAAGTGCTAATTTTTTTATTTTTTTTGATTTTTTTATCTTATACTTATTTTATAAGTATATTTTTTATATAAAACAGTTGTTTTTCTTGTTTTATAACATTTCCAATACTCATTTAAATCTAAAATGCATCAAAAAATGCTCAAGGAAACCCAAGAGCATTTAATGATTAAATATTGATATTATTATTTATTAGTAAAATTAGATGCTACAAATCTAAATGAATCAATATTAGATGAGCCATTTAATAATTTAAGTGTAACAGTATGTGTGCCTTTACTTAAATCAATGCTACCAGCATTATATTTTGTCCAGTTCCAATATTGAGAAGCAGAACTTTCTTTTAATATAACGGAAGTATCATTACCTTCCAATTTTTTACCATCAATAGTTACTTCATAAATTTGTGAACATTTTAAATTATTTGGAGAAGCACAGATAATATCAAATTCCAAACTACATGATCCTAATACTTCAAATGTGATGTTAATAACGCATCCTTCATTTAAAGCACATAAACTTCTTCCTTTTAATGCTTCTAATTCAGTTGTGGTCGTAGTGTTCCAAGATTCAACTGGATCTCTTCCGACATTTACGAAGTCAGCACGCACTGACCAACCAGTTCTATTTAATAAGCCTGATTCACCTTCAAGAACCTGTGTGCCATCACCTTTAATAGTAACAGCACCATTTTCATTTGCTTGATAATTTGTAGTAGTAACTTCAAAGCCATAAATATTAATTGACTTTTTAATAGTTATCATAAGAATATGGCTTCCTTTTGTTAAGTCAATAGTACCAGCATTCCAAGATTTCCAGTTCCAGTATTCTGAAACATTATTTTGAGAACCTAGTTTAAGAGTTGTATCCAAATCAATGTTTTTGTGTGTTTAAAATATTTCTTTAATAAGTCTTTTTGAGAATTCATAAAACGAACCTAATAAAACTAAAGATTTATCAACACTTGTTACTAAGTTATATGTTACCCCATCATAAGTAATAGTCACACTTCTTTTAAAGTGTTTGCATATAGTGTCACTGCTTAGGACAACAACATTTTTTCTTTTATTAATATCAATAAAATCGTCCGCATTAATTTTTTCATAATTTTTACTTTCATACATGGAATAGTAATGCACATTATGATAGTTAAATAATTTAAAGTAATCTTTCAATAGATTTAAATCATCTTCATCGGCGTAAACGATAATCTTTTTATTAGTAAAATGTAAAACATTGTTTATTTGACTTAATGTGTCTTCATTGACTTTCAATAAAGTTTTCTTTTTAAATGGGATGTTAAAAGTTTTATTGATTGTATTTAAGTATTCATTAATACTTTGATAATTAATCGAATTGAAATATAAATAATCTATATTAAATTTTTCTTTTAAATATTTAGCTAACTGTAAGGCACTTAATGATGTAATTATAACGAATCTTACTTTACTTAGTTTTAGATAATCATCATATTGTATTTTGTTAGAGTCAATCAATATACATTTTAAATTAAAATAGTGATTTATAAATTTTTTGATTTCAACTTTTTTATTAAAATTCGAAATGGAATTTTCTCCGCCAATAATAGCGTAAGAATTTAGGAGTTTATTTTCATCGGTATAATTTAAAGTTGTTAAATAATTATAAAAATCATTTAATCCGGAATAATATGTTTCATGCATTTTTACATTAATTGTGAAAACATTTATATTAAACATATTCTTATATTTGTTCGCTAATAATTTTAAATCTATTCCTAACATTAAAACCAAACTAGATGGAAGTAAAAAGATATTTTTATAACCATCTTTAATTGCCTCTTTAATTGCATTAATAACTTTAGTAAAATCACCAATGGAAAGTTCTACTTCATTAATAGATGTTGTATATAAATTATTTTTTATTTTACTTGGATATTTATAAGCTAAATCACCATAATTATATACTCCATGACCCGATGTCGAAATCTCAATTATTGCTAGATCATCCATCAAAGCAAATTTATTATAAAGAGCCATTCTAGCGCTTTTTAAAGTAAAATATTTATTTAATCCCATGGTAATACCTCATCAATTATGTAACATATCTTATCAAAATTAGACATATTATATATTTTTTTATCATCAATAATTAAGTTATACGTATTAACGGATTTACTTAATGATAATGATCCATTAAACGATATTAAGCAATCATCATTTAAAGTTTTCAGAGCATTATAAACATTAATGTTATAATTTGATGTAATTATTTTATTAATTTTTAATTTAAACTCCAAAAATAAAGTAGCGATATATGGAGCGTAATATGATTTAATTGATATTTTTTGATATTTATTGGCAAACGCTTCTAATTTCTTTTCTAATTTTAAAAGTTTATTTAATGAAATATTTAATTCTTTATGATAAGTTTTATAAAACGATAATGGTTGAATAACGCTATTATCAATAATCAAATGATTAGGAAATGAATTAAATAAAGCTAAATATTTACTATTATTAATAATTAAAGTTTTATATTGTAATGCCTTATTCAAATTAGAAATGATATTTTTATCATAATTATCAATGGTTATTTTTTCTTTATCGATTTCTGTATCATTTAAAAATTGTTTTAAAGATAAATAAAAATCGCTTAAAATATCATAAGAATTACATGATGTATAATCTTCAACAGATAAAAAAATTAGTTTTTCGTATTTACTTACTAACGACTTAATATTTAAGTTATTAATTTGTGGGATACAAGTAGATAAAACAAATGTATATCCCTCCAAACTATTCACATATTTTAAAGTATTGTTTAGTTCATCCAATGATGCAAAAACTATTTCTTTATCAGTTAACAAATAGCTATAGTTTTTAACATTCTTATTAAAAATCACTTTTTTGGAATGAAAAGAACATTCAAAAACACCAATAACTAAAACATTAAAAGAATTAAGCATTGCTAATTCTTCTAATATAACATCCATTTTACAATGTGTCGCTAAACAATTTTTATAGCTTGTTAAATACTTGTATTTTACTAATTTTTTATTTGTTATAAAATTATTTTTCATTGGCAATTTCCTTTGCTAATTCCATATATAATTTAGCCATATCGCTATCACTAAATGCTTCCACAACCGTCTTATTTAATTTTTCTGCTTCTTGAACTATTCCATCGCGTGGTAAAGTAAAGAAAATATTAGCATCCATTTCTTTTGCGGCACGAAGTACAACTTCATCTTCATTTTCAATATTCTTTTTATTAACAATTAAGCCTTTAAACTTAGCATAACCATCATGTTCATTATCACTCACTGCTTCTTTTATGTTGTTAGCGGCATATAACGCCATCATTTCTCCACTGGTAACAATATATAAATCATCCGCGTAACCATTTCTAATGGGCATTGCAAAACCGCCACATACAACATCACCTAAAACATCATATAAAATAAAATCTGGTTGATATTTTTCAATCAAATTAAGTTCATTAATTTTTTCAAATGCGGCGATGATGCCTCGTCCGGCACAACCGCACCCTGGACGAGGACCACCAGCTTCTAAACAATAAACACCATCACTACCTAAATGTAAAATATGTTCTTCATCATCTACACCTAACCTAATAGCATCTAAAACAGTCATAATTCTTTTACCATTATTATGTAAGATTGTTGAATCAGCCTTAGGATCACAACCTATCTGAAATACTTTATAATTTAGTTCCACTAAAGCTTTAGCTAAGTTTGAAACTGTAGTGGATTTTCCTATTCCGCCTTTTCCATAAATTGCAATTTTTTTCATAAAATTATTCTAATGTTCCTTCTTCCATACTAATAATATAGCCAATAAATGCACCATAGAATGAATTGCCATCAACATTAAATTCTAAAGAATATCTAGCATTTAAATTTCCATAACCATCATCAAAACTAAATAATAATGCATTTTCAATTAATGTTACTTTAGCACTTTCAAAATCTTCGGCATCTTCAATGCTTAACTTTATTAAATCATTATAAAGTGCATCATCAACATCATAATTGAAACGACTATCACCAGTCAATGAATTAGCGGTAATATTTTTTAAACTATCAAATGTCACACCCATAAATTCAGCAATTGAAGTATATTTAGTGCTTAGTTCTTCTACTTTATATGGGTCTTCATGTGCGCCATCAAAATAAATAGTGGCTTTTTTAACTACTCCATTAATTAAAGCATAGAATACAACATTTTCGTTAAATGCTTCTTCATCTTCATTATAGTTTTCATATTCACTATAGTAATATTTATCTGTGACATATGTAGTAAATGCTTTATCATCATACATCTTTTTAAAACTAAATGATGTTGTATCGCTATTTTTAACAAATGAAACAATATCATCTTTTGAAACAATTGCACTAGTAGAATTTAATAATTCATCTAGTATGCTATAGCTTGCACTATTAATTTCACTAACTGTAGCAGTGGCTTTACATTCATTTAATAATAATGTTTGATCACTAATAGTTGAAAGTTTTAATGAATCATAAGCTTTAAATGTAATAGAGTCATTAGAGGCATTAACGCTTAAACCACTAATATTAGATAAATCTAAACCTTCAATAAAGTTTAAGTATGAAGGATTAGCAATATAATAATCATTAGATCCCGCAATACGAGTGAATGATAAAGTATCATAATCTTCTGTTGTAGTTAACGAAGAATAATCACCTACTACTGTAGCGACACGTGATAAATATCTTTGGCTAGCGCCAGTTATAGTGACTTTAGGAGCAACTATTGTTACTTTTCCATCAATAATTTCAAAATCATAAAAGAATTTTTCTAATTTTATTACACCTTTATTTTCTGTAACATTGTAATAATAAGAAGTATTAGCAATATATTCAGTTACTTTGTCATCAATAGAAACAGTTAATTTATAAGAGTTTAAAGTTGAACTATATTCATCTCCACTATATAACTTGCTATAAGCATTTTTAATATCTTGTACACCATTTTCGTTATATGATGCATTCTTTGATTCAAGTTCGTTATATCTTAATGGTAAGAGTTTAATAATATTATTTAAATCACTTGTTAATGCTTTATCACTATTAACTAATTCCTTAGCAAGATTATACAAAGTTTTAAATTTTTCTAAACTATATGTTGTATATTTCTCTTGTTCGTTTAAGACATTTTGATATTGAATAATTAATTGGTTTAGTTGTTCTTTTAAAACAGTTACTTGATCATCAAAACTACCAATTCCTACATTTTCATATTCTTTAACGACACCAGTTAAAATCAAACCATCGCGAGTGTTAGAATTTCTATATTTATTCCATAAAGAAATTACAAGTTCATTATTAGCATTAACCTTTAATGATACTTTATTAATATCATCTTTGGTGTAATTTGTGGTATTGACGATATCAAAGAAATAAGCTAAAGCATTTCTAGTTAATGGTGATTCTTTAATATCAATAAAGTATTCATCGATTTTGCTGTTTAATGCAAGATTATCTTTTTTAGCAAATAACGTATTTACTAAATTCATATCACTGATGCCATAGTCATTTTCTTCGCCAACAGTAATTGTATTATTTACATATTTAGCAAGATATGTTTTATCATTATTTAAAATTAATGCTTTATCATTTAATACCCAATAAGCGGCTTTATCATTAACAACGTTATAAATGCTAAAGTCGACATTATCGTTAATTCCATCTTTTCCGTTATAAACATCAACTTTAAAGCCATATTTATCTTTAGTATTTTTGCTTAAAATATCTTCAATCTTACTTGTTGGATTATAAGCATCATTAGAAGAGTATTTGCTATTATTAGTTAAGTAGTTTGTTAATGGAGCAATTTTTGTATTGTTTACATCACTAAAAGTAAATTTAAATGTTACATCAGTAAGTTTTGAATCATTAGCAATATAAATAGTTAAATTTTTATTTGTTAAATCAACACCAACATAGTTACCAAATTCAGAGACATCATCAAAATCATAAGAATAAACATCAAACATTGTATCTAACATGAAAGCCACATAGTTAGAGTTATCAATAACAAATGTATTCGTATTAACTAAGTGTTTTGAATATGGCCAACCATAAGTATCAAATCCATAGTTAGATAATGGTTCACTTTTACCAAAGCAAGATGCATAACGACCGTAGAATTCATCTCCTAAAACATAAGCAGGAACTGACCAAGTATCGCTAATAACAGCGCTACTGATATTTAAGTGGCTGTCATTTAAAGTAAAACTATGAACGTAATCATCAAATACAACAAAGCCTTGTTTACTATTTTCATTATAATAAGCATTTTCAATGGCTTTATAGGTTCTAGTAACTGGAGCATCTTTATTTGCTTTATAATCTAAAACAGTCATGGTGTAATTACCATTCATGCTATCAATAAAAGATGAAATTTGTGCAGTAGTTACATCACTAACTTCTTTTGGTGTTAAGTTATTTACAGCTTCATTTAAAGTATTTAAAGCTTGATCTAATTCTTCTTGTGTTACGTTTTCTTTATTTAAAATATTTTTAGCAGCTTCTAATGCTTTAACTAAATTGTCATATGATTCTTTGGTATAATTATTTTTATACTCATCATTAATCATATTATTAGTTACATAAGTAATTCTTCTTTCTAGTGCTAGTTTGTCTATACTAACTGATGACGATGAAATACTATTTCCAGAATCATTATTACATGATACCAGAGTAGCGCCACCAATTAATAAAGCACTGCATAATCCAATAATAATTTTTTTGTTTTTCATTTTTCTATTCCCCTTTTTTTATAAAAATACAAGCATATATATAATCCTCATATGGTCTATTTTTCACTAAATAAAGATCATATAAGTTGTATTTATTTTTTAAGTTTTCGATATAGTCATAAACCATATCATCATTTTTATTTAAATCTTGAAATTCTATTTCAAAATACTCATATTGCGTTTTACTTATAGTGTTATCTACAAGAGTGATAAATTCTGATTCATTATTAATAATCAAATTTTCATTTTTAAAATAATTAAATGGTTCATCACTAACCGCGCTTTTTATATCTTCATACATCTTAGAATCATAACCAAAGTCATTTTCATAAGGTGTTGTTAGATTTGTTAAAAACATATTATATGATGGTAAAACGATACTTAAATCATCATTGATTTTTAAACGATTACTTCCAAATGTGGTGCAAGTTAAGTACCATTTATCGGATACACACACATAATTATAAGCATGTCCTAAGAAGTTATCTTTAAAATCTGTTAAGCGAACTGCTTCTATTCCTTCAAGTTTACATAGAAAGACAAATGCTTTGCTTTTACCATCACAAACAGCGTAATGATTTAAGAACACACCTTCTAAGTAATAGCATTGTTCTTTATTCAACACTTTTATATCGCTATAAGCAGTATTGAAATCGTATTTAATTTCACTAGTTAAATAATTGTAGATTTGTTTAACTTTTGTATAGTCAGACATATCATCATCAATAATTCTTCTTAAAACATTTTTGGCTTCATTAAATATTTTTTCTTCCGTGCTTCCTTCTTTTACCTTAGGATAATAATTTAATAATGTTGCATACCATAATGATTCGCTATCGTTAACATTTATAAAACCTTTATTATTTAAAAATAATGGAAAACTATTAAATGATTCATCTCTTTTATTCACGTTACTTAGATAATCAAATTCCATAATTAATATACTTTTAGTATCAATATTAGTGGGCTTGTTTATAGCAAGCGGTTGAATTGATAAACTAACCGTTATTATCTTGTATTGATCATATAAATCATAGTTTAAATAACTTGGATAATTATCAGCAATTTGCGTTAAATTAATTGCTTTATTAAATTCACTATAAATGTTATAAAATGTCGTGGCGTAATCAATATTTATATAATAAGAAACCTTATCTTTGATTTTATAAAAAGCCATATAATCTAAAGCATATATAAGTTCATTTCGATTGGATAATGTTCTACTAGGAGTTATTAATTCATTGCTATAATTATCAATAAAATTTAAATTTTCAATCGGATTTATTGATGGTTTATTACCGCTATTGCTATTACTACAACTTGTTAATAAAGTTATGAAACATAATATAATTACTTTTAACTTTTTCATAAATTTTCTCCATTAAAGATAAACGTATAAAGTTTTTTGTTATTAAACATGCCATTGTTTATCTTTATTGTTTTCGCGCTAGCGGTAAATTCATTGAACGCTTCATTTATAATGTTATAATCCGCAAGTAATTCAATTTGCATGACATAATTATTTTTTATTGCGGTTTTATTAACTTCATTTAATATTAATAAAGCATCTTCTTTATTCGTAATATTTAGTGATATTTCCTTATCATCAATATTTAATTTTGTATTTGAATAATAATCATATGGCGTAATAGTTTTTAAAGCGTCTATTAATTGACTTTGACATAAACTTTCATAATGCCAAGTTTTACTTGAAGTATAATAATTAGTTAACATATATGAATATGTATGATAATGATATTTTTGATTGTTTAACTTATAAACACTACTTGAACTCGTTGGACAAGACAAATAGTAATTATCATTTACTTTAACGTATGCATAAGCATGTCCAGCATTATTATAAACAGCTCCAATATGATAAGCATCAATATTAAATAAATTTAATAATGACACTAGTGCTTTTACTATTCCGTCACAAACGGCATTTTTATTATTAAATATTCCATCTAAGAAATAACATTCATAATCTGTATGTTGGCTGTCTTTATAATTAAAAGAATCATAATCATAGGTGTTTTCATTAATAATATAATTGAATATGTTATTAAATATTTCGTATTCATTCATACTTAATGATGGAACAATGCGATAAACTATTGAAATCATTTTATTAAATAACTTTTCAGCGGATGATCCGCTTATAGGTATTGGGTAATACTTATTAGCCAAAGCATAAAATAATTGTTCACTATTACTTACATTAATAAATCCTTTATTAAATTTATAAAGCGGTAAATCTAAATAAGTATAATCATTCTTTTTCGTATTTACTAAAACGTTATTGTAATAAGTATAATCAAGTACTTTTATATTATTAGATTTTAATGTATATGATTTAAAAGCATACGTAGAAATTGAGCCAAATACCCCAATTAAGTTTTCATCAATTTTTGTATCATCATACCCTTTAATAAAATTATGCGCTAGTATTCCATATTGCCCCGCCCACTTAAAATAATAAGTCATATCTTCTTTTAGCTTATTTTTAAATGAATCAGTAACACTTGTATATATAATTTCATCGTTTTTAGATGTAAATACTACATAATCCATAAAATCACTTAAATCTTGCATATTGTCTAAGTTTTCTGTTTTGCTTAATGAAGTTATTTTTTCGTTATTATAGTTAATAGAAATATTATTTACAGTTATACCAAAATCTTTTCTTACTCCATTATTGCTACATGATGTTAAAAAAAGTATTGCCACTAATAAAACATATTTAATTTTCATTTTTCTTATCCTTCTTATATAAATCATAAGAAACACAAACGTTTTTATTAGTTTTATGATCCTTAATAATTTCACCTTCAATAGCAAAACATTCTTTTAACATATTTTCATTAAATACATCATTAGCAAAACCAAAGTCAAATACTTGGCCATCTTTCATAGCAAGTAAATAATCAGAATACTTACAAGCTAAGTTTAAATCATGTAAAACCATAACGATTGTGACATTTTCTTCTTTATTTAATTTTTTTAATAGTTCTAATACTTCAAGTTGATGATTCAAATCTAAATATGTAGTTGGTTCATCAAGCAAAATGATATTAGTTTGTTGCGCTAAAGACATAGCTATCCAAACACGTTGTCTTTGTCCGCCTGATAATGAAGCAATACTTCTACTTTTAAATTCTTCCATATTTGTCACATTCAAAGCCCAATTAATGACTTTTTTATCTTCTTGTGATAGTTTTCCTAAACCTTTTTGATAAGGATATCTTCCATACGATACTAATTCAAAACAAGTAATTGATCCAGGGGCGGTTGGTGTTTGAGGTAGTATTGCCATTTCTTTAGCAATATCCTTATTTTTCATGGTAAAGATATCTTTATCATTAATAATAATACTTCCTTCTTCTTTTTTTATAATTCGACCAATTGCCTTTAAAACAGTGGATTTCCCACACCCATTTGCACCAATAATTGAAGTGATTTTTCCTTTTTTTATTTTTATATTAAAATTTGGAATGACTACATAGTCATCATACGCTACTTTTAAATTATTAGTTATAATACAATTTTCCATAGTCTACTCCTTTTTTATTAATAAATATATAAAATATGGTACTGAAAGTATTGAAACAAATATACCTGTTGGGATATTTGTGAAAGCATTAACTCCCATAACCAACATATCTGCTACTAAAATAATAATTGCGGAACACGTACCGCTTGCTAGAAATAGCACTCGACTATCAACGCCCACTAGTTTCCTAGCAATGTGTGGTCCTATTAAGCCTAGGAAGAAAAAATTTCCGCCAAAAGCAACCGAGGCACTACTCATCGCAACTGCGCCAATCGCTAAAATAATAAAGTCAACTTTAGTATTTACGCCTATTCCTTTAGCAACGTCATAGCCGATGTTAATAGCGTTTAATGTATAAGACTTACTATAAACAAGTCCTCCAAAAAATAGTAGCCAAACAAATAAAATAATAATATAATTCCAATCTGTTCCCCAAAGTTCACCCGATTGCCAGCGCTGTAAAAACTCTAATTGATTTCGATCAAGCGTATACATAATAATCGTTCCGATTGCGCTATAAGCTGCGCTACAAGCGACACCAGTCATAATCAAACGAGTTGGTGAAATGTTTTTCTTTTTCTTATAGGAAAGCAGAAATATAATAAGCGATGATAATAAGCCACCAATTAAAGCTAATATCGATAGCATTAGAGGATTAGAATTATTTGATTTAACTAAAGCTACATATAGAATAACAAATAATCCTGATCCATCAGAAACTCCTAAAGTTCCAGGAGAAGCTAAATCATTATGTAATAAATTTTGCATTACTACTCCTGACATTCCCATTCCTATTCCCACTAATAAAGCTAAGCATAAACGTGGTAAACGGAATGAGAATAACGCCAAATTAGAATATTTGTCACCTTTACCAATTAATGTTTTAAATACCTCTAAAACACTCATGTGATATTTACCGACATTACAGCCTACTAAAAAGACAATTAATAAAAAAGCGAATAATAAAATATTAATTATTACTCCTCTTTTTAAGGAAGTCACATTATTTTTTTTCATAAACTAACCTCCGTTAAAAGCATTTTCATCTGTTCTTCTTGATGTATAGATGAAAAATGGAACACCAATTATTGTAATTAATAACCCAATTGGGAATTCAAATCCTGGCATTATGTTTTTAGCTATAAAGTCAACTAATAAGACAAATGCCGCACCTAATAGTCCACATCCTGGTATTACATAGCGGTAATCACAACCGCATACACTTCTGACAATATGTGGTACCATTAAACCGACATATCCTACCGGTCCTATTATTACAACCGCAATTGCCGATAAAACTAAAACAACAATCGTCGATAAAGTTTTTATTAATGTAACATTACTGCCTAATCCTTTAGATACATCATCACCTAAATTTAAAATAGTTAATGATCTAGATATAGCAATAGAAATAATTAAAGCAATAATAAAGAATGGTAAACTTACATAAATATCTAACCATATTGTATTAGCGGCACTTCCTGCCATATATTTCATCATTTCACCACTTTGCCCTGTTTTTAAAACAATTGCCGTAGAAACCGATGAGAATAAAGTAGAAATTGCCATGCCTGATAAAACCATTCTATCACTACTTAGTCCTTTTCTTCCAATAAAGGCTACGGTATAAATTAAAAGTGTAACTACTAAGGCACCAAGACAAGAAAATCCAATTCTTCCTAATCGAGAAATATTAGGAAAGAAAACCATTATTACAATAATTGAGAATACTGAGCCAGAGCTTATACCCATGATTCCTGAGTCCGCCATCGGATTTTTAGTTGTTCCTTGCATAATTGCGCCAGCTATAGCTAAACATGCTCCAACCATGATATCAGCTATTAAACGTGGTATTCTTATATTCCTAATTATTGTTTCATTAAAATTTTCTTCGTTATAATGGAACAAAGCATTAACAAAATCTTTAAAAGTTATACTTTTTTCCGCTCCAATAAATATCGATAAAACAATTAATACAACTAATGCAATAAGAGAGCTAACTAACAAGATAATAAACTTTTGGTTATTTTGTAATTTTTTAGTTTCCATACTAATTTTGACTAGCAACCTTTAAAGCATCAAGAATTTGATTATATTGAGCCTCCATATATAAAGCATCTTTAAATGAATATAAAATCATATCAATACAGCCAACTCTATTTTCTTTAACTGCTTTTAAACTTTTAAATCCTTCGTTTGTTTTTACTGTATCAGGGATACTTGCTTCACCAATTCCAGCAAAAATAACTAAGTCTCCTTCATAATCTTTTAACTTTTCATTACTAATTTGAGAAAAAGCTTGTTGCGATTGATCATCTAAAAAGTCTTTAACAATTGGTAACATTTTTAAGTTTAAAGTATTGTAAAGAATATGATTAAATACAAAAGCATCTTTATAGTTTGGTGGTATTGTTAATCCTTGATAATAAGTATAAACCGTTACACTTTTATCTTGAATCTTTAAATCATTAATCTTTTGTAATCCTACTTCTTCAGTTTTCTTGCAATAATCAATGATAGTTTGAGCATTTTCACTTAATCCTAAAATATCTCCTAGATAAGTAAGTCTTTTCGTATAATCGTATGTATCAAAATATACTGGAATCGTTGGTGCAATTTTTTCAAGTTTAGCGATATTAGATTCATCCATAGTATTATAAGTTAAAATTAATTCAGGGCGATAACTCATTACTTCTTCTGGATCAAATGGTTGAGTATTATTTAATATTTCAACTGCTTTAAAGAATTCTTCATACCCTGATTTATTAGCATTACCATCAACCGCTAATGGTCTAACACCAAGTGCTAATAAATCACCAGTGTTTGATAATGCAACAATATTTTTAGTGTTTTTGTTATAAGTCACATCTTTCCCGTTTAACGTTTTAATTGTTGTCATTTCTATTTCTTCGCTTCTCGTATCACTTAAAACTGGAACAGTTGGTAATGCCTCAGTCTTTTTTTCGTTACAAGATGATAATGTTATTGCAGAAATAGCAACAAATAAACAAGCACAGATTTTTGAAATAATTTTTTTTAGTTTCATTTTATTCCTCCTTCTTTTAACTAGACGCTATAACATATCTAGTTAGTATTAACTAACCTTGCTTCAAAAAAATAGCTAATTAACAAATCTGTTGGTTAGTCAGCACTAACATAGTATATCATCCTTTTTTTTAGAATGCAATCTTAACAATTTGAAAATTTTTATCTTTTTTTAAATATATAAAAATGGCAAACACAAAAATTTCAAAATTATGTTTGCCATTTTACTTTTTATTTATAATTTTCAACAAAAATAGATCTGATTTTTTCTACTTGTTCAGCTGTTATGCCTTTACTAATTAACCACGATTTGGCTTTATCAGCTTTTGTATTACCTTCAAAATTATCTAATTTAGACCACCATGCTTTAAATTCAGAAGTATAATTAGGTACTCTTGTTCCTTGGGTAGAGAAATTAGTAAATAAGTAGTCTCTAGCCATATCCTCATAACTAGCGCCACAAACAGTTAATAACATAAATGTGGCAATACCCGTACGATCAGCGCCAGCAGTACAGTGAAGATAAATTGGTTCTTTATCAGCATTAGCGATTATTGCAAATATTTGTTTATATTCATCTTTAAATTCTTCAAATCTTTTACTTTCCGTTCCAGAAGGAATTGATACGGCACTATAACTTATCCCATCAACATATGGGCCAAGACATTGATAAGAATCACGCATATCAATTTCTCTTTTAATGCCTAATCTTAACATTTCTTTTTTTCCATCTTCGCTAATCGAATTTAAATTAGCGCCACGATAATATAATCCTTGTTTAATCTTTCCATTGCTAACTAGCGAAGATTTATAACCACCAATATCACGGACATTACTAACTCCGTCAATTGCTATATTTCTTGGTCCTTTATCTGCAACTTGTAGATGCTGAGTTTTTGCTTTGCTTAAATTACTTTGTGAATCAGTAACTCGCCAATACAAATCTTGTCCTAATTTTAGATTTTGGATAGCGTACTTTTTTGATGTAATGTTATTTATAATAACTGAATTATCAAAGTGTTCATTATCTGCATACTCTAAAACAAGACTATTGCTAGAAATGTTTTCATCTTTGAAATCAATCACGATACCTCGAGGTTTACTTAGTTCTATTACTCCATTTGCGTATTTACTAACATTTTCATAATCGGAATCATTTATGTATTGATATTGAATTGAACTATGAAAATCATTTTCTGGAGCTTTATCTTCATCAATAACTCCACCAGTCACTTTAATAATATTAAAATCTAAATAATCAATATTAGGATTACCTTTACCGGTATTTTCCGCTACTTTAACAGAAAAAGTATGGGTTCCTTTATTTAAAGTTATTGGAGTATAGTTAAATTGTTCCCATTTCGTAATATCAGTTCTAGAAGCAAGAATTGTTTTTTCAGAAGATAGCATCATATTGCGATTTTCATCAACAATATAAGTATAAGATTTTGTTAAATCTTGACTATAATCTTTCCATTTGTTTGATTGTGCGTAAGATGCAGTCATAGAAATTGTTGCATCAAAATCTAATGATATTTTGAATTCAAATGTTGAATTCTTAGCAGTATCACCTGTTGACGCTGCTAAAAACTTACCATTTGAGGCATCTGTTCTTTCAACGACTTTTGTTGGATTATCACTTGATATCACATATTTTGAAACATCTACTTCTTCAGCTTCAAATCTTGTTGTTCCTTCTTTGTGCGCAAATAACGTATAGTTTTTTACTTCATTATCTGGGACAACTGGGGTTGGTGTTGAAGACGATGTGCTTGTGCTTATTGATGGTATCGGTGTTGTAGATGGGGAAACTAAGGAAGTTGATGGTGAAGGCGGAGTTGTATTGTTTGAAGTCACACCACTAGTTTTTCCTCCACATGATACCAATGTTGAGGCGCTAAGTGTTAATAAACTCAAAATAAATAGTAATTTCTTTTGTTTCATGATTGTAAATTTTAACCTTTCTTTAATAATTTTTAGTGTTGTTAATTTAAAAGCTTACAATTAATTTTATAACCATTTAGAAGCGCTTTCAATAATAAAATTTAAAATACTGGATTATCTGCTTTACTGCTCAACCATAAAGAGTCTTAATAAAATAGTGTCGAGTAGCATCATTCCTTCATATGTTGGATAAATGCGATATTTAGTTACTTTAAGCATTTTTTCTTGTTCTAATTCTTTAATTATTTTATATAATTTATGTGATTTTATATTGCCGAAGCGTTTATTAAAATCAGATATCAAAAAGCCATTATATTTACGTAAATTTAGCATCAAAAATTCTTCTAATATATTAATATTAGAAAGTTCTTCTTTATATTGAATAGTATTTCCTTTTAAATAATCATTTATATTCGTTGCATTTTGATATCTAATATTATTAACATATCCGTGTGCACCTAATCCAAGTCCAATATAATTTTCATCGTTCCAATAAGTTAAATTATGTTTTGAATATGCTTTATTTTTAGCAAAATTAGAAACTTCATAACGTTTAAATCCATGTTTAGTTAAATAGCTATATAACGCATCATAATACATACGTGAAGTATCTTCATCTACTTCTTTAACTCCTTTATTATAAAACATTGTTCCTTTAGAAACTGTTAAAGAATATGAAGAAATATGATTAATATCTAATGATATTGCTTCTTTTAAATCATTTTTAAATAATTCCATAGTTTGATTAGGAAGTCCATATATTAAATCAATATTAATATTATTAAATCCCATTTTCTTAATTTGTTTAATCCAGTATTTTACTTGTCGTTCTGAATGATGTCTATTAATACTTTTAAGTAATTCATAATTAAAAGTTTGAACACCAATCGAAATACGATTAATGCCATATTCTTTAAAAAGGCGTAATTTTTCTAACGTTAAATTTTCAACATTTGCTTCAATAGTGAATTCTGTATTTTTTTTTAGATGCTTATTTAAAGATGCTAAAAGTAATTTTAAGTTATAAGCACTTAAAGAAGAAGGCGTTCCTCCACCAATATAAATGGTTTTAAATTTTTGGCTTTTTAAGTCATCAATTTCTTTAACTAAAAATTTAATATATTTATTAACAAAGGGGCGTAAATAAAACATCTTTGTGAAATCACAGTACTCACAAAGATGTGTACAAAACGGAATATGAATATATAAACTATTCACTCTTTTCATTATTTTCTTCTTTTGAATCTTCTTTTTCTTTATTTTCATCGTTATCTTCGATAGGAACTAAAATACGATCAAGAGCTTCTTTTGCTGCTTCTTCTTTAGTAGCAGGTTTCTCTCCATCATCACGAAGACTTGGTAAATGTTTTCTTAAAATGAAAACAATAAGAGCAATAAGACCGAAAAAAGCTAAAATAACTACGATAAATAATAACGGATGCATCGTTAAAAACATAATAAATACCTACTTTCTTGGAATTGGAGTATATACATACTTCTTATTTTTAATCATTTCTTTTTGGTAAAATCCTTCACTAACCAAATTATCCATAGATGTACGCGCTGTTTCATAAGCACATTCATTCATTTCTTTGTATTGTTGGATGGTGTAATATTTACCAATTGTGCAGTGTCGAGCATAGAATTGCGCTTCGCCGCGTTTAAGGTTAGGTTTCATTTCTAATAAATGCTCCGCGATTGCATTAGCGTTACGTTCATCTAATCCAATTGGAAGTTTAGGAAGTGCAACACGTACCTCATAATCAACATTATGCAACAAATCTTCTTGACTTTCCACTACTTCTACATGTTTTTTTTCAATTTTTTCTTCTGGTTCGCTTTTATCTAGTTCACTTTTAAAGAATTCCTTTTCAATTGACTTTGAATTGCTCACCTCAATCGATGAGGACATATTATCAATGTGTTCAGTTATTTTGTCTAACATAAATGTTAATAAATATGTTACATCATTAGTTTTATTTACTTCTTTCATAATATAATTAACATCTTCTTGATAATTATTAATGAAACACTCAAAATCAATAAGTACACTAGGCTCTTCAAAGTCATTATGCGCTAAAACGTATTTAGCAAGTAAGGTGGCCATTTCTTCGGAAAAGAAATCAAAGGGCTTAATCATCATTACATAATAGAAAGCCACAATTGCTTTAGCTAAGGCTGGACAATTGTTATTATTATTAAGAAAATCAAATAAATCATTCATCATTGGAACAATTCGTTCAACTGGTGCTGCACTATAAATACGGTCAATAATGATTCTTGATGAGGCATCTTCTATTTCTTCTTTACGGTAAATGTTTTCATCATTTGATGATACTAAATATCCTAATAGTGTTCGTAATAATTTTTCATCAATTGGATCATAAAAGCGAGTTTCAATATGGTGTAGTGCTTGATAATAATTTAGCAAGATATTTTGACTTGGTGTTAATGAAGAAGCATTACCACTAATGATAAGATTTAATAATCCTTCAGAAAAATCAATATGATATTTTTGGGCAATATTAGTAAGAATCAAATTATATTGATTATTTCTTACTGAATATTTAACATAATCATCATCATTTAATTTACCGAATTTCACCATCAATTTAGATAATTTACGTTCTTTTGCTACTAAATCATCAAGTATTTTTGGTGATAATACTAAATTCATTGGCATTCTTTCGATGTTTCTTAAATTTAAACTTAAAGTATAATGACTACGATAAGAAATAATATCATTCCAAAACTTATCAATGTTAGAAATTCCAAGCATTTGTGATACTTGTTTTCTTGTTGCGTATATGTCATTAGAATATTTGAATGCCAGGTTTTCGTTACCCATAGGCTTCACCTCGGAATTAATTGTAACAAATTTACAAGTTATATTCTACATAAAAACTAAATATTTACTAAAAATCTACTAACAAAATGTGACATAAAGCACAAAAAAAGCACGAAATTCGTGCTTATTCGTCATCATCGATAGAAAGTAGAGACATAAACGCTTCTTGTGGGACTTCCACAGAACCAATTTTTTTCATACGTTTTTTACCTTCTTTTTGTTTATCAAGAAGTTTTCTTTTACGAGAAATATCTCCACCGTAACATTTCGCTAAGACATCTTTTCGCATGGCTTTAATATCAGTACGGGCGATAACTTTTCCGTTTATTGCCGCTTGAACTGGTACTTCAAATTGTTGACGGGGAATAACATCTTTAAGTTTTCTCGTAATTAAATTTCCACGAGTATAAGCAGAAGGTTTATAAACAATTAATGATAAAGCATCAATTGGTTGTCCATTTAATAAGATATCCATTTTAGCTAAGTTAGATTCTTTATATTCACTTAATTCATAGTCAAATGAAGCATAACCTTTTGAATAGCTTTTGAGTTTATCAAAGAAATTATAAACAATTTCACTTAATGGTATTTCGTATTTTAAAATCATACGGGTATCATCAAAATATTCTAAATCGGTGTAAATTCCTCTTTTTTCTTGGCATAATTCCATAATTGGACCAACATACTCTTTTGGTGTCATTATTGAAGCATTGACATAAGGTTCTTCAATTGCTTTGACCAATGAGGAATCAGGTAATTTTGATGGGTTATCAAGATTGATGATATCACCATTAGTAAGCTTTACTTTATAAATAACCGATGGCGCAGTTAAGATTAAATCAATGTTATATTCTCTTTCTAAACGTTCTTGGACTACATCCATATGTAATAAGCCTAAGAATCCACATCTAAAACCAAATCCTAGAGCTTGTGAGGTTTCTGGTTCAAATTGTAAAGATGAATCATTTAAGCATAATTTTTCTAAAGCTTCTTTTAAATCACCATATTTTTTCGAATCAACTGGGTATAAACCACAGAACACCATTGGGTTAATATGACGATATCCTGGTAAAGGTTCTTTAGCCATATTGTTTTTTAAGGTTACTGTTTCACCTGGATGAACATCTTTAATATCTTTAATTTGCGCACATAGATAGCCAACTTCACCAGCATATAAAACATCACGTTTTTCTTCTTTTGGTGTACGGATGCCAAGTTCAGTAACTAAATAGTCCTTATTAGCCGCCATAAGATGGATAACATCTCCAACTTTAACTTGTCCTTCTTTTAAGCGAATATTAATGACAACACCACGGTATGCGTCATAATTTGAATCAAATATTAAAGCTTTTAATGGCGCGTTAATATCACCTACTGGAGCAGGTATATCTTTCACAATCATTTTTAAGACTTGTTCAACATTAAGCCCCGTTTTAGCGGATACTTCAACTGCGTCATCACACGTAATACCAATTCTTTGTTCAATTTCTTTTTTTACAAATTCAGGATGAGCAGAAGGTAAATCAATTTTATTAATAACTGGAATAATCTCTAAATCATTATCAACCGCTAAATAAACATTTGCTAATGTTTGAGCTTCCACTCCTTGCGTGGCATCAACAACTAACAAAGCGCCTTCACAAGCCGCTAAAGAACGAGATACTTCATAAGTAAAGTCGACGTGTCCCGGGGTGTCAATTAAGTTAAATATATACGTTTCTCCATCGTCTGCTACGTAATTAAGAGTAACTGCATTAAGTTTAATTGTGATTCCACGTTCTCTTTCTAGATCCATTGAATCAAGTAGTTGCTCTTTCATTTCGCGTTTATCCACGCTACCAGTAAGTTCTAAGATTCGATCTGCTAAAGTGGATTTACCATGATCAATATGTGCAATAATAGAAAAATTACGTATTTTCTTTTGATCAAATGCCATAAATACCACCTCTTTCTTACTGAAATAAAGTATAACAAATTAATTTTAATTATTAAATAATTATTTTGATTGATAGTATTTTTTCAATTTGAACTCCACCTAATAATAATTGATAAGGCTTTTATTTATCAATTTGGTTTATAGTTCAAATTATAAATACAAAGTTTCTAGTTTTTCACGAATAATATTTTCAGAAATTTTTTTATTATCTAAATATAAGTCATAGACAATTTGTGCCACATCGTTAATTGAAGAATAGTCAATATTCAAATAATGTTCGTACACAATAGAGCAAAGTTCTTCATATTTATCTTTGCTAATTTTATTTTTATCTGATCCTAATAAAGATTCCATTTCATAAGCAATAAATAGCTTAGTAATATTTAATTTTTCTTTTTTTGCAATTTCTAACTGTTCAATATATTTCATTTTAATTCTCACTCACTTTCGATTTATCAATCCATAACTTCTTATATTTTCCCTTACTCACAAACTTAATAAATCCCATATCTCTTAATTGTTGCAAGATTTGTCTAATTTTTGCTTCAATAAAATTGTTATTAGGATGCTTTAGTTTTAAAACATTGTCAAAATGGTAAATATCATCTATAAGAAATATATTTTCATCAAATTCATTAACTATTTCAAAAATATCTTTTTGCCAAGAAGACATATTTTTAGTTAAAATGTTTTTTTCTTCAATAATGATCGTGTCATTATCAAAATCAACATTTATTATTGGTCTTTTTTTAATTCGTCGTTTTATTTTATCAAGATTATTTAACAAACTAATATTAAAAGTACCACAATCTTCATTATCAAGCATTTCTTGATAATCTTCATAAATTTGATTGATAATTTCATCATTTTCAATCAAAACTCCATATTCATAATTGTTGTATAAAGCATTATTTGTTAAATTTGCTGATGTCACTAATGCCTTTTCTCTATCGAAAATGTATATTTTTGCGTGCAAATTTTGATAATTTCTAACTGTAACACCTTGATTAATTAATTCTTTTATTGCCGATATATCAAGAGATCCACATAAAAAATTAGATATATTTGAAGATGTAATAACTACCATTGTTATTCCGTCTTTTCTAGCATCTAATATTTTATCGACGATTTCTTTTTTTATAAATGGTGCACATAAATATATATTTTTTTCAGAGTTTTTTACAAGATTAAAAAACTCATCATTTGATGGCGTTTTAATTATATTAAGCATATCAATTCACTCCTACATAATTTTTTATACAGAATTTATTAATCATCTTTGTTAAAGTAACCTACAAGCATTATAGTAAAATTTGAATACAAAATTTTGTAATTAATACTACTTAATTAAGCAAATATTGAATTAGAATTTATTGCTTTAATTAAAATGTTTTGGTAAGTAAAATCTTTTCTACTTCTTCTAACGTTGAGGCAAAATAAATACCTTTTTGTCTTTCTATTGAAGACAAATCCATTTCAATCATTTTATCAAGTAAAGTTTTAAGTCCATCATAATAACCATGAAGATTAAAAATAATACATGGTGCGTTAGTGTGATTTAAAGAAACCATCGACATGATTTCTGATATTTCTTCTAATGTGCCTGTCCCACCAGGAAAAGCCACAAAAGCATCACCTAATTCAATCATTTTTGCTTTACGTTCAGACATATTTTCAGTGATGATTAATTCACTTAAATCATCATTTTGCAATTCTTTTTCTACAAAGAATCTTGGTTCAACGCCAATAACTTTAGCGTTACTTTTTAAAGCATTTTCTGCAATAACACCCATTAAGCCAATACGGGAACCGCCATAAACTAATGTATTATTAGTTTTTCCAATCCAAGTTCCAAAATCCGCGACTGACCTCTTTAAAGAATGGTCATTCCCCTCATTAGCGCCTAAGTAAACTGTAATATTCATACTATTTCTTTATTGCTTTTTGCCAGCGCATATTCGCGCGTAAATCAGTTTTTGAAACTTTTGATTTTACTTTGTAAATATGTTTACTTCCGCGAGCGGTTAATTCATTAGATACTACTTCTCCTAATGGAGCGTAGATTTTATCAATATTAGTGTAATCAAATGGTGCGCAAGAGAAGATATCTGCGTACATATATTTAGTTTTGTAATTATAGTGGATTGCAATATGTGATTGAGCAATAACTATAATAGCGCTTAAGTATTTCGGATTATTAATTCTTGATTTTAAAACAAATGGACGAGTAATTGGGTCCATATTAATTTCATAAACTATTTTCTCTAAGAAATCGAATAATACTTCCATTGTTGGGATGGTATGTGCTTTAATTTCTGTCATTACGTGTGGACCAAAATCAACATCTGATTCATAAGGTAACATTTCAAACTTACGAATAGAACGATCTTTCACATTTTTAATAGAATTTTTTTCATCAAATGGTAATTCTTTTAAGAAAAATTGATAAGCAGCATTATCATCAAAATCGGTCTCAGCGAATATATCAACGAAATAACATTCCCTTAATGGGAAAGTATGGATAGTAACGTGTCCGCCTTCTAATAATATAAATGCCGAAACACCAATATCTTCTTTAACTTTGCCATAGTAATATGGAATTAGTTGCGGTGGACAAATCGGCTGTAAATCGAGGCTAAAGCATAATCTTGTTAATAAATCATTAATGTGTTTTATATCATCTAATTGATGCTGATTTGCACCATAAAAATCAAACATTACATGTTTTTTCATAATTTTGTTACTCCTTTAGTAATAATTGTTTAAATACTTCATATAAATCTTTAATACCTAACCAAGTGGTAATATCATTTACATCAAGTGGTGGAGCAATTTCCACAATATCCATCATTGGTACGTTAAAGTTTCTAACAATGAAACAAAGTATTTTCATAATATCTAAACTATTAACGCCAAATGCTTCTGGTGTTCCAGTTCCTGGAGCAAAACTCGGGTCATTTGCGTCGATATCATAAGATAAATATACCATATATTCATCATTAATTTTTTCTTTTAAATATTTAAATATTGGTTCAATACCATTATTATGAATAAAATTAGCATTAAACATCTTTATTTCTGGATGAAGAGCAAAATATTCTACTTCTTGCTTTTCAAATCCTCTAATACCAATAAGAATAATATCTTCAGTATCATATCCATTATCAATTGCTCTTCTAATTGGGCAAGCATGAGAATACTTGCTACCTTCATATACATCACAAATATCAGGATGGGCATCAATATGAATAATTAATGGTTTTTTATTATGCTTCTTAGCATAATTTAAAAATGATAGTTCACTTGCTATTGCAATAGAATGATCACCACCAACAACTAAATTAAATTTATTTGTATTAAGTGTTTCATCTAAATGTTTACTTACTTTAGCAAAATATGTAACATCATCTTCACCTTCATAAGCAACATCACCAGTATCAAATATTTTACATGCACTTATATCGTCTCCATCCATGCTTAAAGCAGGCTCAGAGGCGGATAATTCACGCATAACTTGTGGAGCTTTTGATGCTCCTTTTCCAATTGAAGCATTTTTATCAAATGGCACACCTGTAAGAATAACTTTAGCTTCATCAATATTCTCAACTAATAAATCTCGAAAATAATCTTTCATAATTTCATCACCGCAATCAATTTTATACATTATTAATAGTAATTACAATTACTATTTGTAATTTTTTCTTTCATAAAATCTTTTTAATGACTCTTGAACATCCGTTGTATTTAATACTACTTTATAATTATCCCACTCACTTTTGAATAAATCACGATATCTTGATTCTAAATAACGATTGTCTATTAATAAAACAGCACCAACATCATTTTCTGAACGAATTACTCTACCAACAGCTTGAATAACACGGTTCATACCTGGCTTCACATAAGCAAATTCAAAACCATTTTCTTCTTCAGAATTAAAATAATCTTTAATTAAATCACGTTCAAACGAAATTTGAGGAAGTCCAACTCCTACAATAACCGCGCCAATTAAGCGATCATTTAATAAATCAATTCCTTCTGAAAATATACCGCCTAAGACTACAAATGCGACATGAGTTGAGGTGGGATTTGGTTTAAAATTATCTAAAAATTGTGCTTTTTCTATTTCGCTCATTTCACTAGTTTGAACATGAATATCATAATTAACATTATCAAAGCACTTTAAAACATTATTTAGATATTTATAAGATGGGAAAAACACAAAATAATTTCCCATTTTTGCATCAATCATAGTTTTAATATAACTTGCTACTTCATCAATAGTTTCATTACGCTTTTTATATGTTGTAGCCACAGATGGGGCAATCATAAGTAGCAAATTATCACGTTCAAATGGTGAAGGTATTTTTAAAACTGGTGATTCATCATTTCCGCCTAGCATTCTTACATAATAATCTAATGGCGAAAGTGTCGCAGAAAATAGCACCGCACCTCGCAACAAATCAAGAGAATCTTTTAAGAGTTTTGATGGATCTAAGTTGATTATTGTAATTATTAAGTGCTTATCATCTTTAACAGTTAACATACGGAATGTTTCATTAAAGAAATCACTTATTTTAATAAATCTTATGGCTTCAAAAAAGAAATCAGTAAATTCTTGTTTTGTTTCAAGCGGCACCCTTTTCATATAATCAGTTGCTGCTTTTTGAAAATTACTCAAAGCATTCACTAATTCAATATCTAAGTCTTCGTTTAGATTATAACCATCATTAAAATCCATTTCGTATTCTTTAAATAATTTTTGTAGCTTATTCATACTAGATTTTAGTTTTTTATGTTCATATTTTCCTAATGCTTTTTTTGCTTTCTTGAAATTATCATAATTTAGTTCAGTAGTATACATACTTCTTCCACGCTCCACCAAATTATGGGCTTCATCAATTAAACCAACAATATTTTTTGTTGGATTATCAAAATATCTTCTTAAATATACAAGTGGATCAAATAAATAATTAAAATCACATATTACCACATCACAAAACAAAGATAAATCAAGTTGAAATTCAAATGGACATAAAGCATGATCTAAAGCAATATTTAATACTTCATTTTTGGAATAAGGAGTATCACTATTTAAAGCATCAGTTAACACTTTACGAAGCTTTTCATAATATCCTTTAGCATAAGGGCAATCATCAGGATTACAGTTTCTTCCTACACATGCACATATTTTTTCTTTGGCTGTTATTTGAATAATTTTCGCTTTTAGTCCTTTATTTAACAATAATTTAGCAGCTGAAAATGATGACTCAATTCCGCTATTTTTCGCGGTTAAATAAAATATTTTGTCATTTTCTTCATTGGCAAATGTTTTAATAGCGGGATATAAAGTCGACATCGTTTTTCCAATTCCAGTTGGAGCCTCAACAAATAAAATTTCGCCTTTATTTAATGTTGAATAAGTGTATTTTGCTAATTCTCTTTGACCTTTACGAAAGTTAGGAAACGGGAATTCCAATGTCTTTGCCGTTATATTTCGCTCTTCTTTTAAACGAAATATTGTTTGATAAAAATCTAAATATTCCTTAATCAAAGAAATAACATATTCATTTAGCTCTTCTACGCTATATTTAAACTCTTTAATGAGTTGCTTGTCGTTTAATTGATTGATGTATGTTAAACGTACACCCATATTTTTATAATCATTATCCAACGCGTAAATAAGAGCATATACTTTTGCTTGTCCTAAATGCCATTCTTTTTGTGAATTGAAAAATTCTTCATTATCAATAACACTTGTTTTAATTTCATCAATAATAGCAAAAAACGGGCGTTCAATAATTCCATCCGCGCGTCCACTTAAAGTAACCGAAAAACCATCAACTTCAAAAGTATGTGTTAAAAAATATTCCGGCATATATTCATTACTTTGACGACGTTGATAAGAAGCATGTAAACGTGTTCCTTCACTCATGGAAGTTTTATTATAAATACGGTTATCAATGTCACCTTTTCGAAGCAAAAAGTCCACTAATTGATGTACTGATAAATCTAATTTCTTTTCCACGATTTTTTGCTCCTTTATTTTAATACTTTAGTATAAAATAATACGATTATCAAGAAAAATAAGGCCGATTGGCCTTATTTTATAGGTGAGAGTTGCTAGTAGGGGGAAGTCGATTAACCTATCGACACTATATCTTATGTTTTCAAATAATTATGTGGGCGGTTATCGCCCAATTTATTGAAAAATGTGTTTTTACCCAATATTTGGGCTTTTTAGCCCATTATTTAAGTATTTTTCCCACTAATCCTTGATTGCCATTTAAGAAAGATAAATAGTCCATTTTATTTTTTCCTTCTTTTTGAAGTTCAAGTAAAGCAATTTGTCCATCTATTGCTTGCATAATTAATCCTTTTTTACTTGCTTCAACAATTTCTCCAACTTGAGCTTTTACATTGTTATTAACTACTTTTGCTTTCCAAATTTTTAGTTTTGTATCATCCATAAGTAAATACGCTCCTGGATGATCATTTAACGCTCTTACCCAGTTAACAATAGTTTGAGCTGACAAAGTCAAATCTAAATGCTCTTGTTCTTTTTTTATAGTCGGACAAAAACTTACTAAGCTTTCATCTTGTTCTTCACCTGGTAATTTATTTTCGATATATAATGGTAATGCTTCTAAAATTAAATCAATCGCTGCAGTAGTCATCTTTTTAGTTAATGTTGACAAAGTATCATCGTTTGATATCTCAACTTCTTTTTTCATATACATTACACCAGCATCCATTTTATCAATCATTTGCATTAAAGTCATACCAGTTACTTTATCGCCATTAATTAAAGCGTATTGCATAGGTGCTGCACCACGATATTTAGGAAGTAAGGATCCATGCAAATTAATTGCTCCAATTGTAGGAATATCTAATAAGCCTTGTGGCACAATTTGACCATAAGCAAGTGTAATAATAACATCTGGTTTTAATTCTTTCATAAATTCATAATCTAATTTAATTTTTACAGGTTGAAAAACTGGAATATTATGAATATTAGCCATTACTTTTGTAGGCACTTCTTGTAAAATTTTTTTTCTTCCAACTGGTTTATCAGGTTGAGCCACAACACCAACAATGTTATAGCCATCATTTATTAATGCTTCTAATACATCTTTAGCAATGTCAGGCGTACCCATAAATACAATGCGATAGTCTTTTTTATTCATTCAAATCACCACAAGTAGTTTAGCATTTTTTATGGCATAAGCAAATAATTTAACCGATAAATTTTGAAATCAAAGACGAGAAAAATCTTAAAACCGCTCCGACACCTTTAGTAACTCCATTTCCTATTTTTTGGAATATATTTGCCATAGCGTTATTTGTTTCATTTTCTTCGATTTTTGTATCATCTAATACTCCATCTTCTACCACACTACCATTTTTGATATCTTCTTCAAATGAAGCAATAGTAGAATTTAGTTGTATATTTTCATTGCTACCATTTGTTGGATTTTTTATAGCTATTGAACTTATTACTACAAATCCTAATAAGAATATTAAAACAGATTTAAAAAAGTTTTTCATATTATCACCACCAATAAAATATCACTTCTTTTTAGCGGACTTTGTCGTTTATTGAAAGTTTAGGATTAAGAGCGTAGTTAATTGCACTACTAATATTACTGGCAATAATATCAATAAGACTATCAATTTCTTTGCTTGTTAGAATGAAATTAGTATCTTTACGATATAGCGTATTATAAAGTTTGTTTATATTTAGTTTATGAATATAATCTTTATCCACTTGTTCTAAGGTATTTATTATTAAAGAAATAGTGTCGACGACTGTTGCAACTCCGATAGCAATAACAGGTACTTTTAGTGTCTTCTTATTTAATGACAAACGATTATTATTAATACCACTTCCTGGACTTATTCCTGTATCAGTAATTTGATAAGTTTTATATAGTCTAGTGATATCTCTTGTTGCTAATGAATCAACAACAATTACAAGATCAATAGCAAATTCTTTAACTAAACTTTTAACCATTTCGGAAGACTCTAATCCCGTAACTGCCATAACACCAGGAACAAAGCATGACACTTCCACTAAATTCAATCTATTAAAAGATAAATGAGATGTTACTTGTACTTTTTTTATTACTTTTGGTCCTAATGCATCGGATAAATATGAATCATTTCCTAATCCTACAATTAGAACATGCGAGTTTTTATTAAAATTATTTTTCTTTAATATTTTTAATAAATATTTAGCAATTGTTTTTTCATTATCATGATCATAAAGACACGCTATTGTAATATAATTTCCTTTTTCTTTATGAAATTCATTATTGCTATTTTTAATTTCAATCATTGTTATTTTAGAATACTCTTCTTTAATATTTTTAATTACATAGTTTTTACCAATTTTTTTACCTATTTGTTCATCAGCAAAATCATTCAAATATAAATCAGTTATACGCATTTTATCACCTAAAATTATTATTTATCATTTTCACTTATTTAATGAAAAAATGGTCAAAACTATTGAATATAATCTCATATTATGGTAAACTTTTTTCGTGTTTTGAAACGAGGTGAAATTATGGCAAATATTAAATCACAAGTAAAAAGAATTAGAACTAACGAAAAGGGTCGCTCCAACAATGTAAGTGTTAAAACTGCAGTAAAAACAGAAATGAAAAAAGTTCGTTTAGCTGTTGAAGCAAAAGATTTAGAAAAAGCTGAAGCTGCACTTAAAGTAGCTGTTGCTAAAATTGATAAATCAGTATCAAAAGGTGTTCAAAGTAAAAATACCGCTGCTAGACAAAAGAGCCATCTTCAAGCCTTAGTCAATAGTTTAAAAGCTTAAGTTGTATTAAAAATAAAAATTGCCCTGCAAATTGCGGGGCTTTTTTATGCTCAATTGATTAATCTATTTTATTAAAATTTAAAATAAACATCTCAAGTCCATAAAAACGATCAACTTTACCACTTTTAATATCGTAATCCAATTGATAAAGATTCTCAATTTCATTCTTTAATGAACTTAAACGAATATAACGACGATTATCAATAGCAAGTTTAATACGATATGGATGTATATTTAATTCCTTTGCAATTTCTCCTTGCGATAATCCAGCATCATTTAATGTAAAAACATCAACAAACAATCTTAATTGTGTGGCAATTAAAGAAATCATCGCTACTGGTTCTTCATTTTTGACTAACAAATCACGATATAAACTTATTGCTTCTTTCTTTTTATTAGTAACAATTAATGTGCATAAGTTTAATATTTTATCTTCTAATGGACGGGCTACTAGCAAATCCAAATCAGACATTGTAATGTTATTACTATAAAGTGCTAGTTTTTTAACCTCGTTGTTCATAAGCATAGCGTCTTTATTTGTTCTTTTAGTGAATTCATCAATAACGTTAAATGAAGCAGTAATTCCGTAATTTGAAAATAATTTTTCGGCATACTTAATCCAATCTTTATCACTTGGATTCATTGCTTCAATAATACGTCCTTTTTCTTTTACAAGTTTAACAATTGGACTTTTATCATCAATTTTTTCATTATGAACTATAAAAATCAATTCAGTCGCATCATTAGGTATTTTAATATAATCAATTATTGCTTTTTCTTGTTCTTTACTTAAGGTATTCTTTTTTACTTTTTCAGCACTTAAAAAGCTAGCATTTTCGACAACAATTACTCTTTTATCTTCACCTAAAGGCATTAAAGTTGCTTCATACATTACATCTAATATTTCGCACTCTAAAGCATTGTACGTAACAAAATTAAACTCATTAATTTCTTTAATTTGTTCATTAGTAACCTTCTTTAAAGTTGATTTAAGCATTAAATCTTGTACACCAAATAAAATAATAACCATTGATGAACACCTCGCTTATAAATTATTATACATTAAAAAATAAGTTTTTTGTATATAATTGTTCCTTCAATATCACTTCTTCGGATTTTTATATTTCTTTTATTAAGTCGCTCTAAAACAACTTTATTCGGAAATCCATAATAGTTATTATGACCCAATGATATTATTACCTCTTTTGGTGTTGTGGCATCTAAAAATTCTTCGCTTGTACTTGTGCTTGACCCATGATGTCCAAGTTTGATAATATCAACATCTTTTAAATCATAATCATTAACTATTTTCTTTTCAATGGTAGTTGATGCATCTCCCATATATAAAAAAGTCAAACCAACAAAAGTAAATTTATTAACAAGCGATGAGTCATTTTCATTTTTATAATCATAATTGTTTAAATTTTCAAATATTAAACCATTAACATTTAATGGGAATTGACTTCGTTCATTAATTATATTTTTTACTTTCATTAGCTGTTTTAAAGAATCTAAAGCTCCAATATGATCATGGTCACTATGTGAACATATTACATAATCTATTTTATTTACATGTACTTTTTTAAAAAATGGTACTAATGTTGTAACAGCAATATCTTCATAAGTAAGACCACCGGTATCAATTAATATTGTCTTATTTTTATGTACTATTAAAGAACAATCACCTTGTCCAACATCGATTGCGTATAAATAATCATAAATGTAATTATTAATCGGTAAAGAAAATATTGTTAAAGTTAAGGACATAATTAAAAAGATATTTTTGCTAAATTTATTATATTTAATATTAACGAAATATAAAAACATTATATACATGGCTATTATTACTATTTTTAATACCAAAGAATCAATTGGATAAAAAGAAAAATCAAAATTTTTAGCAATATTTAATAGCCAAATAACGCCCTTGCTATATGTTGCTAAATTAATATGGATTGGCATAAACATTAATAGCATTAAAATAAGTTCATATATTAAAATTATAGGCTGCAAAACGATTCGCATTATTGATAAAGTAATCGGAATATATCCATTAAAAACATAGTTTAAAATTATCAGTAATATTCCTATATAAATTGCCTTATTTTTTACTTTTTTTAGACATAAATTAAAATAATTAATAATTATTAACGAATACCATATTCCATAAGAATAAAAATTAAATGGCGATATAATCAAGTAAATAAGCAAAATCAATTCCGATAATTTAATTAGTGATAATTGTTTTTCTTTTCTTAACTTTTTAGCTATCATAAATAGCAAAAATTTTAATAATGACTTTTTAAAAAATAACAATATAATTAACAATGATCCAATAATGCATATTACTATTTTGATTGCTTTTGGTTTAGTTTTTTTAAATAAATTTGCTATTAAATACATTTCAAAAGCAAGAATGGAAGAATTTAATGTTAACATATAGCGAAATGAATTATTAGAAAATAAATTATTAATGATTTTTGAACTATATCCAAACACTAGTGATTTTGCTAATTCACTAGTTAATTCATCATATTTATTAGTTAAAAATATTGCTATCTTCTTTATTGGAAAAAATAAAGATAAAATCTTTTCCATTTTTCCAACTGAAAACTCATAATATATTCCATTATTATTTAAATAATTTTTAAAATCAAAATGTGATTCAATAGCGTGAATATCTAACTCTTTAACCATGCCATCCACTTTTATAATATCACCGATTTCTAAATCATTTCCTTTGACCAATATATAACACTTAGAAAATAAGTTCCTAGCAATAACATAATTTTCTTTTGCTTCTATTACTAATAAATATGTATTGCTAGAAAAAGTATTTACTTTTGCTAACAAGCAAGTAAGAAGTCCATAAGTAAAAAATAGTAAAACAATCAATAATTTATGGAAATCTTTATGCCATCGAATAAATGGAAATACTAAAAAGAAAATAAAGAAAATGTTTTTTGAAGTTAGCGTTCCTATTATTAAACCAATAATAGCACCAAACATATTAATATAAAGTTAAATAATCTTTGATTTTTTCAAAAGTTGAATTGCCAATGCCAGTAACTTCTTTTAATTGTTCTAAACAAGTAAAATCACCATTTTCGTTACGATAATTAACAATTGCTTGCGCTATGGTGGCACCAATACCATTAACAGTCATTAATTCTTCTTTACTAGCTAAATTGATATTAACTTTTTTTATTGTTTCCATCACACAAGTATCTGGAGTAGCAGACTTTTTAGCAATATAATATTCTCCATTATCTTCTAATAACAAAGATGGATTATAAGCTAAGTCATCCGCATTAGCGGTAATTCCTCCAGCATTAGTTATTAAATCTAATAATGTAGAATTATTATTTAATACATACTTACCCGGTCGATTGACTTCTCCACTTATCGTACATGTGACATATTCTTTAACTACACTAACGATATTACTATCATTCCCTCCATTTCCATTTAAGTTTGGATCAATCTTTGTAAAGACAAACATCAAAACTACTGTTAGGATTGCACCGATAATTGCAATTTTTCCCATAAATATCACCTCACTAATTATATAGTGATGAATTTTCAAAAAAGCGAAAAAAAACACCTGATTTTTTTCAGGTGTCATTCTTTAAATTACATTAGTCATCTAAAGCAATATTTAGAATTTCAATTTCATATGGCTCGCTAGTTTCTACAACAGTGCGTTCACCAACATGCTTACCAATCATTGCTAAACCAATTGGACATTCGTTAGAAATTAAATCATGAAGTGGATCTGCTTCTACTGAACCAACAATTTCCACTGTATGTTCGGTATTATCAGATAAATCTTTAAAAGTAACTTTAGTACCTAATGATACTACCTTAGAATCTAAAGGTTTTTCATCAACTACTTCACAATTAGAAAGAATGTTTTCAATTTCACTAATACGATGTTCGACTTGAGCTTGTTTATCTCTAGCTGCATCATAGTCAGCGTTTTCAGATAAGTCACCTTGTGCACGAGCGGCTTTTAATTGCTCGATAACTTCTGGACGAACTACATCGATTAAATTTCTTAATTCACTTTCTAAGGCTTCACGACCACGTTTTGTAATTGTAATTTTTTTCTCTAATGCCATAATATCACCTCAAGCACAAATAATTATATCAATATAATTAGAATAATTCCACCTATTTTTTTATAAGTTTTCATTAAAAAATCAAAATTTATGCTAAAACTCGTTCCTATTCGACAAATTAGGAAAATTTATTATGTTTTACGTCTTTCTTAACAAAATATGCTACAATAGATTTGTCAATAGTATTTAATGACAGAAAGAGGTTTAAAAATGATTGAATATCGCTATGACACACAACTATTAATTGAGGGTAAAAATTTAAATGAGGATGCTATAAATGACTATTTTACTAACAACTTTAAAGGAGATTGCTTACTTGCCGTTGGTGATGATGAACTTATTAAAATTCACTATCACACTAATGAACCATGGAAAGTATTAGAATACTGTGCTAGTTTAGGAGAAATCTATGATATCGTTGTTGAAGATATGGATAGACAATCTCGTGGATTAAAAGGATAACTAATTTTTATTATTTTAGTTTCTTAATTTTTAAAACTTGGAGCCATGAACTTTGCTTTTTGGCTCCTTTTATTATATAAAATGCCGAAAAAATATAAACACTTATTGACAACCAATAAGTAAAACGCTTACAATTAAGTGTAATTAATTTATTTTGTTAAAAAAAGGAGACAAATTAAAAATGAAGACTAATAAATTACTATTGCTTAGTCTAGCCTTAATCACATCAATAGGCGCTGCCACAACATCTAATAAAGGCAGCAAAAATGTGAAAGCCGAAAATAATGCAACTATTACATGGAAAGGTCCTGAATTGTATGCAGGTAACATCTATAACATTATGGATGGTGATGAATCAACATTTGCTTGGTTTAATGGTATATTTGAAGAAAATAATTATATTCAAATTGACTATTCCACTGCCACAAAATTCAACTATTTTTCTTATTTATTAAGTGATAGTGACTATTGTAAATTTAAAGTTCAATATTTTAATGGTTCTGGATACGAAGATATCACTGATGAAATCGATGGTCCTTCTGGCATTGCTAGTTTTAAAAGTGATGTGACCACTACTTCTTTAAGAATGATAAGTACAGGTGGACGTGGTGTTTGGTTAAAAGTATTTGAAGTTAATGCTTATTATGCTACTAGAGTTATTAATAATGGTTTTACTGTTGTAAACAGTCTTGGCGGTTTAGTTGATAATAACATTGATACATACGCTTATCTTGACTGGCAATATACAAGCTCTTGTAATATCACATTAGATTATGGAGAAAATATTTCTTTGAATAACATCATGTTATTAACAGGATGTTACGAGCATGATACTGACAAACTAGGAACAGCTAAATTTTCTTATTCACTTGATGGAGAAAAATTCACTGATATCGAAGGAACATATGATGGAATTAATATTTATGTAGATTTATCTTCATCTAATATTGAAGCACGTTATATTCGCTTTAATCCTGTTCTTGAAGGAAAATCCGATTGCGGATTAACAGTTAGAGAGTTCGGTGCAAACTTAGATAAATTTGTTCCAACATTAACATTTGGCAATGATGACGTATTTGACTTTGATGGCAATCCTCATGCACCTACCGTTTCTGCTTCATATGGTGTTGATTATACTGTAAAATTCAATTGCGAAGATAAAGGAATTGAAGGCGCAAGTGAAGCAGTTGAAGCTGGTATTTGGGCTGCAGTTGCTACTGTAACAGAAAATAACATTTACGCTAACTTTGCAATTCCTAACTGGAAAGTATTTACTATTAAAGCTCCTAAACAAGATCCAACAATTGAAATTCTTATTAACGGCGTAAAAGCTACATCTACTGGTGGAGAAACATATTACACTAATAACTTGCCTACATTTACTTATAATGTAAGTGATGGTGCTGAAGCATCTGCTTATTTCACTAAAGATGATGGCGCAACTAACTTAGGTACTGAAATGCCTACTACACCAGGTACATATGCTTATAACATTGTAGTTAATGAAAATGATACTTATAATAGTTCTTCTTCTTTCTTCTGGTTTATCATTGCTAATGCCGAAAAAGTCGACCCTGTTATTACACCAGACGAAACAGAATTCTATTATGATGGAAATTCTCATACCCCTAAACTTAAAGCACCTAATGGCGTTGAATTTGCAGAAACACATTATGAACAAAATGGTACACGCTTATCTAGCGCTCCTATTGAACCAGGCACATACGCTTTAGTTTACACAACAATTGAAAATGATACTTATAATGCATATAGCCATTGGGTAGTATTTACAATTATTTATGATGGAAATTCATTCTTAACTGAATGGCATAAATTACGTGCTGATGGCGGTAATGATGGAATTTGTGCTTTCATCAATGATGCCAATGGAAGATTATCAAAACTTCTTGATAGATATAACAATTTAACTGATGAGCAAAGAACTTGGGTAGATGCTCAAGTAGATATTGACGATGTAACAATTGGTCAAACATTAACATATATAGCTAGTATTCGTAGTTGGATTAATGACAAAGTTAACACTAATGTTAATACCGCTAATAACTTAATCTCTACTATTAATAATGAAACAAATAGTCAAACATTAATCGTAATTATTGCTATTGCTTGTGCTTCATTAATTGGATACTTCTATATTGTTGAAAAAAAGAAAAAAGAAAATAACTAATTAATTAAATTAAAACTAACTATTGCTAAGATGATAGTTAGTTTTTTTTGTTGAAAAAACGCCCGATAAATTCGGACGTTTTTAATTACATTTGTTATTTAGATTAATTATTTTTAAAGAAATCTTCACCAATAATAGCATCATCATCTAATACTAATATGCCGCGAACATTTGGTGCTCCTTCTAAATGAAGTTCACGTGGTGAGCATAGCATGCCATTAGATTTGATACCACGTAATGAACTTGGTACAATCTTTTTTCCATCAAACATAGTAGTACCTAATGTTGCCACTACTACTTTTTGACCTTCTTTAACATTTGGAGCGCCACATACTATATCAAGTACTTCACTACCAATATCAACTGTTAAAACATGCATATGGTCAGAATCCGGGTGTTCTTCACAAGTTAAAACTTTACCAACCTTAAATCCTGATTCTTTTTTATATTCTAAAGTTTCCACATTAGCGTTAATTAAAATATTATTAATAACATCTATCATTTCTTTTAAAGGTAAAACAATTAAGCCATTACTTTTAATTTTTAAAACATTAGAAATGTTAAATATATTAATTCCAATTAACTTATCATCTAAATATAAACTAGTCACATCACCATTTTTAACTACACGATTAGGCTTTGTTTCTAAGTCGCTAACTATTAATAAAACATCGCCAATAGTATGGTAATTATAAAATATTGCATAATCCTTCATTATTTGCGTACTCCTTTTAAATCATCAATTACTTTTGTATTTAATTTCTTTAATATCACAAGTAATGAATCACGAGCAGATAAATAATCGTTCGCGTCAAAAATCGTAGAATTTGTATGGATACTTCTTGCGCATATACAATGTGTTAAAGTTAATACACCATCACGTAATTTATGAATATTTCCGGCGTCTGTGCCACCTGGGGAATCAAAATATTGATATTTGACATTAGCTTCTTTAGCGCATTCTACTTGGAAATCAAGTAATTCTGGGAAAGCAATCATATTACCATCCATAAAGCGAATTAAGACACCTTCTCCTAATTGTCCAAGCGCTGATGTATCGCCGCTTGTATCTCTTGCTGGTGAGCAATCCACAACGATTGCTAAATCTGGATTAACTAAATAAGCTGAAGTTTGTCCTCCACGACATCCAACTTCTTCTTGCACTGATCCACCAACATATAAGTCATAATCTAATTCAACATTTTTAAGTGCTTCAAGCATTTCTAAGCCAATTACTAAGCCATAACGATCATCAACCGCTTTAGTTAAGATTCTTTCTTCGTTATGTAAGACTTCCATTTTGCCTTCCACAACCATCATAGCGCCAATATATACACCAGCCGCAAATGCTTCTTCTTTGCTAGTAAAACCAAAATCAAATAGCATATCCGCAATCTTAGTCTTTTCATTACCAGCATTTTTCATTAAGTGTGGTGGTAAAGCAACAATTGCGCCTTTTAAATAGTCGCCTCTTTTAGTTTTTAATAAGACACGAGAAGAAAGTAAAGTTTCCGAATTATGTCCACCAATTGGGTTAGCTTTAATTAAACCATTATTTAGTACTTGTAAAACCATAAATCCAACTTCATCCATATGTCCAACTACAAATACACGTTTAGCATTAGGATTTTTAGATTTCTTTAAAGCTATAACTGATCCAAGATTATCAGTTAATATTTCGCATCCTAAATCAAGATATGCTGTTTTTAAATATTTAGCAACTTCATTTTCTTGACCCGCAACACCATTAAGTTGCGTCAAATCTTCAAATAATTGTAATTGATGTTTATTTAATTTCATCTTTTTTACCTACCTTTGCAATTAATCTTTTTATTGGCGTATGTAGATTACGGAAATAGCTTTCATATTCTGTCATAACATCGACTTCATCATTAAAAGCATAATCATAATCTATTACTTCTAAATCATAATTATTTTCTTTAAAACTTTCTATAGAAAAATCAAATAAATCAAGGTTATCTGTTTTCATAATAATTTGTCCATTATTTTTTAAGATACGGCGATAACTATCTAAGAAAGTTTTAAAAGTTAAACGACGTTTCGCGTGTCTTTTCTTTGGCCATGGATCAGAAAAATTTAAATATATGGTATCAATAGAATGATCAGGTAAATGTTCAAATACTTTACTCACATCATCAGCGATTAAAAGAACATTATTTAATTGATCATTGACTATTTTTTTAGCAGTTATTGCTAAACAAGTAACGGACTTTTCAATACCAATAAAATGGGCATCGGGATACATTTTAGCCATATTTAAGATAAAGTCACCTTTACCAGTTCCGATTTCTAAATTTAATTTGTTAGTGTTGATAAACGCATTTAATAAATCTAAATCATAGTTATCAGCGCTCATGACACATTCTTGGTGTTCATCGATAAATGGTTTTGACCATTTTTTATTCTTCATTCTCATAATTTTGATAAATACATTATTGCTGTCGCGTAAATTGATATAGATTTTTCAAAATCGCTTAAATGAATGCTTTCATTAGCGTCATGAATCTTATCATTACGCCCAGGGAATGCCGAACCAAAAGCGATGGTGTTTTGGCATTCTTTTGCGTATGTTCCTCCTCCAATAGTTTTAATTGGGGTAATATAATCATGAGTTACATCTTGATAAGCTTTTAATAAAGTTGTAATCATTGGAGACTTAGGATCAAATAATAGACATTTTGATTCACTAAGCAATGTCGTTTTCATTGGCAATTTCTTGTTTAAAGAAATAATTACTTTTTTGATATCAACATTTTCTGGATATCTAAAGTTCACAGACATCTTAAATACATGGTCTTTATAACTAATTAATCCGACATTGTATGTTGAATAATGTAGTAATTCACTTTCGAAATATAAATCTAAATTCTTACCAAATGGATCTTGATAAACTTTAGTAATTAACTTTAAGAATTCGTTATTATAGTGTTTAGAAATAGCGGTTAATAATACTAATCCAGCATTAACACCATTTTGTGGAAGAGAGCCGTGTGAAGCTTTACCTTTTGCCACTACTTCCATTTCATTATCAAAATATTTAATTTCGTAATTTACTTTTAATTCTTTTAAAGTATTTTCAAAAGTTTCATCTTTAATTAAACGAGCGGAAGCTACATCTGGAACAGAATTGATGACTACTCCTGCATTAAACTCAAGTAAAGGTTTTAAATTAACATTAACGACTGATTCATAATTTGAAATACCCTTTTCACCATAAATAAGTGGGAAATCACCATCTGGTGTGAATCCATAATTTGGATTTGGTTTATGTAAATGATGGAAGTAATATTCTAAGCATCTGCTACCTTTTTCTTCGTTTCCACCAATAACAAGACGAACTTGGTATTCTCCTAAATCATAATTTTCTTTTAAATATTTTAAAGCATAAAAAGCCGCCATCGCAGGTCCTTTATCATCACTAGTACCACGTCCATACATAACGCCATCTTCAATCGTGGCGCTAAATGGTGGGTATTTCCAATCGCCCGAAACTGGTACTACATCACTATGAGCATAAAGGGAAATTATTTTTGGACCATTTCCTAACTTGATTTCGGTGCAATATCCATCGCATCTATCAACTTCAAATCCTTCTTTTTTAGCTAATTCAGCGATAAAAGTCAATGCTTGATAAACTCCTTCACCAAAAGGTTTATTTTCTTTACTATGCATTGAATCATCAATGGAATTTATTTGAATCCATTTAGCTAAGTTATTAATCGCCTCAGATAAATTATTCTTAACAAATTCTTCTAGTTCCATAAGTCTTACCTCCTAATACTATGATTACTATATTTTTCTAAAGCAAGTGAAATTGTGCTTCCTAAAGTTGAACATACTATAACTTCAATAAGAGCATTAATACCTACAAAAGTTATAATAAATAAAAATAAATCAATATTACCATAATTTGTTGTTACCCATCCATAGAATGAAAAATATAAAGTACCAACAAATAAAATAGTGTTAAGTAAAGAACCACACATATTAGCAATAACATGCTTAAATATTGGTTTCATTTTTGTTTTATTAAGTTGATTATAAATTAAAGGAACAAATAATCCCATTAAAGTACGTGGAACAACACAAGTTACAAATGTTAATATTGGATTAATTCCTAATAATATCTCTCCTAAAACTGAGCCAGTAAAACATTGGATAAATGAAGAAATACCAAAGGTAAATCCTAATATTGCTCCAACTTTTGGTCCAAATATTATACCTCCAACAATAACTGGTATTCCAATAAGTGTCATTTCTACTGTACCAATTTTTAAATAACCTAAAGGTGTAAATGACATAATCGCAATAAGGGCAATGAATAAGGCAATAAATGCCATAGTTTGAACTTTTTTATTTCTCATAAACGTTCTTCCTATAAATAATAGCTAAACCAAAATGTACTAAATCATAGTCATAAATAAAGCCATCTAGTTTTGGCATAATATGAGAATATCCGCCAGTAACAACTTTTTTTACTTTATAACCTAATTCTTCTTCCATTTTATTAACTATGCCTTCAATCATAATTTTTTCTCCTAGTATTGTACCAGCATTAATGCAATCAATTGTGTTTTTATTAATTATTTTGGTTGGTACATCTAGAGAAGTTTCGCTTAAATTAGCGGTTTTACGCGCAAGCGCCTCAATGGAAATTTTAATACCTGCTGAAATAGTTCCGCCAATATAGGCACCATTTTTATCAACGACAAGTATTTTTGAAGCTGTTCCTAAATCCACAATAACAATTGGGTAACCATATTTAGCAATAGCCCCTACACAATCACAAACCAAATCAGCACCTAATTCGCTTGGATTATCAATACGAATTGGTAAGCCAGTCTTTAATCCTGATTGCACAAATAACAATTCTTTATTAAACAAACGTTTAATAGCCATCTTTAAGTTTAAATTTAAAGGTGGAACAACTGATGAACATATAATTCCTTCAATGTCATCATTTTCGATATGCTTTTTAAGAAATGTTTTAAGAATAAAAGCATACTCGTCACCGCTTTTATGGATATCAGTTGATGTACGATAAGTTTCAATAACTTTATCGTCATCGATAACCCCAATAAATAAATCGGTGTTTCCTAAATCTAATGTTAAAATCACTTTAACTCTCCTTCTGCTATGGTCTAAAAAGTACCATGCATTGTTATTATATAACAATAAGATTCATTTAACAAAGAAAAATACATATTAACCGCTTTAGTTAGTATGTATTTTTATGTATTTAGATTATAAAATTAGACATTTGTCACTATTCCTACAAATAAAGGAATATTGTTTGCATCAGTTATAGAATAAATAAAAGGTTGATCAAGGAAAAAATCAATTTGCTTAGCATCTGGATCTATTCCCGTAGATTTAGATCCTTCGATTATTGTAACCGCTGCAGCCTCAACACCATCTTTATTAAACTCAATAGCGGCTTTATGCATTGTATTTGAAACATAAAGATTATACGAATCATCAAATTCAATAATTCCTGTTAAATCCGCACTATTTTCATCAAATATCTTGTTAATTCCTAAGTTAATTAGTTCTTTTTTTAAATCATAACTAGACTTAACACTTAATTTCGGCATTTTAAAATTAACAGTTCCTGCTATATATTTTGATTTTTTATAATTAAATAAGTTATTCCAATTATTATTATCATTAACAAAGTTCTTAAAATTAGCATCTATACTATTAGGAATCATAAAATTAACTTGAAGTCCTTGCTGAAAAGATGTAGAAAATGTTGTAGAATTTTCAGATTGATAGATACCACTATAAGAAGCTTTAGTTGCTATAAAATCTTTTGTGTTGGTAATTCCATTAATATTTTTAAAGTCACTTTTTGTCTCATAAAATTCTGCAGTCCATTTTGATTTCATATAAATAGTATTAACAAGCCACATTATTCCATCATAGCCGCTAAAATCTTCTTTTTTAATTTTCATTAGATTATTTGTGTTTTTGTTAATATATTTAGCTAATAATTTTTTGGCATTATCGGTTTTTAAATCATCTTGATATGCTTCTGCGTAATAATAATTTGTTAGTTTATCAAGATAGTCTTTTTTTATGTTTGCGGCATATTCATTATCAAGCCAAATTGATTGATTAACATTTAATTGGGTTTGCTCTGTTTTAATAAATGTATTATTAAGCATTTTTTGTGTCTCATTTTTAATATCAATAGAATCGTTAAACCCTAGAGCGTTACGTAATTCATTATAAGTCTCTCCATTTGCCCCTTCTAAAAGCATCGAGTAACAAGTGACAATGCTTAAAGGCGAGAATATTTCATTATCAAGATTATTTTTAGTAATATTTAAAGCGTAATCTGTCGCAAAATTTTTAATAGCATCTTTATAATCATCACTAACTTCAACTTTTTTATTATTATAAGTTCTATTTACTTCATTAAGACAATACTTATTAGGAATATCAAATTTATGATTTAAACTAACAATCGTTATAGCACTAACAACTCCAATAACAACTACACTACTAATCGGTATAATCCATCTCAAATTTGATTTTGTCATTCTCATAATGCTCCTTTTTTATTATTATATAATATTTTTATAAAAATAAAACGTATAGTTTTACCTATACGTTATAAAATTATTCATTTGCTTGCTTAATTGATAAACCAATACGTTTTTTATTAACATCAACGCTAATAACTTTTACTTTAACAATTTCATTAATATGAACAACATCTAAAGGATGTTTAACGAAATTATTCGATAATTCAGAAATATGGACTAAACCATCTTGATGAACACCAATATCAACGAAAACACCAAAGTCCATAATATTACGTACTGTTCCTTTAAGAACCATACCCACTGTTAAATCTTTAATATCGATGACATCATTACGAAGTTCTGCAACTTCGACATCTTTTCGTGGATCTCTTCCTGGTTTAATTAATTCCTCAATAATATCGGATAAAGTAGGTGCGCCAACATTTAATCTAGTGGCATATTCATTTATATCTATATTTTTAAGAATATTCTTTAAATCTTCTGATCCTAAGTCATCCACTGAATGTTTTAATTCTTTTAACAAGCTAATTGCAAAGTGATAGCTTTCTGGATGAACTGCAGTATTATCAAGTGGATAGCCATTTCTAATTCTTAAGAAACCAGCGCATTGTTCGTATGCTTTAGGTCCTAATTTATTAACTTTTAATAATTCTTCACGTGATTTAAATGGTCCATTTTTCTCACGATAACTAACAATAGATTGCGCTAAAGAACTAGAAATACCTGATACATATTCTAGTAAGGATGGTGAAGCTGTATTTAAATCAACACCAACACTATTAACAACATTTTCAACTACACCACCTAATACTTCACCAAGACGTTTTTGATTCATATCATGTTGATATTGACCAACGCCAATAGCTTTAGGATCAATTTTAACAAGTTCAGCAAGTGGATCTTGTAAACGTCTTGCTAAAGAAACAGCACTTCTTAACGCCACATCATAATCTGGGAACTCTTTAGTTCCTAAAGGTGAAGCACTATAAACGGAGGCACCAGCTTCATTAACGATAACATAGTCAATTTTATGCGGTAATTCAGATATTAATTCTCTTAAAAATGCTTCGGATTCTCTACCAGCTGTACCATTACCTAAAGCAATCATATTAATGTTATGTTTATTAATTAGTGCTTTAATAATGAGCTTTGCTCCTTCCGTGTCTTTTCTAGGCTCAGTTGGATAACATACACCGGTATCAAGAACTTGACCAAATTCATCTACAACCGCTAATTTACAGCCTGTTCTAAAACCTGGGTCAAATCCTAAAACGATACGATGTTCAACAGGAGCAACTAAAAGTAATTGTTTTAAGTTTTCTTTAAATACAACCATTGATGTTTCCTCTGCTTTTTCGGTTAACTCATTACGAATTTCATTTTCTAAGCTTGGAAAAATCAAACGTTTATAAGCATCATCAATTGCCGCTAAAACATATTTAGATGAGTCAGTATCTTTATTTACAATTTTAGATTTAATACGGCCTAATATTTCTTCATCATCAATAACAATGCTCACTTTTAAACATTTCATATTTTCGCCACGATTAATAGCCAAAATGCGGTGTGGAGCAATACGATTTACGGCTTCTTCATAATCCTTATACATATCAAATGTGCCTTTTTCATCTGGCTCATTTTCCACGGTTTTAATCTTACCAGTACGCATGATAAAGTCTCTAATTTGTTTACGATATTTAGGATCATCGCTTACTTGTTCAGCAATAATATCTTCCGCACCTTGAATAGCGTCTTCTACTGTTAAGACTTTCTTTTCTTCATTAATATATTTTTTAGCTTCTTCTAAAACCACAACGTCTTTATTTAATTCTAATAAAGTTTTAGCAAAAGGAGCTAAACCTTTTTCTTTTGCTACACTAGCACGTGTTTTCTTTTTTGGCTTAAATGGACGATAAATATCTTCTAATTCTGTCATTGTATGAGCGGCATTTAAGGAAGCCATAATTTCATCTGTCATAAAGCCTTGTTCTGTGATTGATTTAACAATTGTATCAAGTCTTTCATTAAAGCCTTTAATATACTCTAAACGTGTGTAAAATTTTCTTAATATTTCATCATCAAGACTACCTGTAACTTCTTTACGATATCTAGCAATAAAAGGAATAGTGTTTCCTTCATCTAATAAGCCAATAACAGCATTTACTTGACTTTCTTTAATATTTAATTCTTCACTTAATGTTTTTACTATATCCATGATTTTTACCTCCAATTATAGTCATAAAATATTTCTTGTCGCGTGTTAGAATTTTTATAAGAAAAAGCAATTTTCATTGTTGGTTTTTCTAAGTCACTTATAAAAGTAAAACGGACTTTAGTTTGGTCGCCTAATTTTTCTTTTACTGGTACTAAATTAAGTGCATCATCGTTAAAAAAACCAACATTTAACGCACTAATAGTGGCATCGCTAATTCTTTCATCTAACATTAAAATGGTGATATCTTCTAACCTTTCTTTGGCTTCTAAAAACATAATTTCAATTTTATATTGTGTATCTTTACTTAAAGTTGATGTACCATTAATGGAAAAAGAAAGTTCATTAGAAACAACATAACTATGTGAATTAAGTTTTTCTAATTGCTGATAATATAAGTCTTTTTTATTACTGGAAGAACAACCAAACAACAAAAAAACTATTGGTATTAATCTTGCTTTTTTCATTCTTATCACCAATAGTTAGTTTATCATATTTACGTTAAGATAAATAGTTTATTTTATTAAAAATTCATATAATTTTAAGTAAATAATTAATCACGAATTTTATAAATAATCATCGCCGAATATGAATAAATTTGATCTCCATCTGTTGTCAAAAAATGAGATGTTTGATACTTAATATCAATGATACTCGTATCCACTAATTTCTTGAGCAATTCATTAATATTATTTTCTAAATCCTCTTCATTTTCTTCGTCTATTATTGCCACATTAATCATTTTATCACCATGGTTATTGTAAGCTTTTATATTTTAAAAATTTGTCGAAATTATTACTTTACTAAATTTCCCATTGCTAAGGCTATTTGGATGGAATAACCGCCAATAAGAGCGTCAACATCAACCATTTCTCCTACTATATACATGTTAGGAACTAATTTAGATTCCATATTTTTAGGATTAATTTCTTTAGTATCAATTCCACCACTAGTAACAATAGTTTCTTCAATTGGCGCTAGTTTAAGGAAGGTTAACGGGAAATGTTTTAAATATTTTATAAATCCTTTACGCATTTCTTTGGTAACTGCATTACATGGTAAATTATCTTTAATATTGAGTTCACTTAGTATTACTGAACTAACCAAGTAAGGAACAAATGCAGTTAAAGTGCGAGAAATTTCACGATTACTATTAGCCATAAATTTTTGAACAAGTAATTTATCTAATTCTTCTTCGTTTACTCCTACTTTAAAATCTAATTCCATACTAGTAATTTCTTCGCGGTTAATGTAACTAGACATATTTTTAACAACATGCCCACTAATACGATCTTTGTAAAATTTAATATTGCCATTTAAAGATTTAGAAAAGTTTTTGCCAAATACTTTAAAACCAATTCCATCAAAAGAAAAACCATCTAATTTTTCTAGAAATTTATCTTTTAAATAAATATCACATAAGCTTGATCGAATTGGAATAATTGTGTGCCCAAATTCTTTAGCAAATATATAACCATTGCCAGTACTTCCAGTCGACGGATAACTTTTTCCGCCACAAGCTAAAACTAACTTATCAGCCACAAAAGCATTATGCGGAACTTCAACTACAAATTTATTATCTTCTTTATAGACTTTATTTACTTTGTTATTAAGTAAAAATTTTACATTATATTTTTGGCATTCATTAACTAAAGCCTCAACAATAGTTTGAGATTTTAAAGATTTAGGGTAGACACGATTATCTTCTTCAATAATCGATTCAACCCCTAATGAAGCAAAAAAATCTATCGCATCTTGACTAGAAAAATGATATAAGGCGGTTTTTAAAAAACTCGCATTTCTAACTATACCTTTTAAAAAGTCGTTAACTGGTAATAATCTAGTATAATTGCATTTACCATTACCAGTAATTAATAGTTTTTTACCTACTTTTTCATTGCCATCAATAACAATTACATCAATATTTTCTTTAGCTAGTGATAAAGCTGCCATCAATCCACTAGGGCCGCTTCCAATAACAATAGCATTCATTAATTAGCCACCACACTAACGATTTTATTTTTAATTACGATAACTTTACGAATTGTTAGTCCTGTAGTATGTTTTATAACATTAGGTGCAGATAATGCTGCATTGCGAATTTCTTCTTCGCTAGCGTCAACACTAACAACAATTGTATCACGAACTTTACCATTAACTTGAACAGCTAAAGTCATTTCATTTTTAACTAATTTAGCTTCATCACATTTTGGCCATGGTTCATAAGCGATAGTATTGTTATGGCCTAATTTCTCCCACATTTCTTCGCCAACATGTGGAATAATACAGCTAATCATTTTTACAAATCCTTCCGCGTATTCACGTGGTAATTTATTGACACGATATACTTCGTTAATAAATATCATCATTTGAGATATTGCGGTATTAAACGCTAAATTTTCATAATCTTCTGTAACTTTCTTTACTGTTTGATGATAAACCATATCAAGTTCTTTTACTTCTTCATCAACGATAATATTAGCATCAACAATAATACGATAAACACGATCAATAAATTTATGGGCACCTTCTACTCCTTGGTTAGACCAAGGTTTACTTGCTTCAAGAGGTCCCATAAACATTTCATATAATCTTAAAGTATCCGCGCCATGGTCACGGACGATATCACTTGGATTAACGACATATTCTGGGAATCTTTTACCCATTTTAATGCCGTTTGTACCTAAAATCATGCCTTGGTGCACTAATTTTTTGAATGGTTCATCAAATGAAATGTACCCTTGATTATGTAAGAATTTGGTCCAAATACGTGAATAAATTAAGTGACCTACTGCGTGTTCTGGTCCGCCGATATATAAATCAACAGGTAGCCAGTGATCTAATAATTTTTTATCAGCAAAGCATTTATCATTATTTGGATCAACATAACGCATAAAGTACCAACTAGATCCTGCTGAACCAGGCATTGTCGAAGTTTCACGAACTCCTTTGATACCATTATGGTCATATTGTTTCCATGCAGTAGCGTTTTCTAAAGGTGCTTTACCATTTTTACCACGATAATCGTCAAGTTCTGGTAAAATTAAAGGAAGTTCATCATCGCTTAATGGATAAATCTTTCCATCAAATCCATGGACGACTGGAACAGGTTCCCCCCAATAACGTTGACGAGCAAAAATCCATTCACGGAATTTAAAGTTAACTTTCTTTTCACCAATTTTATTAGCGCTTAAATATTCAAGCATTTTCTTAATAGCGTCTTCTTTATTTAAGCCATTTAAGAAACCAGAATTAATATGTATGCCATCTTGAGTATACGCTTCTTTAGTAATATCTCCGCCTTCTAAAACGGGAATAATTTCTAGATTAAACTTTTTAGCAAAAGCGTAATCTCTTTCATCATGAGCAGGTACAGCCATAATTGCACCCGTACCATAAGTGGATAAAACATAATCAGAAATATAAATTGGAATATGTTTGTTGTTAACCGGATTAATAGCGTACTTTCCAATAAAGCAACCAGTTTTTTCTTTATTTAAAGATGTTCTTTCTAATTCGGACTTTTTGCTAGCAGCTTTAATATATTCTTCAACTTCATCTTTTTTATCTTCACTAACTATTTTTCTCACTAAAGGATGCTCAGGAGATAAAACACAATATGTTGCGCCAAATAAGGTATCACAACGTGTTGTAAATACCACAAAACTTTCATCACTATCCGCTACTTTAAAAGTAACAAGCGCTCCTTCACTTCTTCCAATCCAGTTACGTTGCATTTCTTTAGTTGATTCTGGCCAATCAATATGATTAAGTCCTTCTAATAATTGATCACCAAAACTAGCTTGGTCAATAACCCATTGCTTTAAGTTTTTACGAATTACTGGATATCCTCCACGTTCGGATTTTCCATCGATTACTTCATCGTTAGATAGAACAGTTCCTAATTCTTCACACCAGTTTACTGGCATATCAATGTATTTAGCATATCCTGCTAAATAAAGTTGTTTAAAAATCCATTGTGTCCATTTATAAAATTTTGGATCACTTGTTACAATTGTTTTGCTCCAATCGTAATCAAAGCCTAATTCTTTTAATTGTTTAGTAAATGTAGCAATATTAGCTTCAGTAAATCCTTCTGGGTGATGATTAGTTTTAATTGCATATTGTTCTGCTGGTAAACCAAATGAATCATATCCCATTGGATGAAGGACATTAAATCCTTGCATTCTTTTCATTCTTGAAACAATGTCAGTTGCGGTATATCCTTCTGGGTGTCCAGCATGTAAACCAACACCAGATGGATAAGGGAACATATCAAGAGCGTAAAACTTTGGTTTAGAAAAATCATAAACATCTGTTTTAAATGTTTGATTTTCTTCCCAATATTTTTGCCATTTCTTTTCTACTGCAGCAAAATCATATCCCATAATTTGAAATCCTCCTAAAAACAAAACGCCCCATTAAGGACGTTAGATATTTAAAAATAGTTAATTATTTTTAACGCCATAGATATTATTACTTTTATAAAAAGTAAAGTCAACAATTTTTACTTATATTAAAAGTATAATTTATGGATTTATTATGCTATAATTTGTTTCGAAAGAAGGAAAAACTATGATTATTATTAATGTCAAAAACTATGGAAAAATCAAATTGGAATTAGATTATAAAAATGCCCCTAATACATGCGCTAATTTTGTAAGCCTTGCAAGAAGCAATTTTTATAATGGATTAACTTTCCACCGTGTAATTAAAGGATTTATGATTCAAGGCGGATGTCCAATTGGAAATGGAACAGGTGGCCCTAATTACACTATTAAAGGTGAATTCAAACATAATGGATTTAATAATGAATTAAGTCATAAACGCGGTGTTATATCTATGGCTCGTGCTATGAACAAAGATTCAGCGGGAAGTCAATTCTTTATCATGCATAAAGATGGAGAATTTTTAGATGGTGATTATGCAGCTTTTGGTAAAGTAGTTGAAGGAATTGAAGTTGTTGACGCTATTGCTCGCATTAGAACTTCTCCTAGTGATCGTCCTTATGAACCAGTTGTTATCGAAAGCATCGAAGTAATCGACGAACCAGATAATAAAGTAGAAAAATTAGAAAAATAATAAATCTAAACGATTTTTAAATTCTTGAATAAACTTTTCTTCGTCATCCGTAACATAAGTCATAGAAATGCGAATATAATGACCTTCTTCATCATAAGGAATAGTCATTATGCCGAAATTTTCTAATAAATACATTGCAAATTCTTTAGCGCTATGAAATACATGTCCTTTAATTTCTGAAGGAATTTTAACATAAAGATAAAAAGTTGCGTAAGGAATATATGCGTATAAGCCATGTTCAAATAGAACCATGGCTATTTTTTTCATTCTTTTTAAGTATAAATTACTTAATTCTTCACTTATCTCATCGTGATCTAAAGCAATAGAGGCCGCTAATTGGATGGGAATATATTGGCCACTATCAAAGTTATTTTTAAGTTCTTTAATCATATTAATTAGTTTTTCATTTCCGGCTACAAATCCAATACGAAATCCAGTCATATTATGGCTTTTAGATAACGTATATATTTCAATTCCGACATCTTTTGCTCCATCTACACTTAAAAAAGCAGTTGGTTTTTGATAATGAATTCCGATATACGCAGCATCATTTACAATAATAAAATGATATTTTTTAGCGTATTTTATCGCTTCTTTATAAAACTTTTCATCAACCGTTGCCCCGGTAGGATTATGAGGAAAATTTAAATTTAAAATCTTTGTCTTTTTCCAAATATCTTCACTAATGCTAGTTAAATCGGGGTAAAAATCATTTTCTTCTTTAAGAGGTAAATAAGCAATATGCGCTCCTTTTAATTCAGCGGAACGTTCTAAAATGACATAACTTGGTTTAAGTGTTACGACATAATCATCTTCATTAAGGAACATGAAAGGTAACATAGCAAGTAACGATTTTGCTCCCATAATATGAGTAATTTCTTTATCATTTACTTCTACATCAAAATTACGTTTCAAATAAGAAATTGCACTATCAATAAAACGTGTTTTATCGTTATCGGCATATTTATGATATTTAGAATAATCTAAATTATTTTTAAGTGCATCTAAAATAAGTTGATTTGGCATAGATTTTTCTTCTCCTACACCAAAGTCCATTAATTTCATTGGTCCATTATAATTAGCTTTTAATTTTAAAATTTCTTGAAATCGATTATAAAATATTTTGTCAAAATCTTTAATTATTAAATCATTAAAGTCCATTATATATTTCTCCTTTATAAATAAAATTAACTTTTCCGAATAAACATAACTTATTTCCTAATTTTTCAATATGATAATTACCACCTAGTGAGTGAAAACTTAAGACATTTTTAATATATTTTTTATCATGTAAATAAGCAAATGCACAAAGTGAAGCACTACCACATGAGTTGGTAATTCCAACACCATTTTCATATGTTAATATTTGTACTTCATCATCACCCAATATTACTAAATTACTAACATTCATGCCTTTAAATTTTTCGCTTTTTCCATCTTTAATTAAGGAACTTTTAGATAAAAAATCCACTACTTTTACGGCATGAATATTATTAATATTATAAATATAATAATTATCTATTTTTGTTTTAAATAATGGATAATCCACTAATGCATAATATTCATCATTAGATACTCCAGCATAAGCAACAAAATTATTATTGACGATTATTTTATATTCATCTTTAGCAATACGCAAAATATTATTTAAAAAATATCCGACAATTTTTAATCCATTTCCACACATCTTAGCTTTACTTCCATCAGCGTTATAAATATCCATTGCAATATCATATTTTTTATCTTTATATAGAATTATGATTCCATCTGCTCCAATAGAAAAATGTTGCTTACATAAATTCTTAACATCTTCTAAGCAAAAATCTTCTTCGTAAAGTAAGATAAAATCATTACCCATTGATTCAAATTTATAAAATATCATAATATTTTTAACTCCAATAACGCTAATGCAATCATAACAGCATTATAACTTGCACCTCTTATTAAATTGTCGGATGTTGCAAATAAATTAACTGTGAATTCGCAGTATTTATCCACTCTTAATCTTCCAATATCCACTAAAGTGGTACCGGTAACAGATTTAACATCCGGATAATTGGGATATTCTAGTAATCGGATATAACTACATTTTTTATATTCTTCTTTTAAAGCATTTAAATCTATTTTTTCCTTACACACTAAAGATGCGCTTATACCATGTCCAAATATGGTAGGAACTCTTACACAAGTTGGATTAAGTTCTAAATCTTTTTTATGAAGTATTTTTTTACTTTCATTAATGATTTTATTTTCTTCTTTGGTATAGCCATCTTCTTCTATTTCATCAACTATAGGAAGAATATTATTAAATATTTGTTTTTTAGTAGCGTTTTTACTTGGCAATATTTTTGGTTGATAGTTTTCATTATGCATTTCATTAATTAATTCTTGTAAAGCTAAAGAACCCGCTCCTGAAACAGATTGATAGCTACTTACAATAATTTTTTCTAAAGAAAATAACTTATGAACTGCTTTTGAAGCTAATAATAAAAGAATAGTTGTACAATTCGGATTTGCATAAATCATTGTCTCATTTAATAAATCTTCTTTATTTATTTCTGGTATAACAAGAGGAACTTTTTCATCCATTCGAAAATAAGAAGAATTATCAATTACTCGTGCACCTTTTTTGATAAATAATGGTGCATATTTATAAGACAAATCATCACCAGTAGAAAAGAAAACTAAGTCAAAATGTGGAATATTTTCCTCATCAATAGTATCGACTTTGAATTTTTTTCCATTACTTATTAATTCAATGTTCTTATGCTCTTTTGATCCATAAATAACTAAATTCTTAATTGGAAAATTATATTTAAATAAATCATTAACAATGGCTTTGGATACTAGTCCGTGTCCACCTACAACAGCTACATCATATAATTTAATCATAAAACCAACCCCTAACACTTATAATCTATGTATGAGAGGTTCTTTTTAGAAATGAATAATTACGTTATCGGAATTGTAAGTCGAAATTATGATATAAACCATAAACAAATACTCGGCATATATCATAGATATATAAGTTATTTTGAACATCTTAGTTTTAAAGTTTTGCTAATTACTAAAAATAATATTGATGTAGTATTTTCACTTATTAGTTCTTTAGCGTTAATTGGTGGAGGAGATGTTAGTCCTTTACTTTATAACAAAGATATCCCACTTGCTCATGACGAAGATTTAGATAGTTTAGAATATCAAGCTATTAAATTAGCCATTAATAAAAAAATCCCCATATTTGGGATATGCCGAGGTTTACAAATATTAAATGTATATTTTGGCGGTACTTTAAAAGAAATACCTATTACACACTTAGGAAGACATTATATCATCAATAATGAAAAACTAACTAAATATACTAATTCTTTTCATCATCAGTGCATTGATGTTTTAGCGCCTAACTTTAAGTGTTTAGCTAAAAGTGAGGACTTTATTATTGAAGAAATAATCGATAAAAAAAGGATGATACTAGCAGTCGAGTATCATCCTGAAATTAATTATGATTATGAACCATTACAAAAGTTTATTAAATTATTTTTTAAATAATACTTTTATAAAGTGCTAAATATTTTTGACTTGACTTCTTCCAATCGTAATTTTGTTCTAAAGCATTATTACGAAGTATTTTCATTTTTTCTTTATCTTTATATACTTGTTCACACCAATTTAAGGTGCCACTTAAAGCATTATATGTATAATCATAGAAACCAAATCCATCCGCGTATTTTAAATTGTCATCAACATATGGAGTCACACTATCTTTAAGTCCACCGACTAAGCGCACAACTGGTAAAGTAGCGTAATGTAAAGATATCATTTGTGATAATCCACATGGTTCAAATAAAGATGGCATTAAAAAGAAATCGCTAGCGGCATATATTTTATGAGCTAATTCATCGTTATAGCCAATATAGATAGATAAGTGATGTGGGTATTTAGCGCGTAAATATTCTAAGTGATTTTCGTATTTAGATTCACCAGATCCTAAAATTATTACTTTACTACCTCTTTGAAGTAATGATTCAACGTTTCCAAGCATAATATCTAAACCTTTTTGCCAAGTTAAACGTGATACCATACCATAAAGTGGAGCGTCATCATTTACTAAATCTTTTTCTTTTAATAAAGCTTCTTTATTCGCCTTTTTAAAGGAAACAATATTTCCTTTAAATTTAGCAACGATTTTCTCATCTTTAGTTGGATCAAATTCTTCATAGTCAATACCATTTAAAATACCAACAAAATCATCACGGCGATATTCTAAAACATGGTTTAAACCGCCAGATATTGCTTCATCAGTCAATAATTCAATGCGATGTGTAGGTGAAACAGTAGTAATCTTATTAGAATACACAATGGCAGTTTTTAAAGTTGATACTGCACCATTGAAACATACGGAACCATCATTAAAGTATTTATCACTTAAGTTATAGAAATTTCCTAAGAAATACTTATCAAATAAACCTTTAAATGCTGGATTATGAATTGTTAAAACAAATTTTGCTTTACTTAGTGGTGAACCATAGTCATCTTTAATTAATAAAGGTAACATACCTGGATGCCAATCGTGGATATGAATAACATCTGGAATTAAATTAATTGTTTCCATAAGTTTTTTACTTGCTAAAGTAAAACAAGCAAAACGTTCAATGTCATCATCATAACCATAAACATTGTCACGATTAAAATATTGATCATTTTTAATTAAAAAGTATCTAATTCCTTCAATTATGGTTTTATAAACAACACAATATTGTTTACGCCAAGACATATATACTTCAAAAGAGCATACTTTTATTGGACGTTTAGTTAATTTTGCCTTAACTTGTTTATAAAAAGGCATAATAATTGAAACATCATTTTTTCTTGATTTAACTAATTCTTTAGATAAGGAATAAACAACATCAGCAAGTCCGCCGGTTTTAACTAAAGGATTTGCTTCACCAGTAACCATTACTATTTTCATATTAAACATTAGCTCCTTGCTTAATAAATACTGGATTATCAGCATCACCAATTAATTCTTTAACATGAATAATTTTAGCGTATTTATCAACGATAACATTTTCTAAATGACAATCTTCGGAAATTACGCAATCAGTAAGAATAATACAGTTATTAATAACTGCGCCTTCTTTAACAATAACTTTACGAGATAAAATAGAATTTTCTACTTTACCATCAATAATCGCACCATTAGAAATAAATGAATTCTTCACTTCGGAATTATTAAGATATTTGGTTGGTGGAGTATCATTAGTTACTGTGAATATTGGCCAATTATTTAAGAATAGTCCTTGACGTTTTTTATAATCTAAAAGTTCAAGAGAATATTGCATATAATGAGTTAAACTATCAAAGCAACGAACATATCCTTTATGTTCAAAGCCATAAACTAATTCACTTTTTAATGAATAAGCAATTAAATCTCTTAAGTTATATAAAGCTGAGATTTGACTTGTTTTATAAATCAATTCTTTAAATTTTTTCATGCTTATTACATAAGTTTCAAGCGAAATATTAACTTTATCTTTTGTACAATTATTTTTCTTTAAACTTGTAATAGTATTACCTTCTAAACTTACTACATCACAATGTTCAAAATGTGTTTTTGCATTATCAACTTTTTGATAAACCACTGTTATATTAGCGCCGTTTTCAATATGTTTTTTAATTACTTCATTATAATCAATTGCCATAACAAAATGTACAGGAGCAATAACAACATAATCTGCGTTTACTTTATGTAATAACCAGTCATTTTCTTTAATGTTATTAACATCATGATTATATAATGGGTTTCTTGCTTCATTTTCATTATATAAAATGGTATTAATACCTAATTTAGTATTAATATTCCACACATTAGCGTTACCTAAGTGTTTTACTAAAGAACGTTGATGTTCTTTAACTAAAATACCAACCATATCAATTCCTGAATTTGTGAAATTAGATAAAGTAAAGTCAATAAAAGCATATCTTCCTAAAAATGGAGTTGATGCAATAGAACGGCTTTCTGTTAGTTCTCCTAAAGACGGAGAATGATGTAAATTACAATAACCTAATACTTTATACATAACTTGCCTCCTATTTTTTAATTAGTACAATTTCTTTTTCATCTTTATTAATAATTGTACCTTTTTCAATTACTTCGTGATCACCAATAATAGCTTTATATACTTCAGCGCCTTCTTTAACTATAGCGCCAGGCATAACAACACAATCACGAACAATTGCTCCTTCTTCAATTAAAGCTTCATTAGAGATAATACTATGTTCTACATGTCCTAACACAACTGATCCTTGATTCAATAATGAATTTTTAACAATTGCTTTTTTACCAACATATTGAGGCACTGATTTAGTATCTTCGGAGAATATTTTCATTTCTTCTGAAGCATTATATAAATCAACATCGTTATTATCATCTAATAAATCCATATTAGCTTGCCATAATGACTCAATAGTACCAACATCTTTCCAATAACCATTGAATCTATATGCAAATACACGCTTATTTTTATTAATTAAATATGGAATAATATTTTTACCAAAGTCATGGTCAGATTCATCGTTTTTCATATCTTTAATTAAAGCACTACGAAGAACATCATAAGTAAAAATATAAATACCCATTGATGCTAAAGTTGATTTTGGATTTTTCGGTTTTTCTTCAAATTCATAAATCGACATATCATCATTAACGTTCATAATACCAAAACGTGATGCTTCTTTTAAAGAAACATTTAATACCGCGATAGTGGCATCAGCTTTATTTTTAATATGATCAGTTAACATTTGATGATAATTCATCTTATAAATGTGGTCGCCTGATAAAATTAAAACGTATTTTGGATTAACTGAATCCAAGAAATCAATGTTTTGCGCGATTGCATCAGCGGTACCACGATACCAATTTGCGCCTTCTTCTGTTTGACGAGGTGGCAATATGGATGCTAATGATCTTACACCATCTAACCCCCATTTTTCTCCATTACCAATATAATTGTTAAGCGCAACTGATTCATATTGGGTTAAGACACCAACAGTGTCAATTCCCGAATTTGCACAGTTAGACAAAGGGAAATCAATAATACGATATCTTCCACCATAATATACTGCAGGTTTAGCAACCTTTTTAGTTAAGGCTTCTAGACGTGTTCCCTTTCCACCGGCAAGGATCATTGCTACGATTTGTTTTGCCATACTTACCATTCCTCCCTATTAGTTTTTATAAGTAATGTCATATTTTCTATATAGTTTTGCAATTTCTTTAGAGCTTCAATTTGAGCATCAATAATTGCTATACCTTCTTTGTTAAATAGCGATTTTTCAATATTTAGTTTCCATCCATCTATGAATATAAATAAATTATCATCGAAAAGTGTTAATGTTAACGGCGAGCGGACAAATGTACCAAACTCAATTAATTGCTCAACCATACCTTTCTCAATATAATTATAAATCTTATTGCCTATGGTTGTATAGATAGCAAATCCATTATTCGTTGTGATTCCATCGCTTGTTCCAAAACCATATTGTTTTAATGAAGTCTCCTCGTAAGATAACTCACCTTTACGATTATCATTACGAATTATAATCATACCTTTAATAATAAAAGCTATTTTTGTTTTTATTAATACACCTGGATTGTGATTTCCATAATAGACTTGATAAATATCAAAATAAGCTGTTGAACTAGTTTGTGTTAATCCGTTTTTAATCAATAAATTATTAATTCCAACGTATTGTTCAATAATATTTTTTTCAACATCATTAAATGGCATTTTATTTTCAAATAACGCTAAACCATCAAGCATTGCTTCTTCTTTAAGTAACTTTGTATAAAATTTTTGGTACTCTTTATTCAATTTGTGTTTTTTGACTAACACCACAATGATAGATGATAAAACCGCCACAAGAAGAGCAATTAATATGGAAGCAAGGAACGAAGCACTATCAGTCACAACTTTTATATATTTATTAACAAAAAGATAAAATAACATATATAAAGCAGTCACAATAATGAAATCTAGCAAAACAGCAAAAATCAATTTTAAGACACTTAAAATCTTTTTTGATCTTATTTTTTTACTAGCGTAACTTAACTCCATATTAATCCTTTCAAAAACGCAAAATAGACCAGCGTTTATTCTGGTCTATTAACCTTATAATTTAATCTTGTTTTTTGTATCAAGAGATACTTTATCTTCTTCGGCATAAAGACGAACTCTAGAAGTATTCTTATCATGTAATACAACTAATGTTTCATCCACTAATTCGGAAATATCTGCAATCTTATCAGATGGTGCTGATAAAATAGCTTGTAAGCCGAATTTTCTTAATAAACGTACTGATTCAGAAATACGTTTACGGTCCATTTTAGAGAATGCTTCATCAAAGATGATTAATCTTGTAGTATTACCAAGTTCGCCTTCATCATTAACACGATATAATTGAGCAAATGATGCAAGAACCGCAATATAGAATGGTGTTTGTGTTTCACCACCGGATTTTTTCTTCATCATACGTGATAAGCGTTGTTCTTGTCCTTCTTTGTTTGTAACAATTAAGTCAAAGTCCAAATACGAACGATAATCTGTGAACTTCGCCACATTCGCAGCAAGTGCAGCTGTACGATCTCCACTAGTACCAACATCGACAATTTGACGGAATAAATCATTCATTACTTCGGAATATTTTTCAATAAATGCTGATTCATCTTCGCCAACTTGAAGCAATAAGTCATCTTTAATCATGTCATAGTAACGATGGTAAAGTTGACTTGGTCGACATGTAAAGCGATATGTATCATTGCCGAATACTGATTGTGATAAGGCTTGATTTAAATCATCAATTTGAATTTCTACACCTTCAATTGCAGAACGAAGTCTAGAAATAAAGTCATCTTTAAATTGTTTTGTAGCCTTGTTATAAGCATCAGTAATTGCTTCACGATATTGTGGCAATTTAACATCGCGCATATCCACTAATTCCTTATCGTAAGCATCATTATCGGTTTGATTAGTATCATATGATAAGTGATAATCTTTAACATATTCACGACGTAACTTTGTTACATTGCTAAAGAATGTTTGAGATTTGTATTGTGCTTGAGAATATTTTGTGTTGTATTCAGTAATAATATCAACTGGTGTTCTATTTTCAACAAGCATTTGGTTAAATAAAGGCTCAGCTTCTTCAGCAACCACAAATGGATCATAGTTGTTATCTAAGTGATCTTGACGATCTTTTAAATGCTTCTTAGTTTCTGGGATTTTTTCTTCACGATATGTCTTGATTTGAGTATTTAAACGACCTTTTTCTTCAAATAGATTAGTTTTTTCGTTTTCTAAATCTTTAATATCATCTTCAACATCTTTAATACGACGGTCAAAGCTTTCAATTTGAGTAATATCATGTTTAGATAATTCTTCATCTAAATAAGCAATAGTTTGACGAATGCCATCGATTTGGCAAATTCCTTCGATTAGAGAAATTGTCGTATTAATTTCGTTACTATTAATAATTTCTAATGTTGAAGCTTCGGCAATATCACGATGTACATCTCTTAAAACACTAACAAGTTTGTTGTTACGATCAATTTCAGCACGTTTAAGAGCAATTTGTGCATCTCCAACACTTCTTCCAATATAAGTGGCAGCATATAAGCGAGGGTTTATTTTACCCATAGCGAAATTACGATAAATATCACATTCTGGAGTAATACCATTTAATGATTCACGAGCTTCTTGTGGACTACGGCATTTTTTCAAACGTCCAATAAGGAAATTCGTATAACTTCTTGCCCCATCATGATCAGTGGCAATTTCTTCTGCTAAAGAACCTTTTTCACAAATGTAATTACGTTCAATAATCTTTTCTTGGTCGACTAAAGTCGTGCCATAGAAATGATTTCTAGCAAGTAATTCACGTAAAATCTCATAAGCTTCTAAATAATATTGGCTTTCAACAAATAAGTTGAACTTTTGATTATATAAATATCCTTCAATGGCATTAACCCATTTTGGAGATTTTATATCGATTAAATCGGCAAATAATGAAACAGTAATTGGTTTATTATGACGTTCTGTTAATATACGTTGTAACTCATTTTTAACCAATGTTAAATTATGGTCATATGATTTTCCACCATTACGCATTTCAACTTCTTGTTGACGTAAATTCGCTGTTTCTTTATCGTAATTTGTAATAGTACGTCCTAAAGAAACTTGTAATGCCGACACTAATTGTTTAAATGTTGCTAATGAATCACGCCACTCTTTTAATGTTTCTACTGATAACATTTCAATATTTTGTAATTCATTATCTTTAAGATTAGTGGATGTTTCAACAACTCTTGTTGCAGCGGCTAATAAATCACTAAATTCATAGCCATGATCATCGCCCATTAATTCGTCTTGGAAGTTAGATAACTTTTCAACAATTTTAGAAGCAACGTTAATAAATGATGTTGCATATTGTTCTAAGTTATTTTTAACAGTCTCTGCTTGTCTATTTAAATTAGCAAGTTTTTCAACTTCTTCTTTTCTTTGTTCACGCAATTCATCAGTCAAACGATATGTATCGTTACTTGCTTTATCTTGAATTAAATGTGTCTTACGACGGTTTAATTCAGCGATGTTCACATCTATATCCGATAATTCAGTTTCAATTTCTAAAAGTCTCTTTTGGGCTTTTTCAATTGATGCTTCATAAGATTTTAAACGCTCGACCTCAACTTGAAGTTCGGCTTTTTCAACAATATAGCCATAAATACTCATATTACGGAAACTTGTTTTATAAGCTTGATAGGATTGAGCAATTTCATTTAAACGATCAACACGTAAACCCATAATTGCGGCTTCGTTTTCCAAACGTTTATATTGCAAAATATTTTCTTGCATTGAATCAATGTTAATATTTGCTTGAGCATCACAAACATATTCAGTAATAAATGTTGTAATATCGGTAATTGGAGTAAATGATACTGCTTTTTTAAACAACGAGAAATATTTATCTTTAATATTTCCAAATTTTTTCTTTAATAAATCTTGATATTGTTTATTTGTATCGACGAATTTGTATTTTCCATCATATTCACTAGCAAAATAAGCCGCTAGTGTCTTATATTCCATTGGAATATTATCTTTAATAAATTCATTTTCTGGCATTTTATCTTCTAAGCAGAAATAACGATGTTCTTCACTGCCATCATCAAATGAGTCAAATACACAACCCATAACAAATGATTTATCATTTAGGTCATCGTAGAATTCTAAGGCAATATAAGAAGTAAAACGTCCTTCACGAAGATATTTAAATCCGCCATCTTCTGCATCGCCTAATTCGCCACGTAAGTAACCTTTTAAAGTACGTGATGACTTTTCACTTGCGGCTTTATTAAAGAATCTTCCTGATGTATCACCAAGTAAAATAACTTGAAGAGCATCAATTAAAGTAGATTTACCAGAAGCATTAAGACCAGTTAAGAAAACGATTGGTTCGACATTAATAGTTTCGTTCCAGAAATAGTGCCAGTTAATAATTTTAACTTTCTTAAGCGATTTCATCTTCTTCACCTGCTTTCATTTTTTCTAAAGCCTCAGACATAGCTTTGATTTTTTGATTATCAACAGCAAAGATAATACTAGGTAAAATGTAGAATGCTACATTTCCTTCATCATAAGAGCCACTAACTTTAGCAATAACATTATGATTAGCTAAGAAACGGAGTGATTTAGCAAATAAACGGCCACTCATTCTTTTGCCTGTCATAGTAATGCCATGATCAACCATAGTTTTTAATAATGTTGGGGTGGTAATATAGATTGATTCCCCCGTTTGACTAGACTCATTTTTCTCAGTTTCATAAATTAAGCGAAGAACAAAGAGTAATAATGATGTTTCACGATCCATTCTTAAACGGTTTTGTTCATTAGTGTTATATAAAGCAATAACACCATTCAAAACATCTTTTTCCATCATCCAACCTGTATATTTTAAATAATCACTGATTAAATCAAAATATCTTTCAATAAAACGATAATCAGAATTGATACGCATTGTTTTTTCTTTTGAATCAAACACATCACGCACAATAAATGATTTTAGTAGCAATGTATTAACGACACGAGCAAATTCATTTTGCTCACCATTAGTAAGTTTATCAAATTCATTTTCAAACATTATTTGCTATTCTCCTTTCGTCTAAAAATAAGTTTTGGCAAAATATATCCTTGTGATGTAATATATCCATCTTGTTCAATATCAACATCATAAAAACAGTTCTCATCATTTTTCTTTAATGTAGCTAATATTAATAATATAAAGGCATCATAATCTGGTAAACGAATTTCTTCAGCACGAAGTTCATTGGCGTCACCAAATGCCATTTCCATAAATTCAAGAACACGAGCATCCGTAAAGGTATTACGTGTTTGATCAAGGAAGTTTTGCATAATTAAGTCGCCAGCTTCTTCAAAGTTATTAACAATTGGAAGTGGTTCACCAATTTGACGATATTGACGTACAATTGGTAAAGTTACCGATTCTGGATCAATATATCCTTGTTCATGGAACATCATAGCATCTTGCATTGAAGTTAATATCATTCTTAAATCTTTAGAACCTTCACCAGCATTAACTTTTGCATTCGCACGAGCATAAGCTTTAAATATAGTTTCAAGGTGTCCTTTGATTGTCTTATCGTTATTATTGAAGTAGATAATCTTTGAAGCGCTAGACTTAGTATATTCACTATGACTTTCATCAATTTCATTAATCATCGTATTGAGTTGTTCATACATATCTTGAATATAGGTAATCTTGTTAATTAAATCTGCTTCTGCACTAGCGTGATCACGATCTTTACGCCATAAAAGCGATTGAGCAATTAATGCTTCTCTTCTTTTTTCATCACGTAACCACTTTTGTAATATATTAATAATTGGTCTTTTAAATCTTGTGACTGAGTCAAAAGTTTTTAAAGGGTGATAAAGACGATCGGAAATTTTAACTTTATAATCATCAAAGTGATTTTTTAAAACATCATTAGTGGTAAACAAATTTGCTAAACGATGTTGGTAAATCTTAATTTGATGACCAAGTGTTACTAATTCAATACGAAGTTTTTTAGTATTTTCAAAAGCACGAAGTAATGTTGCATACATTAAATCATCTGGTTCATCATCTTCTATTTTTAATTCACTATAGGTAGAGTGAACAAGAGAGTTATAAGCAACTTCACTTTCGGTACAAATATCTTTTAAGGCGGCTAGTATTTTTATCGTATACGTTGGAAGAATTATATACTCTTCAAACGTGTCATTATTCATCTGTATATCAACCCATCCAGTTTCTTCAAGGCGACGAAGAATAAACGCAACACGATTTGGTAAAGATGGATTAACTAAAGCGTCATCTTCACCTTCTTCGCTTTCTAAATCAAGGCTCATTACTATATCCGTTGCAGTTTCTTTAAGAATACGTAAGAAATCTTGCTTTTTAATTGACATCTCTTCTGATTCTAGGCTCTTAAATAAAACACTTAATGCCATAGCATAAACGTCTTTGTTTTTGCTAGATAGGATTGAGAAAAAATTATCTGGAATTGTATCAAATAATCGCATGTATTCTCCTCCTAAACACTGATATAATTTTATCATAATTTAAAGCGCTTTGTAAATAATATTTACAAGCATTATCAACATATTTTTTTCTTTAGTTATATTTTTTTGTATGCTATAATGTTCCCGGTGATTAATATGATTATTTATCCAAATATGAAAAAAACATTATTGTACTTTTTTGTTATTTCTATTGTCGTTTTATTTTTATTTTACCTAACCATTGATGGTAGTTTTACTTTTCCATTTCCTAAGAAAGATTACATATTTTTTGGTGGATGGTTAGCAATAACTCTCGTTTATTTTATTATTACACTTAAAATGAGTTATTATCGTCTAGAGAAAAAAGGACTATATCAAAAACGTATGACTAAAGAATATTATTTCCAATATAACGATATCATCTACATTGATGAAGAATGGTCTAGAAAAAATAATATTCTTGTATTTGTCACAAATCGCGGTCATGCTATATATTTAATACTAGATAAAAAGCAAGTTCTTCTTGACGAAATGCTTAAAAGATGTCCAAATTTAACCACTAAAGAAGAAACAAAAATGCGTTTTCCAGATGTTAAAATATAAATTAATAATATTTTTTCAAAAAGTCATTGCAAAATGCTATAAAAGTATGCTATCATACAAAAGCATTGTGAAATGTTAAGGGAGGTATGTAAAAAATGTCAAGAGTTTGCCCAGTATCAGGTAAAGCACCTTTAAGCGGTAACAAACGCTCTCACTCCTTAAGAGCAACTCCGCGTAGATGGAATGTCAACTTACAACCATATAAGGTCGTCGTTGACGGACGTGTCCAAACAGTTAGAATGTCCGCACGTGCTTATAGAACCCTTAATAAATCTGCTAAGGGAGAATAACAAAAAATCACCTAACCGGTGATTTTTTTTGTTGCCTTTTTTTACATAAGCACAGTAAATATCGTTATTATCAAATTTAAAGCAATTGCTAAAGCGATAAATATCCATTCATACATTGCTAGCATAATTACTTTAGGTCGCTTTAATTCAACTTTTCCATCTTCTTCTACTTTTTCCATAAACATCCATTTATATAATTTCGGATTTATGCATAGTAACAATATTATTAAAGCAAATGTTAAACAAATAATTCCCATTGCCAAAGGATATTCGCTAGACTTAACAAAGAACACATAATAAGCCACTAATACGTAACTTAAAAATGTTAAACCAAAGTTAATAACGGCAATAGCCATGTGCAATGAGGCACGGCGCATATCAATAATAAATAACAACATAATTGATATAGCGTTAATAATCATAAGACCAGTTATAATGCTTAAAATAGGCATAAATGTTATATCAAAAGCATTAACCGCAAACAATGACATTGCTAAAGCAAAGAATAAAGAAATAAAGCGCACATGCCAATTGTATTTAGCATTAAATTGACTTTGCATTTCATAAGGAAATGTGTTTTTTAAATCAAACTTTTCTTTTTTTACTTCTAAATAATTGCTTCTACCAACATTAAATAAAACTACAAACACAATAAGTGCCACTAGACAACTAGGTATCATAATCTCAATTTTCATCTTTTTCACCTAACTTTCTTATGACAATAACACTACCACTTTCAACTCGTAAAAGAGCAATTCTTTGAAAAAATTTAATATCTTTTAATATACTCTTGGATGTATCTAACTTATATTCATTAATTTTTTCAATAGTATAATCTAAGCTTATAATAGCTTCAGAAAATGGACATATTGAAAATGAAACAAATGATTCTTTATTTAAAATATATGTACCTTTTTCAAAATATTGTATTGATTCATGCTCATCTTCAAATTCTACACGAAGATAAGGATATTTTTTTAAGATGCTAATAGTTTCAAAAATATTTTCAACGCTTGTATGTATATTGCTTAAAAAAGTAATTTCATCAAAGCCTTTATGATATAAGTACGTGATAATTTTATCATATAAACTTCCATTACTAGGTTTTGAGGCAAGAATAACTCGATGAGGATCATCAATAAGATTCTCTTCTTCCTCCACTAGTTTAAAATCAAAGAAACGGGTATCACTTTTAATTTCATCGTTTTTAGTAGCAATAACTAAATGTGGATATCCATTATATTTTTGAATTTGTTGATAGGTGGTATCATCACTAATAACTATTACTTTTCGCACTGTTATTCACCCTTTAATTTACTTATACGTTCTTTAGTATCAGTTTTATTAAACAAATAAGAACCTGCGACTAAAACATCAACGCCAGCAAGGCGGCATTTGCTTGCAGTTTCTTCATTAATTCCTCCATCAACTTCAATAAGAACATTAAGTTTATTTTCATCAATATATTTACGTAATTCTTTGATTTTATCTAAACTATTTTCGATAAATGATTGTCCACCAAAACCTGGTTCAACAGACATTACCAAAACCAAATCAACTTTATCTAAATATTTAATAATTTTATCAACACTTGTTTTAGGTTTAATAGAAATTCCAACTTTGGCGCCACAATCTTTAATTGCATTAATAACTTTTTCAACTTGTTCTTCTTTAATTGCTTCATAATGGAAAGTGACTAAGTCAGCACCAGCCTTAACAAATTGAGGGCCATAAGTCAAAGGGTCATCAATCATAATATGAACATCATTAAATAGCTTTGTCGTATGCGCAATTGACTTTAGAACTGGCATACCAAAAGAAATATTTGGAACAAAATGACCATCCATTACATCAAAATGAATCCATTCTGCGCCACTACTTTCCATCAATTGTAATTCTTTTTTCAAGTTGTTAAAATCTGCGGATAATATTGATGGTGAGACTATAACTTTTTTCATATTAATATCGATCCTTTCTAAAAATTAATTCATCTAAAATTTTTAAATAATTATCATAACTCTCTTGAGAAATTTTTCCTTCTAATAAGGCTTTTTTTACTTCACAATCTTTTTCATTTATATGAAGGCAGTTATTAAACTTACACTTATCATATAGCGCTTGAAATCCTGGAAAATATTTTGCTAAATCTTCTTTATACATTGGTAATTCTAGTGAAGAAAATCCCGGGGTATCAGCAATAAAGCCATTTTCATACTTGATAAGCACTACTTCTTTAGTTTGATGTTTTCCACGTCCTAATGCGTTAGAATACTCACCTATTTCTCTTTTGGAGTTAGGGACAAGTTCGTTAAGTAAACTAGATTTTCCAACTCCTGTTTGGCCCATTAAAGCAACAATTTTATGAGCAAATAATTCTTTAATCTTATCTATTCCTAATTTAGTAACATTAGAATATATAATAACTTTTACTCCGATTTTTTCCAAAGCGTCCATTTTTTTATTTAGCATGACTTCATCATAATTTTTATCAGCTTTACTAATTATTACGCATGCTGGTATTTTAAAATAATTTACATAACTAATAAACTTATCAATAAGCAAACTAGAAAAACTAGGTTCACTTGTAGACATAATAATAGCAACTTCATCGACATTAGCAATATTTGGTCTAATTAAGTAATTCTTACGGTCTAATATATCACTAATAACTAATTCATGCTCATCAACTATAACTACATCTCCCACTACTGGTTTAATTTTTTTATGGCGAAATAAGCCACGTGGTTTGACTGATAATTGAGTGTTATTTTCTAAAAGAACATTATATGTTCCATATTGCGAAGATAAAATAATTGCTTTCATATTATTTCTTAAATAAACGGCTAAACAATGATTTCTTTTCTTTTATTAAATCTGGATTACGTAAAATACGTTCAATGTCTTTACGCATATCTTTTACAGTTTTATATCTTTCTTGTGGATTCTTTTTACAAGCTTTTAAAATAATTCTTTCAATTTCTTTTGGTGTTGAAGGAATATATTTTCTTGGGGAAGGAAACTTGTCTTTGATATGACGTATAGCGACACTAACTGGTGTATCATCTTCAAAAGGCACACGTCTAGTAATTAGTTCAAAGAAAGTAACACCTAACGAATAAATATCGCTTTGATATGATGCTTGTTGCCCACGAGAAATCTCCGGAGCAAGATAATGAACTGAGCCAATAATAGTTTCGCTTCTTGTTAATCGAGCGGAATTTTCAAAAGTAGCAATACCAAAATCGCCTAATTTAATTGTTCCATCCGCAGTTAAATAAACATTTTGTGGCTTAATATCGCGGTGAATAACACTATGTTCATGAGCGTGCGCCACAGCGGAAGTAAGTTGGTACATTATGTCACATGCTTCTAAGAAACCAATACTTCTTTTATCTAAAATATCACGAAGATTTTGTCCATTAATAAATTCATTAGCCATATAAGGACGGCCTTCATATGTTCCTAAATTAATTACACGAACAATATTAGGATGTGATAAAGAAGCAGCAGCACGTGCCTCTCTTTCAAAACGAGATAAGTTGATTGGATTACCCATCATATCTCCTTTAATAATTTTTATTGCTACTGGTTTTTTAGTAATAATATCAGTTGCACCATACACCACTGACATTCCACCTTCGCCTATTTTACGTTCAATACGATAACGATCATCAATTAAATCATTAATATTCATCTTTTTGTACCTCCCACATTGCAACGCAGGCATTGTCTTTTCCACCATTTTTATTTGCGGTATCAATTAGTAAATCACATTTTTCATAAATACTCATTGATGTAGTTAGGATAGTAAGCATTTCTTCTTCGCTTACCGCATTATATAAACCATCTGAGCAAAGCATAATGCGATTGTTATTATAACGATAATAATCTATTTCAAAATTTAAATTTTTATATAATCCCAAAGCATTTGTTAATATATGTCTTTGCGGATGTTTATCCATATCTTCTAATTTAATTCGATTCATATGATATAAATAATTTACATATGTTTCATCTTCAGTTAAACGGATAACACTATCATCAATAATATAGGCTCTCGAGTCTCCAACACTAACGATAAATAAAGCGTTTTTTCGAATTAAAGCTAAAGTTAATGTTGTTCCCATTTTAGCAAATTTTTCATCACTATTAGCTAAATCAAAGACTGCTTTATTTGCTTTTTTAATTGTCTTTTTTAAAAACGAACGAACATCCATATTGTTTAAAAAACGATCAATCTTTTTAAATTCAGAAGTAATAACTTCACAAGTTATATTCGCGGCAACATCACCTTTATTATGTCCGCCCATACCATCACAAACGAAAAGTAAAGCATCGCCACTAGCGTTAGTCATTGCCATAGCGACATCTTCATTCGTTTTACGTACAGTCCCAATATCCGTTTTATAGCAATAAAATCCTACTCTCTCATTCATTGTTTTGATGTTTGGCACGAAGTTGTCCACATGCTGCATCAATATCTGTGCCAAATTCCTTTCTAATAGTTGCAGTAACACCATTTTTAGTTAAACGATCTAAGAACGCATGAACATTATTAGAACGTTGATAGCCATTTTCATTAACTGGATTATATGGAATCAAATTAACATAAGCTAATGTTCCTTTAATTAATCTTGATAATTCATCAGCATGTTCCATTTTATCATTAACATCTTTAAGCAAGATATACTCAAAAGTAACTCGTCTTCCAGCAGTTTTTTCATATTCTTTAACCGCGGGAATTAACTTTTCTAATGGATAAGCACGATTAATTGGCATAATGCGGGAACGTATCTCATTATTAGGAGCATGAAGAGAAATAGCTAAATTAATTTGTAATCCTTCATTTGCATACTTAATAATCTTATCTGGTAAGCCACAAGTAGAAACTGTAATATGTCTTGCCCCAATCGCTAATGCTTTAGGATGATTAATAATTCTTACAAAATCCATAACATTATCATAATTGTCAAATGGTTCGCCAGTACCCATAACAACAACATGAGTTACCCTTTGATTATTGCCTTCCATAGCAAGTAAGTCATTCATTACTAATACTTGCCCTACCATTTCTTCGACGGTTAAATTTCTTTTTCTTTTCAGTAGACCTGAGGCACAAAATGAGCAACCCATATTGCAACCAACTTGGGAAGAAACACATATAACATTACCATAGTTGTAACGCATTAATACTGTTTCAACTTTATCGTTATCTTTCATATTAAGTAAGCATTTAATTGTACCATCGCTACTAACTTGTTTTAAATAAATAGTCGGCTTTGCAAGTTCAAAATCACGCTTTAAAACTTCACGAAATTTTAATGAAACATCCGTCATTTCATCAAAACTAGTAGCTTTTTTTTCATAAATCCAAGTATATAATTGAGTCGCTCGATACTTTTTTTGATCAAGCGATATCATTAATTCTTCTAATTTGTGTATTTCTTGTCCGTATAAATTAATCATCGATATCACTAACCTTTCTATTATTTTAGCAAATAATAGAATTAATTAATAGATATATTAAACTAAAATTTCATCAAAAAAGACCAAATTTGCTTGGCCTTTAATAATTTGTTAATTTTTGTGGTGATCGTGACAATGACAGCATTCATGATGGTCGTGGTCGTGATCGTGACGATGTTCGTCGTGATGTTTAGTAGTTAAACATCTTTCACCGCATACACACACTTTGCCACATCCTGCGCTTTTACCATTACAGCATACATGTTGATGTCCACATTCACACATTTTTTCTTCGTTTGCTTTTTGTTTCATTTTTTCTTCAAATCCTGCAAAAGCATTACCTTCAAATAGTTCTTCATCAGAAAAATCTTCATCTTCATCAATGTCTTCTTCACTCTCATCTTCATCATAATCGTCTTCATCATGAGGTTCATCAGGGAAGAAAGCAGGATAATCATTATTTAATTTTTCATAATAATGTCCTTCATCAACATAAACAAATTGAACGTGAGCATTTAAAATATAATCTAGCATACTTTCCATTAAGTATTTAGCTACATTTGCCTCAAAAGGATGATATTTATGAGGCGCATAAACACGCATTAAAACATGCCATGATGTTTGATCTACGCCAGCATGAAATAATCTTAAATCTCCTGAATGGAAGAAAATTTCATCTTCACTTGTTTCAAATAAATTAGCGATTTGTTTAGTATGCATTCTTGAATAATCCATGAGCATATAATGGTTCATTCCGATAACTTCAATTGTAATCATTTTTTGTTCTCTCCTTAATCTAAAGCATCAATATTTATTTTAATACTAATGCCCGGTTTTTTCGATAGTATTTTAATAATATTTTCAATAATTTCATCAAATTGACCTTTGTTTTTATATTTAAACATACATTGGCGTTTAAATCCTAGTGTATCTTTATAAACATATGGTTTAGTTGGTCCAATTGCTATTATAGTGCCATTGCTATTTTGAGAAACTAATTCCATAGTTTTTATAATATATTCTTCCGCTAAATCCTCAGAATTAGAGCTTATTGTTAGAGTAGAAACAAAGGTATAAGGCGGATTTTGCTGGATTTTTCGGATTTTCATTTCATTAGCAAAAAAGCCCTGATAATCTTGTCTTGCGCCATAAATAATCGAATAATGTGATGGCATATATGTTTGAATAATTGCCTTTCCGGCTTTTTCGCCTCTTCCGGCTCGACCAATAGCCTGAGTAATTAATTGGAATGTTTTTTCACTACTTCTAATGGAAGGAAGTGATAATCCTAAATCAGCAAGAACTAAGCCAACTAAAGTAACATTAGGAAAGTCATGTCCTTTTGCAATCATTTGTGTTCCAATTAATATATCAGCCTCTAGATTAGCAAATTTGTTTAATGTTGTAACAATATTATTTTTTAATTTTCCAACATCACTATCTAATCTTAATGTGCGAGCATTAGGAAATAATTTATGAACTTCTTCTTCAATTTTTTCAACACCAAAGCCTATTTTAGTTAAATATTTTGATCCACACTTTGGGCAAGTATGTGGCTCAGGTTCAACATGTCCACAATTATGACATTTTAATAATTTGTCAAAACTATGATAAACAAGTGGAATATCACAATCTGGACATTTTATAATATGACCACAATCTCGGCATAAAACACTTGTTGAATAACCCCTACGATTTAATAATAGGACTACTTGTTCTTTTCTTTTTAAGCACTCATCAATAGCATTTCTTAAAGGAATGGAAAATATTGATGAAGTGTAGTCAATATTTTTAAAATTTTGTAGGCTAACAATTTCGGTTTTTGGAAGTTCTCTTTCATTAACTCTTTTAAGCATTTTTAAATGATGATATACACCTTTATACGCTCTTGCTTCTGATTCTAACGATGGAGTCGCACTACCAAGTAACACTTTACATCCCACAAAGTGTTTAGCGCGCATTATTGCAACTTCACGAGCGTGATAGCACGGAGTGTTATCTTGCTTATATGATTCCACATGTTCTTCATCAATAATAATAATTCCGATATTATCTAAAGGAGCAAAAATTGCACTTCTTGTCCCAATAACAACTTTGGCTTCACCACGCAAAATACGTCGATACTCATCATATTTTTCTCCACTTGTTAATTCAGAATGTAAGATTGCAACATTTTTCTCAAATAAAGTATAAAAACGATTAAGCATAACTGGTGTTAAAGAGATTTCTGGCACAAGTATTAGAGCGCTTTTACCCGAGTCAATTGTTTCTTTTACCAATTTTATATATACTTCTGTCTTACCAGATCCCGTTACACCTTCTAATAAATATACTAAATCATTACTATTTAAAAACTCATTTTTTACTTGTTCTTGTAAGGTAGTTAATGGATATTCTTTTAGATTTTTAATATTTTCAAAGCGATAACGCATTTTTTCTTTTTTGATTTCTATTACATTGCCATTATCAATAAGTTTTTTTAAAACACTTAAAGACTTAATCTCGCTTTTTTTTACTTCAGAACTTATATTCAATAATCGTAATAATTCAATTTGTTTGCTGGTAAGTCCTTCTTCATTAGAATTAATGCATTTCACATATTTTTCATATTGAATTTTAGCATTATTAAATGAAGATGATGTCGGTTTAAGTGAAGGTGGAAGCATAGCTTGATAAACACTTATTAATGGAGCGTGGTAATAATCAGCAACTTCACTTGCTAAATCACGTAATTCTTTAGTAAGAATTGCTTCACTATCTATAACACTTTTAGCCACATTTAGATTAAAACCTAATTCTTCTTCATATTCTTCTTTTGACTTATTAACTATTTCAACATTTTCAATATAGCCAACAATGTCTTTATTATTAAATGGAACAACTACACGCGCTCCAACACAAGGTGGTTTTTCCTCATTATAAACATAAGAAAAAGGACGATTTAAGGCATACGCAGCATGTTCAACTAATACTTTTAGAACAATCATGGTATTCCTCCTATCATCCTTATTTATTTGCTATTACGACGGATTATATTCTTGATTTTATTTGCAGCATCTTCAACGTTGTCATTTAAAACAACATAGTCATAAGCATCTTTCATATTCATTTCGCGACGTGCTTTTTCAAGTCTCTTTTGAATAATATCTTCTGGCTCACTACGACGATGGCGAATGCGATTTTCAAGTTCTTCTATTGATGGTGGCATTAAAAATATTGAAACACGATTATCAGCTTCGGTTTTTGCTAGTACTTGTTGAGCTCCATTTATTTCAATTTCCAAAATAACATTTTTACCTTCATTACGTAATTTTTCAACATAATCACGTGGAGTTCCATAGAAGTTACCAACAAATTCAGCGTATTCAAGAAGATTGTTCTCACTGATATTGCGTTTGAATTCTTCTTCGCTCACAAAGAAATAATCCACACCTTCTTGTTCACGTTCACGTGGTTTACGAGTAGTCATGGAAATTGAATAAGCAAGATTCAATTTTTTATCACGCATAACAATTTTTCTTACGGTACCCTTTCCAACTCCAGAAGGACCACTAAGAATAATTAATAACCCTTTTTTCGACATTTATTAACACCATCTTTTCATATCGTTTATTATAATAAACGAATATAGTATTTGTCAAACAAAATAAATGTAAAATAGCGTTATTTAAAGCGCTTTTCTATATATTTTTTTCACTATTTAAATAAGAATATATAACTTTGTGATTAAATTTATGCTACTATTATTTAGGTGATTGTTATGGCTTTATCTAATAAATTTATTGAAGTATTAATCGCATTAATCAAGGATGAACTTGTTGGTGTATATATTAACAAGATTACTATGCTTAATGATAGCGATTTTTTAATATCTAAATCAAGAAATGGAAAAGAGAAAATATTTATAACTTTAAATAATCGTTCACCTTTTTTTACTTTAGTTGAAGAAAATAAAACTTTTATTTCTCGTTCTTCTAGTTTGCTTATTAAACTAAAAAAAGAAATTGAAAATGGAAAGATTATTAACATAGAAAAAATCGAAGCAGATCGTATTGTTAAACTTACAATTAATAAAACAACTGATGCATATAAAAAAGTAACCCGTTACCTATATGTTGAATTGATTCCTAATAATACAAATTTAATTATTTGCGATGAGGAAAACAATATTTTAGCTTGTTATAAAACTACTTCTATTGATCATAATGGTCGATTTATTAGTGTTAATGCAAAATACATTGAACCAACAACACATATTAAAAACAATTTTTCTCAATACGAATTAGAAATAATGCAAAATAATGATAATTTTAAATATGGCTTATTCTTTGATGGGAAAAGTTATGCTGTTATTGAAGCACCTAATAGCAAAAAAATAACCCCTAATGACTTATATATTAATTATTTTTCAAAAATGGAGGACAAACATCGAATGGACGCTAATAAAGATGTTGTTTTGGCCATTAATAGAAATTTAAAATCATTAAAGAAGAAACTATTAAGTTTAGATTCCGAATTAAAAAAAGCCCAAGATATGGACAAATATCGTGAATATGGCGATTTACTTATTACTTATCAAAACGATATATTAATTGATCCAAAAAATGATTATATCGAAGTTGAAGGAATAAAAATTAAGATAAATCCGCTTAAAAGCGTTTCAGAAAACGCTAACGATTATTATAACACTTATAAAAAAGCAAAACGTAGTATTGCCCATATCAAAGAACAAATAGATATTACTACTGATAAAGTTGCATATTTTGAAACTTTGCATAATCAACTAGAAACATCAAACGATTTAGATCTAAAAGGTATTGAATTTGAATTAATTGAAAATGGTTATATAAATAAAAAAGTATTAAAAAAACAAACAAGTAAAAGTCAGGGGATGTCTCAACCTTATTACTTGGTTGTCGATAATATTAAAATTGGATTTGGAAAAAATAATTTTCAAAACAACTATCTAACATTTTCTTTAGCTAAACAAAATCACTATTTCTTACATGTTAAAGATAAACCAGGTTCGCATGTAATAATTTTTGATGAAAACCCATCAAAAAATGTTATTGAAGCCGCAGCAAAAATTGCACTTATTAACTCCAACATGGACGATGGAGAAGTACAATTTACACAAAAGAAAAATGTTAAAAAACTAAATAGTTTTGGGAAAGTTATTTTAAATAGTTATGAATCTTTTTATATTCGAAATATTGATGACGATTTTAAAAAACTAGTCAAAAACATTAAAAGAATATAATAGCTATCACTTACTTGCTATAACATTTTGTTTTAGTGTCGTAATAAAATTTTTATTAACATTGAATCCTATATATCCTGAATTAGACCATAATAATGAAGGTAAGGAATAAATAACAGGTACTCCATCTTTGTAATCTGTTATTTTTTTTATACCGTTATCATTCTTAACAGCCATAAAATCCGCTAAAGAATTATAATCATCAATAAATGTTTCACTATTTCCATCAAAAACTAGATGATAAATAATAAAATGATTATCGCTAGCGTATTGAGCTATTTCACTTGTTGTGCCACCATAACACGAAGCACAATTATCTTTACCTTTTAAAGATAAATAAGAAATTATATTCTCATCACTTTCAAAAAGATCTTTGTATTGGGTTAATGTAACTTGTTTCATTCCACCAACTTCAGCATATGATACTTTTGCTAGTTTATTACTACTACAAGAAGTAATTAAGGTTAGCGAAAATAATAAAGAAATAATCCTACTTCTTTTCATTAGCGCTATTCTCCTTTAATAGAAAATCTTCACCTTTAATAGCTTCATAAGTTGATAATCCATAATAATTTTGTTGTCTTAAAACTTCATACAAAACGACAGCAACAGCGTTAGATAAATTTAAACTACGTGCAGAAGGAGCCATAGGAATACGAATACAACGCTCTAAGTTACGTCTTAATAATTCATGTGGAATTCCCGTTGACTCTCTTCCGAACATAATATAAAGTTCTTCATTAACTTTTGAAAAATTAAATTGATCTGGGCTCTTGTTACCATATCTAGTAATATAATAAATCTTTTTCTCATCATGGCTAGTTAAAAACTCGTCTAAATTTTTATAGACTGTATAATGCAGTTCTTGAATATAATCCATGCCTGCTCTTAACAAAGCTTTTTCGTCAAGAGAGAATGTTAAAGGACCTATAATATGTAAATGCGCATTCGTGGCCACACACGTACGCATTATATTACCAGTGTTTTGTGGTTTTTCAGGTTGGTACAATACGATATTAATCATAAGTTTCACCTCTAGTTTATTTTAAAACAAAAAACCAAAATTTAATAGTAAAACATAAATTAGTTTCTCTACACTATAAAAATATACCTAAAATAGTATAGAGACTTAAATTTATTTTCTCCATATCATAAATTCTACGTTCTATAAAATAACGGACAATTAGGTCAAATGGATCAGTAGGATTTAAACTATAACCTGCTGATCTTAATAAGTACTCTAATTCATCCAAAGTTAGTTCCAGTCCGATTCCTAATCTTAAAGCACTATTTTTGGAAATCTTATAACTTCCTCCACGCTTAATGCAATAAAATACATTTCTCGTTAAACCTGCGCGCTTATACACTTCCGCATCTTTTAGTCCTCTTTTGTCAATGTGGCTGAACATAATAACACGGAAAGTATCTTCACTACGATTTTGGGCAATATATTCTTCTATTGCCTCGATTGTACCCTCTTTTTCGTCGCGGAACTTTAGCAACTTAGGATTGATAACTTTTGTTGCGACAGATGCCTCTTTTTTGTCTTCCATACTTTACACCTCACGATTAATGGCAATTTCTTCCATATATAATATAGTCCATAAAAAAATCGCTTTGGTATTTTGGCAAATGACAAATTACTTTTTTTTCACTTTTTTTTAAATTTTTTTTAATTATTTTATTTACAAACGGCATTTTGCACTTGCATCAGCGTTATAAAAGCAGTGATTTTTGAATTTTCCAGCGTAAGTTCCCCAAAATCGTTTGCTACAAGTTTTACCTTTTCCAGGATTTTGATAAAATAAAGCGGCATATGCTGGATAAGCTCTCCAGAAATTAATTGTGTCGAGTGCCAATCTTCTTTCAACGCTTGTGGCATTTCCATAAAACAACTTTCCCGATATTCCTGCAAATTGACCTTTTTGATAAATTACTTGTGTGATATTATTTACTTTTCTAAAATTCAAACATTTTGCAACAACGCGGTTAATAACAACATTACCTACTAATTTCATTCCAAAACGACCTTCACCCACTGCTTCTGAGCGCATAAGTCGCGCTAAAAGAGAAACTTCACTATTTGTATATTTACATCTTGGCATATAATCACCCAATTTATAATATGAGCAATTTATGATTTGTAACACTTAAACAAAAAATATCATTCCTTGAATAATCTTTTTTTATGTTCAATAAGTTCTTCTTCACTAATAAAGCCAGACTCATATTTTCCATATAATATATCTAATTGATTTTGATAATAAGAATCTTTTAGTTCTTTATTTTTAATTTCATCTTTACTTAATAAATTAGTTTTATCTAAATCTAAATAGTTTTTCTTTTTATCGTTACTATTTTCTTCTTTGTTTAAATTAAACGTTGTTTTTTCTAAAAAAGATGAATCAACTGGTAAATCTTTATATTTTTGAGAAATCTTGCTTAATTTTTCTAATGAAGCGTCATCTGCTGGCAACATATTCTTTTTATTAATAGCAATATTTAAATAATAATTATCAATAAAAGCGGCAATTAAGATTCTTGGAATAATTAAAATAAATAAATAAGTAAAAATATCAAAATTAAAATGCGGATAAGCAAGAACATTAATTACACTTTCATCAAGATTAAATAGCGTAAAAAATTTAATTACTAAGCTTTTAGGCACTAAAAAAAGATGATAGACAAGGCATAAAATACTATATGGAAAACTTTTTCTCACTAAAGTATAAATTGGTCCAAAAAACAAATACCAAAACGAAAAACGTGCTGGATATAGATGCTGTTTCTTTTTACTATCAACCAATTTTACAAACATTGTCTCTGCATATCCTTTCTGTTTTTAAACAATTTTTTCAATACTCTATATATATAAATATATATTTCTCTTAAATTATAGCAATTATGAACAAAAATAAAAGAGCCATATTGCAATGACTCTTAAATAATTACTATTTACGTAATCCTAATTTGCCAATAAGAGCAACATATCTTTCTTTATCTTTTTTAGCAAGATAATCAAGAAGATTTCTTCTCTTACCAACTAATTTTAAAAGGCCACGTCTACTATGATGATCTTTCTTATGAACTTTTAAATGAGCTGTTAAAGCATTGATTTGTTCAGTAAGAATAGCAACTTGTACTTCAGTAGAACCTGTGTCTTTTTCATCGCGTCCATAAGTTTTTACTAATTCTGCGACTTTTTCAGTTGTTAGTGCCATTTTAATTTCCTCCTTATTTATTTGTCCGGCTTAATCCAAGAAAAACGACGAGGATTCGTTATTCATAGAATAAGTTACGAAATTAGTTTACACAATTGTGGTTTAAATAGCAACAAATATTTTACTTTTTTGTTCTAAAATAAGCCACGTAAGCTTTTATATATATTCGTATCTTCAACTTGTTGATAAACCGCAAGCGGATTACATTTTTCATCTATGAACAAAACTAACTTATTATGGTCGATTAATTCCATTATTCTTCCATCTTTTATTTCTTTCGCAGTTTTTTCATCTACTGTTATAGTATCCATGCTTTTTAATGCTTCGTATGAATTAATAATATTTTCTTTTTTAACACTACGAACTGTTTTAGCTTGTTTTAAAGAAAAACTACCAACTCTAGTGCGCTTTAAACTAATCAAATGACCAACTGTTCCAAGTTTTTCTGCAAATTGCTCACCAAATGTACGTACATAGGTTCCTTTAGAGCAATCAAGAGAAAATTTAATCATATTATCTTTAATTGATATTAAACGAACTTTAATTATTTCAATTGTTCTAATTTTTCGATCTATCTCAATGTTAGATCTTGCTAGTTTATATAGTGGAACGCCTTTATATTTTACTGCTGAATACATTGGAGGAAGTTGATTCAATTTTCCAACGAAGGAATGTAAAATTTTTGAAACTTCTTTTTTATTTAATTCTGGAACTTCTTTTCTTTCAATTATTTTTCCATCTAAATCTAAAGTATCCGTTTTTTCACCCAATTTTAATGTTGCGATGTAATGTTTATCTTCTTTTTCTAAAAATGGAACAACTTTTGTTGCTTTACCCATTACTATTACTAATAAACCAGTTGCAAAAGGATCTAGAGTGCCAACATGTCCCACTTTTTTAAAACGGAACTTTCGCATTAAACTATTACATACATCTCTAGATGTAACGCCAGCAGGTTTGTTTATTAAAAATAATCCATTCATAGTATCACAATTCTCCAACCATTATTATAATATAAAATACTAAAATGACAATTAAAATTCAATGAAAAAAACGGCCAAGACTGACCGTTAAATTTTCTTTTTGTGCTCAATAGCTTCTTTTTCACGCGCTAATGAAGCTTCTAATTTTTGGGCGCGTTCGTAAGTATCATCAATCACAAAAGCAAGTTCTGGAACTTTATAAATATCTAATCTTTTTGCTAATTCACTACGTATAAATCCCTTACAACGATTAAGCGCTTCAAGTCTTTTTTCTTTATCGCCTTTTCCTAAAAAAGAAACATAAATTTTAGCAAAAGAATTATCGTTATTAACAATTGCTTCAGTAACACTTACAAATCCTACTGAAGAATTTTTTAATTCAAATTGTAAAATTTCCGAAACATTTTTTTGAATTAATGAGTGAATACGTTCATTACGATTAGCCATAATTATTTTTTCTCCTCAACCATTTCGTAGCCTTCAACTATATCTCCTTCTTTAATATCGTTAAAGTTTTCAATAGTCAAGCCACATTCATAGTTTTCCGCAACTTCTTTAGCATCGTTTTGGAAACGTTTTAAAGAATTTAATTTACCTTCATAAATAACTACACCATCACGCATTAAACGACATAATGAATCTCTTTTTATAACGCCATTAGTTACCATACAACCGGCAATTTTACCAATTTTACTAGCAACAATTACTTTACGAATTTCTGCTTGACCGGTAATATGTTCCTTATATGTTGGTTTTAATAAACCTTTCATAGCGGCTTCAACTTCTTCAGTTAAATGGTAAATAATAGTATGTAAACGAATATCAACTTTAGCTTCTTCGGCTTTAGCACGAATCTTTGCATCTGGACGAATATTAAATCCGAAAATGATTGCATTAGATGTTGAAGCAAGCAAGACATCTGTTTCTGTAATAGCACCAGCAGTTGAGCGTAATACATTGATTTTTACACCATCAACTTGAATATTAAGCAATGCACCTTTAACTGCTTCAGCACTACCTTGATTATCTGCTTTAACAATACAATTAATTTCTTGTACTTCGCCTTCATGAATTCGGTTATATAAATCTTCTAATGTACCTCCACCAGAAGAATTACGTTCATCCATAGTTTTAGCAAGTTTACGTTTTTCAGCAATTTCGCGAGCTTGTTTTTCAGTTGGGAAAGCCATGAATTTATCACCAGCAACTGGAACTTCGGTTAAACCAATAATGGCAACTGGTGTTGATGGACCAGCTGATTTTAATTCAGCGCGATGTTCATTTGTCATTTTACGAACACGACCATAAGCCGCACCGACAACAACAAAGTCTCCAGCATTTAATGTACCATTTTGTACTAATAAAGTTGCTTTAGCACCTTCGCCTTTATCAAGGCGTGCTTCTAACACTGTACCTAAAGCATAACGATTAGGATTAGCCTTTAATTCAAGCATTTCAGCTAATAAAAGAACATTTTCAAGCAAATTATCAATGCCAATATTTTTCTTAGCAGATATTTCACAGAAAATATTTTTTCCACCATATTCTTCTGGAATAATATCCAATTCCATCAATTCTTGTTTTACACGTTCAACATTTGCGCCTGGTTTATCAATTTTATTAATAGCAATAATGATAGGGACATTAGCCGCACGAGCGTGATCTATTGCTTCTTTAGTTTGAGGCATAACCCCATCATCAGCAGCAACAACAATAATAACAATATCCGTAACAGAGGCACCTCTACTTCTCATAGCAGTAAATGCTTCGTGTCCTGGAGTATCAATAAAGGTAATTTTTTTACCATTAATTTCTTTTTGATAAGCGCCAATAGCTTGCGTAATAGCGCCAGCTTCTGTATCAACAATATTCGAATTACGAATAGTATCAATAAGTGTAGTTTTACCATGATCAACGTGTCCCATAATTGTGACGATAGGGGAACGCTCTTTAAGAGAACTTGGATCATCGACAATTTCTATTTCCTCAAAATTTTCTTCACTAACAACTTTTTCTTTCTTAAAATCATAACCAAACTCTAAACAAATTTCTCCAATAAGTTCATCGTCAAGGTTTTGATTTAATGTAACCATCTTTCCTTGCATAAACAAGAAACGTATTATACTAGTTGCTGGAATATTTAATTCCTTTGATAATTGGCTAACTGTTATGTCACCTGTATAAACGAATACACCACCATTAACCTTATTTAGTTCATTTTTATTAATGTTTCGATTTGATGGAATATTGCTTACACGTGTTGTTTTGGATTTTTTATTTTTTCCATTAAACGACATATAAATCACCTGCTTTCATTAAGAATTTTTTCTTTTAATTTTTTGTCACATATACCAACTGCACTTATATAGTCTTTTCCTAAGGATTGGCCAAGTTCTTCTTTACTAAATAAGATAATATAATCTATTTTATAAAAATTAGCTTTATCCTTAAATTTTTTTAATGTGTTCTCACTTACATCATTAGCAATAATTATAAGTGATAATTTTTTATTTTGTCTAAGACTAGTTAATATATCATCACCTATAATTATACGCTTTCCTTTGTAAGCTAAACCCAACAACTGAAGAATGTTATTCATGAATTAACTTTTCTAAATCCGCATAAACACTATCCGGAATAGAAGTCTCCAATGCACGATCTAATATTTTTTTCTTTTGGGCAAGTTTTATAGTTTCTATGTTCTTTTTAAGATATGCACCATGACCATTTAATTTACCAGTTACATCTACTATTACTTCACCAGTAGGAGTTTTAACAATTCTTATTAACTCATTTTTAGGGAGCATCTCATTACTAGCAACACAGCGGCGCATTGGTATTTTTTTCATTTGCAACATCCTTTCAGTTTAATTAATTATTTTTCATCGTAGTAAGAATCAAATTCGTCGTAATCGATATCATCATCGTCATCATCGTAATTTTCTTCTTCTTCACGATCTAATTCTTCTAATTCTTCTTGAGTATAAATATCCATTTTTTCTGTTTTAATATTTGAAGGAATGATTGAATTATCTTCTTCAGTACTAGATTCTTCATTTTTCTTTTCGGCTTTTTTCCATGGACGTCTATAATTATTAGAATTTTCACGACGACGTTTTTCGTTTTCAAGTTCTTTTTCTAAATCAGCAAGAGTCTTGTTTGTTGTAACTTCTTTGATTTCTTTTTGTTCAGGCTCTTCTTTTTCTTCTTCAACATGAACTTTTACTTCTTCCTTTGGTTCTTCTTTTATCTCTTCTTTTGGTTCTTCAATTACTTTATCTTCAGCTTTTTCTTCAATAGGTTCTTCATCTTTAGAAGAAGCATCAACAACATCTTCTTTTACTTCTTCGACAGGCTCTTTAACCTCTTCTTTTATCTCTTCTTTTGGTTCTTCAATTACTTCATTTTCAACTTCTTCGACAATATCATGATTTTCATCATCTGCTAGTAATTGATCTGCAGTCTTATAGTTAACACCAGAACGAAGTGCTTCATCTAATTCTTTAATATCAATGTTCCAGCCAGTTAGACGAACTGCTAGACGAGCATTAACACCCATTTTACCAATAGCCACTGATAATTCGTTATTTTGAACAACTGCTACAGCTTTTTTATGTTCATAATCTAATTGTACACCTCTAACTGTTGCAGGTTTTAAAGCTTCCATGATATATAATCCTGGATTTTCATAGTAATTAATAACATCAATTTTTTCTTTTTCATTACCATTACCTAATTGAGCAACAATCTTTTGAATACGATTACCATTAGGACCAATACATGCACCAGTTGCAGGAACATTAGGGTCTAATGAATAAACAGCAACTTTACTTCTATGTCCTGCTTCACGAGCAATGTTTTTAATAATTACTGTACCTTCATAAATTTCATGAACTTCAGTTTCAAATAATCTTTTTAAGAAACCTGGATCAGTACGTGAAACGACAACTTGAGCTCCTTTTGGTGTAGATACAACATCAGAAACAAATAACTTTGCTGTATCTCCTACTTTAAATCTTTCACCTGGAATCATGTGATTACGTGGTAAGAATACACTTAATCTACCAATATTGATAATAGCGCCACGTTCATCAGCTTTTTCAACTTGTCCTTGAACCATTTCGCCAATTTCATCTTTATACTTGTCATATAAAGAAGCTTTTTCAGCTTCAGCTATTTTTTGACGTAAGATTGAAGCAACTAATTGAACAGAACCTTTGGTTAAAAAGTCGAGTTGATATGGGATTTCATAATAATCACCAACATTTAAATCTGGATTTTTTTCTCTTGCATCTTCTAAAGAGATTTCAAGGAAATCATCATCAACTTCTTCAACAACTTTTTTAAGTTGAAAGAGTTTTATAGTTGATGTTTTATCATCAATATCCACTCTTACTAACGCATCATCAAATTTGTCAAGTTGTTTGCGGAAAGCTTTTTCCATAGCTTCTTTTAGTGCGTTTAGGACAACTTCTCTAGATAGTCCCTTTTCATTTTCTAAAGATTCAAGTCCTTCTAAAAATACTTTTGCATTAATCATAAATAATACTTTTCCCTTCTGTTTCTAAAATTTAATTGCTAATCTTGCTCGATCAACATTTTCACGATTAATTGTAATTGTTTTTGTTCTTGTTTTAATTCTAATAGTTAACGATATCTCATTTTCGTTAACATTAATAATTGTACCCTCGAAACTATTTTCCCCTTCGATAGGATTAATCAAATGAAGATTGACATACTTGTTAACATATTTTTCAATTTTTTGTAACTTGATTGGATGTTCCGCTCCAGCAGAAGCAACATCAAGCATGTAATTATCATCTTTAATGATATCAGCCTCATCAAGCAATAAAGAAATTTTTTCTGAAACATTAACAATTTCGTCTAAACTAATGTTAGTTTCATCAGTTTTTTCTACTAAAATTCTAAGTACCATATCTTTACCTTCTTTTTGATAGGTAATCTCATAGATACTGATGCCTTGTTCATCTAAACTAGGCTTAATTAAATTAGTAACTTCTTCTAATACTGTCATTTTTTCCTCCTAACAAATCAAAGAGTGGGGAGGTCCCCACTCTGAGAAAACATCTTTGATCACGAATGATCATACCTACTCTCGTAAGCACATTGTTATTATATTAATAATAAAGTCAAATTGCAAGAATTTTTTTATTGTGTTTAACGCTTTGGTATCTGAACATAAAAAAATCCGAAATAATCGGATGTTAATTAATAAAATGGAGCAGGTGAGCAACAGGTGGCTAACTATGTTTTATTTCTAAAATTATTATATATAATTTATTATTTAAATACCACGGAAATATGGAGAATTTTGTTAATTTATAGTATAATAATTATAATTTAAATTTCTAGAGTCGAAATTATGTCGGTGGTAAATTTGTATTTATT